>KB291762.1:0-42342 GCA_000318405.1 Brevundimonas diminuta 470-4 | reverse complement strand
GATCGGCATCCTGCTGTTCATGGCGTTGGGGTCGTTCGCGGAGGCAGGGCTGGTGTTCGCCTGCGTGCCGCTGGCGCTGGTCGGCGGGGCGCTGTCGCTGTTGCTGCGGGGGATGCCCTTCTCGGTCTCGGCGGCGGTCGGCTTCATCGCTGTGTCCGGCGTCGCGACCCTGAACGGACTGGTGCTGATGCAGGCGATCCGCGAGCGGTTGCAGGCGGGCCAAACGCCGCATGACGCCGCCCTGCTCGGCGCCTTCAGTCGTCTGCGCGCGGTGCTGACCACGGCGCTGGTCGCCATCGTCGGCTTCATCCCCATGGCCATCGCCACCGGGGCCGGGGCCGAGGTTCAGAAACCGCTGGCCACCGTGGTCATCGGCGGCCTGTTGACCGCCACAGCCCTGACGCTGCTGGTCCTGCCCACCTTTGCGGCCAGGGCCGTGAAACGTCGTCGGCCGGAGGATGTCGAATACTGATCAAGGCGGTCCGCCACGCTGCCCGCACGTCGGCCCATCGCGATATCAACCTCGCGCATGGGTCGGCGCCGCGCGGCGCGGCCCCCAAGCATTAACGGCCCTAGGCCGACAGTTCTTTCCGGACGATCTCGGCCCCGGCGCTCAGGGCTTCCAGTTTGCCCTGGGCCACCCCGCGAGACAGGGGCGCCATGCCGCAATTGGTGGCGGGATAGAGTTTGTCGGCGTCCACGAACTGGAGCGCCTTTCGCAGGGTGTCGGCGACCGCCTCCGGGGTCTCGATCGTGTCGGTCGCCACGTCGATGGCCCCGACCATGACCTTCTTGCCCCGGATCAGTTCGATCAGATCCATCGGCACGCGCGAATTCTGGGCTTCCAGAGAGATGATGTCGATGCTGGAGGTCTGCAGCTTGGGGAAGGCCTCCTCATACTGCCGCCATTCGGAACCGAGCGTCTTCTTCCAGTCGGTGTTGGCCTTGATGCCGTAGCCGTAGCAGATGTGGACGGCGGTTTCGCAACGAAGCCCCTCGGCCGCCTTCTCCAGAGTGGCGACGCCCCAGTCGTTGACCTCGTCGAAGAAGACGTTGAAGGCGGGCTCGTCGAACTGCACGATGTCGACGCCGGCCGCCTCCAGTTCTCGCGCCTCCTCATTGAGGATTTTGGCGAACTCCCAGGCCAGTTTTTCGCGGCTGCCGTAGTGGTCGTCGTAGAGGGTGTCGATCATGGTCATCGGCCCCGGCAGCGCCCATTTGATCGGCTGGTCGGTCAACCCGCGAAGGTATTCAGCGTCCTCGACGAAGACCGACTTCGGTCGGCTGACAGCGCCCACGACCACCGGCACGCTGGCGTCATAGCGATTGCGGATGCGCATCGTCTTGCGGTTCTCGAAGTCCACGCCCTCCAGGTGCTCGATGAAGGTCGTGACGAAATGCTGGCGGGTCTGTTCGCCGTCGCTGACGATATCGATGCCGGCCCGGCGCTGATCGTCCAGAGACAGCCGCAGCGCGTCCCGCTTGGCTTCGATCAGGTCTTCGCCTTCCAGTTTCCAGGGCGACCAGAGGGTTTCAGGTTCGGCCAGCCAGACGGGTTTGGGCAGGCTGCCGGCGGTCGAGGTGGGCAACAGTGTTTTCATGATGGAGGACTTTTGTACGGAGAAACTGTTCAGGCGGCGAAGGTGGCGGACCATTGGTCGAGGACGTCGCGGTACGGCTTGATGAAGCGTTCTTCGACGAACTTGCCCTGTTCGACGGCCAATCGGCTGCGCTCTTCGCGGTCGTAGACGATGCGGGTCAGGGAGTAGTCCTGATACTTCAGGCTGGGCTGATAGTGTTCGGTCGCCGGCGAGTTGGCGTTGTAGATCTCGGGTCGATAGATCTTCTGGAAGGTCTCCATGGTGCTGATCGTGCTGACCAGTTCCAGGTCGGTGTAGTCCGCCGTCAGGTCGCCGATGTGATAGAAGGCGAACGGCGCCACGCTGCCCTTGGGCATGAAGTAACGGACCTTCATCCCCATCTTCGCGAAATACTGGTCGGTCGGCGAGAACTCGTCATTCTCATATTCGAAACCGAGCACAGGATGCTCGTTCCCGGTCCGGTGATAGGTCTTGTTGCTCGACACGCTCAGACAGATGACCGGCGGCTTGCGGAAGTTTTCCTTGTAGGCGCTTGACGTCAGGAAGTGCCTGAACAGCTTTCCATGCAGATCGCCGAACCCTTCCGGAGCTCCGGCGCCGGGGTGGCTCTTCATATGCTCAGGCAGAACCACGCTGAAGTCGTAGTCGCGCACGTAGGAGGAGAAGTTGTTCCCCACGATCCCGTCGATCCGCTCGCCGGTCTGCTGATCGACAATCGTCGTCTGCAGGATTTCGATCAGCGGGAAGCTGTCCGCCCCCTCGCCGGGAGCAAGGCTCATCTCCACGGAGACGATCTGGAGTTCGACCGCGTAACGATCGCCCTTCGGATTATCGTTGTGCGCCAACGAGTTAAACCGGTTGTCGATCATCCTCAGCGTGTTGCGCAGGTTCTCCTGACGGCTCTCCCCTCGCGCCAGATTCGCGAAGTTGGTGGTGATGCGCGTGTTTTCGGCAGGAACATAGTCCTCGTCGAGCGAGGTGCGCTTGATGCTGAAGGTGAATTCGCTGCTGAGCATAGTCTCTGCCGTTATGCTGTGACGGGACAGCGGACAGGGACGCGCGACCGCCCGCGCGGAATCGTCCCCTCGCGGCGCTCATGCGGCCTGACCGACACCCCGTCAGAGGACGTTATCTGTCGCGGCAGGTCTCCTGGCTCACGGGTCATCGCCTCCGGTCCGGCCTTCCCGGAAGCGGACCTCCAGTGACGCGAAATGGACCTTCGACTCGCCGCTCACAGTTGCGGGGGCAGCGCCGGCATCGACCGCAGTCTCACCGGCTTCCCTCTTAGCTCCACACAGTCCGAAGACCGCGCGCAGAACCACGACGACGGGAAAATGCCACGGTCGCCGCCGAAGTCAATAACGATATAAGGATATCTTTATATCGTTATTGCTATCTGATTCAGGTCGCCGCCGCCGTCGGATAGGGCGTTGAGGCGCTGCGATCCATGTCGATCTGCAGGGCGCGGCCGATGAAGGGGAAGGCGCGCTGCGGGCATGCCGGGCGCTCGCAGATCTTGCACCCGGCGCCGATTGGGGTGGCGGCGGCCTGATCGGACAGGTTCAGCCCCTGCGAATAGACCAGCCGCTCTGCGTGACGGATGTCGCAGCCCAGTCCAATCGCGAACGTCTTGCCCGGCGCGCCGTACACCGGCCCCGGACTACCGACAGTACGGGCGATCCACAGGTAGGTGCGCCCGTCCGGCATCTGGGCCATCTGGGTCAGCACCCGCCCCGGCTGGACGAAGGCCTCATAGACGTTCCACAGCGGGCAAGAACCGCCGACGCGCGAGAAGTGGAAGTCCGTGGCCGACTGGCGCTTGGAGATATTCCCGGCGCGGTCCACGCGGACGAAGAAGAAGGGCACGCCCAGGGCGCCGGGTCTCTGCAGGGTCGACAGGCGATGGCAGACCGTCTCGAACCCGACGCCGAAATGCCGCCCCAGCCGGTCGATGTCATAGCCGTAAACCTCGGCCTGCCGCAGGAAGTCGCCATAGGGAAGGAGCAGCGCCCCGGCGAAGTACTGGGCCAGGCCGATGCGCAACAGATCGCGGGTTTCGCGCTCTTCCAGCAGGGCGGCGTCGATCAGGCTTTCGATCAGGTCGCCTGCTTCCAGAAAGGCGAGTTGCAGCGCCATCTGAAACGCCTGCCGACCCTGTTTGCTGAAGTCCGAGACATACAGCGTCCGGTTCGGCCCGTCGTAGCGGCGCTGGGCCTCGTCCGTCTCGTCGAAGATCACGCGGACGCCGTGCTTCTCCGCCAGCCAGGCGGCCAGACCGGGCCGTATCTGTCGCGGCGCCAGCCCCGCCGCCGCATAGAGCCGCTCGGCCGCCTCATCCAACTCGGCCACGTGGTTGCGGCGCGCGTAGAAGAAGTCGCGCACCTGTTCGAACGGCATGCGGGCGGGGGCCTCTCGCGCCGCATCTTCGCCCAGCCGCAGGGCCATGATCTCGGCGCGCTCGGCGCTCTGGCGCGCCTTGCGATGCAGGGAGACCAGGGCGCGCCCCACGGCGGGCATGTTGAGCGCCAGTTCCCGCAGTTCGACGGTCGAGATCGGCTCATCGCCGCCGTCCGCCAGCGCGTCGCGCACATCCGAGATCAACCGCCCCTCTTCGTCCTCGGAAAAGAACTGCACGTCGACGCCGAAGACGGCGTTCAGCTTCAGCAGCAGGGGCACCGTCAGGGGGCGCTGGTTCTGCTCGATCTGGCTCAGATAGGAGTTGGAGATATCCAGGGCCCGCGCGACCGCCGTCTGGGTCAGGCCGCGCTCCTCGCGCAACCGACGCAGCCGCACCCCCATGAAGGTCTTGCTCATATATTTTGCAACTTTTACAGATCGAACGGGCGCTATTGGCAATATTTGCACGATAAACCGTGCGCAATCAGCAGTTTATGTAAATATTGCAAACATCCTGGCCGCGCAAGAAAGTCAGTCCGCAGCCTCGAACGACCCGGCCGGAACCAGGACGCGGCCTTCCATCAGACGGCGCGCGCTGCGGCTCATGATCGCCTTGGCCACCGTCCAGACGCCCTCGATCTGTTGCGCCTCGGCGCCGACCGTCAGCGCGCCCGACGGATGGCCGAAGCGGACCGAGCGACGCGCGCCGCCTCCGGCCGCCAGATTGACCAGGGTCCCCGGCACGGCCGCTGCCGCCCCGATGGCCACCGCCGCCGTCCCCATCATGGCGTGATGCAGTTTTCCCATCGACAGGGCGCGGACCAGCAGGTCGATCTCGCCCGCCGCGACGGTCTTGCCGCTGGATGTCACATGGTCCGCGGGCGGGGCGACGAAGGCGATCTTGGGCGTGTGCTGACGCCGCGCCGCTTCCTCGACCGAGCCGATCAGCCCCATGCGCACGGCGCCGATGGCGCGCAGGGCCTCCAGCCGTTTCAGCGCCGCCGGATCGTCGTTGATCGCGCCCTGCAGCTCCGTCCCCGAATAGCCGAGGTCCGCCGCATTGACGAAGATGGTCGGGATGCCCGCATTGATCAGGGTGGCCTTCAGCCTGCCGCCGGCGACCAGCGCCTCCGGCACGTCCAGTTCGTCGATGAGGTTGCCGGTCGGGAACATGGCGCCGCCATCCTCGCCCTCATCGGCGGGGTCGAGGAACTCCAGCACGATCTCGGCGGCGGGGAAGGTCACGCCGTCCAGTTCAAAGTCGCCCGTCTCCTGCACCCGGCCGTCCGCGACCGGCACATAGGCGACGATGGTCTTGCCGATATTGGCCTGCCAGATGCGCACGACGCGCACTCCGTCCGACCCGACCGGGACATAGCCCGCATGGATGGCGAAAGCCCCGGCCGCCGTCGACAGGTTGCCGCAGTTGCCTGACCAGTCGACGAAGTCCGTGTCGATCGACACCTGCCCATACAGATAGTCGACGTCGTGATCGGGCCGCGCGCTGGGCGAGATGATCACGCATTTGCTGGTGCTGGACGTCGCCCCGCCCATGCCGTCGGTATGCTTGCCATAGGGGTCGGGGCTGCCGATCACGCGCTGAAACAGGCGGTCGCGGGCGCGGCCCGGAACGCGGCACGCCTCGGGCAGGTCTTCCAGCCGGAAGAAGACCCCCTTGGACGTGCCGCCGCGCATATAGATCGCGGGAATGGCGATCTGGGCCTGTTGCGACATTCAGGCGGCCTCCGTCCGGGCGGCGAGGAAGTCCTGGGCGAAGCGCTGCAACACGCCGCCCGCCTCATAGATCAGCACCTCTTCGGCCGTGTCCAGACGACAGGTGACGGGCAGCTCGACCGTCTCGCCGGTCGCGCGATGAATCCTCAGCGTCAGGTCGGCGCCGGGGCGACGCTCGCCCGTGACGTCGAACGCCTCCGTCCCATCCAGCCCCAGCGTCAGGCGCGTGACGCCCGGCTTGAACTCCAGCGGCAGCACGCCCATGCCGATCAGATTGGTGCGGTGGATGCGCTCGAACCCCTCGGCGACGATGGCTTCGACGCCTGCCAGCCGCACGCCCTTGGCCGCCCAGTCGCGCGACGAGCCCTGCCCATAATCGGCGCCCGCGATGATGATCAGCGGCTGGCGGCGGTCCAGATAGGTCTCGATCGCTTCCCACATCCGCATGACCTCGCCGTCCGGCTCGACCCGCGTCAGGGAGCCCTTCTTCACCGCCCCATCCACCACGGCCATTTCATTGAGCAGCTGCGGGTTGGCGAAGGTGGCGCGCATGGCGGTCAGGTGATCGCCCCGATGCGTGGCGTAGGAGTTGTAGTCTTCCTCCGGCACGCCCATCCGTGTCAGATACTCCCCCGCCGCCGAAGTGGGCAGGATGGCGTTGGACGGCGACAGGTGGTCTGTGGTGATGTTGTCCGGCAGGATCGCCAGCGGCCGCATTCCTGTCAGGGTACGCGGATTGGCGGACAGGGCGCCGACCCCTTCGGTGTCCCAATAGGGCGGTCGGCGGATATAGGTCGACTGCGGGCGCCAGTCATACAGGGGGCTGACGCTGACCCCGCCGCCGCGACGCGCGCCGAACATCGGCTCATAGACGGCGCGGAACTGCTCCGGCCTAACCGAGGCGGCGACCACGGCGTCGATCTCCTCGTCCGAGGGCCACAGGTCCTTCAGGCGGATTTCGCGGCCGTCGACCACCCCCAGCACGTCCTGCTCGATATCGAACCGCACCGTCCCGGCCAGCGCATAGGCCACCACCAGCGGCGGCGAGGCGAGGAAGGCCTGTTTGGCGTAGGGGTGGATGCGGCCGTCGAAGTTGCGGTTCCCCGACAGGACAGCGGTGGAATAGAGGTCGCGGTCGATGATCTCCTGTTGGATGGCCGGATCGAGGGCGCCGGACATGCCGTTGCAGGTGGTGCAGGCGAAGGCGACGATGCCGAACCCCAGCGCCTCCAGCTCCGAAAGCAGGCCCGCTTCTTCAAGATAGAGGCGCGCCACCTTCGATCCCGGCGCGAAGGACGACTTGACCCACGGCTTGCGCGTCAGGCCCAGCGCATTGGCCTTCTTGGCCAGCAGGCCCGCCGCCACGACGTTGCGCGGGTTGGAGGTGTTGGTGCAGCTGGTGATGGCGGCGATGATGACCGCGCCGTCGGGCAGCAGGCCATCGCGTTCCTCGGCCTGCGCCTCGGCCAGTCCGACAGCGACGCCGCGCTCCTTTAGGGCGGATGTGGGCAGGCGCCGGTGCGGGTTGGACGGCCCGGCCAGGTTCCGCTCGACGCTGGACAGGTCGAACGCCAGCACCCGCCCATATTCGGCGGTCTTCAGCGCCTCGCCCCACAGGCCGGTCGTGCGGGCGTAGGTCTCGAC
Source organism: Brevundimonas diminuta 470-4 (assembly GCA_000318405.1). Lineage (GTDB taxonomy): Bacteria > Pseudomonadota > Alphaproteobacteria > Caulobacterales > Caulobacteraceae > Brevundimonas > Brevundimonas diminuta_B. The sequence goes on along the minus strand of KB291762.1, from coordinate 34,966 downwards.
CAGCGCCACCTGATCCGGCTCGCGGCCCGTCAGCTTCAGATAGTCGAGCGTCTGCTGGTCAATATAAAACATCGCCGCCGTCGCCCCGTATTCCGGGCACATGTTGGAGATGGTCGCCCGGTCGCCGATCGACAGGCTGTCGGCGCCCTCGCCGAAGAACTCCAGCCAGGCGCCGACCACCTTCTGCCCGCGCAGAAACTCGGTCAGGGCCAGGACGATGTCGGTCGCCGTGATGCCCGGCGCGCGTCGTCCGGTCAGCCTGACGCCCACAATGTCCGGCAGGCGCATCATCGAGGCGCGGCCCAGCATGACCGTCTCGGCCTCCAGCCCGCCGACGCCGACGGCGATGACGCCCAGAGCATCGACGTGCGGCGTGTGGCTGTCGGTGCCGACGCAGGTGTCGGGGAAGGCCACGCCGTCGCGCACCTGAACCACCGGCGACATCTTCTCCAGATTGATCTGGTGCATGATGCCGTTGCCCGCGGGGATGACGTCGACGTTCTCGAAGGCGCGCTTGCTCCATTCGATGAAGTGGAAGCGGTCCTCATTTCGGCGATCCTCGACCGCGCGGTTCTTTTCAAAGGCGTCAGGGTCAAAGCCGCCATGCTCGACCGCCAGCGAATGGTCGACGATCAACTGGGTCGGCACCACCGGATTGACCTTGGCCGGATCGCCGCCCTGCTGGGCGATGGCGTCGCGCAGGCCCGCCAGATCGACCAGCGCCGTCTGACCCAGAATGTCGTGACAGACCACGCGCGCCGGATACCAGGGGAAGTCCATATCGCGCCGCCCCTCGACGATCTGGGTCAGGGCGTCGGTCAGCTGATCGGGATCGCAGCGGCGCACCAGCTGCTCGGCCAGCACTCGCGACACATAGGGCAGACGGTCATAGGCGCCCGGCTGGATGGCGTGGACGGCGGCGCGCGTGTCGAAATAGTCGAAGGGCGTGCCCAGCAGCCGCCTGCGGTAATCGGTATTCATCGGCGCGGATGTCCCTGCTCGCATGAGGCCGCGACAGGGAAAGGCCGGGCGCCGGACGAAACCGGGCGCCGCATCCCCATGCGCAGACATGGCGGCCCTTATCCGCCCCCCGCCGCATCAGGTGAACGGCTGAAAAGGTGGAGACTTGTGAACGCCGCGGTGCAAATCCGCAAAACCTGTAAAATCGCCTGCAAACAGAGCCCAATCCCTTCAGCTGAACGGGCGGGGGCTTTAGTGCGGTGATTTGCACCTTTTACAGGTTTGCATCTTCCGCTTGGCTGTTTTCCGCTTTTTCAGTCCTTAATCGGCGGGCGGAAGCGTGAATATTTCAGGGCGACGCGGATCCACCGCCGCCCTGAGGCCCCATGTCGTCGCCGCCCCTGCCGCCCCACGAAGAGACCCGCTTTGCGGAGATGGTCTTCCCGGACCAGGCCAACCACTACGGCGCCCTGTTCGCAGGCGCAGGGCTGGCCCTGCTGTCCAAGGCCGCCTTCGTCGCCGCCAGCCGCAGGGCGCGCGGCGACGTCGTCATGGCCCGCTCAGAGGCTGCCGACTTCCACACCCCGGTCCGCGTCGGCGAACTGCTGGACCTGTCGGCGCGCGTCGTCCGGGTCGGCCGCTCGTCCCTGACCGTTCAGGTCGAGGGCGTGGCCGAGACCCTCGCGACCGGCGCGCGGCGCCCGGCCCTCAGCGGCCGCTTTGAAATGGTCGCCGTCGACGCCGACGGCCGCCCCGTCCCCATCGAATCCCGTTCCGATCTTCACTGCTGAAGAGGCATTCCATGACCGAACCCGTTCTCGCCCAAGGCGTGAAGCCGAAGAAGTCCGTCGCCCTGTCCGGCGTCCTGGCGGGCAACACCAGCCTGTGCACCGTCGGCCGTTCGGGCAACGACCTGCACTATCGCGGCTATGACATCCTCGACTTCGCCGAGACCAGCGAGTTCGAGGAAATCGCCCACCTGCTGATCCACGGATCGCTGCCGAACGCCGCTCAGCTGAAGGCCTACAAGGCCAAGCTGAAGGCCCTGCGCGGCCTGCCCGCCGCGGTGAAGTCGGCGCTGGAGACGGTGCCCGCCGCCGCCCACCCGATGGACGTCATGCGCACCGGCGTCTCGGCGCTGGGCTGCGCCCTGCCCGAGGCCCACGACCACAACCACCCGGCCGCGCGCGACATCGCCGACCGCCTGCTGGCCTCGCTGGGCTCAATGCTGCTCTATTGGCATCACTTCAGCCAGAACGGCCGCCGCATCGAGGTCGAGACCGACGACGATTCCATCGGCGGCCACTTCCTGCACCTGCTGCACGGCACGCCGCCCTCCGAGGGCTGGGTGCGGGCCATGCACACCTCGCTGATCCTCTACGCCGAGCATGAGTTCAACGCTTCGACCTTCACTGCCCGCGTCATCGCCGGGACCGGATCGGACATGTTCTCCTGCATCGCCGGGGCCATCGGCGCCCTGCGCGGCCCCAAGCACGGCGGCGCCAATGAGGTCGCCTTCGAAATCCAGAAGCGCTACGCCGACGCCGACGAGGCCGAGGCCGACATCCGTCGCCGCATGGAGGCCAAGGAGGTCATCATCGGCTTCGGCCACCCGGTCTATACGATCTCCGACCCGCGCAACGTCGTCATCAAGCGCGTGGCGAAACAGCTGTCGGAAGAAGCCGGTTCGATGAAGATGTACGACATCGCCGAACGCATCGAGAGCGTCATGATGGACGCCAAGAAGATGTTCCCGAACCTCGACTGGTTCTCGGCCGTCTCCTACCACATGATGGGCGTGCCCACGGCCATGTTCACCCCCCTGTTCGTGATCTCGCGCACCACCGGCTGGTCCGCCCACGTGATCGAGCAGCGCATCGACAACAAGATCATCCGCCCCTCGGCCAACTATGACGGCCCCGAGAACCTGAAGTTCGCGCCCCTGGCCGAACGCGCCTGAATCCCGAGTTCTGAGAGAGTTTCCATGCCCTATCTCGTCGCCGACGACCTGCCGACCGAATCCGCCGGGAAGCGCTTCCGCGCGGCGCTGGCCCGTCCCGGCATCTGGCAGTTGCCGGGCGCCCACAACGGTCAGGCGGCCAAGCAGGCGAAGCTGGCGGGCTTTGACGGCCTGTATCTGTCGGGCGCGGCGATGACCGCCTCCATGGGCCTGCCGGATCTCGGGATCATCACGGTGGACGAAGTCGCCTTCTTCATCCGCCAGATCGCCCGCTCCAGCGGCTTGCCGCTGCTGGTGGACGGCGACACCGGCTATGGCGAGGTGCTGAACGTCATGCACATGGTCCGCACCTTCGAGGACGCGGGCGCGGGCGCGGTCCACCTTGAAGACCAGATCCTGCCCAAGAAGTGCGGCCACCTGAACGGCAAGAACCTGGTCCCGGCGCTGGACATGGCCGCCAAGGTCGCCGCCGCCAAGAAGGCCAGCCGCGACATCCTCATCATGGCGCGCACCGACGCCGCCGGGGTCGAGGGCTTTGACGCCGCCGTCGACCGGGCGAAGATGTATGTGGACGCCGGCGCCGACGCCATCTTCCCCGAAGCCCTGAACACCCGCGAGATGTTCGAAAAGTTCGCCAGGGCCCTGCCGAACGTGCCGCTGCTGGCCAATATGACCGAGTTCGGCAAGACGCCCTTCTACACCGCGACGGAATTCGAGGAGATGGGCTATAAGATGGTGATCTGGCCTGTGTCTTCGCTGCGCGCCGCCAACAAGGCGCAGGCCGAACTCTACGCCTCGATCGCCGAAAACGGCGGCACGCACAAATACGTCGACCGGATGCAGACCCGTCAGGAACTCTACGACGTCATCGGCCTGCACGACTTCGAAGAGCTGGACGCCAGCATCATCAAGACCGTCGTACCGCAAGGCATGCCGCAGGCCGGCTGAGGGGCGCGTCGCCTGGCGCCTAGGTCTCATGCGCTCAGCTTGCGAACCTCGATCCGGCGCGACGCCGCTTCGACGCTGATCTCGAAATGCTCCGCCTGCACGACCTCGGTGACGCCGACAAAGCCCAAACTGCGCCATGTGGGGGCGTGGCTTCCATGACGAAGCTAGGCATTTCCTAACTGCCGAACGGGTTTACAGAAAAGCGCAGTCCGATGGTGCGGGGCTGCAGCGGCGTGGTGGTCAGGGCCTCCGGCAGACGAAACGGATCGCCGAAAGCGAAGGTGTTGGCCATGGTGTTCAGTGGGTTGTTGACGAATGCCTCGGCGCGCCAGAAAGCCCCCTCCAGCCCCATGGCCAGCCGCGCATTAACGTAGTCGCCCATTCGATGCCGTCCCCGGTCAAAGGTCAGGCGAGACGGCCCCACATAGGCCGCCCAGCCGTCAGCCACCAGGGTCAGTTGATCCGTCAGCGGGCGCCGCCAGCTGGCGTTGATATTGGCAGACATGGCCGAGACGCCGGGCAGCCCGATGTCCCCCTTGGCCGTGAAGGCGACCTCGTCCTTTCGCACGATGCGCGGGCGGGCCAGAAGCGCGTTGGCGCGGATCTCCAGGCTTTCGACCGGACGCCAGTTGGCCTCGACCTCTACCCCCGTATTGGCCCCGTCGCCGATATTGGCGGCATAGGACAGGCCGCTAGGAAGAAATTGGTCGCTCTGAAGATTGCGCCAGTCGGCGTGAAACAGGGCGAGGCGCGCCTGCACGCGCCCGTCGTGGAACGTCCCCTTGGCGCCCACCTCGTAGTTCCACAGGGAATCGCCCTCGTAACGCCGCGCCGGAGAGACGCGCTGGTCCGAGAACAGGACGCCGATGGGGCCTGCAGTGTTGAATCCCCCGGCCCGGTGTCCCTGGCTGATCGAGCCATAGCCGCGCCAGGCCTCAGTCACGCGCCAGTCGATCGCCAGGCGAGGCGAGAAGCCGCTGTCGCGTCCCCTGCCCTCGAAAGGCCGTTCGTCGCCTCCGTGCGTCACGCGCGAGACCGTCTCATAGTCAAAGCTGTAATACCGTCCGCCCGCGATCAGGCTGATGTCCTCGGTCAGGTCGAACGCGGCCTGGCCGAACAGGGCGGTTTCGGACTGGCGGTCCGCGCGGCGTTCGTCATAGATGCGATCGCGGAACGGCCACAGGGCGCTGATGTCCGCTTCGTTGCGGGTCGAGACCCGCGACACGAACAGACCAGCCAGCCAGCGAAGTCGGCGGTCGCGCGGTGAGGCGTAGGACAGGTCCGTAATCGCCAGATCGATCATCCGGCGATCGTCGAGCGCTCCGATCTTGGCGGTCGATCCGAACAGGCCCAGGCCCGGCGAGGCGTCATAGCGGCTGACGAAATCATGATCGATGCGAGCGGTCGTCGCCTCGACCCGCCCCCATTCGCCACGGCCTTCTACGCGCGCCTGAACAAGCCCAAAGGCGTTGGAGTGGGGCTCGCGCACCAGATTGGCGCGCCGATGCCCCCCGGCCAAACGATAGACGTAGTGGGTGTCCTCGCTGTCGATCTTCTGTTGCACGGCGCCGAGCGACATCTTCCATTCGGGCGACAGTTGCAGGACCAGGTTCGCGCGTCCCCCGTGACGTTCGCCGCTGTTCACCCGGCGCAGGTTTAGGCTTTCGTCGTCGATATAGCCGCCCGAGGTCTCGCGGTAGCCGACGACGCGAAGCGCGCCTTCGCCGTTCAAGATCGGCACATTGGCGACAAAGGACAGGTCGCTGTTTGAACCGCCGCCCTGAGTGTCGGAATAGGCGCCCGAGATGCTTAGAACCTCACGGGTGGGATCGGGCGCCTCCGGCACAATCCGCAGCACCCCGCCGATGGGGCCCGTGCCGTAAAGCACGCCTTGAGGCCCGCGCAGCACTTCCACCCGATCCACGTCGACGAGCTTCAGATCCGGATCAGGCGCCGAGTAGGTCAGAGGGGTGCGGTTCAGATACAGCCCCACCGTCGATTGGGTTTGACCGGTGAAGGCGCCGTCCGACATGCCTCGCAGCAGGATTTTGTTTCGCCCTGAGCCCAGATTAGTGACGGTCATCCCGGCCACCAAGGCGCTGAGATCGAAGGCGCCGGCCGCGCCTGACCTCAAAATCTGCTCTCCTGACACCGAAGTCAGGGCCGACGGCGAGGTCTGCGGCGTCTCGGGACTGCGGCCGGCCGTGACGATGACATCGCTGAGGCGTGTGTTTTCGCTAACGACCGGCGTCTGGTTGCGGTCGACAGCTTGGGCTGTCGTCGGCGCGGCGCGCGGCGCGCGGCGCTCCTCATGGCGAATGATGACCGCACCGTCGCGACGCAGGGCGTAGCGGCAATCGCTGCCCGCCAGAATCCGCGTCAGCGCCGTCTCAAGGTCCAGGGCCCCCGTCAGCCGCGGGGCAGCGCCCCGGCACAGGGCGATGTCCCCGCCCATCGACACCCTGGCCTGAACCGCCAGGTCCAGCAGGGCCTCTCGGACGCCTTGAGCCGGAATATTGGCGTGAAAGACGCGCGAACCCGCCGCGACAGCGGGCGATGCGGCCAGCGCCAGCGCCAGAACGCCGCCCGACGCCGCCCCAAACAGGCGCCGCCGTCGCGCTCGGACAGGACCTTGGGCCTTAACCTTCACCAGGAGACGTCAGACGCACCTCGGCCGGACCGGCCTGGATCGTCACAGGGGCGAAGTCACGCAATTGGGCCAACATGGTCTTTTCATCAGCGATGCGCAGGGCGCCGGTGAAGCGCAATTCCCGCGCCGAGGCCGACACAATAACCGGCTTGCCGAAATAGCGCGACAGATCCTGACCGACCTCCGCCATCGTCGCCGCCCGATAAACCAGGACGCCGGACCGCCACGCCGCGATCGCGCCGGGATCGACGGCATCGACCTGGGCGGCGGCGTCGCCGACCTGTCGGACTCGTCCGCCCGCCGTCAGGCGAACCGGCGCCGTCGACGACCGGGCCGTAACAGCCACGACACCGCGCTCGACCTCGACCGAGAAGGCGTCGTCATGACTGACGATGTCGAAGGCCGTCCCCAGAACGCGTACTTCGCGCCCGGCCGCCTCCACCACGAAAGGCCGAGCGGCGTCGTGCGCCACATCGAACGCCGCCTCTCCATCCGCCAGGACAATGTGGCGGCTCGCACGCGCCAGACGCACCCGCATTTCCGAATGACGGTTCAACTGCACGTTCGATCCATCGGCCAGCCGAACCGTCAGGGGTTGATCCGTAGTGCGATAGAGATCGCCCTGATCGGCCATGCGCGGCCAGAGCGCGACCGCCAGCGCCACTGCGGCGACTGCTCCTGCGGCGGGGTACAGCCACCCGCGACGGCGCCTCGGTCGAGCGTCGTCGTTGGCGGGATTGGCCATCGGCGTGATGAGCGACGGTTCAACCGCGACCTCGACCGCGTCCAGATCGACCCAGAGGCGCTCCAGCGCGTCATAGGCCGCGCCATGGTTTGGAGACGCCGCAACCCAGTCCGTAAAAGCCCGCCAGTCGGCTTCGGTCGCCTCGATGTCCTGCAGGCGCGTGAACCAGTCCAACGCCTCCTGCTCGACTTTTCTGTCGTCCATCATCGCGTTGACCGCTCGTGCGACGCCCGTTCCGGCGCCCGACCAGTAGACGGCGCCCGCAAGGCATCGCCTCCAGAATTAGCCCAATCGCCCCCTGGCGCGTTCCGCATCATGACCGAGTCCTTTCCGCCAGCACGCGCAGCGCCTGCATCATGTGCTTTTCAACCGAGCTGCGCGACATCCCTTCCCGCTCGGCCACCTCCGCGTAGCTCAGCCCGTCGAACTTATGCAGGCGGAACACCGACCTGGTCTTTTCCGGCAAGGCGTCCAGCGCTCGAACCAGAGCCTGCAAGCGTTGTCGAGCGTCCACCGTCGCCTCGGCGGACGGCGCATCGTCCACATCGCCGCTCGCTTCGGCGCCATGGAAAGCCAGACGCCAGGCGCCGTCCCGCGCGGCCGCTCGCCGCGTCGAGCGCCAGCGATCCATCATCAGGTTGGACGCCAGCCGATAGAGATAGGCGCGAGGGTCGCGGATATCGCTCGTCTCGGGCGTTCGCGACGCCTTGAGGTAGAGCTCCTGCAAGACGTCCTCGACGTCCGCCTGGCCTCCCAGACGGGCCGCGACGAAGCGGCTCAGGTCGGGGCGCATCTGCAGATAAGCGTCGACAAGTGCGGAGGCGGGCGAACTCAAACAGCAGATCTCCGCCGTGACGCGGCGCATGGTGTTCACAGAGAACCTTATTCCGTCATGCCGCGCGGAAAGTCATGAGGCAAGCCGCCTGCGGCGCCGTCTTCCATGCAAAGGGCCGATGAAGGTCCCATTGCCATCGAGAGGCAACATGAAGACCGCCGCGCCGATATCCCCCTATCTGGGCTGGCTCTCCCTTGCGTTGATGCAGCCGAGGAAGGAGGCCAAGCCCAGCGCCGTCGGGCCCGCGGATCTCGTCCTGGGCTACGCCACCGGTTACGACGCCGCCGTGATCGCCCCCTTTGTCCGCTCCTTGCGCGCCGTCTTCGATGGGCCGGCGGCCCTGGTTGTGGACCGCCGCGACGATGTCCTGGCCCTGTTGGCCGAGCATGGGATCGAGGCCGTTCACCCCGAAGTCCTGCCGGGCTGGGAGCCGCACGCCGTCGTCGCCCGGTTCGCCGCCTATGTGCGGCTGATGGAACGCTGGCCGGACGCGGTGGACGTGCTGCTGACCGATGTGCGGGACGTGGTTTTCCAGGGAGATCCCTTCGACCCTGCGCCGCGCCGACTGGAAGTCTTCAACGAATGGGAAGACGGCGTCCTGGGCGGTCACGCCTTCAACATGAAGCATTTGTCCGCCGTGGCGGGCGAGGAGATGACGGCGGCCCTGGCCGATAGACCCTGCCTGTGCGTCGGGACCGTGATCGGCCCTCGCGACGAGGTCGCCCGCCTCTGCCGCATCATGCTGATGCTGGCGGCCGTGCCGCGATCCGAGATCGGCGGAGCCTTTGGGGCTGATCAGGCGGCGTTCAATCTCGCGATCCACCTGGACCTGGTGCGCGCCTCCATTCAGCCCAACTACGGTCGGGTCGCCACGATCGGCATGACCCCAGGCGAAAGCCTGAGAGCCGTCGATGGTTACGTCTTGAATCCCGATGGCGGCGTCAGCCCCATCCTGCATCAGCATGATCGCCACCCCGCCCTCGCCGAAGCGGTGCACGCCCGCTGGGGAGGCGGCGACCAATACCATGGGCGCGAAAAGTCCCGCTCGATAGCGGACCGAAGCCTGCGCCTGCGTCGCTCGCTGATGCGCCGCCTGCCAGAGTTGCGTTGAGAGCCCGATGTACGACGAATGGCGCATCGGCTTCATCCGCCGCCCTATCGACCATGTCCTGAAGCCCGAGGGCATACAGGCCGACGCCGTGACCTGGCTGCCGCCCTGCCCGCGCCGCTTCCAGTTCCTCGCCGATCCCTTCGGCATCGAGCGAGACGGCGTGCTGACGATCTTCGCCGAGGCCTTCGACTACCGTATCCGTCGCGGCGAGATCCGCTATTTTCAGTACGAAGGCGACAGGCTGGTGCGGCAGGGTCTGGCGCTGGCCGCCCCCTTCCACCTCTCCTATCCCAGCCTGATCGAGGATGACGGCGCCCTCTACATGCTGCCCGAGGGCTACAAGAGCGGCGCGCTGACGCTCTACCGCTGCGAGCGGTTTCCGGATCGCTGGACGCCCGTTCATCGCCTGCTGGACCTGCCCGCCATCGACGCTACCGTGGTGCGGCGCGACGGACGTTGGTGGATGTTCTACGCCCTGCCAGGTCCGAACGACCGCGCCATGCGGGAAATGCACGTCGCCTGGGCGGACGCCCTGACCGGGCCGTGGACGCCCCATGCCGCCAACCCCGTGCGCGTCGGCTTTATGGACGCCCGCCCCGGCGGCTCCGCCTTCGAGCACGACGGTGCGCTCTATCTGCCGGTGCAGGAATGCCGTCCGACCTACGGCGCGGCGCTGCGGCTGCTGCGGGTGGATGTCCTCAGTCCGACGGACTTCCTCGCGACCGAGGTGCGTCGCTTCGCCCCCGACGGCCTGCTGCCCGGGTTCGAGGTCGGCCTGCACACCCTGTCCGGCGACGCCGGGGTGACGTTCATCGACGTCAAGGGGCTACGCCGCTCGCGGGCCGAGAAGGGGATCAAGGCCCTCTACAAGGCCCGGCGGCTGCTCGGCCTGAACGGCCCGCGCGATGTCACAGCCCCAGAGCAGGAACTCGTCTGAACCATGCGCATCGCCGTCGTTCTGCCGCGTGGCAGCAATCTGGACCGCAGTCGGATCAACTCCATGGAGGCAGTCGCCCTGACGCTGAACCGCTGGAGCCGGTTCAAGGCCGACGTTCGGTTCATTTGCGAAGCCGGCGCCGAAACCCCGGTCGAGGCCGAACGCACGCTGACCGTGGCCGCCGGCCTGGGCAAGGCCGCCCATGAAGCCGCCATCGTCGCTCAGCTGCGGGTCTTCCAGCCCGACCTGATCGAATATCATCAGCAACTGGGCTGCGCCGCCGAGATCGCGCGCCGCCTGCCCGGCCGGCCTCAGGTCCTCTATCGCCACACCCGGATCAAGCCGCCCGCCAACCCGCTGGACCGCTGGCGCTATAGCCGCCGGCTGAAGGTGTTCGAGCGCCTGATCTTTGTCAGCCGCGCCGCGCGCGAGGAATTCCTGGCCGACTACCCGAGCTTCGACGACCGAGCCGTAGTGGTCTGCAACCCGATCGATGTCGAGACTTGGTACGGCGACCCCGCCCACAAGGAAAAGCTCATCCTCTTCGCCGGTCGCGCCATGCAGGAAAAAGGTCTGGACGCCCTGTGCCTGGCCCTGGCCGAAACGCTGGACAAGGCGCCGGAATGGCGCGCCGCCCTGATGCTGGGCGACTGGGACCGTCATCAGGTCTGGGCCGAGCCGCATTTGGCCGCCCTGGCGCGATTTGGCGATCGGATCGAGGTCGTGCGCTCGGCCTCGCCCGAGGTGGTGCGCGCCGCGGCCCGACGCGCCGCCATCGCCGTCGTCCCGTCTCGCGTCGCCGAAGCCCTGGGGCTGGCGGCGCTGGAGGCCCATGCGGCGGGCGCCGCCCTGATATCGTCCGGACGCGGCGGCTTGCGCGAAGCCAGCGGCGCCCATGCCGTCTATGTCGACCCGCCCGAGGCCGCCCCTCTGGCTTGCGCCCTGTTAAGTCTGACGCGCGACGACGCGCGCCGCATCGCTCTGGCGCGCGAAGGCCAGGCTTTCGTAGCCCAGACCCACGCCCCGGCCCTCCGCGCCGCGGAACTGGACGCCCTGCGGCTGAGCCTGACCGACTCGCCCTCTCCGGCTATGCGCCCCGTCTTTGTCGGCCTGGGTCGTCGCCAATCCCTGACCGAGGCCCGCCGATGAGACCCCTATCCGCCCTGCGCAACCTGTTTTCCAATCCCTCGCCGGTCAGGGACATTCGCGACCTGCCTGACCGCCAGGCGCTGGCCCATACCTATCTGCCCGCCTTGGCTGCACGCGGCGGCCGCATCCTCTGGGTCGGCTGCCGTCGCTACACCTCGACGGACTATCCGGTGCTGGAGCGCGAGGGCGCCGAGGTGTGGACCACCGATATCGACCCCCGCGCCGCGCGTTGGGGACGCTCGGGCCGTCATCAGACGGGCGATATATGCCAAGCTGATCAGATCTTCGACGACCTGCGCTTCGACACCATCGTCTGCAACGGCGTGCTGGGCTTTGGTGTTGATGCGCCCTCCGACCAAGAGCGCGCCTTGACGGCCATGGCTGCAATCCTGAAGCCGGGCGGACTTCTATTGCTGGGATGGAACACGGACAGGATCGCGGACCCGCTTGATCTTCCGGCGCTCGATCATTTCTATGAGCCCGCTTCGCTCGGCGCCATTCCCTCACGGGTAAGGTTCGACGCCGTCACCCACGTCTACGACGTTCTAGCCCGCGCCCTTCGCTGATCGCGCCGCCGACGCCAGGGCGACTTCGACGGATCGCTCCCTGACGACCCGCCGCCACATTCGAGCTTGGCGCCTGTCCGCCATTGGTTGGTTGGCTGGCTGAGCCGGACGCGGACAGGCCCTTGCGGTTAGACGGTCGGCACGGAGCCGCCGTCGACGACGAGCTCCGCCCCGTGGATCGAGGAGGCCCGATCAGAGGCGAGGAAGGCGATGGCCTCCGCGACCTCACAGGGCTCGGCGCCGCGACCGATCGCGATGCCGCCGAGCCCGGCAAGGACGAGTTGGCGCGCGTCCTCGATCGTACCGCCGTTGGCCGCCTGTAGACGTTCCAGGAACACGTCGGCGCCTTCGGTCATGATCCAGCCCGGAGAGACGGTGTTGACCCGCACGCCCTTGGGACCGAGCTCCTTGGAGAGGGATTTACTGTAGGTCCGAAGCGCAGCCTTCGCGGCCGCATAGGCCGTGGTCGCATCAGGCAGGGGCAGGACCGATTGTATTGACGTGACATGAACCACCGCGCCCGAGCCCCGCTCGATCATCTGCGGGATCAGGAGACGATCGAGGCGCACGGCCGCCAGCAGGTTCAGGTTCAGTTCGGACAGCCAGTGATCATCGGTCAGGGCGACGAAGCCGCCGCCTGGCGCGGTTGAACCACCCATCACGTGGGCTATGATGTCGATGCCGCCCAGCCGATCGAGCGCCGCTCTGGCGAAGGCTTCCCCGCCTGCGGCCGTCGTCAGGTCCGCCTGCACGAACTCCACGCCGTCGATGGGTTCGGGGTTCGACCGCGCCGAGGTGATGACCCGAGCGCCGCCTGCCAGGAAACGACGGACCGTGGCGCGGCCCAAACCCTTTGTGCCGCCACTGATGAGCACGCGCTTGTCCGCGAACTCGTTGGGACTCCCCTGGGCGCTCATGCGGACACGTCCATGGTCTTGATCGCGTCGCCGTCGAGTTCGATGCGATAGGTGAAGCGGATCGGACTGCCCGGGAATTCGCCTTCAACCGGACCTTCGACCACGACCACATCATCCTCATGGCGAACGGCGTCGGGGGTGAAGATGGCCTTGAGATCGACGACCGTCTCCTTGAGGAGGGCGCGTATCTCATTATGCCCCTCGAAGCGCTTGCCGTTGTCCAGGAACACCGCGTTCGCGGCGAAATGTTTCATCATGCCGTCGAGGTCGAACCGGGCGTTGGCTCCGACAAAATCGGCGATCGGGAAAGGAAGCTCTAGCGGCATCGTTTGTCCTGCTGTTTCGGTCGCAGCCCAGCGGCTGCACCTTCGATGACGCCAAGGTAGAGATGGACATCTCGCGCGATAATCGGGACAACTCGCAACGAGCCGTCACGAAAAACGGGACAATGATGAAGAGCAGCCTGACTGAGTTGGACGCCGTTCTGGCCGTCGCCCGCTGCGGCAAGTTCCGCACGGCCGCGATCGAACTCGGCGTATCTACGACCGCGCTCAGCAATGCAGTCGGAAAGCTGGAGCGCGCGCTCGGCGTACGGCTCTTCAACCGGACGACCCGAAGCGTCTCCCTGACCGAGGCGGGACATCAGTTCGTCGCGCAGGTCGCTCCAGCCATGCGTGACATCCATGAGGCCATGGATGTCGTGCGCTCTCGACAGGTCACGCCGTCAGGCACGCTGCGCATCAACGCCTTCCCGACAGCAGCGCGGGAGATCTTCTCGTCCCTCATCCTGCCATTCGTGCGCGAGCACCCCCAGGTCCACATCGATGTCGTCACCGAGGGCCGCATAGTGGACATCGTCGCGGGCGGTTTTGATTTCGGGGTCCGCAGCGCCGAACGCGTACCCGTCGACATGATCGCAATCCCGCTCGGCCTCCCTCGGCGAAGCGTGGTGGTGGCGTCGCCGACCTATCTGGGAACTCATGGAATGCCGACGCTCCCTCAGGACCTCGAGAGGCACTCATGTCTGCGCGTCCGCCTTCCCAATGGCGCGATCTATCGCTGGCCGTTCGAGAAAGAGGGTCAGTCGGTTCATATCGACGTCGAGGGCGCTCTCACCCTTGATGAAGCCAGCCTTGCCCGTAAAGCAGCCCTGGCTTCGGTCGGCCTCACCCTGGCGATGGAATCCGACGTGCAGGAAGACATCGAGGCAGGCAGGCTTGTACGCGTGCTTGAGGACTGGACGCCCACCCTATCGCCCTTGAGCCTTTACTATCCCAGCCGCCGTAACCCGACCGCAGCGTTCAAGGCGTTCGTCGACTTCGCCCGACAGCATGGCGAAGGCAGCGCTGGCTCGCGGCGACCTAGAGGCTGAGGCGCGCCAGACTCGGGCATCGGCGGCCGGCGTCCGGCGTCCGTGGCCGCCATAGCCCCAGCGCAATCTCTCAGTTCTCGTCCAGGCTCCTGTCACGACCGGCGGCCAGGCCCAGAATAATCAGGAGCCCGCACAGCAGTGCGCAGATCGCCAGCACCGGCGCCCAGCTACCGGTCTTGTCGTGCAGCGCGCCGAACAACACCGGCGCCGAAGCCGACAGCACATAGCCGACCGACTGGGTCATGCCGGAAAGCCGCGCGGTCTGGTCCGCCGATCGGGTCCTAAGCCCCAAGAAAGCGAGGGCGAGAATGAAGGCCCCGCCGACGCCGAAGCCAAAGCCCGAAACCCAGAGCACAGCCCATCCGGGCAGGAGACAAAGACCAACAATCGAGACCAGGCCCAGGCTGACCAGCGCCGCCGCGATGCCTCGCTGGTCTCGCGTCCGCTGGACAAGCGGCGCGAGGAAAAGTCCCGGCAAGGCCGTTGCCAGTTGCATGACGCCATGAAGGGTTCCCGCCATCGCCTGTGTGAAGCCGGCGTCGGCCAGAATGGACGGCAGCCAGGTCGCAACGGCGTAGTAGACGGCCGAGTTGACGCCGAAGAACAGGGTGACCTGCCAGGCCAGCGGCGACCGCCATACCTTGACGCTTTCAGCGGCCTGCGGCGTCGTCTGGCGAACGATATCTGAATGTCGCCCCAGTTGCGGCAGCCACAGCAGCGCACTGGCGAGGGGCAGGATGACGAAAGCCCCCAGCGAAAGCCGCCACCCCACTGCGTCGGAGAGGGGCACGACGACGGCGGACGCCACGGCTGAGCCTATCCCCATGGTGATGGCGTAGACGGCCGTCAGCTTGGTGAGTTGATCTGGAAAATCGCGCTTCAACAGGCTGGGTAGAAGGGTGTTGCCGATGGCGATCCCGGCGCCGAGAACCGCTGTCCCAAGATAAAGGGCCCACAACGGCCCGAACGCTCGAACGATGATCCCGACAGCCATAACGCCAAGCGCCAGGAAGAGCGCCCGCTCCAGCCCCAGCCCCCGCGCCAAACGCGGCGCCAGCGGCGACACCAGGCAGAAGACGACCAGCGGCAGGGCGATGAGCAACCCGGCCTCGCTCGCCCCCATGCCGAACGCATCCTGAAGCGTCCCGAGCAGAGGCCCGACAGCCGTGAACAACCCGCGAAGGTTGGCTGAAAAGAGCAGGATTCCCGCGATGATCCACAATGGTCCCGGGCGCGGAGATTTGGGCACGAAGCAGCGTCTCCTCGAATGACGCAGGCCAATCTAGAGATAGGCCGCCCTTCGAGATTTCGATATTAGGACAAAAAATATCGCCAAACGGACAACCCGCCATCACCTCTCTCCATCTCTGTCTAGGGCAGTTCCCCGGCGACGCCGTCCGCCGGACTGCATTCGCCATGAGCATCGGCGTCAGCGATCATGAAGCCGAACTGCCCATGCACACGCATAGCCAGGGTCAGTTGGTGATGGCCCTGCGCGGCGGAGTGATGTGCCGGGCCGAAGGCGGTCTGTGGATGGTGCCGCGGGGCAGCGGGGTCTGGGTTCCCGGATCCATGCCGCACAGCAACCAGGTCACGGCGAACGGCCGCATCTGCCTCTTGTTCGTGGACCCTGATGCTCAGGGCCTGCCTGGTCACTGCTGCACCCTGTCGCTCACCCCCATGGTCATCGAGATGATCCAGCACCTGGCGACCCTTCCGCTCGAAACCAGCGCGGAAGACGCCCACACCCAAATGATCGCCGAGGTCATTCTGGGCGAGTTGCGGCGCATGAAGGTGGCGGCCTACCACCTGCCGATCCCCGACGACCCGACGCTGAGTCTGATAGCCAACCGGCTGATCCAGGCGCCCGACGACCGCGCCTCGATCGCCGGATGGGCGGCTCGCGTCGCCATGAGCGAACGGTCCCTGGCGCGACTGGTAGTCCGAAAGACGGGGATGACCTTCGGACGCTGGCGCCAGCAGCTTCAGATCGTCCTGGCTCTTCAGAAGCTGTCAGCCGGCGCCACGGTCCAGTCCGTCGCCCTGGATCTGGGATACGAGTCAGTCAGCGCCTTCGTCAGCATGTTCAAGGCGGCCATGGGCAAGCCCCCTGCCCGCTACATCGCCGACCATGCGGGAGCCTGATTAGCCACCGTGACGATCAGCCGTTCAGGAACTGCTGCATTCGCGGTACGACGAAATCGAGAAAGACCCGCACGCGTTCCGGCATGCGCGGTCCCCCGAGGAAAACCGCGTGGATTTCCTCCTCGTCCCGCTCGATCACATCGCCCAGCACCTCGATAAGGCGACCATCCGCCAGGTCGGCGCGGACGTGGTAATCGCCCATGCGGGCCAGGCCGACGCCAGCCAGGGCCATGCGCCTGACCGTCTCGCCGTTGTTGCCCAGCAGGGAGCCGTGGACCACGCGCTCCACAACCCGCCCTCCCTCCTTGAGCGGCCAGACGGGAACGGAACGGCGGAAGTTGAAGCCCAGGCAGTTGTGCCGCGACAGGTCTTCGGCGGTCAGGGGCGCGCCATGGCGTTCCAGATAGGCGGGCGAAGCGACGATCTTGCGATGCGCCGTCCCGATGCGACGCGCAACCATGCCTGAATCCGGCAGGTGCTGACGGTGGAAGGCGTCATGCCCAGCAGCCGGGCCGCCTCAGAAAAGCTCCCGCTTTCCACCACGCGCAGGAAGACCTGCATCTCGCCAGCTCGATTATCCATCGTCGCGCCGTCCATGATTTGGTTTCACAGATGATGGGAATTTCAGCGTGATTATCAAGATTTGAGCGAGGCCCTACTTCTCGCGGCGTCCTTCCGGGCCTTCAGCGAGGAGTTTTTCAGATGCAGACCGTCACCGCTCACGGCGCCGCCATTCCGGCCCTTGGTTTCGGCGTCTTCCGCATGTCCGACACGGAGGTCGAACGCGTCGTTCCCGCCGCGCTCGAGGCCGGTTTCCGCCACTTCGACACAGCCCAGATCTATCAGAACGAAGCCGCGCTCGGTCGCGCCCTGCAGGCCGCCGGAGCCCGTCGCGACGACCTGTTCCTGACCACCAAGGTCTGGGTCGACAATTACAGCGCCGACGCCTTCGCCGCCTCGGTGGACGAGAGCCTGGACAGGCTGAAGGTCGATCAGGTCGACCTCCTGTTGCTGCACTGGCCGGCCGATCAGGTCCCGATCGCCGAACAGATCGAGCGGCTGAACGCCGTCCAGGCGGCCGGCAGGACGCGTTTCATCGGCGTGTCCAACCAGAACATCTCGCAGATGCGGGAATCGATCGAACGCTCTGCGGCCCCGATCGTAACCAACCAGGTCGAACTGCATCCCTATTTGCCGCAGCACGCCCTGACCGCCGCCGCCAAGGAATCCGGCGTGGCCGTTACCGCCTACTACAGCATGGCGGACGGCGCCGTGCCCAAGGACGAGGTCCTGCAGCGGATCGGCGCCAGATACGGCAAGAGCGCCGCCCAGGTGGGCCTGCGCTGGCTGATCCAGCAGGGGTACGTCGCCCTGTCCAAGACCGCCAACCCGGCGCGCGCAGCCGAGAACATCGCGATCTTCGACTTCGCCCTGGATGACGCCGACATGGCCGCCGTCGCCGCCCTGGCCCGGCCTGACGGCCGCCTCGTCAGCCCCGCCGGCCTCGCCCCTGCCTGGGACGCCTAAGACGTCCGGGACGCTTGAGGAAGATGAAGATGAACAACGCCGCCCCCGCGACCGCAAGGCCGGCCGCCCAAGCTGCGCACGCCCGCTGGGCCCTGCTGGCGCTGGCCGTGGGCGCCTTCGGCATCGGCACCACCGAGTTTTCGCCCATGGGCCTGCTGCCCGTGATCGCCCAGGGGGTCGACGTCTCGATCCCGAAAGCCGGCCTGCTGATCAGCGCCTACGCCATGGGCGTCATGATCGGCGCCCCCGTCATGACGCTGGCCTTCACCCGCTTCGGCAAGCGGACGGCTCTCATTCTCCTGATGTCGATCTTCACCATCGGCAACCTGATGTCGGCCATGGCGCCCGGCTACTTCACCCTGCTGGCCGCGCGTCTGGTCACAAGCCTCAACCACGGAGCCTTCTTCGGCCTGGGCGCCGTCGTGGCGGCCAGCGTCGTGCCCAAGGAGAGGCAGGCCAGCGCCGTCGCCGCCATGTTCATGGGCCTGACCATCGCCAATATCGGCGGAGTGCCCGCCGCGACATGGATCGGCCAGCAGATCGGGTGGCGTATGGCCTTCGCCGGCACAGCCCTGATCGGCCTGCTCGCCATCACGGCCCTGTGGTTCGCCCTGCCCAAGGGCGAACGCGGCGTCATGCCCGATGTGCGGCGCGAACTGCGCGTGCTGACGCGGCCGCCGGTGCTGCTGGCCATGGCGACCACCGTCATGGGGGCTGGCGCCATGTTCACTCTCTACACCTATGTCGCGCCGGCGCTCGAGACCCTTACCGGCGCGTCGAACAGTTTCGTCACTCTGAGTCTGGCCCTCATCGGGGTTGGCTTCA
This sequence comes from Brevundimonas diminuta 470-4, assembly GCA_000318405.1. Taxonomy (GTDB): domain Bacteria; phylum Pseudomonadota; class Alphaproteobacteria; order Caulobacterales; family Caulobacteraceae; genus Brevundimonas; species Brevundimonas diminuta_B. The sequence continues at coordinate 16,319 of KB291762.1, read as the reverse complement.
CCATCGGCAACTGGCTGGGCGGGCGGCTGGCCGACTGGTCGCTTGACGGCGCGACCAAGATCTTCCTCGGCGCCCTGGCTCTCATCATGTTCGTCCTGCCATTCGTGTTCAGCAGCCACGTCGGCGTCGCGATTGGCCTGCTATTCTGGGGCGGAGCGGCCTTCGCCATCGTCCCGCCGGTCCAGATGCGCGTGATGGAGGCGGCGTCTGAAGCGCCGGGCCTGGCCTCCTCCATCAATGTGGGGGCGTTCAACCTGGGCAACGCCCTGGGCGCGGCCGTAGGCGCCGCCGTCATCAGCCTGAACCTGGGCTATGCTGCGGTCCCCGTCGCAGGCGGCCTGTTGGCCGCCGCCGGCTTCGGCATGGTCCTGCTCGGCACACGGCGGTCCATGGCTCGACAGCATCTTTGAGGACGCCAGATCGACACGTGCACCAGCTTTAAAGAGAGGAAGGAGCGTGGCCCCGAAGTGCTCGGAGCGACCTCCTCCTCAGCATGCCCGCATTGTGCTGGCGGCCAGTCGGTTATGCGAATTGGTCGATGACATGTCGACGCCAGCAGCAGCCCCTGGCGTCGAAAGAGCGTCCAGCAGATCGACGTTGGAGTTCGCCCAATCAACGGGTTCCGAGGCTAAGGCGCTCCGCCGCGTAAAAACACTCGCCTGTGAGGATTCTACGCTTGCGGTAACCACGATTGTCGATCATTGAAATGTTAATGATACGTTAACTTTCGGTGTCCGGGCGCCGGTTCGGCGCTGAGATTGCGCACCCGCAGTCTCATCAAGGGCGACGTCGAAGAAGCGATTCAGATGCTGCGGCTCGTGGGGGGCGGGGACTTGTTTCATCGATCATTTCTCGGCGCCGGAGCGTTGGCGATTGCATTAGGCGGCGCGCACGCGCCCGCCCACGCATCGGACGCCGTGGTCATCAAGCTTCAGGGCCGTATCCAGCCCGCTTGCGGCTTGGCCATAGAGAGCTCGACCGGCGAGGGCGCCGACCTCAACCTCGGCGATATCAGCCTGGCCGGACGTCGGCCCTTCTCTTTCCAGTACAGCTGCAACGCCGGATTTTCGGTGCTGATGACGTCCGCGCGCGGCGGTCTCGCGCCAGCGGCGTCCGCAGCCAAACCAGCCGAAGGTTTCGCCGCGCTCGCCGAGTACGACATCGCACTCGACCTGCCGACCGACGGCGGCGGCGCGGTCCAGCTCGCGTGTTCCAGCCGTCAGATCAGGGATGGGGCAGGCGCCTGCGGGCGCGCCTCATCCCTGGGGCGCTCTGCGATCCGCAAGACCGCCACAGCAACGCTGAGCTGGGAGGGCGAGACGCACGATCGCCCCCGTCTCGCCGGCGCCTATTCCGACGTTCTCACCATCCGCATGACGCCGCAGATGTGAGCCTGCCCAACCCGGAGGGCCACGCCCGCCGGTCAACCTCGCCCCTGACTCCTGGTCCCGGGCGCATAGACAACCCGAGGAGAAACCATGATCAAGCGCGTCCTTACCGTCGCCGCCGCCCTGACGGCGGTCGCCGGCGTGGCCCAGGCGGATGACACCGTCAACGGCGCCCTGAACGTCAGCGCCACCGTGGCGAACACTTGCTACATCCGCAGCGTGACGCCGGCCTCCCTGGCCGATAACGCAACCTTCGCGGGCGGCGGCGCCGGCGCAGAGAGCACTGCAACCCTGACGCTTTCGGGCCAGACGGTGAATCCCGACACCGCCATCGCGGTCGGCAAGAGCTATCGCCTGGGCGTCAGCGCCTATTGCAACTGGGCCGGTCACGGCGTGGGCCTTCGCTCGCAGAACGGCGGCCTGACCCGCGCCACCGCAGCGACGGTCGAAGGCGATTTCGAGCAGCGCATCCCTTACAACGCGACCCTGACGGGTTGGGGAACGACCAACCTCAGCACGCTGAACGCCACGGGCGACCGCGCCTCTCAGGCCGCCGTCGAACGCAAGGTCAACAGCGGCGCGCTGAACCGCGCGGTGAACACCACGCAAGCCACCCTGACGATCGACACCCTGGCGGGCGTGAACCCGCTGGTTGAAGGCGCCTACAGCGACGTGCTGACCGTGCGCCTGGGCTCGGCGCTGTAAGCACAATGGATCGCGCCGCCTCGGCATCGAGACGCGGGCGCAACCTCAATCAGGATAAAACCATGACCTTCAAGACTCTTCAGATCGCCGGTCTCGGCGCTCTTCTCGGCCTGGCCGCCACAACCGCCCACGCTGCGGACACGGCCAACGCCAGCCTGACTATGAACACCAATGCGCCGCGCACCTGCGCGGTGACCGGCGACGTCACCGGAACCGGTCCAGCCACCATCTCGGGCGGCGCCGGAGCCGCTGGAGCCAACCTGCCGTCAGTCAGCGTGAACTTCGGTTCATCGCTGGTGGACCCGGTCACCGCGCTGCCGACCTTCTCGACGACCGTCGATCGTACAGGCGTGACCTTGTCGCATAAGGTTAAGTTGAACGTCCCCGCTCACTGCAACTACGCGGGCTCGCGCGTCAGTGTGCAATCCGTAAACGGCGGGCTGCGTCGCGAAGGCGCGGCTCCCGCGGTGACGGGCGTCTTCGGCAACGGCATCAGCCTTTATACCGAGGTCGAACGCGCAACCGGGGGGCAGACACGCGCCACGGTGGCCGGCCAGATCCACACCAGCCCCAACAGCAAGGGCAGCGGTCAGGTCGCCAATGCCTGGAACGGCGCCCTTCAGGTCACCTTGGCTCCCGCCCACGTGTATACCTTCCCGACCAGCCCCAGCGATCTGATCCTGGTCAGACCCGCCGCCGACGGTACGCCGCTGCTGGCCGGAACCTATTCCGACACGGTCCGCATCCGCTTCGGCGCCACGGCGCTCTAGGGACAGGCCTGACAACGACCCGCGAGTATCTCCTCGCGGGTCGTTTCGACCTGACGACCTTGGCAGGTTTCTTGAGAGGCGAGCGCAAAAGCCGCCCCCTGCCCGTTTCGTATCAGCACAATTGGAAATGCCCATCTTGTCTCGTTGGATTCGCGCTGGCGTCCTTGGCGGCCTGGTCGCCGCAGCGGTGGCTGTGGCCGCCGCCATGGCCATGGCTGTCTCGCCGATCATGCTAGATCTAGAGAGCGTCGGCTCTCGCGCCGCTGACCAGATCTCGGTGACCAACCCGTCGGCTTCGCCCTTGCCGGTTGAGGTGCTCTACAACGCTGTGGCGTACAATGAGGACGGGACCTATGAACTGATCCCGAACGAGGACGACTTTCTCGTTCTGCCGACCCAGGCCCTGATACCGCCGGGCGAGACCCAGGTGTTCCGCATCCAGTATCTGGGCGATCCGGCCATTGATCGGTCGCGCATCTATGAATTCAACTTCGACCAGGTGCCGGTGGCGCCGGAAGAAGGCGCCACGGCGGTGCAGATCGTCTACAGCATCGCCGCCGTGGTGGCGGTGGCCCCGCCGCAGGCGACGACCCGGTTCCGTCCGATAGGCGGCGAGGTGGTGATGAACGAAAATGGCGAGCCGGTCGCCCAGTTCACCATCCGCAACGACGGCGATCGTCACGGCTATCTCAGCCAAGGGACCCTGCGCCTGACCCAGGTCAACGCCGCCGGCCGCAACCTCTGGTCCCGCACCTACTCCAGTCTCGAAATTTCCCAGACCATTGGCCTGGGCCTTCTGCCCCCACATCAGAGCCGGACGTTCCAGGCGCCGCACGTCCTACCGTCGGCCGAGGGCGAGATCCGTATCGAACTACGCTGATGCGTCCTCTGGGGGCTTCCATCTGCGCGGCCGCGCTGGGGTCATGCGTGGTGGCCCAGGACGCGCGAGCTCAGGCGACCGCGCCGCTTCCCGGCTCGCGTCCGGCTCCGCCTGTCCCGAACCAGGCGCCCGCGACCCGATTGAATCCCACCAACCGAACGCTAGAAATCTATGTGCCGTTCGTCGAGAGCGGACGACGCCTGGGCGATATCCTCATTCGACTGACGCCCGACGACCAACTCAGCGTGGTTGAAAGCAGATTGGTCGAGATCCTGGGCCCGGCCCTGACGCCCCCGCAGATTGCGGCCCTTGAGGCAGGGCGCGCGCCTGACAATTTCATCACCGCCGATCAGGCCGCAGCCGCCGGGCTCGTGCTCAACTTCAACCCACAACGCATGGAGCTTCAGGCGGCGCTTTCTGGCCCGGATCAGTCTTTGCGGCGCATTGCGATCGCGGATCTGGATCGGACCATCCAGGGTCAGTTCATCGAGCCCGCTTCGTTCAGTGCCTACCTCAATGTGCGCGGGGCCGTGGATTATCAGCATCGCGGCGGAACCACCGGCTTCAACGATCCCATTTTTGATCTGGAGTTCGCGTCGCGGCTTGGCCGTTTCATCCTGGAAGCCTATGGCGGCCTCGACCTTCGCGACGACGCGGGCTTCGTACGCCGCTCCACCACTCTGGTTTATGATCTGCCGGAATGGCGGGTGCGCTCCCGGTTCGGCGACGTTCAGACCCCTGCCCTGTCGTTCCAGGACGCGCCGGCGCTGCTGGGCGTTTCGGTTGAGCGCCTGTATCGCGCTTTCGAGCCTCAGAGGAACATTCGCCCGCGGTCGTTCGACGCCTTCCAGCTGAACCGGGAATCCGAGGTCGATATCGTGATCAATGGTCAGGTGGCGCGGCGCGTCGTCCTGCCCGCCGGCAGCTATCAACTGGATCAGTTTCCCTTCGTAGGCGGCTCCAACGACGTGCAGATCATCGCGACCGACCCGACCGGTCGTCAGGAAATCGCCCGCTTTAGTCGCTTCTTTGATCCGCTTCTTCTGGCGCCGGGTCTGGACGAGTTCGGCGCCGCCGCCGGTCTGCGCGCCGATGTCGGTCTGGACGGCGCCCGCTATGACAGCGACGACTGGTTCGCGTCGGGATTCTATCGTCGAGGGATTAGCGACAGTCTCACCGCCGGCGCCAATCTGCAGGGCGATCGAGACCTGGTGGTCGTCGGCGCCGAAGCGATCTGGTCGACGCCGCTGGGCGTATGGGGGGGAGACTTCGCTCTCTCCCACGGCGACATGGGCGCAGGCTACGCCGCTCGGATCAACTACCAGATTCTCAACAACGTCGGCGGACGGTTCCAGGGGCTGAACGCGGTCTATGAGACCCGCAGCACGGCCTTCGGCCGACGGTACGGCCCGGACGCGGAGGGGGCACCGATTTCTGACGGCGTCTCCTGGACCGTGGCGACCTCCGCCAGCTTCCTTGTCACCGAAGAGAATATCGCCAGCCTGAACGCCTCCTACAGCCGCGGACGCGGCGTTACGCCGGACTATTACGACATCGGCACAGCCTTCGCCTTTCGCTGGGGCGACCTGCCGCAGTTTACGGTATCGGCCAGCTATCGACATTCCGACCGCCCCGAAGAGCGCGGGTTCGGCGTTCTGTTCGGCTTCACCACGCGTTTCGGCGCGCGGTCCTTCGCCTCGGGCGAGTACGACACGCGAGAGCAGCGGGGCTCTCTGGCCTTCAATCAGGCCAGCCTGCATGAAACGAACAGCTACAATCTGAATGCGCGCCTCGACTTCGCAGGCGACGGCGTCGGCGGCTCGGCCGTCGCCAATATCGTGGGCAACAGAGGGGAAGCCGGCGTCAGCCACTCAACCTTCCTGAACGAATCCGGGGAGATCGTCGGCTCGCGCAGCGGCCTGCGCGGCGCCCTGTCGCTGGCCACGGCCGGCGATAGCGTGGCCTTCGGTCGACCAATCCACGACTCGTTCGCCATCGTCAGAGGCCACCGGACCCTGGACGGCGCCGATGTCTGGGTCGATCGCGCGGGCGAGCGTTACGCCGTGCGTTCGGGAAGGCTCGGGCCGGCCCTCATCAACGACCTGACATCCTACAACCCGCGCAACATCCGCGCCGACGCGCCAGCCGGTCCACCCGGATACGACTACGGCACCGGCTCGTTCCGCGTCCTGCCGCCCTATCGCGCCGGTTATACGGTGACGGTGGGCTCGGACTACGCCGTCACGGTCATGGGGGTGCTGACCGACGCCGGAGAGCCTCTTGTCCTGACCTCGGGATCGGCCCGCTCCCTGGATGACCCCGACGCGCCGGTCGTCGCCATATTCACCAATCGGACTGGGCGCTTCTCGGCGGGGGGCCTCAAGCCTGGCCGTTGGCGCCTCACCATGGCTGGCCCAATCCCGCTTCAGTATGACATTGTTATCCCGACTGGGACCGTGGGCCTGCATCAAGCCGGCGTCTTGGAGGCCAACCCATGAAACGCATTCTTGCTGCAGCCGTCGTCAGCGCAGCCCTGTCCGCCTTCGCAGGTGCGGCCCAGGCCTGCGTCGACATCATCGCCGCCGCCCCTGTGACGCGATATGACTTCACCCAACCCGGCGCGGTGACCGAAACGCTGCGCCTGACCATCACCGACACCTGCATCTCCAGCGCGCGCCAGGGCTCAGTCACGGCCTGGCTGGTCGACCGCGTGGAGAACGGCGCGCCCCTGGCCACCCTGGGTCGTCTGCCGCTGGAGGTGCGCCTGGGCGGCCAGAACATCGTTCACACCTCCACAGCCGACAGAATCCGCGCGGCTCGCTTCCGCTACCCACGCACCGGCTCGCCTGTCCTCGAGCAACTGGATATCCGGCTTCCCGGCGCCTCGACCGAGGCCGTGTCGGAAACGCGCCAGTATGATCTGCACTGGAGCTATGTCGACGGTCGGGGCGACACTCAGACCGCCACGCGCGCTGTCGCCTTCGCCTTGGACGTGGTCCCCGCCTTTGAGGTGCAGATCGCAGGAGGCGGGCGAGAACACACTATGGATTTCGGCGACCTGTCCCCAGGCGCGCTCGGCCGGGTGAACCTGCGCCTGCGCGCCACGCAGCCTTTCCAGGTGTCCATGACCTCTCAGAACGCAGGCGTCATGCGCCGCACCGATCAGTGCGGGTCCGTTGCGTCAGAGCGTCTGACCCCTCTCAACTCAGTTGAGTATACGGCCACCCTGGACGGTCAGCCGATCAGTTTGCGCACGCCCTATCAGAACCATCGGCCGCTCAGCGCCAGGGTATCCAGTTTCGACAATATGCCGTTCCAGGTGCGGATCGATCCGACGCTGGATCCCGGCTCCAAGCTGGCCGGGCGATATTGCGACGTCATCACGCTTCAGGTCAGCCCGGTTCGCTAGCAGCGAGGCGAACCGGTCAGGCCGCCTCGATGGAAAATAGCAGCTGCTCGGTGTCGAATCCGGCCGCCCCTGGCGCGATGACGACCTCGCGGCGCACATTTCCCGCCGAACGGCTGGCGTACACCACCGCACGACCGCTGCCATCCAACACGGTCCGGCCGCCGTCTATCGAAAGCACCGCGCCCACCAGAGTGCCCGGCTCATAGGTCGCGCTCACCGCATAGCCGCGGCTGTTGTTGCAAAGCTCTCGGGTGGATCCAAGGCGCCATGCGCCGTCAACAGTTTCAGCAATGTCGCTTTCGAACGTGATGTTGCAGATCACCGGCACTTCCAGCCGCAGATCGAACTGCCGGGTGAGAAACACGTCGGCGAACGCCGCCGCGGGAGTGCCCAGGAGCAGAGCGGCCGAGATCAAGGTGCAGAGCCCAGTACGCATTGGAGCCTCTCGTGACGAATAGCTCTCCCTAGAACCGCTCCCCCTAAAACCCGGCTAAGGGATAGGGTGAAAGTTGCGGTAATCTCTGGCGGCGGCGAGGAACCGCCATGCGGTTTTGGATGAGTTGGATCCGGCAACGCAGCCCTGATGGGTCTGCGACATGAGGCCCGCAACCCGTTCGGCGTATCCCTGCGGCGCGAAAGCGCATATCGCGTTGACCTCATCCCCCATGCCGAGTGAGCGCGCACCTAGGCTCAGGCGCTAACGGGGCGCCTTCGTCAACGGCGATTGTCTGCTTGACGGGACGCCTCGGCGGCTTGCGGCTCTCACAATACCCTCTGCTATCGCCAGGCATGATGAAGCGAGGCAGGCGTCCTCGTTGGGATGATGGAGGGTTTGGCCGGCGCCCCGACCGAACGCCGGACCATCATGATCGACGCGACCTTCTGAAGACGCACAGCAGGGCAAAGCCCCTTCCCGCCTGGTTTTGCTCGCCGAGCGCTTCCACATGGTTGGATTTGACGGGCGAATTTCAAACAATAAAAAACCCGCTAGATCGTTGATCTAACGGGTTTAAAGCTTGGGTGCGGGAGCAGGATTTGAACCTGCGACCTTCAGGTTATGAGAACGGTTTATACTGTTTTCATATTATTCTATATTGCCGCTTACTGCCGCCAAAAGCCCTACTACGCCCGACTTTCTGTTGACGACCTCGCCAATCTGAATCACCGTTCCTGCGATATATTTCGCCCTGCTTTTCCGCCGAACGCTTCCGTCTTGCTTCCACGGATCGACCGGCCTGAGAGGCGGCGGATGTGCTGGGAAAGGACTTGGAGATGGCTGGCGAGAAGTTGAGCAAGCGCGTGGTGGACCGTCTGGAGGCCCGCGCCAAGGACTACATCGTCTTCGACGGCGAACTGCCGGGGTTCGGCGTCCGGGTGATGCCGAACGGCAAGCGCTTCTATCTGATCCAGTATCGCCGACACGGCCGGACCCGCCGCGTGGCGCTGGGTCAGCATGGCGTGGTGACGGCGGAGATCGCGCGGCGCGAGGCCAACCGCATGCTGGGCGCCGTGCGCGGCGGCGGCGATGACCCGGCGACGCTGCGCGATCTGGAGCGTCAGGCGGCGACGGTGCAGGAGTTGGGCGCACGGTTTCTGAAGGAGCATGTCGCGGTGCGCTGCAAACCGACCACCGCCTATGAATACCGGCGCGCCGTCGAGTTCTTCATCAACCCGTTCTTCGGCAAGCAGCGTGTGCGGACGGTCACCTCGGCCGATGTGGCGGAGCTTCATGGGAAGTATGCCCACACGCCCTATCAGTCGAACCGGGTGCTGGGCGTCCTGTCCAAGATGATGAACCTGGCCGAGGTCTGGGGGATGCGGGACAAGCGCACCAACCCCTGTGACGACGTGAAGGGTTTCCCCGAGCGCAAGCGAGAGCGCTTCCTGTCGCCCGAAGAGATCGAGCGCCTGGGCGCGGCCCTTCAAGAGGCCGAGCGCACAGGCGCGGAGAGCCGCTTCGCTGTCGCCGCCTTTAGACTGCTTCTCCTAACCGGCTGCCGCCTCCGCGAGATCCAGACGTTAAAGTGGAGCTACATCGACTTCAAAGCGGGCCGCTTCCGGCTACCGGACAGCAAGACGGGACCGAAGACCGTCTACCTGGGCGATGCGGTGATGGATCTGCTGCGCAAGCTGCCCGAGGTGGACGGCAATCCCTACGTCATCGTCGGCAAGCTCGATGGGAGCCATTTGACCGACCTTCAGCATCCGTGGCGGCGCATCCGCAAGACCGCAGGCCTGGAGGATGTCCGCATTCACGATCTGCGGCAAACCTATGCATCGGACGGCGTCCTGGCGGGCGAAGGCTTGCCGATGATTGGCAAGCTGCTCGGCCACACCCAGGTCCAGACCACAGCCCGGTATGCGCACCTGGCGGATCATCCGGTTAGGGAAGCGGCGACGCGCATCGCGGGGCGGTTGGCGTTGGCGCTAGGGTGAGGGACGTTACGGCCTCTCCTGCCCTCCTCATCAGGATCGGCAGATCGGCCGCTCTCGATTGAACCGATCCCACACCACCGTCGTCCCGCTGCGGATCATGGCGCAGTTGATCTCCACATCCCCAGGCGTCCAGCAGATGGCTGCAACCCGGTTGTAGCTTTGGCCGATGCGCTCGCAACGGATCGTTCGGTTGGAGGCAAGGCGGCGAAGTTCAGCGGTTGCGGACGCGGCGGAGGCGGTAGGACAGGGATGGCCGGGCGAGCAGGTCTCGTCGGTTTCGCGCGCCGCCACCGCGTGAAGTCGGATACGTGTTCCGTCCTTGCACCGGAGGGTGTCGCCGTCGTTCACATAAGCCACGTCGCAGACGAACCGGTCGGCGGTCGCCGCCGCTGCCGACCCTGTCTCTGGCTCCGGCTCGGGCTCGACCGCCAGCATCTGCTCCACCTTCGGATCCAGCCGTTCCAGTTCGTCGTCCAATGGCCAATAGACCACCGTCAGAAACGCCGCCGCCGCCACTCCGGCGACGGCGACCGCGAAGCGCCAAGGATGGCTGCGACGGCGCGCTCTTTTTCTGGGGGGCGATGGAAGACGGGAACGACGACGGCGAGAGCGGCTCATCATCGCAGTCTGTCCCCGCCACATTTAAAGAGGGTTGAGCCGCCCCTTCCCCATCTATTCCGCCCACACCTCATTCAGGATCTTGGCGGCCAAGGCCGCTTTGTCCTGCGGCAGGAAGCGGCCGTAGTGAGCCGCGACGGTCGCGGGCGTGTCTTGGATGGCGTAGCTGGCTTGCTCATAGGAACCTGTCCGCTTCAGCACATGGGTCGCCAGGACATCGCGCACGCTGTGCGGGCCATGCGACATCAGGCCTGGGATCGCTCCGCGCTTAGTCCAAGGATTGTAGATTCCGTAGCGCTGGATAGTCAGTCGCCACGCTTCATAGAATCCCGATTGGGTGAAAGCGGCGTCGCGGCTGGTCTGCTTGACGGTCTTTACGAAGAAGGTTCCGGGATCTGGCGCGCCGGCAAGGAGCGCGGGTCGGTTCGTTGTAAGATACCGATCAATGTAGCCGTAAAGTCCGCCGAGGTCCGGCAAGACCATTCGATAGGGTCGCTTTGAGAAATAGGCAGAGTCCGAGTTTTTGAACGCCGCGCACGGGATGAAGACCTCCCAACCGGCATCGCGTGCCGACCAACGCAGCTCGCCGCGTTTGGCCGTTTCCAACTCGCGTTCGGTTCGGCCCATTTCGCCGCGAGGCGTGACGAGAAGCTGGCGCAGGTTCTTCTGACGAAGGCCCAAGTGCAGGCCCAATCGGATGAGCAGAAATGATCGAACCGTCTCGGCTGCCGCACGCGGATAGCGCCGATCATTCGGCATTTGACGAAGCACCTCGTCGGCGATCTTGCGATATTCTCCGACCGGGCTTGCCGCCTCCAGGATAGGCAAGATGGGTTCGAAGGGATCGCGATGCACACGGGCGACCCGCTGAACCTCCCGCGCTCGCGCAAGCGTATGCCTGTGGCCGACTTCGCAGACAGCATCCCAATCGGCCTTCGCCGCCGCGATATCTGGTTCTGAAACCAGCCCTTGGATCGGCGCTAGGCGATCAGCGAAAATGGGGTTCTGCCTAAGCCATCCCGTCCGCTCTCGGGTGAAGGCCGCCGCCAGCAACAGCATCTCGGTTTCCCAGCCGGTGTAGAAGCCACGCCGCTGCTCACGCCATTGGACATACCAGTCCCACACCGCCGGAAAGACGAGCAGGCCCAGCGTCAGCATCTCAGGAGGCACGTCAAGACCCCGCACCTCGCCCTCACGGGGCGCGGCCATCGCTCCGAACATCAAGGCAAGATGCGCGGTCCGTTGAGCCGCTGTCTCCTCCCCCCAAACGCCTGACCGTTCGAACCCGATGTCGGTGAGGGTTGAGGATTTGAAGCGTCGAAGGGCAGCGATCTCTTGAGCGAGTTGAGGAGGCGCCTGGAGCCATGACGCGCCATTGCCGTCAAACCGAAAGCCGAACCGGTGGCGGGCCGCCTCGGACTGGTAGCGGCGATACTCCGTCCCGCCCGAGATGATGTGCTTGCGGACCCACTCCACGATTTCAGCCTGCTCCGTCGCGCTTCTCGACGGGAAGTCGTCAGGCAGGTGCCAAGCCAGCCTTCTGGATTCAGAGGCCGTGATCATCTTAGGCGTCTGATGACGGGTCGCACCGCGTCGCCGCATCCGGCCAACGAAGTAACCGGGCTCAAGACGATATCTGTGCTCGATAGCGGCTAGCGTTCTGAAGCTAGCGGCCGTCTGCGGAGTTTTGCCGCCCGGACAGCGGTAAAGGTCGGCGGCATGGTCATAGGCGAAGTCGACGCGTGAGAAGGTCCCGTCGACTCGCTCGGATTTATCGATGACGGGGATGTGCGGCTCGATGCCCTGATCGTGGACCAGCCAGTCCAGCATCTCGGCCGAGCCGTAGGCGGTGTCCGCCGCCAGGCGAGCGGGCCACAGATCATGATGCTCGCGCACCCGCTCGATCATGGTGCGGGCCGCCGTCACTTCGGCCTGGCGCACGGCCGTGGACGGCTCGACATCGACGATGATCGCGTGGTCCAGATCGATCAGGTAGTTGGTCGCATAGGCGAAGAAGGCCAAGCCCTTGTTGGCGCCGCTCCAGCGCGAGGCTGGATCGGCCGGCGAGATGAACTTGGGCGTCACCGGCGTGGCGCCGCCGAAGGCCGCGTCGTCCAGTGCGGCCAGATACTCGTCGATGGCGCGACTGGCGGCCTCGGGCGGCAGACCTTCGTCTCCGGGCACGCAGCGCTGGCGGTTGGCGTCGGCCTTGATCAGGCTGGCGTCGACGGCGAAGCCCTCGCCGCCGACGAGACCCTCGGCCATGCAGCGGCGCAGCACCGTCTCGAACAGTTCCCGCAGCAAGTCGCTGTCGCGGAAGCGGCCATGGCGGTTCTTCGAAAAGGTCGAATGGTCCGGCACGTCGCCGTCCAGGCCCAGCCGACAGAACCAGCGATAGGCCAGGTTCAGGTGGACCTCTTCGCACAGCCGACGCTCCGACCGGATGCCGAAGCAATACCCGACCAGCAGCATGCGGATCAGAAGCTCGGGGTCGATCGAAGGCCGGCCGATGGCGCTGTAGAACGGCGCCAGATGCGCTCGCAGCCCGTCCAGCTCCACGAACCGGTCAATCGACCGAAGCATGTGATCCGCCGGCACATGCCGCTCCAGCGAGAACTCATAGAACAGCGCCGACTGATCGACCTGCCGTTCGCCCATCATCGCCGCACCTCCGGTCTCAACGACCAGAGTGAATCAGCGCGTCGCCCTCATGCCAATTGCCAACGGCTGCCTTTTTCAACGAAATCCGCCAGATGCGGACGTTGGAACACTGCCGGGAAGCAGACGCGAGGGGGGCTTGCGTAAGGGAAACGACCGCCTCCTGCACGAACCGTCCTCATGAATTGAGGCCTACGCCAACACCGCCGCCCATCCGCCGCCAGCGGCGAAGTTGGCGCTGCCTCGCCGGGTCACTCGCGAGCCGCTGCATATGCGACGCGCAGATCAACAGGGCGGTCGATGGCCTGAACCCACAATGCAGTCAAAGCCCTTCCCTAGCTCTGGCGTCGCCTCTCACTTCGCGCCTAGGATGCGACATGCGGCCCGCCACACCCCGTCTTTCTGAAACTCCGACCGGCCTAGCTTGGCTCTCGCAGTTCGCCGCCGCGGATGTCGAGATCGCGGCCTCCCTGCTTGACCACATGTTGCTCCTCAATGCTGAGCAAGTCAGCGATGTCCTTCGGATTCAGCTCAGAAAACTTGGCCGCGAACGGTCATCGAAAAAGCGACGGCTTGCCCTTTACGCGGAACGCAAGCTCAACGCGCCGTTCTTCACCGAAAAGCGGCTTCCCGACCGTCAAGGCGTGTCTCGGCTACGTGCAGCGGGCAATACCTTTGCGCCGATTGCACCGATCAGAGGCGGCACGCGAGTTGGCAGCGAAGGCCTAATCGCCAATGTGATCTCGCAGATCGTCAAGGCACCGCCTGGTACGCAGGTCTACGTCAACCATCCCGGTCCAGATCGTATCCGCGGAAAAACCCGCCCCACGCAAACCATCGTCATCGTTACCGACCTCATCGGGTCCGGCAATCGCATTGTGACTTGGCTGGATGCGCTCTGGAAGATCAGGAGTGTTAGATCCTGGGTGTCGTTGAACTTGGTTGACTTCGCTGTGGTCAGCGCAGTCTCGACGGCCGCAGGCGAGGCCCTGGTTCGGCGTCATCGTCTGAAGCCGACCGTCCATAGCCAGTTTCGTGCGCCGAGTCTGTCGTCGAAATCGACAGATCCCAACGATCACAAGCGCCTCGCCCTGATCCAGCAGTACGGCCCGAGTGCGGGCCGTGGGGCGGCTCGGACAGGCTACGGTCCCGAGCCCTGTTTGGTGGCCTTCAGCTACCGCCTGCCAAACAACACGCCAGCCCTCATCCACCAATCTGACCCTGCGGTACCGTGGCGAGCACTCTACGATGGCGGCCTGCCGGAGGATTTGGGCAGGACGTTCAATGTCCGAGGTGAGCAGGAGGTGATCGACCTTGCCGCTGAGGCTACAGGCATAGAGCTGGCGAAAGGTTTGACGTTGAAACACCAGCGCAGTGCCCTTGTGCTCTCGCTCATTTCAGGGCGGCTCAGACCTGGCCAGATCGAGGCGATCGCGGAGCAAACGCAGCTCCCCTTGCCTGATGTTGCCTTGGTCGTAAGTTCGGCCGAGACAGATGGCCTTCTCGACGCCAAGGGTCGACTGACCGACGCGGGACAAACCTTCGTACTGGCCAGTCGGCTGGGCGATAAAAAGCGCCCGACGGTTTCCACCAACCCCGAACCGTATTATCCCAAATCACTGAGGATCCCAAGTGGACTGGTCTAGCAACCGTCGCCCCTTGGGGCGGCACTTGATGGAAGGCAACAGCCTTTTGTCGCTGGGCAGGGGGCTTCCCCTGTCTTCGTCAGAGCGTGAGATCGCAGGTACACGGGACTCCTTCCGCATTCCCTTCGGGAACCGCCTGCGGGCGGCTTGGCTTGCGGAACGAGCCCCGTCCACCTGGACCGATCGAAAGTAGATGACGTTCACGTGGGATCCTCAGCAGTTTGAGGCTGGTGCACTCGGCGCCGGCCTTGATCGGCGGTCCGTTGAAGCGGCGCTGGCGGCGGGGGCCGCGATCAAGGCGTCGCATCCTGACCTGCCTGTTGTCCTGAGTCTGGGCCATCTCGCCCACCTCACGGATGTCTCCGCCGGTGTATTGGATAAGATCGTCCGGCGACGGTTGGACCCCTACAAGGTTTTCAGGGTCCAGAAGCGCGGTACGCCTAAAGCTGGCAACGCGCCTGCAAGGCGCTACCGCACAATCTGCGTCCCCACGCCCGGGTTGATGCGCGTCCAGCGCTGGATCGCCCAGAATATCCTCAACGTCATCACCCCTCATGCCGCGAGCTATGCGTTTACGCCGAACGTGAAGATGAGCGACGCGATCAAACGCCACGCGAACGCGACTTGGCTGGTGAAGGTCGATGTCCGACACTTTTTCGAGTCGATCAGCGAGACTCAGGTTTATTGGTTTTTCCGTAGGCTCGGTTATCCAGCGCTTCTCTGTTTCGAACTAGGCCGTCTTTGCACACGCTTGGCGCCCGACCATCGGGTGTACGCGACAGATCCACCCGTGACGCCCGGTTCGCGTCCTTCTGCCGGTCATGATCTGCCCTACCCCCCTAGACTCCAGGGATGGTTGCCGCAAGGCGCGCCGACCAGCCCGATGCTGGCCAACCACATCGTTGAGCCGCTCGACGTCAAATTGTCCGCAATGGCGCGCTCGGGAGGATGGCGATACACGCGCTACGCGGACGACCTGCATTTCTCACGAACGTCGAAGTTCACGCGGAAGGCGGCCGTCGATTGGTCTCACGAGGTGGAACGGGAGTTGGTGCGACTCGGGCTTCGCGCCAATCGACAGAAGACCACGATCACACCGCCGGGGGCCAGGAAGCTGGTGCTTGGCGCGCTGGTCGACTCGTCGACGCCTCGCCTCAACCGCGGCTTTCGCAACAACGTTGAGACGCATCTGTTCGCGCTCACCCATCCCGACATTGGGGTGGACAAACACCAGGCCAAACGCGGGTTCGCCTCGACGATCGGGATGCGTCGCCACGTGCAAGGGTTGATCGCCTTCGCGCGACAGATCGACCGACCGTACGGCGATAAACTGCTAGTGCAGTTTGAGAGCATCAAATGGTGATGATAAGCTGGCGTTGAGGGCTTGAGCGAGGACCGTCCAAAGCCGACGCTCCGAACCGCCGAAATGAGCCCAACACGGTCAAAGGGCGGAGTCGGGGTCGAAGGTCCGATCCTGGCGTCTCTCCGCCCTACGCGGCCCAGCCTATGATAGCTGAATAGTTCTCACGATCATCCATGGCCGCGCGCCGCGGTGGATAGAGAACAGAGACGGATTGGGCCGTCATACTCGAAGTGGTGCGAGTACGATCAAATTCCCAACATCGTGATCTGACGCCCTCCCCTGCTGGGTTTTCGCGCCGGGTGCTTCCACATGGCTTCCACAGTGGAATTGGGGTGCGGTTTTTGGGCATGAAAAAACCCGCTATCCTGTTGGAATAGCGGGTTAAAACTTGGGTGCGGGAGTAGGATTTGAACCTACGACCTTCAGGTTATGAGCCTGACGAGCTA
>KB291761.1:111026-190179 GCA_000318405.1 Brevundimonas diminuta 470-4 | reverse complement strand
GGGCGGCGGCGGCGCCGACGGCCCCCGCCAGCATCCGCTCGGCCGCGCGGGCCAGGGTCGCGTCGGCCGGGTCGGCGTCCCTGAGCTTGGTATCGGTCTCGCGCGCCCAGGCGGCGAAGGCGCGCTCGGCCCGCTCGTCGCCGATGAAGCGGGCGACCAGGGCGCGCAGGTCGCCGACCGAGGCCCCGGCCGAGCCGCCGCGCCCCTCCATCCAGTCGGGGCCCAGCCGGTCGACGAAGGCGCGGGCCTGCACCCTGTCGATCAGGCGCGGCGGCCGCGCCCGCGACACCAGGATGAAGACGCCGAGGTTCAGCGACAGGCTGAGGAAGACGCCCGTCGCGAACGGGTCTTCCAGCCCCAGCATGGCGGGGACGTTCAGGCCGAAGTCCGGCGCGAACTGCGGCCCCGCCAGCATGACGGCCCAGACCGCCATTCCCGCCGCAAGCCCGGCCAGCGCCCCGCTGGCCCGTCCGCCGCGCCACAGCACCGCCCCGAACAGCGACGGCGCCAACTGGGCCAGGGCGGCGAAGGACACCAGGCCGATGGCCGCCAGACCGCTGGTCCGGTCCATCGCCAGATAATAGAGCCACGCCAGCAGCAGCAGGCCGACGATGGCCAGACGACGGATGTTCAGCAGGGTGCGCGCCATGTCCGGCTGGCTGGCGCCGCCTCGCCGCCCTGCGCCCAATAGCGGCAGGATCAGGTTGTTGGACACCATGGCCGACAGGGCGACCGCCTCGACGATGACCATCGCCGTCGCCGCCGAGAAGCCGCCGACGAAGACCACGGCGGTCAGCAGGCTCTGCCGCTCGCCCAGCGGCAGGGCCAGCACCAGCAGGTCGGGATTGGTCTGCGGCGTGAACAGCCCGCCCGCCGCCACCAGCGGCAGAACCGCAAGCGTGGTCAGAAGCAGATACAGCGGGAAGATCCAGCGCGCGCGGCGCACCTGGGCCGGATCGCCGCCCTCGACGAAGGCGACGTGGAACTGACGCGGCAGGCAGAAGATAGCCAGGGTCGCGACCAGGGTAATAGCGATGAAGCGGGCGTCGATATGCGGCCAGCGACCCAACTGCCCTAGGCTGTCGGTCACGGCCTGCTTCGACGGCGAGGCGGCCAGCAGGAAGACCGCGAAGACGGCGACGGCCAGCAGGGCGGCCAGCTTGACGATGGACTCGATGCCGATGGCCTGGATCAGGCCGCGGTTGTGCTCGGTCAGGTCGGGCCTTCGTGCGCCGAACAGGATGGCGAACCCCGCCAGCACCGCCGCCATGACCAGAACGGTCAGGCTCTCGGACCCGGCGACGGGGGTGCCGACCGTGATCATCTCGCCCGCCATCGACAGCGACTTGAGCTGAAGGGCGATGTAGGGGACCGAGCCCAGGATGGCGACGCCCGCCACCGCTGCGCCCAGCGCCGGGCTCTTGCCGTAGCGGGACGAGATGAAATCGGCCATCGAGCCGACGTTCTCGCGTCGCGCGGCCGAGGCGATGCGCCGCCATAGCGGCAGCAGCAGGGTCAGCCCCAGGATCGGCCCGGCGTAGATGGGCAGATACTCCCACCCGTCGCGCGCCGCCGTGCCCACGGCTCCGTAATAGGTCCACGACGTGCAGTAGATGGCCAGCGACAGCGCATAGAGCGACGGCCCCAGCATCCCGCGCCGCGCCTTGATCTGCGGCCGCTCGTACCACCAGGCGATGCCGAACAGGGCGGCCATGTAGAAGGCCGTCAGGGCCAGGGTGGCGAGGCTGAACATGGAGGTCATCTGGGCCGGGCGCGATCGCGCGGGCAAGTGAAAAAGAGGGCGGCCAGGCCGAAGCCGGACCGCCCGCAGGTTGGCGAAAAGTTCGCGACCTTCTCCCTCCCCTTCATGGGGAGGGTGGTCGAAGCGAAGCGGAGACCGGGTGGGGAGGGCGTGACGATCCTGGTCTCGACGCGAACCTGGCCTCGGCGCGTGGATAGCCTGGCCGCCCCCACCCGGCTTCGCCCTGTCGGGCTCAGCCACCCTCCCCATAAAGGGGAGGGAGAGCATCAGGAGCCTTAGTCGTGGATGTTCACGTCCTTGCCTTCCTTCACGAAGAGGACGCCGATGATCAGGGTCAGCACGGCGATGGCGATGGGGTACCACAGGCCGTAGTAGATGTTGCCCGTGGCCGCGACCATGGCGAAGGCCGTGGTCGGCAGGAAGCCGCCGAACCAGCCGTTGCCGATGTGATAGGGCAGCGACATGGAGGTGTAGCGGACCTTGGTCGGGAACATCTCGACCAGGGCGGCGGCGATCGGGCCGTAGACCATGGTCACATACAGGACCAGCAGGAACAGGATGCCGATCACCAGCGGCTTGTTGACCAGTTCGCTGTCGGCCTTGGCCGGATAGCCGGCCTCGCTCAGGGCGGCGGTCAGACCGGCGTCCCAGGTCTTCTTCTGCGCGTCGAATTCGGCCTTGGGCATGGTCTTGCCGTTGAAGCTGTCGACCACCCGGTCGCCGATGCGCACCTGGGCTGTGGTTCCGGCCGGAGCGGCTTCATTGACGTAGGTGACGCCCGCCTTGGCCAGATGGGTCTTGGCGACGTCGCACGAGCTGTTGAACACGGTCTTGCCGACGGGGTCGAACTGGAAGTGGCAGTCGGCCGGGTCGGCGACCACGGTCACCGGCGACGAGGCCGCCGCAGCGGCCAGGCGCGGGTTGGCCGCCTCGGTCAGGGCGCCGAACAGCGGGAAGTAGGTCACGGCGGCCAGCAGGCAGCCCGCCATGATGATGGGCTTGCGGCCGATCTTGTCCGACAGCCAGCCGAAGATGATGAAGAAGGGGGTCGCCAGCGCCAGGGCGGCGGCGATCAGGATATTGGCCAGGGTCGGATCGACCCTCAGCGTCTTCTCCAGGAAGAACAGGGCGTAGAACTGACCCGTGTACCAGACCACGGCCTGACCGGCCGCCAGGCCGAACAGGGCGATCAGCACCAGCTTCAGGTTCGGCCACTTCATGAAGCTGTCCTTCAGCGGCGTGGCCGAGCCCTTGCCCTCGGCCTTCATGCGCTTGAACGCCGGGCTTTCGGACAGCTTCAGGCGGATCCACAGCGACACGCCCAGCAGCAGGATCGAGACCAGGAAGGGGATGCGCCAGCCCCATGCGACGAACGCCTCTTCGCCGATTGTGAAGCGGACGCCCAGGATGACGGCCAGGCTGAGCAGCAGGCCCACGGTGGCGGTGATCTGGATGAAGGAGGTGTAGAAGCCGCGCTTGCCCTCCGGGGCGTGCTCGGCGACGTAGGTGGCTGCGCCCCCGTATTCCCCGCCCAGCGCCAGGCCCTGGATCAGGCGCATCAGCACCAGGATGATCGGGGCGGCGATGCCGATGGCGGCGTAGGGCGGCAGCAGGCCGACCACGAAGGTCGAGACGCCCATCAGCAGCATGGTCACCAGGAAGGTGTTCTTGCGCCCCCACAGATCGCCCATGCGGCCGAAGACGATGGCCCCGAACGGACGGACCGCAAAGCCTGCGGCGAAGGCCATCAGGGCGAAGATGAATCCGGTGGTCTCGTTCACGCCCGAGAAGAACTGGGCGGAGATGATCGCGGCCAGAGAGCCGTAGAGATAGAAGTCGTACCATTCGATGACGGTGCCGACGGAGGAGGCGAGAATCACCAGCCGGTCGTTCTTGTCGACCGTGTGCTCGCCGCCGTCCGGCGCACCTATGGCGCGGTCGGTCATGGGCAGTTCCCTTCCTGTGCGGCCGCGATGCGCGGCGCGTTTCCCTCGCGCCCGGCGTGCGTTGCGCCGAGCGTCGGAAGGGAGAGTGACAGCAGGAAACGCCGTTTGCGGAGAGCGACCTTGGTCGAATGGGAAGACTTGGGAACCCTCTCCCGGCGGGAGAGGGCTTGAGCGCACGGCGGCGTAGCCGTCGTTCTGGCGCGAAAGGGGTGAGGGGCTAAGGCGTAAGTCGGCGTGAGCCGTCGCGCCATGGCCTTCGGCCGACTTTAACCGCGAACCCTCACCCTTTCGCCTGTTCCAATCGCTTCGATCTTGGAGGCTCGAGCCCTCTCCCATTGGGAGAGGGATCAGATCCCCATGCAGAGGTATTTGATCTCCAGATAGTCCTCGATGCCGTGGCTGGAGCCTTCGCGGCCGAGGCCGGACTGTTTGATGCCGCCGAAGGGGGCGACCTCGGTGGAGATCAGGCCGGTGTTGATGCCGATCATGCCGGTCTCCATCGCCTCGGCCACGCGCCAGACGCGGCTCAGGTCGCGGGCGTAGAAATAGCCCGCCAGGCCGAAGATGGTGTCGTTGGCCAGGGCGACCCCTTCTTCTTCCGTCTCGAAGCGGACGACGCCGGAGACGGGGCCGAAGGTCTCCTCGCGGCACATCTGCATGTCCTGCGTCACGCCCGACAGGACGGTCGGCTGGAAGAAGGTGCGGCCCAGGTCGTGACGTTCGCCGCCGGTCAGCAGGGTCGCGCCCTTGGACAGGGCGTCGGCGACGTGTTCCTCGACTTTCTTCACCGCCTTCTCGTCGATCAGGGGGCCGATCTGCACGCCATCGTCGAGGCCGTTTCCGACCTTTAGGGCCTGCGTGGCCTTGGTCAGCTTGGCGACGAACTCATCGTAGACGGCGGCCTGGACATAGAAGCGGTTGGTGCAGACGCAGGTCTGGCCCGCATTGCGGTATTTGGAGGCGACGGCGCCCGCCACGGCCGCGTCCACATCGGCGTCGTCAAACACGATGAAGGGCGCGTTGCCGCCCAGCTCCAGACTCATCTTCTTGATGGTCTGCGACGACTGCTCCATCAGCAGCCGGCCGATCTCGGTCGAGCCGGTGAAGCTGATCTTGCGCACCGCCTCATTGGACGTCAGTTCGCCGCCGATGGCCGAGGCCGAGCCGGTGACGACGTTGAACAGGCCGGGCGGCAGGCCCGCCTCTTCGGCCAGAACGGCCAACGCCAGGGCCGACAGCGGCGTCTGGCTGGCGGGCTTCAGCACGACGGCGCAGCCGGCGGCCAGGGCCGGGCCGACCTTGCGGGTGATCATGGCGGCGGGGAAGTTCCAGGGCGTGATGGCCCCGACCACGCCCACCGGCTGGCGCAGCGTCACCAGCCGCTTGGAGGCGTCATGGCTGGGGATGACCTCGCCATAGGTGCGTTTGCCCTCTTCGGCGAACCATTCGATGAAGCTGGCGGCATAGGCGATCTCGCCCTTGGCCTCGGTCAGGCTCTTGCCCTGTTCGCGGGTCAGCAGGCGGCCCAGCGCGTCCTGCTCGCTCATCATCAGGTCGAACCAGCGGCGAAGAATGCGGGCGCGCTCGCCCGCCGTCTTCGCGGCCCAGGGCTTCATCGCGGCCTCGGCGGCGGCGATGGCCCGGCGGGTTTCCGCGGCGCCCATGTCGGGAACGGTCGCCAGCACCTCGCCCGTGGCCGGGTTGGTGACTTCGAGTGTTCCGCCGCCGTCGGCATCGATCCAGCGGCCGTCGACATAGGCCTGATGACGCAGCAGGCGGGCGGGATCGGACATGAGGCGGCTCCTTGGGCGCAGGTCGCAGAAACGAGGGCGAGGAGGCTTCCTAACGCCTCGGCGCGGACGAAGCTGCACCGCCGCGCGAAAGTCTAGCCGAGCATCAGCCCCATGCGCACCAGGGCTGACAGGCTGTCGGCCTCCATCTTGGCCATCACCTTGGCGCGGAAGACCTCGACCGTGCGCGGGCTGATCTTCAGCTGCAGCGCGATCTCCTTGTTGGACAGGCCCGCGATCAGGGCGTCGAAGACCTGGCGCTCGCGCGGGGTCAGCCGCCCCAGCCGCATCTGCGCCGCCTGACGGGCCTGCTGACGCTGGTCCAGATCGTCCATCCGATTGAGACAGGCGCGGACGGCCTCGATCAGGCGCTCAGGATCGAACGGCTTTTCGATGAAGTCGACGATGCCGGACTTCATCATCTGCACCGCCATGGCCACATCGGCGTGGCCGGTGATGACGATGATGGGCCAGGCGTTTCCCCGCAGCTCGATCAGACGGCGCACCAGTTCGCCGCCGTCCATGCCGGGCATCCGCACATCGGTGATCACGCAGGCGGCGGCGTCCTGCGGCAGGGCGGCGAAGAAGTCGGCGCCTCCGGCGAAGCCGCGCGCCCGCACCCCGTCGGCGCGCAACAGGGCCAGCAGGGAGTCCCGGACGGCGTGATCGTCATCGATGACGAAGACGGAACGGCTCATCGCGAAACTTCCTCGTGACGGCGCAGGGCGAAGGCGAAGGCGGCGCCGCCCAGCGACGGGCTGCGTTGCGCCGACAGGGCGCCGCCGTGACGTTCCACGATGGTGCGCGTGACCGACAGACCCAGGCCCATCCCGCCCGACTTGGTGGTGGTCAGGGGCTGGAAGATATGGTCGACATCCGCCTCGGCGATGCCGACGCCGTTGTCCTCGACGCTGATGCGATAGACGGGACCTTCCACGCGGCCGGTCACATGGACGGCGCCGCCGCCCGGACGTTCCGCCGCCGCTTCGACCGCATTGCGCACCAGATTGACCAGGGCCTGCTGGAACTGGATGCGGTCGGCGCGGACGCCGTCGGCTTCGGCCTCGGCGTCGAGGCGGACCTCGACCTTCTTGTCCTGGCCGATCATTTGCAGAATGGGCGCAAGATCCTCGATCATGGAGGAGACGCGCTCGCGCCCCAGCACGCTGGTTTCAATGGTCAGAAGCTCGCGCATGCGGTGGATCAGCTTGCCGGCGCGAAGCAACTGGCCCTTGGCCAGATCAAGCGGCGGGCGGCCGGCGTCGGCGGCGGGACCGGCCTTCAGCATTTCCGCCTGGCTGGCGTGAATATAGGCGGTGGCGGCGCTGAGCGGCTGGTTCAGCTCATGGGCCAGGGTGGCGGCCATTTCGCCCAGGGAGTTCAATCGCCAGACCTTGTTGAGCTGGGCGTGCAGTTCACGCGCCTGCGCCTCGGCCGCATGCGAGTGCGTCAGGTCGGTCAGGGCCACGGCCACATGCTCCTCGCCCGATCCGCCGGCGCCAGGCGTCGAGGGGATCAGACCGAAGCGCAGGCTGAGCGGAAAGGTCGAGCCGTCCGCGCGGCGGCCGGTCCAATAGCCGCGGCGGTTTTCCAGGTGCCCCGCCTGAGCGTCGGACCGAAGAACGGCGTCCATGTCGAACTCGGCCGTCAGATCTGAAAAGGCGCGTCCCAGCGCCGCCTCGCGCGGCAGGCCGAACAGGGCCACGGCGGCGCCGTTCATCCGCTGGATCAGGCCGTCCCGGCTGAGGGTGAGGGCGGGGGTCGACAGGAAGGCGGCGTGCAGCATGGCGTCGCGCGCGGTCAGCTGGCGCGCCATGTCGCGGTCCTGACGCCAGGCGGCGATCAGGCTCAGGATCGACAGCAGGATGAAGGCCAGGGCGATCAGGAGCGCCGGGCGCGTCGCCGCCCACGGGAACATCAAGACGAACGCCACGACGGCGCCCGTCAGCGCTGAGAACGCCAGAGCCGCAGCCCAGGCGTGGGGCTTGCGATGCGAGGCGACGGGGTGGCGACGATCCAATGCGGAATAAATCGAAAGTCCTCCTCGCGCCCGCCCGACCGGGGCCGAGATCTTTCTTAACAGCATCGTCGGAATCAAGACGTGGCGGCGTTCTAAATATTCACGGTGCAGGTTGCAATCAGCGTCCATGATCAATGAGATCACAGAAAGCAGCGTTTCTGAAGATAACGTCGATATTCGTTATCCTGTTAACACTGTTGTTTAACTCTACCGCTTCAACGCTGAAGATTCATGTCGTCAGCAGATGACGATCTTGGGTTTGCGATGTCCCTCGTCGGGACATGCGGACTTGTACGTAGGCGGCAGTTTACGATTCAATACGGATATGCCCGGCAAGAAGGCCTCGCTCAAAAGAGGTCCGAATGCCCTTTCATGTTTCAGCCCACCGCCAGAATGGCGTGCGCGGGCTTTGTACGGCGGCCCTGGTCGCGATCGCCTGCGCTGCTGACCCGGCGACGGCGCAGTCCGTAGAGGGCCGTTTGAGCGGCCAGTTGGGCCTCGCCAGCGAATACGTCGGCAAGGGGCTGGGCAAGAGCGCGGGCGATCCCAGCCTGAACGGAACGCTGGAGGCGTCGTACGGCGATCTCTACGGCAGCGTCTTCGCCTCGACCGCCAACCTGTCTCAGGGTTCGGACGCCGAGATCATCACGGCTCTGGGCTGGCGGCCCAGGGCGGCGGGCTTCGCCTTTGATCTGTCGGTGATGAACCGCGACCTGCCCGGGACGCGGGCGGGCGTCGACGCCAACTATTGGGAATATCAGGCGGACGTCGCGCGCCGGTTCGGGCGCGTGTCCGGGCGTCTGCGCGTCAACTACACGCCCGACGGCTTCGCCGCGACGCGACAGGCCTGGTGGATCGAGGCTCAGGCGGCCGCGCCGCTAGGTCCGCGCGCCCGGGCCTCGGCGGCCTTCGCCGTGCGTTCGGCGGACGGCGGCGCCGACTACAACGCCTGGAACATGGGCGTGAAATACAACCTGAGCGAGCGGTGGGCGATCGACGCCCGCTGGTACGACACCGACAGCCACGCGCTGGGCGAGAACTATGACGGGCGCCTGGTCGGCGCGCTCAGCTTCAACTTCTGATCGAAAGCCGTTTTCGGCTCTCAAGAGAATCTTCACGGGGGAAGAGTTAGATGGACGCCATGTTGAGCGACCTGAAGATCGAAAAGAAACTGATGGCGGCCTTTGCCGTCGTGATTCTGGCCATCGTCGCCATGGGGCTGACGGTGTTTTTGCAGATCAATGCGCTGGATGCGGCGCGGACGGATCGTTCGCGCGCAGGCGTGGTCCAGCGTGAGGCCGAGGCGGCGCAATTCTATCTGGCGCGTCAGGAGGCCAGCTATCGCGGCTTCCTGGTGTCGCGCGACCCCTATTATCTTCAGCGTGTCGAAGAGCATCGCAAGAGCTTCAACCAGAGCCTGGATCGACTGGTCCAGCTGGACCGCTCCAGCGCGGCGCAGGCGCGCGCCGCCCGCACGGCTGCGGACGAGTGGAACAAGCAGGTGGTTCAGCGCGGCCGGGTGATGGTCGCCGATCAGGCGGGCTGGATGCAGGCCATCGCCATGGTCGGCCGCGACGGTCAGGCGGACAAATTCATCGACCCGGCTGAAAGCGCTCTGGACGGACTGATCGAGAAGAAGGTTCAGGAAAGCCGCCTCTATGGCGAGAAGCAGGTGTCCGCCGCCAAGACGGCCCGGATGGTGCTGATCGGCGGCCTGCTGCTGGCCCTGGCGCTGGCGGGCGGCATGGCGGTGATGCTGACCAATGTCCTGGCCAAGCCGCTGACGGCGATGACGACGGCCATGCGCCGCCTGGCCTCGGGCGACACCTCCGTCCCCGTGCCGGCTGCTGGCCGCAAGGACGAGGTCGGCCAGATGGCCGCCGCCGTCCAGACCTTCAAGGACGCCGCCATCGCCAAGGAAGCCCTCGAGGCCGAGACCGCCGCCCAGCGTCGCGCGGTCGAGGAAGAGCGCGCCCGCGTCGAGGCCGAAAAGGCTCGGGCGGCCGAAGAGGACCGCATCGCCATCACCGCCCTGGCCGAGGGCCTGAATGCGATGGCCGCAGGCGATCTGACCTACCGGATCGACGTTCCCTTCGCCCCGAAGGCGGAACAGCTGAAAGCCGACTTCAACGCGGCCATTTCGCAGCTGGAGAAGGCGGTGGCCGTGGTGGTCGGCAACGTCGCCGCCATCCGCTCGGGCTCGGGTGAGATCAGCCAGGCCTCCGACGACCTGTCGCGCCGCACCGAACAGCAGGCGGCCAGCCTGGAAGAGACCGCCGCGGCTCTGGACGAAATCACCGCCACGGTGAACCGGACCGCCGACGGCGCCCGTCAGGCGTCGCGCGTCGTGCAGACCGCGCGCAACGAGGCCGAGGCGTCGGGCGCAGTGGTCAGCGACGCCGTCGCCGCCATGACCGCCATCGAACAGTCGTCCAACCAGATCGGCGCCATCATCGGCGTGATCGACGAGATCGCCTTCCAGACCAACCTTCTGGCCCTGAACGCAGGCGTCGAGGCCGCGCGCGCGGGCGACGCCGGGCGCGGCTTCGCCGTCGTCGCTTCGGAAGTGCGGGCGCTGGCCCAGCGCTCGGCCGACGCGGCCAAGGAGATCAAGACCCTGATCACCGCCTCGGGCCGTCAGGTGGAGCAGGGCGTGACCCTGGTCGGCCAGACCGGCCAGGCCCTGGGCCGCATCGTCGCCGAGGTCGCCGAGATCGACGGGCTGATGTCGGAAATCTCGGCCTCGGCCCAGGAACAGGCGACGGGCCTGCAACAGGTCAACACCGCCGTGAACCAGATGGATCAGGTCACACAGCAGAACGCCGCCATGGTCGAGGAATCGACCGCGGCCAGCCATTCCCTGGCTCAGGAAGCCGACGTCCTGGCCGCCTCGGTGGCGCGTTTCAAGGTCGCTCAGGGCGCGAACGCAGTCGCGGCCTCGGCGCGCGTTTCGGCTTCCCCATCGCTAGGCCAGCCGTCGTTCAAGGCCCAGCCGGCGCCGGTTGCTGTCGACGTTGCGCCGGCCCGCGCGCCCCAGCCGGTGGCCGAGACGGTCGCCGCCCTGAAGACGATGGGACGCGGCGGCGCGGCCCTGAAGGCTGAAATCATCGAAGACGGGTGGGAGGAGTTCTGATGACGGCTGTGGTCGTTCTGGCCCCGGTTCTGGACCTGCGCGCGGCCGAGCCGCTGAAGGGCGAACTGCTGGCGGCGCGCGGTCAGGCCCTGACGCTGGACGGTTCGGCCGTCGAGCGGCTGGGCGGGCTGTGCCTTCAACTGCTGTTGTCGGCGATCCGCACCTGGCGCGCCGACGGCCAGGCTTTGACCTTCGTCAATGCTTCCGAGGCCATGACGACCCAATGGAGCGCCTTCGGCGCTTCGCTTTCCGACCTTTCCGCACAGGACGCCCTGCAATGACCAAGACCGTTCTGACCGTCGACGATTCACGCACCATGCGCGACATGCTGATGCTGGCGCTCAAGGACGCGGGCTATCGCGTGGTCCAGGCCGAGGACGGCGTCCACGGTCTGGAGGTGCTTCAGGCCGAAAGCCCCGACATCGTCATCACCGACATCAACATGCCGCGCATGGACGGTTTCGGCTTCATCGAGGGGATGCGGGCGGACCCGGCGTTCAGCGCCGTGCCCGTGCTGGTCCTGACGACCGAGAGCGACGCGGCCAAGAAGCAGCGCGCGCGCGAGGCCGGGGCCACCGGCTGGATCGTCAAGCCGTTCGACCCGGTGCGTCTGGTCGACGCCGTGCGCCGCGTGGCGGCGTAAGAAAAAGAGGGGCGTGGGGCGATGAGCGACGATCCGTTCGAGGCGATCAAGGCGACCTTCTTTCAGGAGTGCGAGGAGCTGCTCGCCGACCTGGAAGGCAATCTGCTGACGCTGGAGTCCGGTTCGACGGACATCGAGGTCATCAACGCCGTCTTCCGCGCCGTCCACTCGGTCAAGGGCGGGGCGGGGGCCTTCGGGCTGGAGGCGCTGGTCCGTTTCGCCCACGTCTTCGAGACGCTGATGGATGAGCTCCGCTCGGGCCGCAAACCGTGCGACGAGCCGACGGTGAAGACCCTGCTGCGCGCCGCCGACGTGCTGGCCGACCACGTCGCCGCCGCGCGCGGCGCGGGCCCGGCCGTCGACCCGGCCCGCTCGGCCGGTCTGGTGGCCGAACTGGAGATGCTGACCCACGGCGGCGCCGCTCCGGTCGCGACCGCTGAACCGGAAGAGGACGATTTCGGCTTCACCCCGGTGGCCATGGACCTGGGCGCATTCGAGGCCCCGGCCGGGCTGCCGGACCTGCCCGATCTGCCGCCCTTGCCTGATCTGGCCGCCCTGGCGCCGCTGCCTGATCTGTCGGCGCCGAGCGCCTCGCAGGGGTGGAGGGTCGTCTTCCGCCCCCACCCGCGCCTCTACGCCAGCGCCAATGAGACCGGGCTTCTGCTGCGCGAACTGGGCCGACTGGGCCCGATGCGGGTGCAGATGGACGACAGCGGCGTGCCGTTGCTGGACGCGCTGGAGCCGACCGACAGCCACCTGATCTGGACCATCGAACTGGAGGGCGACGCCAGCGAGGACGAGGTGCGCGAGGTCTTCGACTTCGTGGAGATGGACTGCGACCTGAGCATCACGCCGCTGGGCGATGCGGCTTCGGTCGAGGCTGCGCCCGTCGCGGTCGAAGAGGTCGCCCATGACCTCGGCGACGACGCCTCGGCCCTGGCCCGCGCGGCATCGTCGGACCTGGATATCGCCGCCCTGCTGGCCTCGGTCGGCGCCGCGCCGACGGAGGCGCCCGCGCCTGTCGCCGTGACGCCTGCGGTCGAACCTGTCGCGCCGCCGCCGGTCAAGCCCGCGTCCGCACCGGCTCCCGCGCAGGCGACGGCCCCCGCCGCTGCGGCGCCGGTGACCATCCGCGTCGATCTGGAGCGAGTGGACCGCCTGATCAATGCGGTCGGCGAACTGGTCATCCAGCAGGCCATGCTGGCCCAGCGCGTGACCGAAAGCGGCCTGACCCGTTCATCCGACATCGGCCTGGGTCTGGAAGACCTCGAACTGCTGACGCGCGAGATTCAGGACAGCGTCATGGCCATCCGCGCCCAGCCGGTGAAGTCGGTGTTCCAGCGCATGCCGCGTCTGGTGCGCGAGGCCGCCGAGGCCACCGGCAAGAAGGTTAAGCTGGTGACGTCGGGCGAGGACACAGAGGTCGACAAGACCGTGATCGAACGCCTGTCCGATCCCATCACCCATATGCTGCGGAACGCCATCGACCACGGGCTGGAAAGCCCTGAGGACCGTCTGGCGGCGGGCAAACCGGCCGAGGGGACGGTGCGTCTGGCGGCCCTGCACCGCTCGGGCCGGATCGTCATCGAGATCTCCGACGACGGCAAGGGCATCAACCGCCCGCGCGTGAAGGGCATCGCCGTCGAGCGCGGCCTGATCGCCGAGGACGCTATCCTGTCGGACGACGAGATCGACAACCTGATCTTCCTGCCCGGCTTCTCAACCGCGACCGAGGTGTCGGACCTGTCGGGCCGGGGCGTGGGCATGGACGTGGTGCGCCGCTCGATCCAGTCGCTGGGCGGGCGTATCTCGATCAGCTCGGTGCCGGGCAAGGGCTCGACCTTCACCCTCAGCCTGCCGCTGACGCTGGCCGTGCTGGACGGCATGGTGGTGGGCGCCGGCGAACAGACCCTGGTCGCGCCGCTGGCCGCCATCGTCGAGAGCCTGACGCCGAACGAGGCCGACATCCATTACGTCGGCGGCGTCGACCCGGTGCTGCGCTTCCGTGAGGCCTTCGTGCCTCTGGTGGATGTGGCGCAGGTCATGGGCTTCCGCGACGACCCTACGGCCCTGAAGGGCGGGGTGGTGATGATCGTCGAGACCGAAAGCGGCCAGCGCGCCGCCCTGCTGGTCGACGCCATCCACGGCCAGCGCCAGGTCGTCATCAAGAGCCTGGAATCCAACTACCGCCACGTCGAGGGCGTGGCCGCCGCCACCATTCTGGGCGACGGCCGCGTGGCCCTGATCCTCGATATCGACGCCTTAGTGACCGCCAAGCGTTCCCGAACCCCGTCGCGTTCCGACCTGCAAATGGCGAGCTGAACCATGACAATGATTGAACAAACCCTGACCCCCAATGTCGCCGGGACCGATCGCGAACTGATCGCCTTCCGCATCGGCGGACAGGAATTCTGCGTCGACATCATGAGCGTGCGCGAGATCCGCGGCTGGACCCCGGCCACGCCCCTGCCGCGCTCGCCCGCCTATATGAAGGGCGTCATCAACCTGCGCGGCGTGGTGCTGCCGATCATCGATCTGGGCGCGCGCTTCGGCCTGCAGACCGGCGAGCCGACCGAGCGTCACGTCATCATGGTGGCCCATGTCGGCTCGCGCCTGGTCGGCCTGCTGGTCGATGCGGTGTCGGACATCGTGCAACTGTCGGACGCGGCCATCCAGCCGACCCCGGACGTGGCCAGCGATCATGTGAAGTCCTTCGTCAAGGGCATCTTCGCCGTGGAAGGCGGCCGGATGATCAGCCTGATCGATCTGGATCACGTCCTGCCGGAAAGCGAGGCCGAAGCGGCATGACGACCGTCGCCGGGCGGGACGCTCTGGTCGAAGGCGAGTTCGTCTTCACGGCCGAGGATTTCCGCCACATCGCCCAGACCCTGCACGCCCACGCAGGCATCGCCCTAAGCGAAGGCAAGGCGGCGCTGGTCTATTCGCGCCTGGCCAAGCGGCTGCGCGTGCTGGGCCTGCGCAGCTTCCGCGACTACTGCGCCCTGATCGACGGGGCGGAGGGCGTGGACGAGCGCCAGGCGATGATGGCGGCCCTGACCACCAACGTCACCCGCTTCTACCGCGAGCCGCACCACTTCGATCACCTGCGCGACAAGGTGATGCCGGACCTGGCCGCCCGGGCGAGGGCAGGCGGGCGCGTGCGCCTGTGGTCCGCCGCCTGTTCGAACGGGCAGGAGCCCTATTCGATGGCGATGACGGTGCTGGACGTCCTGCCTGAGGCGGCTGAACTGGACGTGCGCAACCTGGCCACCGACATCGACCCCAACATGGTCGCCGAGGGCGCGGCAGGTGTCTATTCCGAGGACCTGCTGGTCCCGGTCCCGCCCGCCTCGCGCAGGCATTTCGAGCCGGTGGCGGGCGCGCCCGGCCGGTTCAGCGCCGATGCGGCCCTGCGCCGTCTGGTGACGTTCAAGGAACTGAACCTGATCGGCGACTGGCCGATGCGCGGCCGCTTCGACGTCATCTTCTGCCGCAACGTGGTCATCTATTTCGACGACGCGACCCAGGAGCGCGTCTGGGGCCGCTTCACCCCGATCCTGAACCCCGGCGGCGTCCTCTACATCGGCCATTCGGAGCGGGTGACGGGGCCGGCGGCACAACAGCTGCAACCGGCGGGCCTGACCACCTACGTCAAGGGAGCGGGGGCATGAGCGCCGTCTCGGTCCTGGTGGTGGACGACAGCGCCACCATGCGCAGCCTGATCAGCGCCGTGCTGCGGCGCGATCCGGAGATCAACGTGGTCGGCACGGCCGCCGATCCGCTGGAGGCGCGCGCCAAGATCAAGGAGCTGAACCCCGACGTCATCACCCTGGACGTCGAGATGCCCAATATGAACGGGCTGGAGTTCCTGGAGAAGATCATGCGGTTGCGGCCCATGCCGGTGGTCATGGTCTCGACCCTGACGCAGGCGGGGACCGACGTGACCCTGGCCGCGCTGGAGGTCGGCGCCGTCGACGCCGTGGCCAAGCCTGCGCCCGGCGTGCCGGTCCAGGAGGCCTTCGGCGATCTGGCGGAAAAGGTGAAGGTCGCCGCCCGCTCGCGCGTCCGTCCGCTGGAGGCCCGCGCGGTTCAGGGCCACGAGGGCGCCTATCACGCCGATCCCAACCATGTGCTGGCGATTGGTTCGTCCACCGGCGGGGTCGAGGCCCTGCTGACCATTCTGTCGGCCTTTCCGGCGGACTGTCCGGCGACGGTCGTCACCCAGCACATGCCCGCCAGCTTCACCAGGAGCTTCGCCGCGCGCCTGAACAAGGTCTCGGCCGCCACGGTCAGCGAGGCCGAGGACGGCGCGCCGCTGAAGCCGGGTCATGTCTATATCGCGCCGGGCGGGGACGCCCACCTGGTCGCCTCGGGCGGCCGCTGCCGCCTGATCGCGGCCGATCCGGTCAACGGCCACCGCCCCTCGGTCGACGTGCTGTTCGGTTCGGTCGCCCAGCTGGGTCGCCCGATGACGGGCGTCATCCTGACCGGCATGGGCAAGGACGGCGCCAAGGGCCTGCTGGCCATGCGCCAGGCGGGCGCCCGCACCCTGGGCCAGGACGAGGCGTCCTGCGTCGTCTATGGGATGCCGCGCGCGGCCTTCGAACTGGGCGCCGTCGAGCGCCAGCTGCCCCTTTCCCGCATGGCTCCGGCCATCCTCGAATCCTGCGCCGCCCGTACGGCCGCGCCCCAGACTGTCGCGTAAGGACGTTCATGCCCGCCGCCTCCGCCATCCGCACCCTCGTCGTCGATGATCAGCTGACGATGCGCTCGCTTGTCCGCGCCAGTCTGCAGCAGATCGGCGTGCGCGACATCGAGGAAGCGCCCGACGGCGAAGCGGCCCTGCGTTCCCTGCTGGTGCAGCCGGTCCATCTGGTGATCTCTGACTTCAACATGCCGAACCTGGACGGCCTCAGCCTTCTGCGCGCCATCCGGGCGCATCCGCCGATCTCCAAGACGGCCTTCATCATGCTGACCGGCCGGGCCGACCGCGAACTGGTCCAGCGCGCCGTGCAGTTCGGCGTGAACAACTACCTGGTCAAACCCTTCACCACCGCCCAGCTGAAAGAGAAGCTGGAAGCGGTCTTCGGCCCGCTGACGTGATCGGGGCGGCTGTTCAGGATCCGGTCGAGCGGCGCGTGCACGTGGGGCAGGGCGATCACTATGTGTCGTCCGATCCCGACGTCGTGCTGACGACGGTTCTGGGCAGCTGCGTGGCCCTGTGCCTGCGCGATCCGGAGGCGGGGGTCGGGGGAATGAACCACTTCCTGCTGCCCGAGGGCGCGGGGACGGACGCCGGCGCCGGACGCCGCTATGGCGCCTATCTGATGGAAGTGCTGATCAATGACGTGCTGAAGGCGGGCGGTCGTCGCGACCGGCTTGAGGCCAAGCTGTTCGGCGGGGGCCGTATGTTCGACGCCCTGACCGACATCGGCGCGGCCAACGCCGCCTTCGCCGAGCGCTTCATGGCCGATGAGGGCATCGCCGTCGTCGGCGGCAGTCTGAGGGGCGCCGGGGGGCGTCGACTTCATTATTGGCCGGTAAGCGGCCGGGCGCGGCAACGCGCGGTGACCGATCAGGCGGCCCTGCCGTCCTCGACGCCGCGCACGCCGCCTCTGGCCAGCGCCGGGGATCTGGAGCTGTTCTGATATGGCCGAGACAGACCATCGCGACCTGCTGACCGCCATGGCGGCGGAACTGGCGGACATCCGCGCCGAGATCGAGGCGGCGGGCGGACTAGTGTCCGAGGTGTTGCGCCAGCTGCCGCCCGAGACGCGGCTGGGCTATCTGACGCGCAGCCAGACGTTCGACGTCCTGACCCAGCGGGTCGAGGCGCTGGCCGGGCTGGCGCAGGCCGTGGCTGCGGATCAGCCGATGGACACCGCCCTGGCCGCCCTGCCGCTGGCCGAGATGGCCGAGCGGATGCAGGAAACGACCCACCGCGCCCGACGCCCCGCCGCCGATGCGGACGGCGACGAACCCGCCCGGGCGGCGGGCGAACTGCACCTGTTCTGAGCCATGGCCGAGGACCGCATCAATCTGGAGCAGTCGACGGTGCTGCTGGTCGACGACACGCCGCAGGCGCTGGACATGCTGGGCTCGATCTTCCAGGGCTTCGGCGTCAAGGAGCAGATCAAACGCCCCTCGGCCGTCGAGGCGGTTAAGCTGCTGCAACAGCGGCCGGTCGATCTGATCGTCATCGACTGCGGCGATCCTGAGATGGACGGCTACGCCTTCACCCGCTGGCTGCGGCGCGAGACGCCTGCGCCGATGCGCTATACGCCCGTCATCCTGGTCACCGGCCACGCCTCCCAGTCCAAGGTGCAGGAAGGCCGCGACTGCGGCGTCAGCTTCGTCATCACCAAGCCCCTGACGCCCGCCGTGCTGTTGAAGCGCATCCTGTGGCTGGCGGGCGATGAGCGCGAGTTCGTCGAGTGCGAGACCTATGTCGGTCCCGATCGCCGCGTCCGTAATTTCGGCCCGCCCGTGGGCATGGCCGGGCGCCGCAAGGGCGACCTGTCGGCCCACATCGGCCACGCCGTCGAAGAGAATATGGATCAGGCCGACATCGACATGCTGCTGAAGCCGCAGAGGGTGTCGCTGTGACCGAGCCTGTGATCACCCGGATCAAGACCTCTCTGGCGGAGCAGATGGCCCAGCCGGGCGGCCGGACCCTGACCGATGTTCAGCGCCGCGCTGACGAGCGACTGGGCCGCCATAGGGCCGAGGTCATGGCCGAGATCGAAGCCGCCGTCGCGGAGCTGGAAAGCCTGTGCGCGGCGCGGCCGCAGGTGCCCGGCGCCGAAGTCTATCGTCTGGCGTCGCGCGTGGTGGACCTGGCGGGCTTCTTCGACGCCGGCCCCCTGTTCGACGCGGGCTACAGCCTGGCTGATACGGCCGACCGCATGACGGCGGCCGACGCCTGGGAATGGCCGCCGGTGCAGGTGCACGTCCAGGCGCTGCGGCTGATCCTCAACGCCGGCTGCGAACGCAATGCGGCGACGGAGCAACTGCTGAAGGGCCTCAAGGCCGTGGCGACGAAGGCAAGAAGCTAGGCCCTTCTCCCCTCGTGGGAGAAGGTGGCTCGCGGAGCGAGACGGATGAGGGGTGTCGACGCGAAGCCTGACCATTGTTGACTGAGGCCGACGCCTTGTTCGGATACTGAGGCGCTAGCACCCCTCATCCGAGCGCCTTGCGGCGCCCACCTTCTCCCACAAGGGGAGAAGGATTTGTGCGCGCTAACGCCTTCGGCTGCTTGAGCACATTCTCCCACAATGGGAGAAGGGTTCAGCGATATCGCGCGATGCCCAGGTCGGCCGTCTCGATATCCGGCGTCTGGCCGCTGATCAGGTCGGCGATGACGCGGGCCGAGCCGCACGCCATCGTCCAGCCCAGCGTGCCGTGGCCGGTGTTCAGGAACAGATTGTCGATCTTGGTCTTGCCGATAACCGGGGTGCCGTCCGGCGTCATCGGGCGCAGGCCCGACCAGTAGCTCGCCGCCTTCAGGTCGCCCGCGCCGGGGAACAGCGAGCCGACCGAATGCTCCAGCGTGTTGCGGCGGCGCTCGGGCAGGGCGTCCGAGAAGCCGGCGATCTCGGCCATGCCGCCGACGCGGATGCGGTCGCCCAGACGGGTGATCGCCACCTTGTAGCTCTCGTCCA
Organism: Brevundimonas diminuta 470-4; assembly: GCA_000318405.1. GTDB lineage: Bacteria > Pseudomonadota > Alphaproteobacteria > Caulobacterales > Caulobacteraceae > Brevundimonas > Brevundimonas diminuta_B. Next base: position 171,224 of record KB291761.1, on the reverse strand, counting down.
TGATGGTCGAGACCGGGGCGGCGGGTTCATTGATGATCGGGGCGGTGATCGAATAGCCCTTTACCGGATAGACCGGCAGGGTCATGCCCAGCGGCTTGACCATCATCGGCGAATAGGACCCCAGCGCCAGCACATAGGCGTCGGCCGTGACCACGCCCTTGTCGGTCTTGACCCCGGTGATGCGGCCGCCCTCGGCGATCAGGCCCTCGATGGTCGTGCCGTACTGGAAGGTCACGCCCTGCGTCGCCGCGGCGTGGTCGGCCAGGGCGACGGTGAACTTGAAGCAGTCGCCGGTCTCGTCGCGCGGCAGGCGCAGGCCGCCGACGAACAGGTCGCGCGTGGCCTTCAAGCCCGGCTCGGCGGCGATGCAGCCGTCCTGGTCCAGCACCTCGAATGGCACGCCGCCTTCGCGCAGGACCTCGGTGTCCTTGTAGATGCCGTCCAGCTGCTTCTGGGTGCGGAACAGTTGCAGCGTGCCCTGGGTGCGGTGGTCGTATTCCAGGCCCAGCTCTTCGTTCAGCGCCGTCTGCACCACCTGGCTGTAGTCGGCCAGACGCACCATGCGGGCCTTGTTCAGCGCATAGCGGGCCGAGGTGCAGTTGCGCAGCAGCGATAGCAGCCAGGCCACGGTCGGGGCATTGATCTGGGGGTGCAGGATCAGCGGGGCGTGGCGCATGAACAGCCACTTCACCGCCTTGGCCGGGATGCCGGGCGCGGCCCAGGGCGAGGAATAGCCGGGCGAGATTTCGCCCGCATTGGCGAAGCTGGTCTCCAGCGCCGGACCGCTCTGGCGGTCGATGACGGTCACCTCATGCCCCTGGCGGGCCAGGTAGTGGGCGGTGGTCACGCCGATCACGCCGGCGCCGAGGATTGCGATCTTCATGGGTCTTGACCTTGCGCGAACCAGACGCGTGGCTCCCTAGACCAGATTTTGCGCCCTTCACGCAAGTCGCAGTTTGTGTGCGCCGCAATATCGACAGGCTTGATAAGGACTGCCTGTGTTGGGCCGATCAGGGTTGATTATTTGCTCAACATATCGGGCAGGCGCGGCATGTCTGGCCTCAAGAGGATCGGGTCGGGTCGGTCAGCGGTTCTCCATAGTGTCGGTCGCCGTGCAGATTGGCGGCCAGGGGGGCGGTGGTGCGCTCGATCATGCGGTGCACGACGGGCCGGTCCGGTCCCTGATGCAGGGCGCGGATGCCTTCGTTGATCGAGGCGTCGGCGTGGGTGATGCGCTGGTTGTGGCGGATGTAGTCCAGCCAGGTCGGCGTCTGATACTTCTCGACCCAGACCTGGGGTTCGGCCAGATCGCGCATCAGACGCCACTGTCGCGCGCCGTCGCGGCGCCGGATGCGACGCCGCTCGTCCATCAGGGCCAGGAAGGCGTCGATGTCCTCTTCGCGGATCCGATAGGCGATGGAGACGATGACCGGTCCGCTGCGCGGTTCGATGGCCAGGGCGGTCTGCGGCTCGGTCCAGCGGCGCAACAGGTCCATGTTCAGATTGGCGGTCGAGGGCAGGGGCACCTTCAGGCCGATCAGAATGCACAGCGCCAGCACGCCCGCCGAGACCGACAGGGCCGTCTCGACCCCATAGGTCTGGGCCAGGGCGCCCCACAGCCAGCTGCCGCCCGCCATGCCGCCGAAGGCCGCCATCTGATACAGCGCCAGCGCCCGCGCCACGACCCAGCGCGGCACCGACATCTGCACCGTGACGTTGAAGCTGGACAGCACCAGCACCCAGCCCGCCCCGGCGATCATCAGCGCCGGCAGGGTGACGGCCAGCCAGGGCGTATAGGCCAGGCCCAGAGCCGCCGCCGCGAAGGCCAGCGCAGCGACGCGGACGATGGTCTCCGTCTCATATTTCGCGCGCAGCTGGCCGACGAACAGGGCGCCGCCCACGGCGCCGACGCCGAACGAGCCCAGCAGCAGGCCGAAGACCAGAGGCCCGCCGCCGCTCTGGCGCGCGACCACGGGCATCAGGGCCTGAACCGCGCTGGCGCCGACGCCGAACACCAGGGCGCGCAGCAGCACCGCCGTCACGCGCGGCGACAGGAAGGCGTAGCGCACGCCCCCCGCCATGGCCGCCAGCAGGCCTTCGCGCGGCAGGGTCTGCTTGGGCCGCTCGGGCTTCCAGCGGAACAGGACGATCAACAGGCCGATGTAGCTGAAGGCGTTGACGGCGAAGGCCGCCGCCGCCCCCGCAGCCGCCACGATCAGGCCGCCCAGCGCCGGGCCGACGCTGCGGGCCATGTTGAAGCCCATGGAATTCAGGGTGACGGCGCCGGCCAGGTCTTCGCGCGGGACCATATCGCCGACCGACGCCTGCCAGGCCGGGCCGTTGAAGGCGACGCCGCAGCCGATCAGGAAGGTGAAGGTCAGCAGCACCCAGGGCGTGATCCAGCCCATCCAAGTCATCGCCGCCAGCCCCGCTGAAACCAGCAGCATGAAGGTCTGCGCCGCCAGCATGATCCTGCGCCGGTCCACCGTGTCGGCCAGCGCCCCGGCCGCCAGCGACAGCAGCATGATCGGCAGGGTGACCGAGGCTTGCACCAGGGCGACCATCTGAGCCGAGGCGATGGAGGTCATCATCCATGCCGCGCCGACCGACTGGATCAGACCGCCGAAATTGGTGACGAGGCTGGTGATCCACACCGCCCGGAAAATGGGGTGCCGCAGCGGCGCCAGGGCCGAGGGGCGGCCGGGCGGGGCGGGCGCAGGGCCAGAGGGGGAGGCGGATGCGTCGGCGGTTGAACTCATGCGGGGCGGCTCCTCGCATGGGCGATACGCGGATGAACCTCATGGGGCGGGCGGGAACCGACGACGACCATGCGGTCAATGCACACGGCTTCGGCGGGGGAAGCAAGCCGGGAAGCGGTCACTCTGGGTTCCGGATTATTGGCGTCGCAGGGGCGGCGACGGGACGCTATAGGAAGGCCGTGACCGTCCCAGCCGTTCCCTCCCCGTCGCCTTCGACCCCCTTCACCGTGGCGGCCCTGTACCGTTTCGCGCCCGTGGCCGACCCGGCGGCCCTGCGCCTTCATCTGCTCGACCTGTGCGGGGATCAGGTGCGCGGCACGCTTCTGGTGGCGCATGAGGGGATCAACGGCACCATCGCCGGGCCGCAGGCCGACATCGCCCGCGTCATCGCCGGCGTGCGCGCCCTCCCGGGCTTCGACCGGCTGGAGCTGAAGTATTCGACCGCCTCGGCCATGCCCTTCCACCGCATGAAGGTGCGGGTGAAGGCCGAGATCGTCACCATGGGCCAGCCCGACATCGACCCGGTCGAGGGCGTGGGGACCTATGTCTCGCCCCAGGACTGGAACGCCCTGATCGCCGATCCCGACACCGTCGTCATCGACACCCGCAACGACTACGAGGGCGAGATCGGCGCCTTCGAGGGGGCCGTTCAGCCGAACACCCGCACCTTCCGCGAGTTCGCCGACTGGTTCCGCACAGAGGGCCGCGCCCTGCTGGACCGCCCGACGCCGCCGAAGGTGGCCATGTATTGCACCGGCGGCATCCGCTGCGAAAAGGCCACCGCCTTCCTAAAGGCCGAGGGGGTGCGCGACGTGCACCATCTGGAGGGCGGCATCCTGAAGTATCTGCAGACGGTGCCGGAGCCCGAAAGCCTGTGGCGCGGCGAATGCTTCGTCTTCGACGAGCGGGTGTCCGTGGGCCATGGGCTGGTCGAGGGCGAGCACAGCCTGTGCCGCGCCTGCCGGATGCCGGTCAGTCCCGAAGGCCGACGCTCTGCGCGCTATGTCGAGGGCGTGTCCTGCGACCGCTGCTGGGACGACCGCGACGCGACCCAGCGCGAAGGTTATGCCGAACGCCAGAAGCAGATGGAGATCGCCCGCGCCCGAGGCGTGGCGCATGTGGGTGCGTCTCGGCCAACCCTCTCCCGACGGGAGCGGGGTTGAGCCGCCAAGAGCGGCATTGGATAGCACGTACGCCTAAATAAATCTCTGATTTAAAATGACTTTCTGTGCGTCCTGTCTGCGGGCGACGCTAATCGGGAGGTGGGCAGGAGAAGTCGCCATGCGTCACGCTTCGATCAGCCGATAGCGAGTTTGGCAGCCAAGCCGACGAAGATGATCGCCGCTAATCTGTTCAACCAGACCTGACGATCAGGAGCGCCCCTGATCCACCTGCCGATGGGCTGGGCCGCAAGTGTCACAATGGCGAAGCATGCGAATGAGCAGACGATGAAGGTGGCCCCCAAAACCATCATCTGGCTCGCCACGCCGCCTCGTTCGGGTTGGGTGAACTGAGGCAGGAACGCGAGGAAGAATATCGCGACCTTGGGGTTGGCGCCGTTCATGATGACGCCTCTGCGATAGATCGCAGGCAATGAGATCGCCTTCCCTGAGCCGTCACCTACCGCCACGGCGCTTGCGCTGAAGCTCTTCCATGCGAGGTACAGCAGGTAAGTCGCTCCAATATAGCGGAGGGCTGTAAAGGCGATGGGCGACGCTTGAACCAAGGCGGCAACCCCAAACGTCACGGCCGCTGTGTGAAACAGAAGACCCGAACAGAGACCCGTTGTTGCGGCAAGGCCGGCCCGCTTACCCCGGAGCATGGATTCGGTCAGAACAAACACGAGGTCCGGGCCCGGGATAAACGCCAGTAGCGCGGACGCGGTGACAAATGTGAGGATTGCGTCAGGGATGATCACGGGCGGCTCTCTGCAGTCGGGAGAGAAGCGTGCGTCATCCCTTCTGAAAAAGGCGCGCTAAATCAGACGGACTTGATGCATTCGTTGCGCATTTTCCGCATAAAGTGCGCCTATGATGATGAAAAATCCCAAGCAGATCATGTTAGACGAATTTGATAAGCGGCTTCTGCGGGCGGTTCAGCGTGACGGCTCTCTAACTCATGCTCAGCTGGCCGAGGTCGTTCATCTGTCGCCCAGCCAATGCGCCCGTCGCTTGGAGCGGCTACGAAAGGACGGGTACCTCGCCCAGACCGTCACGCTCCTGGACCGTGAGCGGCTTGGCCTGCACGTCCTCGCTCATGTCATGGTCAGCGTCCGTTCTCATGATCATAGCGCCAACGAAGCCTTCTACGCCTTCGTTAGGGATGCCCCGGAGGTCTTGGAATGCTTCGCCCAGACCGGAGACATCGACCTTCTTTTGCGTGTCGCGGTCGGAGGTCTGGAGGAACTGGCGGACTTTATTGATAGGTTGATCGAGAGCACCGGCGGCGTTGCGGCGTTGAAGTCCTGTATCGTCCTGCGAGCCATCAAGACCACCAATCAACTGATGGTGCGCTAATGTCAGCCTTGGGTCGTGAAGCGCAGTTCGCTTGAGGGGTGTTAGCGGACGTGCACGCTGATCGCAGGACTTTGGGTGAGCGCATAGGCTATCGGCTCCGCCAACGCCGTGTTGCACGTCGCTGACAAAACCTGGGTGGTGTTTCGACGGACGACATGCACCATGCCTCGCGCGGCGCATTGGGATTGAACGGCCTCGAACATGGCATGAGACTCGGTCAAGGGATCGAAGCCTTCAACAGTGCCGATTTCCAGATCGTCAGAAAGTGCGCCGCACGTGGAGGCGTTGTCCATCTGGATGAATCCATCCCGGACATAGAAGCCGGTCGAAGAGCCAGGAGCGCAGTTTTCCATGTTCAGGCGCGACAAGGTCGCGGCCAGATAATCCTCGTCCGACGGCCTGTTAATCCAGGCGACCCCCAGATCGATCAGCCGCGCCTCGATCGAGTTCCACCGCGCCTCGGCCGGCCCATCGAAGAGCAGAGTCACAGCCGAGTCCTCGTTCAGTCCAGCGCGAAAGTTCTGGGGGTTGTAGGCGGCTTGACCGTTACGCGCCGCGCCGATCATGGCCGCCCAGCGATCCACGATGCCGAGCGTCCCAGATGAGGCTTGCCGCAACTCCATATCCGCGAGCCATTGAACAAGGACGCCGCAGTCGTAGACGGCTGAACCTGCGACCATACGGTTGCTGACATTGTCGCGGGTCCCAAGCCGATTACGGCAGTCGGTCAGGTTCGATCCCAGACTTTCACGCGCGGCTGCTTCCGTCAGGTGGCCCGTAGAGACTGCTGCGACCAGCGCCAGGTATTGAGCCCCGCCCTCGTGCAGCCACGGCGAGCCTTCGGCGGGCCGGGCGAAATGACTATTCCAGAGGTGTGCGGTCTCGTGAAACGTCACCGTGTCGATCTCGGAAAGCGCGGCTTCGGATGGATTCCGCCACGCTTCGCCGTTAAGCCGGGCCGAGATCACGCCCGTGTCTGTCACATCGGCTCTGATGGTTGACGGTCCTGCGCCCTGCATGGTTACGACCAGTGTCGGGCTTTGGGGAAGCGGGCCGAAGCGGCCTTCATAGAAGGCCAGGGCGTCGGCGAACGCCGTGAACACCGTGTGCCTGAGGCTCGAGGGCATATCCGGTGCGGCGATCTCCGTGCGTCCGGGTCGCGACTGAATGTAATCCGCAGGGCCGAAATAGACGTAGCCGTCTGCGCCGGTCGAAGGCCAGGCTGTCCACGATGCAGGGCCTCCGGCGGCAAGCGATAGGGTCGTATCCGCACCCGCAAGGGCCGGTCCATAGACAACATAGCCTTCGCCCACCCGCGCGAGGGCGATATAGCCTCGACCCGCCTCTGTGCTGTCGGGCCGCAGCGCCAGTGTGAACCCGACGGCATCGCTCGCGCCGGGTTCATTCCGTTGCAGGCCGCTCAAATCCCAATCACTGCGATCGATACCGGGGTCAGCAAACACAAATGGGGAAGCAGCCTGTCCGCGATAATGTGCTTCTACGCCATCCGGGGTCCCTTCGAGCGTGACGCTCTGCGCGGACGCTCCTGTGGCGAAAAGCGACAAGCCAAGTGTCGCGAGGGCGGTCAGGATCGTTTTCATTGCGCAAAGTCTCAAGAAAGCGGAAAGGCCCCAAGCAGAACCGCCTAATGTCAGAAGGGTCGTGAAGCGAAGTTCGCTTAGGTGGCGATCCATGACCTTATCGGTAGGCCGAGGAGCAGACACTCATCGCGGTCGCTGGATGTCGTCTTTCTGGACGGGCTGCAATGACCGGCCCTGGCGCTGAGGCGACCTAGGTGTTGGGTCCGCTCGAGCTCCGCCGGATGGAGAAAGCGGGCGATTGTCATCTCCGATGGCGTGTGGGTTCGTTCAATGCAAACGAAGCTCGAAAATCCTGCCTCCAGGCCACGCAGCGTTATTTGCAGGCGGGCTGAAGGGCGAGCCAGGTACGGGCGGCGGCTACGGTATCTTCGCCTTCACCATCGATGACCTGGTCCGGCTCAATCCCCTCGGGGTAGGTTCGGCCATTCCGATCCATCATCATGGCCGTGGTCACGACCACATTGGTGCCGTCGGCCAGAGGATACCCCTCGTTCGAGGAGGCGACGCCATAGGTGCGGGCGCCGAAGCTGCGTGTGAGCGCCCGGCCGGCGAAGGCGACAGCAACGCCCTCGCCGGAACTGGCGGTCGCGTCATCCAGAAGAAGCGCGACGGGTGCGGCGGCGAGCGATGGGATCGGGCGCCAGTTGGCGATCGTCATCATGGTCAGACCGCGGCCCTGTTCGGCGAGCACGACCGCAGAGCCCTCCTTCAGCGTGGCATAGTCCTCGACAAGTCCGTCGGCGTCCTCGCTCCGGCCTTGCGGACCGTCCCCGAGCAGACCCGAAAGTCCGATCAGCATCGGCCACACATTGCCGCCTGTATTGCCTCTCAGGTCCAGGACATAGCCGCAGGTGCGCGGGCCGGCGTCGGCGACGGCGCCGAACAGGCGAGAGGCGTAGGCGATGGCCTTTTCACCAAACCCAGAGACGGAGGGCACGGTGATCAGCTCAGCGTCATGATCGGAGCCGACAGCAAGCGTGTGGGCTTCGATCTCCGCCCGCTTCATGAACGGCGAACCGGGACGAGGCCGAGGCGGGACATCCGGCAGGAGCGGGCGGTCGCCGTACCGCTCGCGCCAAGCGGCGATCGCTTCGGGGGCCGGTTGAACGAAGGAATGGCCGTCGCCCAATCCATGCGCCATGGCCGCCCATGCCGGAAGCATGTCGACATCGTCGCGCGCGCCTTCGGCGCGATGGCGCATGTCCTCAGTCAGAACGTCCCAGTCGACCTGCGGGCTGCGATAGGCGACGGGGCGAATGACAGCGACAGCGTCCTTGATGCGCGTCTCAGCGTTGAAACGTTCGGAAGGCTGTTGTGTCAGCGAGAGGGCGGCGAGCAGGGTAAGGAGCATGGCTGACCAAAATCAAATTTCAGGCTTTGGTAGTCAGAAGATCCGGCAGGCCGCCAGTTAAACCTCGGTCATGTGGGCGGGTTAAAGGTCAGCAACGGGCTGGGCGGGGTCAAGCGCCTGGCCGCTGCCAGTGTCGGCTTTTCGCGCCGACGCCAATGACTGATCCTGCCGCATCCAGGTCGCTTGAATGCGCTTTAGCCAAAACCCACCCTGCGATTCAGAAAGACCACGCAACCCGTAAGCGCGAGCAGAAGGACGGCGCTCCACGCCAGGTCTCCAGCGCTCCCGAACCCGACGATCGCTCCACCAAAGACGCCTCCGCCGGCGATGGCGAGGTTCCAGGTCGTGACGATCATCGACTGGGCCAGATCCGTGTCCCGTCCGGCCAGTCGCGTCGAGGCGGGCCGCCACCGGATATGGGGTGATGATCCTGGCCATGGCGGCGACGCCGATCGCCATGCTGCATCATGACCATGAGCTGGGCGCGCGGGCGCGCGTCAGGACGCTCGCCCGGGCGCCCGTGCCCGCTCGTGCCAAGCTCGTCGCTGCAAACGGCCGAAAATCGGGCGCCTGTGAAGGACATACCCAACGCCGTCCAAGAGCCCAAGGTGATTGGCTAAGGCGAAAGGGGGGCTGCCCCCAGCCGGCGTAAGCGGTCGCGCGAACTCATCAACCGCGAACCCTCACCCTTTCGCGCAAGAAGGATCGCTGCGCTCTTGTGCGCTCAAGCCCTCTCACGCCGGGAGAGGGTCGCCGCCGTCGCCCGCCCGTGCCATCCTCTTCGCCCAAGTCAGGAGGCTCGCCATGTCCGCCTTTCGTCCCGTCGAGCGGCTCGACACCCATGAGGTGTCCAATCAGGTTCCGCCGCTGGAAGACGTCGACCTGTTCACGGACGACAGGGCTCTGCATGACGCGGTGCGCCATTGGGGCGGAGGCGGGCATGTCGAGCGGCTGACCGATCTGGGCCTTCGCTGCGGCTCGGCCGAGGTGATCGACTGGGGCGTGCAGGCCAATCGGGTGACGCCAGTGCTGGATACGCATGACCGTTACGGCCGCCGCATCGACGAGGTGACGTTTCACCCCGCCTATCACCAGCTGATGGATCTGGGGCTGGGCGCAGGGTTCGCCGCCAGCGCCTGGGACGGGACGCCGAATGGGCATCTGCTGCACGCGGCGATCCTGTTTCTGACCGGCCAGGCGGATTCGGGGACCAGTTGCCCCATGACCATGACCTACGCCTCGGTCGCGGCGCTTCAGGCCGATCCGGCCGCGGGCGAGCCGTGGATCAAAGGCGTGCTGTCCGGCCGCTATGACCCGGCGGTGCGCCCGGCGGGCGAGAAGGCGGGCGTGACGCTGGGCATGGCCATGACCGAGAAGCAGGGCGGCTCGGACGTGCGCGCCAACACCACCCGTGCGGAGCCTGTGGGTGAGGACGGCTGGTATTCCCTGACCGGGCACAAGTGGTTCTGTTCGGCGCCGATGTGCGACGCCTTCCTGACGCTGGCCTATGCGCCGGGCGGGCTGACCTGCTTCATCCTGCCGCGCTGGCTGCCGGACGGGACGCGCAATGCGGGCTTCCGCGTCATGCGGCTGAAGGACAAGATGGGCGACCGCTCCAACGCCTCGTCCGAGGTCGAGTATCACGGCGCCCTGGCCCAGCGGCTGGGCGACGAGGGGCGCGGCGTCGCCACCATCATCCGTATGGTCCAGCACACGCGGCTGGACTGCGTGGTCGGCTCGGCGCTGCAGATGCGCGGCGCTCTGGCGCAGGCGGCGTGGCACGCCGCCCACCGCACCGCCTTCCAGAAGCGGCTGATCGACCAGCCGATGATGGCCGCCGTCCTGACCGATCTGGCGGTCGAGAGCGAGGCGGCGACGGCGTTGTCGATGCGGTTGGCCGCGACTTTTGATACGGACGACGCCGTGGGGCGTCTGCTGACGCCGGTGGCCAAATACTGGGTCTGCAAGCGTGCGCCGAACATGATCTATGAGGCGATGGAGGCGCTGGGCGGCGCCGGATACGTCGAGACCGGGCCGATGCCGCGCCTGTTCCGCCAGTCGCCGCTGAACGCCATCTGGGAAGGCTCGGGCAATGTCATCGCCCTGGACGTGCTGCGCGCGGCGGGGCGCGAGCCGGAGGCGGTCGAGGCCCTGCGTGACTGGCTGGCGTCGCAGACGGGGAAGTCGGCCGACTATGACCGCTTCATCGCCGGGCTGGACCTGACGACGAACGAGGCGGGGGCGCGATTGGCGGTCGAGCGGCTGGCGCTGGCGGCCCAGGCGGCGGCTCTGCTGGAAATGAACAGTCCCTCGGCGGAGGCCTTCATCGCCCTTCGCCTGCGCCCGCGCGGCATGGCCTATGGCGCCTATGAGGTCGAGGTGGACCAGCGGGCGGTGCTGGAACGGGCCATGCCCGCCTGAATATCGGAAAGAGGGAGCCGGAAAGGACGAAGGCCTCGCGGGGCTCCGCGAGGCCTTCGGTGGTGGAGCTTAGCGGAGTCGAACCGCTGACCTCTTGCATGCCATGCAAGCGCTCTACCAACTGAGCTAAAGCCCCGTGCCGTATCGGCTGGGTTATGTGATCGACCGCCAGACGGAAAGTCTGGAAAGGACGAAGGCCCCGCGGGCGTTCCGCGAGGCCTTCGATGGTGGAGCTTAGCGGAGTCGAACCGCTGACCTCTTGCATGCCATGCAAGCGCTCTACCAACTGAGCTAAAGCCCCGAACCTTTCGGTCGGTCCCGCCGGGAGAGAAGCTCCCTCCCGGCGAGGCGCGGAAACTAGGTCAGGCCGTTTTGAAGATCAAGCGGGTCTGACACATTTTTTTCCGCTTATTTTTCCGAACCTTGACCCTTTAGTCGTCGTCGCGCGACGGCTTGGTCAGCTCTTCGTCGAGATCGTCGTCGTCTTCGTCCTCGATGAAGGGCACGGAATCGTCGTCGTCATCATCCAGGACGTCGTCGTCATCGTCGCCGTCGGCCGAGCCCATGCCGGCGTCGTCTGCGCCGGGCTCGCCGTCGTCGTCGTCCGGCGTCAGGATCGGCTCATGGCCTTCCTGGTCGATCTCGGGGGTGGAGCCTTCGGCGTCCTCTTCTTCTTCGTCGGCGTCAGCGGACTTGTCGGCGACCTGATCTTCGGCCTCCTCGTCGTCAGCCGCGAAGCCGGCGCCGCGACGCGCGCGACGGCTGCGGACCGCTTCTTCCATCGGGTCGAACTCGGTGTCGCACTTGGGGCAACGAGCCGGGCGACGGTTCAGATCGTAGAATTTGGCCTGGCAGTTCGGGCAGACCTGCTTTTGGCCCAGTTCGGGATTGGCCACGTGATTAGACCTTCGGCGGGTTTAAGGGGAAAATCGGAAATAGGGCGGCTCCCTTGCCACTGGCGGGGGCCGCTGTCAAAAGCCTTCTTTTCCGCGCGTTTCGCGGCCCTCCTGACAACCGGAGCCTGCATCAGGGTGAGCACTCCCCAGACCTTCACCGCGTCCCCGGTTTCCGGCGTCAAATCAGGCCTCAAAGGCGTGGTGCGCGCGCCGGGCGACAAGTCGATGTCGCACCGCGCCCTGATCTTCGGCGGCATGGCCGAGGGTGTGACCGAGATCGAAGGGCTGCTGGAGGGCGACGACATCCTGGCCACCGGCCGCGCCATGCAGGCTCTCGGCGCCTCGGTCGAACGGGTCGGCGAGGGCCGCTGGCGGGTCGAGGGGCGCGGCCCGCTGCGCTCGCCTGAAGGCGTCATCGACTGCGGCAACGCAGGGACCGGGGTGCGCCTGCTGCTGGGGGCGGTCGCGGGCTATGAGCTGACCGCGACGTTCGACGGCGACGTTTCCTTGCGCAAACGGCCGATGAAGCGCGTCACCGGGCCGCTGGCCGACATGGGCGCCCGCTTCGACTGGAACGCGGCCGAGGACCGGGTGCCGCTGACCCTGCATGGCGGCGGGCTGAAGGGCGTGACCTTCGTCCAGAGCGTCGCCTCGGCGCAGGTGAAGTCGGCCATCCTGCTGGCCGGGCTGAATGCGGAAGGCGAGACGGTCGTGGTCGAGCCGGAGAAGAGCCGCGACCATACCGAACGGATGCTGCGCGCCTTCGGCGCCGAGGTCGAGGTGAGCGAGCAGGGCGAGGGCTGGCGCATCCGCCTGCCGGGCGGTCAGCAACTCAAGGGAACCCATGTCGCCGTGCCGGGCGACCCGTCCTCGGCGGCCTTTCCTCTGGCGGCGGCGCTGGTGGTTCCGGGGTCGCAGGTGACGGTTGAGGGCGTGATGCTCAATCCGCTTCGCGCCGGCCTGTTCCAGACCTGGATCGACATGGGCGCGGACCTGACCATCGCCAACCGCCGCATGGCTGGGGGCGAAGAGGTCGGCGACATCACCGCCCGTCATTCGGCGCTGAAGGGGATCGTCGTCCCCGAAGATCGCGCGGCCTCCATGATCGACGAATATCCAATCCTGGCGGTGACCGCCGCCTTCGCTGAAGGCGAGACCGTCATGCGCGGCATCGGCGAGATGCGGGTCAAGGAAAGCGATCGCATCGCCCTGATGGCGGCGGGCCTGACGGCCTGCGGCGTTCAGGTGCAGGAGGAGCCGGAGGGCTTCATCGTCACGGGAGGGGCTGTGAAGGGCGGCGCGACCGTCGACACCGCCCACGATCACCGCATCGCCATGAGCCATCTGGTGCTGGGTCTGGCCGCGCAGCAGCCCGTCTCGGTCCGCGACCCGGAGATGATCGCCACCAGCTTCCCCGGTTTTGTCGAGATGATGAACGGGCTGGGCGGTAATATTGTCCAGGGAGATGCAGCATGAGCCTCGTCATCGCCGTCGACGGCCCAGCCGCCTCGGGCAAGGGCACCATCGCCGCGCGTCTGGCCGCCCACTACGGCCTGCCGTATCTGGACACGGGCCTGTTGTATCGGGCCGTGGGGCTGGCGGTTCTGGATGCGGGCGGCGATCTGGGCGACGCCGAGGCGGCGGCTAGGGCCGCGCAGGCGCTGGATCTGGCGAGCCTGAGCGACAATCCGCGCCTGACCGATCGCGGCGCGGGCGAGGCGGCCAGCCGCGTGGCCAGCCATCCGGCCGTGCGCGCGGCCTTGCTGAAGCTGCAGCAGGACTTCGCCGCGCAAGCAGGCGGGGCGGTGCTGGACGGACGCGACATCGGCACGGTGATCGCCCCGGACGCCCCGGCCAAGCTCTATATCGCCGCCACTCCCGAGGTGCGCGCCGAGCGTCGCTGGAAGCAGTTGACCGCGCGCGGCGAGGTCATCGCGTTCGAGGACATGCTGGAGGATATCCGCCGCCGCGACGCCCGCGACGCCGGTCGTGACGACGCCCCGATGGTGCAGGCAGGCGACGCCGTCTTGCTGGACACGACCGATTTGGGTATAGAGGCCGCCTTCGATGCGGCCCGCCGTATCGTCGAGGCGGCGCGAGCCAGGGCCGGGATCTGATCCCGCCGGGCAAATCCAACGCACCGATCTCCTCGACGGCCGCGGGCGTCCTGGCTTTATTTCGCGCTTTTCAGAGCGCGTGTCGCCTCGCCTCGTGACGACCTGACTTTCCCTTTTCAAACCCCATTCGCGCATGTCCGCTCGGTCGTGCGCGTTTCGCCTTTCATCAACCTCAAGAGTTTCCATGACTGAAACCCTCAACCCCACTCGCGACGATTTCGCCGCGCTCCTCGACGAACAACTGCAAGGCCGCGACCTTGGCGAAGGCCAGGTCGTTCACGGCCGCGTCGTCGGCATTGAAAAAGACATCGTCATCATCGACGTCGGTCTGAAGACCGAAGGCCGCATCGCCATGCGCGAGTTCGGCCAGGGCGAAGGCGCCGTCCTGCCCAAGGTCGGCGACAACGTCGAGGTCTACCTGGAGCGCGTCGAGAACGCGATGGGCGAGGCCGTCATCAGCCGCGACAAGGCTCGCCGCGAAGAAGCCTGGACCCGTCTGGAAGCCGTGTTCGCCGAAGGCCACCCGGTCAACGGCGCCATCGTCGGCCGCGTCAAGGGCGGCTTCACCGTCGACCTGGGCGGCGCCTCGGCCTTCCTGCCGGGCTCGCAGGTCGACATCCGTCCGGTCCGCGACGTCGGCCCGCTGATGGGTAAGGAACAGCCCTTCGCCATCCTGAAGATGGACCGTCCGCGCGGCAACATCGTCGTCTCGCGTCGCGCCATCCTGGAAGAAGCCCGCGCTGAACAGCGCACGGAGCTGGTCGGCCAGCTGCAAGAGGGCGAAGTCCGCGAAGGCGTCGTCAAGAACATCACCGACTACGGCGCGTTCGTCGACCTGGGCGGCATCGACGGCCTGCTGCACGTCACCGACATGTCGTGGAAGCGCGTGTCGCACCCGTCGCAGGTCCTGGCCGTCGGCGACACCGTCAAGGTCCAGATCGTCAAGATCAACCCGGACACCCAGCGCATCTCGCTCGGCATGAAGCAGCTTCAGTCGGATCCGTGGGACGGCGTCGAAGCCAAATACCCGGTCAACGCCAAATACACCGGCCGCGTCACCAACATCACCGACTACGGCGCCTTCGTGGAGCTGGAGCCGGGCGTTGAGGGCCTGGTCCACGTGTCGGAAATGTCCTGGACCAAGAAGAACGTTCACCCGGGCAAGATCGTCTCCACCTCGCAGGAAGTGGACGTCATCGTCCTGGACGTCGACAGCGCCAAGCGTCGTATCTCGCTGGGCCTGAAGCAGGCTCAGAACAACCCGTGGGAGGCCTTCCTGGAGGCTCACCCGGTCGGTTCGACCGTCGAGGGCGAAGTCAAGAACGCCACCGAGTTCGGCCTGTTCGTCGGCCTGGACAACGACATCGACGGCATGGTCCACCTGTCGGACCTGGACTGGAACGTGTCGGGCGAAGAAGCCATCCAGCGCTATCGCAAGGGCGAGGTCATCAAGGCCAAGGTGCTGGACGTCGACATCGACAAGGAGCGCGTCTCCCTGGGCGTCAAGCAGCTCGGCGGCGACCCGATGGAAGGCGACACCTACAAGCGCGGCCAGCAGATCACCGTCACCGTGACGGCGATCGAGACCGGCGGCATCGAGGTGAAGTTCGGTGAAGACGACGCGCCGGTCACGGCCTTCGTCCGCAAGTCGGACCTGTCGCGCGACCGCAACGAGCAGCGCACCGAGCGCTTCGCCGTCGGCGACCGCGTCGACGCCATGATCACCGGCGTCGACAAGGCCACGCGCCGCGTCTCCGTCTCGATCAAGGCGCTGGAGATGAAGGACGAACAGGAAGCCATCGAACAGTTCGGGTCGTCTGACTCGGGCGCCTCGCTGGGCGACATCCTGGGCGCCGCGCTCAAGAACGCGGGCAAGGAATAAGTTTCCTCACCCTTCGGGAAACGGGGCGGCCGGAGCGATCCGGCCGCCCTTTTTCTTTGGCCGCGACTCTGGCTCTTGGCGACGTATTTTCTTCCTCACACGGCCCATCGGCGGCGAAACCTGTCGCCGTGGAATGCAAGAAACCTTCACGACGATGCGTTTTGCCCTTTCTTCCTGTGGCGACAGGCGGTTAGGGTGTCGTCCCGGACGGTGAAACCATGGCGGGGGCCTGAATGATCAAGTCTGAACTGATCGAGAAGTTGGCGGCGGAGAACCTGCACCTCACACATGCCGAGGTGGAGCGGGTCGTGAATGTGATCCTGGGCCGCATGACCGAAACCCTCTCGGAAGGCGGGCGTGTCGAGCTTCGCGGCTTCGGCGCCTTTTCGGTGCGCAGCCGACCGGCGCGGACGGGGCGCAACCCCCGCACCGGCGAAACGGTCGAGGTCCCGGCCAAGTCCGTGCCCTTCTTCAAGAGCGGCAAGGAACTGCGAGAGCGTTTGAACGCGTCCGGCGACGCCTGACATTATCTGAAAGACTGAAGATCAAATGAGCCTGTTGTCCGAGTTTCGGGAATTCGCCGCGCGCGGCAACGTCGTCGACCTGGCGGTCGGGGTCATCATCGGCGCCTCGTTCGGCAAGATCGTCACCAGTCTGGTGGATCAGGTGGTGATGCCGCCGATCGGCCTGCTGCTGGGCCGGGTGGACTTCTCCAAGCTGGAGTGGGTCCTGGTGCCGGAAGACCCGGCGACCGAGGCGGTCGAGAAGGTGGCCATCCAGTACGGCGCCTTCATCAACACCCTGATCCAGTTCCTGATCGTGGCCTTCGTGGTCTTCCTGATGGTCAAGATGGTCAACAAGCTGCGCCGCGAGCAGCCCGCCGAGCCCGAGGCGCCTGCTGCGCCGACGCCGACCGAGGCCCTGCTGGCCGAAATCCGCGACGAACTGAAGGCGCGCTCCTAAACGGCGGCGCCTGACGAGGGCCCGAAGAGGCCCTCGTTTCAATTCACGCCCGCGCTTCCATCGTTTGAGCGCGCATGGGCGCCGACGTCAGCCGCAGGGCGGCGCTGGCCCGCGCGGGCAGGGGGCGCAGGCAGAAGGAATAGTCGCCGTCATAGGGGGTGGGCCGCCAGCCCGCGTCCTGCAGCTCTTCGTCGAAGGCGATGTGACAGTGGCCCCAGCCGCCCTCGCGCCAGGCTTTCTGGCCCAGTCGGCCCAGGGCGGCGAGCAGGTCAGGCGACACCACCTGCAGCCGCACCTTGGCGGCGCCCAGCGCGGGCGCCATGCGACGCAGGCCCTCGACCAGCGCCTGTATCGCCGTTGAATCATTGTCCAGCGCGACCAGGTCGATGATCTCCAGGATCGGCGGCTCCAGCGGCGTCTGCTTGTTCAGCATGGCGACGGCGAAGCCTGTCAGCCGCCCGGCGTCGCGATAGGCCAGACACAGAGGCGGCACAGTCAGTTCCGGGTCCGACAGCCGCCAGCGCATGATCTCCGGGCTGCGGTCCGCCGTCAGCCGCCCCTCGGCGCGCAGGGCCGTCCAGAAACGGGCGTAGTCCGAGCGTTCCGAGAGGTCGCAGTGGAGCCTGACCCCGTCAGGCAGGCGGCCTTCAGCCTGACGCAGGCGGCGCTCGCCGCTAAGCCGGGGCAGGGGCGACAGCTGTTCGCCCAGCAGGCGGGCCAGGGCCGGGGCGCGGTACACGACCTCGCGCAGGCCCCGTCCGTACAGGCAGGCGGCCGGGTCGATCAGCCATGACAGCTTCAGCGTATGGGTTTGCGGTGGCCACGGAACCATGCCGTGCCGCTTGTACAGCGGGCTGGAGCGGGCGTTCGCATTCAGCGTGTAGCGGGCGAAACAGTGGGGCTGGTCGACAAAGGTGTTGATCAGGGACCGGCTGCGGCCCCGCTGCGCCGGTGGAACGACGATGGAATAGCCCGTCGCGGCATGCAGGCGTTGGTCGTTCCGCCAGAAGCGCTGGATGAAGTTGCCGACGAAAGCCTGAGGCCCGGCGCCGTCGTCGATCACCCAGCCGTGGGGCGCGCCGATCTCGGCCGAGGCCGGATTCGCCATCAACCAGCGCCAGCCCGCCGCCGACCGCTCCGGCCACCACACGCTGCGGTGCAGTTGATTGACGGCCTCCAGGTCGGTCTCGGTAAACGGGCGTAACGACATGTCTGTTCGAGTCTCCTCAGCCGCATCTCGGCGTTCGGAGAGCATTCGCGAAATATGTGTAGAATGATCTAATCACCCCCAGAACGCGAACTTGTGCGACGATCCGGCGCCCCTCGGCAGTCTCGATTTGGCCGTTAACGCTTGTTTGCAATCCGTGACCGTGCTGTTTCTGGTCGCTTCCACGCCCGTCGGGGGCGTCAGACAATGGAGCTTGCCGTTGAGCACGACGGACGGAGGGGGCGCGCGACTTGCGCGCCGGCCCGGCACTCGAGGGGGCGACGCCCTGGCGATGGCCCAGACGGTGACTGTGAATGAAGCGACGTCGATCATGATCTGCGCGGGGGCCCAGGCATGAATATCGTCATCGCCATCGGTCTGATCATCACCCTGGTCACGGGCGTGCCCGTGCTGATGCAGATCCTGAAAAATCACCCGCGCGGACTGATCATCCTGTTCTTCGCGGAGATGTGGGAGCGCTTCTCCTACTACGGGATGCGCGGCATCCTGATCTTCTTCCTGACCCAGCACTTCCTGTTCAACGACGCCCAGGCCGGGTCGGCCTATGGCTCGTACACCTCGCTGGTCTACCTGCTGCCGCTGCTGGGCGGCATGATGGCCGACCGCTTCATCGGCACGCGCAAGGCCGTGGCCTTCGGCGCGCTGCTGCTGGTCGCCGGTCACGGCATGATGGCTTTCGAGGGCCGTCCCGCCACCGAAACCCTGACCTATCAGGGCGCGACCTATGAAATCTCGGCCGAGGGCCGCGGCGCCGCCCGCGACGTGGGCCTGATGGTCAACGGCCAGAAATACGCCTTCGCCCCGGTCGAGAACGGCCTGGCGATCCGGGACCTGCCGCAGGACGCGCCGATCCCGGCCGTGCTGCCGACCGGCGACTACAAGATCGATGTGACCCGCGACATGGCGGGCATCAACGTCTTCTATCTGGCGATCGCCCTGATCATCATGGGCGTGGGCTATCTGAAGCCGAACATCTCCACCATCGTGGGGCAATTGTATCCTGACGGCGACCCGCGCCGGGATTCGGGCTTCACCCTCTACTATTACGGCATCAACCTGGGGGCCTTCTGGGCCGCGGTGCTGTGCGGCTATCTGGGCCAGACGGTCGGCTGGTGGGCGGGCTTCGGCCTGGCCGGCGTCGGCATGGCGCTGGGCTGGGTCGTCTTCGTCCTGGGCAAGCCGCTGCTGCAGGGCAAGGGCGAGCCGCCGGTCGAGGGCGATCTGAAGAAGCCCTTCCTGGGCCCGCTGAACCGCGAGTGGTCGATCTATCTGCTCAGCGTGCTGGGCGTCGGCGTCGTGTGGTTCATGGTTCAGCGCAACGCCCTGGTGGGCTGGGTGCTGGGCGCTGCGACCATCGCCTCGCTGGCCTTCATCGCCTACATCATCGTCAAGGTCTGCGAGAACCGCATCCAGCGCGAGCGCATGATGCTGGCGGTGGTGCTGATCTTCGGCTCGGTGGTCTTCTTCACCCTGTTCGAACAGGCCGGCACCTCGCTGAACCTGTTCGCCGACCGTAACGTCGACCTCAGCCTGACGCCGACGGCGGTGCAGTTCCTGGGCGTCACCATCGGCACTCCGGCCCAACTGGCGGCGGCGGGCATCACGCCCACCGGCTTCTGGATCGACGCCACGGTGACGGCGGCGCAGACCCAGTCGTTCAACGCCGGCTTCATCCTGATCTTCGCGCCGATCATGGCGGCCCTGTGGGCCTTCCTGGGCAAGCGCAACATGGATCCGAACCCGGTGCTGAAGTTCGGTCTCGGCCTGCTGCAGGTCGGTCTGGGCTTCATGATCGTGGTGTGGGGCGCTGGTCTGGCCGACTCGGCCTTCCAGATGCCGATCCTGCTGCTGGGCCTGCTCTACATGTTCCACACCCTGGGCGAGCTGTTCCTGTCGCCGGTGGGCCTGTCGGAGATCACCAAGCTGTCGCTGCCCAAGGTCGTCAGCTTCATGATGGCTGTGTGGTTCCTGGCCTCGTCCATCGCCCAGTACGTCGGCGGCTGGATCGCCGGTCTGGCCGGGACCGAGACGGTCGGCGGCCAGGTGCTGGACCCCGGCGCCGCGCTGCGCACCTCGCTGGAAGTGTTCGGCATGCTGGGCGTGTGGGGCATGGGCATCGGCGTCGGCTTCATCGTCCTCAGCTTCTTCATCAAGGGCTGGTCGCACGAAAAGGCGCCGCACTAGAGCGAAATGGGTTCACATGCGATCGCATGTGAACCCAGACATTCGCTCAATTGATGCTGGACCATTGATCTGGGTTCGGACTGATTAAATCCGAACCGATAATGGTCTCGGCGTCCATGAGAAAGCCGGTCCAGCGTTCGCGCCGGACCGGCTGACCATCAAAGGAAAGGGCGGCGTCTCGCAGGAGGCGCCGCCCTTTTCAGTTGTCCGGGGAAGGCCCCGGTTGGCTCCGGGGCGCGTGGTTTCCGGTTCCTCAGAAGGTCTTGCGCAGGCGGATCTGATAGAAGGTGCGCGGGTCGATGAAGCGGTTCTCGACAAAGGCGATCGGCCGCGTCTCGCGATCAGCGAACTGGGTGAGCTGGACGTTGAAGTCGTCCCAGATGTTGATCTGGGCGCGGATCGACAGGGTCGGCGTCGGCTTATACTCGCCCCACAGCTCATAGTAGTCGTGACCGCGCCAGCCCGAGATCTGGTCCGGGCGATAGTTCTTCTGGCCCAGCAGGGGGATCCAGGCGCCGCCCCACTGCACCTTCCAGCGCGTGATGTCCTGCTGGAAGGTGATGGTCGCCTGGCTGGCGCGGACGCCGGAGATGGGGCGGATCTCGCCGGTGGTCGGGTCGGTGACTTCGGTGTGGTTCCAGGTGTTGCGGAAGCCGAACTTGCCGCCCGAGACGCCCAGTTTGTCGGTCGGAATGGTGACGTTCAGCACCAGCTGATCCAGCGTCCCGTCGCCGATATTGCCGACGGCGGCGTAACCGCCTTCCAGGGGGATGACGTCGATGGCGTCGGTGATCTCGTCATGGCGCAGGCCGACGCTGACGACGCCTTCGCCCCAGAAACGCTTCTCATAGGTGAGTTCTGCGACCCAGCGCGATTCGGGATGCAGGTTCACATTGCCGCCGAAGACATTGCCGTCGGCGAATTCGGCCGAGGCGGCGAAGTCGCTGAAGTCCAGCTGGCCGACGGTGCGTTCCAGCCGCAGGCGCAGCTGGTTGTTGGCCGCCGGGGTCCAGGTGGCCAGCAGGCGCGGCTTGGCGAAGAAGAAGCTCTTTTCCTGGTCAGCGTCGCCGGACTGGCTGATGGTCGAGGATTCCAGCCGCAGGCCGCTTTCCAGCGTCCATTTGGGATTGATGCGCCAGGTCGCCTTGCCGAACAGTTGGCCGCGCGTCTCCTCGACCTTGACCGAGGCGGAGGGCAGGGGAACGCCGACGCCGTCGATCGAATAGGCCTGATCGCGCTGCATCATGTTGTAGGCGATTTCGCCGCCCGCCTCGAAATCCATCGACGGGGTCCGCTCATAGCGCACCAGGCCGCGCAGGATGGTTTCGGACGACTTGCCGTCAGAACTGAACAGTTGTTCCGGGCTCTGGACGTCAATCACCCGACCGCGCGAGACCGAGGCCGAGTCATAGTCGCCGAACTCATGGATGAAGCGGGTTTCCAGCTTCAGCTTCTCGGACAGCGGGCGGGTGTAGACGACGCCGAACTCGCCGCTGTGGCCGTCTTCGTCATACAGGCTTTCGCGCAGCACGCCGGGCGCGGTCTGGCGGTTGATGTTGTGCCAGTCGTTGATCCCGTAACGCGCCGTCAGGTCGATCTTGCCGCCCAGGAAAGGGCTGGAGAAGTTGCCGCGGATCGAGTTCCCGCCGCCGTAGCCGTCGTTGTAGTAATCCTCGGCGCGCAGGATTTCCCCGTCCGGGCCGACGCGGCGCAGCGGACCGGCGCCGTTGGAGTCGCTCATGGAGATGCCGTCGCTCAGGGTCACGCCCCAGGTGCGGTCGCCCTTGCGCTCGGTGAACTGATAGGAGCCGCCGAACAGGTCCTGGCCGCCCTCGAACAGATTGGCGTTGAAGGTGGCGATGTGCTCGCGGCTGACCGTATTCTTCAGGATGACGTTGGCGACGACGGAATAGCCCTGCATCTCGATGCCCGGCGCCCCGCCCCGGATCAGTTCGATGCGCTCGACCTGGCTGGCGACGGTGCGCGCCAGGACGTTGGAGCCGGTGTCGTTCTTGGACGCCGGGCGCGAGCCGTTGATCAGCACGTTGCCGACTGCGCCTTCAAAGCCGCGCGCGTCGCTGCCGTCGTTCACCGAGAAGCCGGGCACCCGATTGACCATGTCCAGCGCCGTATTCGGACGAGCATGGGCGAAGAAATCAGGGGTGAAGATCAGCACGGCCTGATCGCCGGGCACGGCCGTCTGACGCGCGGGGGCGTCGGCCTTGTCCGCGGCCAGAGCGGCGGCCGGGGAGGCGGCGCTCAGCAGCAGGGCGGTGGTGGCCAGCAGGGCGCTTCTGGTGTTCATTTCTCTCTCCCTCGGTGTCGGCAGAGGTGTGGACGGCGCGCCTTGCGATCTCCAGTTACAAGCTGGACAGGTGGATTAAATCGCGGACACCATTACGGAATAGTCACGTGCGGCGGTTTTCGATGGGTCTAAGGATGAGCGCATGAAAGCTCGCTTCGCGCTTATCGCCCTGTCCGCTTGCCTGGCGTGGTCCGCCGTGCCTGCCTCGGTCCTCGCAGCCCCGGATCAGGCGGAGGCGCCGACCCGCCTGGACGAGGTGGTCGTCTCCGCGCGGCGGGCGGGCGCGCCCATGTGGACGGTCAGGCGCGACGGTGAAGGCGTAATGATTCTGGTCGGCGCCATCGAAGAGGCGCCGCGCGGGTTCGATTGGCGGCCGCAGGCTCTGGAGGAGGCGGCGGCCCGCGCCGACCGCATCCTGTTTCCTCAACGGGGCCGCGCCTCGCCTGCTGACGTGCTGCGGTTGATGTGGCGCATCCGCACCATCGGCTGGCTGCCGGAGGGGACGACGACGGCCGATTATCTGACGCCAGAGGATCAGGCGCGGCTCGAGGCCCTGATGGCGGGGGAGAAGACCGACCAGTGGCGGCGCTACAGCCTGCTGCTGCTGGCCATTGATCTGTTCAAGAACAAGGCGGGCGAGACGGACGCCCGGTCCGTCGGCGCCGACGACGCCGTGCGGCGCGCCGCGCGCAAGGCGCGTGTGCCGATCCGTTCGATCGGCGTGGTGCGCGGCGCCGACCTGATCGAGAGCCTGATCTCCGCACCGCCTGCGACGCACCGCGAATGCCTGCGCGCCGCCCTGTCGGCCGCCGAACTGGGGCCGGACGCCCTGCGTCTGCGCGCAGAGGCCTGGCGCGGGCTGCGGGTGGCCGAGGTGCTGGCCTCGCCGGTGGATCAGGCGGTGGATCGCTGCTGGCCGTGGGGCGACCCGCAGATCGGGCCGCAGCTGCGCGCCGAATGGACCGAAGCCGTCACCCAGGCGCTTCGCCAGCCGGGCCTGACGCTGGCGGTCGCGCCGCTGCGCCGCCTGGCCGAACCGGGCGGGGTGCTGGACCAGCTGGAGACGCAGGGCTTCGAGGTCGACGGGCCGGAATGGAAGCCCATCACGCCTGAGAGTGGGGCGCCTGAGAGTGGGACGCCTGAGAATGGGACGCCTGAGACTGCGGCGCCCTAGACCGCCGTACCGCCGACCGTCAGGCCGCCGATCTTGAGGCTGGGCTGGCCGATGCCGACGGGGACGCCTTGCCCGGCCTTGCCGCAGGTGCCGACGCCGGGGTCGAAGGCGAAGTCGTCGCCGATCATCTGGATCTGGGTCAGGGCCGTGGCGCCGTCGCCGATCAGGGTGGCGCCGCGCACAGGGGCGGTGATCTTGCCGTCCTCGATCAGATAGGCCTCGGTGCACTGGAAGACGAACTTGCCGTTGGTGATGTCCACCTGACCGCCGCCGAAGTTGGCGGCGTAGAGGCCGCGCCTGGTGCTGGCGATCATGTCCGCCTGGCTGTCCTTGCCGCCCTCCATGAAGGTGTTGGTCATGCGCGGCATGGGCGTGTGGGCGAAGGACTGGCGACGGCCGTTGCCGGTGGCATGGGCGCCCAGCTGACGCGCCGACAGCCGGTCGTGCATCAGGCCGACCATGATGCCGTCCTCGATCAGCACGGTGCGCGAGGTCGGGGTGCCTTCGTCGTCGAACGACAGGGAGCCGCGACGCCCGGCGATGGAGCCGTCGTCCACGACCGTCACGCCCGGCGCGGCGACGCGCTTGCCCATCATGCCGGTGAAGACCGACGAACCCTTGCGGTGGAAGTCGCCCTCGAAGCCGTGGCCGACGGCCTCGTGCAGCAGGACGCCGGGCCAGCCCGCGCCCAGCACCACGTCCATCTCGCCCGCCGGGCAGTCGACCGCCTCCAGATTGACCAGGGCCTGACGCAGGGCCTCGTCGACCTGGGCCTGCCAGCGTTCAGGAGCGATCCATTCCTCGAAGCCCGCGCGGCCGCCGGCGCCGGACGAGGCGCTCTCGCGCTTGCCGTCCTTCTCGACCGTGACCGAGACGTTCAGCCGCACCAGCGGGCGCAGGTCGCTGAGCAGTCGTCCGTCGCCGCGCAGGATGTCGATGGCGCGGCGCTCGCCGACCAGAGAGGCCGAGACCTGAACCACGCGCGGATCGCGGGCGCGGGCCCAGGCGTCGATCTCGGCCAGCAGGGCGATCTTGTCCGAGAAGGCCGGGGCCAGCAGCGGATCGACCGGATCATAGAGGCGCTGGTTGGTGGCGCGCGGCGCCTCGGCGGCGGTTCCGTCATAGCCGCGCTTGGCCAGGGCGGCGCTGTCGGCGGCGCGGCGGATGGCCGCGGCGGAGATTTCATTGGCGTGGGCGTAGCCGGCGGTCTCGCCCGCCACCACGCGCAGGCCGAAACCCTCCACGGCGTCATAGGAGGCGCCCTTCAGCCGCCCGTCGTCGAAGACCAGGGATTCGCTCTCGGTCTTCTCGAGGAACAGCTCCCCGTCGTCGGCGCCCGCCAGCGCGGTCTGCAGGATCGACAGGGCCTCGTCCGGGGCTACGCCCGCAGCGTCGAGGATGGGGGAGGGGGAGGCGACAGTGCTCATGGAGGCTAGATAGGGGCTGCGGGGCCCGGCGTCACGGGCCGCAAAGCAATCGGCCCCTCTCGCCGTGCGAAAGGGGCCGATCAGGCGTTCGGTCTGTCGGTGTCGATCAGTCCTGTCTTACGTCGCCCGTGCCGCTGACCGACTGGCGCAGTTCGGCGGGGCGGCGGGTCAGGCGGACCTCGCCGCTGCCCGAGACGTCGACCTCGGCCTTGCCGCTGGGGCCGACGCGGACGTCGCCCGAGCCGCTGACCTGGACCTTGGCGTCCTTGACGATCAGTTCATCGAGGCGGGCGTCGCTGGAGCCCGAGGCGTCGATGTTGAGGGCGCCCGTGCGTCCCTGAACGCGCACGTCGGACGCGCCCGTCAGGGTCAGGTCCAGCGTCGGCTGGTCATAGCCGCGGATCTTCAGCTCGGTCGGGCCGGCCAGGTCGAAGGCCTTAACCGAGGGCGCCTTGATGATGATCTTCAGGGCGCCGGTCTCGCTCCAGCCGCGAATGCCGGTGCGGGTCCAGCGGACATAGCTGCGGTCGCCGCGCGGCGCTTCGTCCAGAGTCAGGCGGCCGTTGGTGAAGCGGACCCGGTTCACGACCGTTTCGGCGCCCGTGACGGTGATGCCGGGCGTCTCGGCCTGCTGGTCGTAGACGACGTCGGCGGGGATGTTGATGGCCAGGCGCTCGTCGCCTGTCCATTCGAGGGTGCGCGTGGCGTCCGGCGAGACCTGGCCGCGCTCGACGGTGAAGCCGCTGTCGCCGTCCTCGTCGTCGGTGATGACCCAGGTCCAGTCGTGGCGGGCCAGGTCGCGGCCCCCCACGGCGAAGGCGCCGCCGAAGCCGACGATGGCCAGGATCAGGCCTGCGCCGGAGATGATGAGCAGATTGCGGATCATGACTGTGTTCTCCTCACTCTGGCTTAGGCCTGGGGTTCCAGGGCGGGTTTGATGACGCGGTAGTGCAGCCGGGCGTACCAGACCGTGGCGTCGATGAGCCATTTGGTCAGCAGGGCCATGGTTGCGATCATGAAGACGCCCAGGCCCATCAGGCCGACGCCCAGAAGCACGGCGGCCAGCGCCCCGCCCGGCAGGCCCATGAAGGCGCCCGCCACCATGACGAAGCCGCCACCGATGAAGACGCCGACCCCGCCCAGCAGCAGGGACAGCACCGTGCCGAAGACGGGCAGGGCGATGGGCAGCAGGATCAGGATGTCGATGGCGCCCAGACCCAGGATGCCGAGCACGGCCCCGGCGGCGGACGAGGCCGACGGCTCCTGACGCCAGCGCTGGGCGCCGGCCTCGGCCTTCAGCTCGCGCGACAGGCGGTCGGGTTCGCCCAGGGCCTCGGCCACCTCGGCCTCGCTGCGTCCGGCGGCGGCGCCGTCGGCGAAGTGGGCTTCATAGTCGGCGACGATCTCATTGGCGGCGGCGGCGGGCAGGCCCACCAGGCCGCGACGCAGGCGCGCCAGGAATTCCGCGCGGTTCATTTGTCCTCTCCCCTGTCAGCTTGGGCGGTCGATTCGGTTTGGGCGCTCTGGTCGAGCAGGGCGGGCGCGTCTGCGGGGGCGCCGGCGACGATGACGGTTTCGCCTTCATCGCCCGCGATCAGGGCCTCGACGGCGCGGGCGAAGGCCCGCCACTCGCCGGTCTGGCCGTCCAGGGCGCGGCGCCCTGCATCGGTCAGGCGATAATATTTCCGCGACGGGCCGCTGGATGATTCGACCAAATAGGTCTCGACCAGGCCGTCAGTCTGCATCCGCCGCATCAGCGGATAGATGGTGCCTTCGCCCATGCCGATGGCGTCGGACAGGCGGCTGGCGATCTCATAGGCGTAGCTGTCGCGCCGGGCGAGCAGCGCCAGGACGCATAGCCCCAGCACGCCTTTCTTCAGTTGAATGTCGATGGTGTCTCGCATGGTCTCCCTGCGGGCCTCCCTCTGGGGCATCCCTGTCTGGATGACGAAGAGGTATCGCAAGGTATCTTGTCGTGCAAGGTAGCTGTCCAAACATGACAGCGAATTAATCGACCGCATTCTGTCGAGACGGCGCCGTAGGTGCGCTTGATCGCTTGGCAAGGGCGATCCGAGCCGATAAGGACCGGCCCATGACACGCCGAGGTCCTCTGGGCCCGGCGACGCTTGCGAATTGCTCGCAAACGTCTGCTGCTGAACGGTTAATGAGGACTTCTCGAATGGGGATGGGCATGCGAGCCATGGCGCGGTTGGGAGGCGGTATCGCCGCGACCGCCCTTGCCGCCATTTTCGCCGCGCCGGCGATGGCGCAGGATCTGTTGGGTCAACCGACTCCGGCGGGCATAGGTTTCCAGCCGGCCGCCGCGCCGCTGGCGCATGAGGCTCACTTCTTCCACAACGTCGTGCTGATGCCGATCATCACCGCGATCTGCGTTCTGGTGCTGGTGCTGCTCGTGTGGATCGCGATCCGCTACAACAAGCGCGCCAACCCGAACCCGGCCAAGTGGAGCCACAACACCGTCATCGAGATCATCTGGACGGTGGTGCCGGTGCTGATCCTGGTGGGCATCTCGCTGTTCTCGTTCCGCCTGCTGTTCGCCTATCACGACTATCCGGATGCGGACGTCACGGTGAAGATCACCGGCAACCAGTGGAACTGGGGCTATGAATATCCGGATCAGGGCGTGGCCGAGTACATCTCGAACATGCTGCCGGAAGATAAGGCGCCCAAGCATCTGTATCGTCTGGCCGCCGATGAGCCGATGGTGGTTCCGGTCGGGCAGAACGTCCGCCTGCTGATCACCGCTTCGGACGTGATCCACGCCGTCGCCGTTCCGGCCTTCGCCATCAAGGTGGACGCCGTTCCGGGTCGCGTGAACGAAACCTGGTTCCGCGCTGAAAAAGAAGGCGAATACTACGGCCAGTGCTCCGAGCTGTGCGGCGTCGACCACGCCTTCATGCCGATCCACGTCAAGGTGGTCAGCCAGGAAGCCTTCGCCGCCTGGGTCGCCGCCAAGGGCGGTTCCATGACCAAGGCTGCCGATGACGCAGCCGCCGCAGCCGCCGCAGCGCCTGCCGCTCCGGCTTCTGAAGCCGCTGCCCCGACCGACGCCGCATCTGCGGCCCCCGCAACCGCCGCCGCGCCCGCCGCGCCGGCCGCTCAGTAAGAGAGACGCGAGAGCCCAGATCCATGGCCACCGCTGCTGTTCACGATTCACACGACCATAAGCCGGGCTTCTTCACCCGCTGGTTCCTGTCGACCAACCACAAGGACATCGGGATTCTGTACCTGGTGTTCGCCATCTTCACCGGCCTCGTCGGCGGCGCCCTGTCGGGCCTGATCCGCTGGGAACTGGCCGAGCCGGGCATTCAGCTGTTCAAGGAAGGCACGATCATCCAGCAACTGGGGATCGTTGAGGCTTCCAAGCACGGCTATAACGTCACGGTCACGGCTCACGCCCTGATCATGGTGTTCTTCGTCGTCATGCCGGCGACGATGGGCGGTTTCGGCAACTACTTTATCCCGATCATGATCGGGGCGCCGGATATGGCCTTCCCGCGCCTGAACAACATCTCGTTCTGGCTGATCTTCTTCGCCTTCGTGCTGCTGGTCCTGTCGATGTTCGTCGACGGCGGGCCGGGTCGCGGCTTCGGCGGCGGGTGGACATCATATCCGCCGTTGTCGACCATGGGTCACGCAGGGCCGTCGTTCGACCTGGCGATCTTCTCGCTGCACGTCGCGGGCGCCTCGTCGATCCTGGGCGCGATCAACTTCATCACCACCATTTTCAACATGCGCGCGCCGGGCATGACCCTGCACCGCATGCCGCTGTTCGCCTGGGGCGTGCTGATCACGGCCTTCCTGCTGCTGATCTCGCTGCCGGTCCTGGCGGGCGCCATCACCATGCTGCTGTCGGACCGTAACTTCGGCACGTCGTTCTTCGACCCGGCCGGCGGCGGCGACCCGGTGATGTACCAGCACCTGTTCTGGTTCTTCGGCCACCCCGAAGTGTACATCATGATCCTGCCGGGCTTCGGCATGATCTCGCACATCGTCTCGACCTTCTCGAAGAAGCCGATCTTCGGCTACCTCGCGATGGCCTACGCCATGGTCGCCATCGGCTTCATCGGCTTCATCGTGTGGGCGCACCACATGTACACGGTCGGCATGAGCGTGAACCTGCGCGCCTATTTCGTGGCCGCGACCATGATCATCGCCGTGCCCACAGGGGTGAAGATCTTCAGCTGGATCGCCACGATGTGGGGCGGTTCGATCACCTTCAAGACGCCCATGCTGTGGGCGATGGGCTTCATCTTCCTGTTCACCGTCGGCGGCGTGACCGGCGTGGTCCTGTCGAACGCCGGCATCGACTACAGCCTGCACGACACCTATTACGTCGTGGCCCACTTCCACTACGTGCTGTCGCTGGGCGCCATCTTCTCGATCTTCGCCGCCTTCTACTACTGGTACGAGAAGATGTTCGGGGTGAAGTACAACGAGTTCCTGGGCCAGGTGCACTTCTGGATCATGTTCGTCGGCGTGAACCTGGTCTTCTTCCCGCAGCACTTCCTGGGCCTGCAGGGCATGCCGCGTCGCTACGTCGACTATCCGGAAGCCTACACCTACTGGAACCATGTCTCCTCGGTGGGCTACGTCATCACCATCGTCGGCGTCGGCGTGTTCCTGGTGATGTTGCTGGAGTCGGCCATCCGTCGCCGCAAGGCCGAGGCCAATCCGTGGGGCGAAGGCGCCACCACCCTGGAGTGGACCCTGTCCTCGCCTCCTCCGCACCACCAGTTCAACGAACTGCCGGTGGTGAAGGCGGACAACCACTGATCCTTATCGGATAGACTCGGAGAGGCCGCCCTTTCGCAACCGGAAGGGCGGCCTTTGCTCTTTATGACCATGACCGATCAACACGCCCGCGAGACCCCGCTCGTCACCAGCGCCCAGCCGGAAGACTTCTTCCAGCTGCTGAAGCCGCGCGTCATGTCGCTGGTGGTGTTCACCGCCGTCACCGGCCTGATCGTGGCGCCGGGGCGGCTGGACTGGATCAACGCCATTGTCGCAATCCTGTGCATCGCGGTGGGCGCAGGCGCGGCCGGCGCGCTCAACATGGCCGTCGAGGGCGAGACCGACGCCCTGATGCGCCGCACCCGCGGCCGTCCGGTCGCCGCCGGGCGCGTGCGCAAGAACGACGCCATCGCCTTCGGCATGGTGCTGTCGGTCTTCTCGGTCATGCTGCTGGGCATGACGACCAACTGGCTGGCGGGCGGCCTGCTGGCGATGACCATCGTCTACTACGCCTGGCTCTACACCCTGGTGCTGAAGCGCCGGACGCCCCAGAACATCGTCATCGGCGGAGCGGCGGGCGCCTTTCCGCCAGTGATCGGCTGGGCGGCGGTGACGGGCGACGCCCCGTTGCAGGCCTGGCTGCTGTTCCTGATCATCTTCATCTGGACCCCGCCGCACAGCTGGGCCCTGGCCCTCTATTCGGCCGGCGACTACGCCAAGGCGGGCATTCCCATGATGCCGGTGGCGCGCGGGGCAAAGTCGACCCGTCTGCAGATCCTGCTCTACAGCCTGGTGTTCGTGCCGGTGGCGATCGCGCCTGCCTTCACCGGACTGGGCGGGCCGATCTATCTGGTGGTGTCGATCGTCGGCGGCGTGGCCTTCCTGGCCCTGGCGCTGCGGCTCTACCGCTCGCGCGCCGGCGATCAGCCCGACAAGGCCGAGGCTGTGGGGCGAGAAGCCGCATTGTATGACGTCAGGGCCGAGGCCAAACCGGCCCGCAACCTGTTCGCCTTTTCCATTCTGTACCTCATGGCGCTGTTCTCGGCTCTTCTGGTCGAGCACCTGCCAGGCGTTGGAGGGTAAAACCCTATGTCCCAACTTAAATACGTCAAACTGACCGATGATCAGGTCCGCGCGCGCAAGCGCCGCAATGTGGCGATCGCCCTGGGCCTGCTGGGCTTCATCGCCCTGGTGTATCTGGTCACCGTCTCGCGGATGAACGCCAATAACGACGCGCGCAAGGCGGCCGAGGCCGAGGCCCTGGCGACGCTGGAGCGGGCCGATCCGGCCCTGCCGCCGCCGGTTCAGCCGGACGCCCCGGTCGCTGCGGAGGCCCCGGTCGCTGCGGAGGCAGCCCGGCCGTGACCAAGCAGAATAAGGTCGCGCTGCTGTGCGCGGCTCTGGTGCTGGCGATGACCGGCGCGGCCTTTGCGGCGGTGCCTCTCTATCGCATCTTCTGTCAGGTGACGGGCTTCGACGGCACGGTGAAGCGGGCCGAGGCGGCCCCGACGCAGATCCTGGATCAGGAGGTGCTGATTCGGTTCGACACCAACGTCCGCGACCTGCCGATGACCTTCCGCGCCGAAACCCTGAGCCAGAAGGTGCGGATCGGCGAGACCGGCATGGCCTATTTCGAGGTCGTCAATACCTCGAACGAGACGCTTCACGCCACGGCCGCCTATAATGTCGTGCCGGAGCGGGCAGGGCCTTATTTCCAGAAACTGCAGTGTTTCTGCTTCGAAGGTCAGGAAATCGCGCCGGGCGCGACGGTTTCCTTCCCGATCCAGTATTTCGTGGCCCCGGAACTGGCGACCGACCCCGAGGTCAAGGGCGTGCGCCAGATCACCCTCAGCTACACCTTCTTCCCGACCAAGGGCTTCCAGCAGGCGGTTGCGAACGACTCTGCTGTTGGCAAAGCCGGATAGCGGGGGCTATAGCCCTCTTCAAACATTCTCGCCTTGATTACAGAGACCCCAGGAATGGCCGACGCGCACGCGAAACCGCAACACGACTATCACCTGGTCGACCCCAGCCCGTGGCCGCTGGTCGGCTCCTTCTCCGCCTGCGTCATGTTCATCGGCGCCGTCGTGTGGATGAGGGGGCTGTTCGGCCTCGAAGCCGGCACCAAGTGGATGTTCTTCGTTGGCCTGGCCGGCGTCCTGTTCACCATGTTCTCGTGGTGGTCGGATGTTGTGAAGGAAAGCCGCAAGGGCGACCACACCCCGGTCGTCGGCATCGGCCTGCGTTACGGCATGGTGCTGTTCATCGCTTCGGAAGTGATGTTCTTCGTGTCCTTCTTCTGGATGTTCTTCGACATGGCGATCTTCAATGAATCGCGTGCGATCATCCCGGAGGTCGGCAACTGGATGGACACCGCCGCCGCCTGGAAGACCTGGCCGCCGACGGGCGTCGAGCTGCTGGATCCGTGGAGCCTGCCGCTCATGAACACGGTCATCCTGCTGCTGTCCGGCACGACCCTGACCTGGGCGCACCACGCCATCATCGTCGGCGACCGCAAGGCCGCCAAGATGGGCCTGCTGATCACCGTCCTGCTGGGCCTGCTGTTCACCGGCGTTCAG
Organism: Brevundimonas diminuta 470-4; assembly: GCA_000318405.1. Taxonomy (GTDB): domain Bacteria; phylum Pseudomonadota; class Alphaproteobacteria; order Caulobacterales; family Caulobacteraceae; genus Brevundimonas; species Brevundimonas diminuta_B. The sequence goes on along the minus strand of KB291761.1, from coordinate 139,066 downwards.
GCCTATGAGTATTACCACATCCTGCACGGCCACCTGTTCTTCAGCGAAGACGCGGCCCAGGCCAAGCTGTACGGTTCGATCTTCTTCATGACGACGGGCTTCCACGGCTTCCACGTCGCGGTCGGCACCATCTTCCTGGCCGTCTGCCTGCTGCGCCTGCAAGCTGGTCAGATGTCGCCGCAGAAGCACTTCGGCCTCGAAGCCGCCGCCTGGTACTGGCACTTCGTCGACGTGGTGTGGCTGTTCCTGTTCGTCTTCATGTACGTCGTCTTCGGTTGATCGAACACGACGGACAAGTCGAGTTTTCGTCGGCGCGGGGCCCCAGGTCCCGCGCCGATTTGCTTGTCTGGCCCGCGGTGCGCGCCGGGATGATGGGGCGCTGTCCTGCCTGTGGGCGCGGGCCGCTGTTCGAGGGCTTTCTGAAGCGCCGCGCGTCCTGCGAGGCCTGCGGCTTTGATCTGGGCGCGGTCGAGACGGGCGACGGCGCGGCCACCTTCATCATGCAGATCGCCGGATTTCTGGTCGGGTTTTCTGCCCTGGCGGTCGAGATCGCCTTCAGCCCGCCGATCTGGCTGCACCTGATCGTCTGGCTGCCGTTGACGGCAGGCCTCGCCCTGGCCTTGATGCGGCCGGGAAAGGGGTTGATGACGGCGCTGCAGATGCTGCGTCAGCGCAGCGATGATTCACCCCGAGAGACCCGATGACCGACGCCGCCCGGCCTCGTTTCCCCCTTGTTCTGACCGTCGTGGCTGTGCTGGCGCTGGCCCTGCTGCTGACGCTGGGCGTGTGGCAGGCGCAGCGGCTGCAGTGGAAGCTGGACCTGATCGCCCGCTCAGAGGCGGCCGCCCGTCAGGCGCCGGTGCCTCTTGAGGCGTTGCTGGCGCTGGAGGACCCCGAGTTCCGGCAGGCGATCGTCACCTGTCGCGGCCTGAACACGGCGCCCTTCGTCGAGCTGCAGACCATTGATGACGGCGACGCGGGCGTGCGGCTGATCTCGGCCTGTCCGATCGAGGGGCGGGAGACCGTCCTGATCGATCGTGGCTTCGTGCCCGCTGAAGTCGCGGCCCGTCCGGCCGTTCGCGCCGGCGCCGCCATGCCGGTCGTGATCGCGGGCGTGGTGCGCCGACCGTCCCCGCCCAACGCCCTGACGCCGCCGCCCTCGGACAAGCTCTTTTACGGTCGCGACCAGACGGCGATGGCCGAGGCTCTGGGCGTGACCGGGCCGGTGTCGCCCTACACCGTCTATGCGACCACCTCGGCCAATCCCGAGCTGGCGGCGCTGCGGCCCGTGTCGCCGCCCGCGGCCTTCAGCAACAATCACCTGGGCTACGCCCTGACCTGGTTCGGCCTGGCGGCGGCGCTGGTCGGCTTCTATGCGGCCGTGATGGTCCGCCGTTACCGTTCTTCCTGAGGACAATCGATCTGACTGCTCGCCTTCACACCCTGTCCAACGGCGTGCGCGTCGTGTGCGATCCCATGCCCGGCCTGCGCACTATCGCCGTGACCGTGGCCGTCAACGGCGGCGCCCGCATGGAGGACGAAGCCCGGTCCGGCTGGTCGCACCTGCTGGAGCATCTGGTCTTCAAGGGCGCGGGCGACATGGGCGCGCGCGAGATCGTCGAGCGTATCGAGGCCGAGGGCGGATCGATCAACGCCGCCACCGGCTATGAGCGCACCAGCTTCGACATCCGCGCCCTGAAGGGCAGCCTGCCGCTGGCCATGCAGGTGCTGTCCGATCTGGTGTTCCGCCCGACCCTGGCGCCCGAGGAGATCGAGCGTGAGAAGGACGTGGTGGCCCAGGAGATCGCCGAGGCTTTCGACACCCCCGACGACCATGTGTTCGAGATGGCCCAGACGCGCGCCTTCGTGGGGCAGGCGCTGGGGCGGCCGATCCTGGGCTCCATCGCCAGCCTGGCGCCGGTCGAGCGGGAGATGATCGGCGACTGGCGGCGACGGCTCTATTCGCCGGACCGCATGGTGGTGGCCGTCTCGGGCGGCGTGGACGAAGACGAGCTTCTGCCTCTGGCCGAGACCTGGTTCGGCCACCAGACGGCGACGCCGACCGAGGCGCTGCCCGCGGCCGTCTTCGTCGGCGGCGAGGCGCGGCTGGCGCGCAAGATCGAACAGGCCAATCTGGTGTTCCAGTTGCCGACCCTCGGCGCGCGCGACGAGCGGCTGCCCGCCCTGCGGCTGTTCACCGAAATCCTCGGCGGGGGCATGGCCTCGCGCCTGTTCCAGAGCGCCCGCGAGGACCGCGGCCTGGCCTACGCCATCGACGCCTATCACGAGACCTATGACGATCTGGGGCTGCTGGGCGTCTACGCCGGGGCGGCGGCCGAGCGGTCGATCGAACTGGCCGAACTGTGCGCCGCTGAAATCGTGGATCTGGCTGAGCGCGGACCGACGCCGCAGGAACTGGCGCGCGCCAAGGCGGTGCTGAACGCCAGCCTGTGGATGGCCGATGAAAGCCCGGCCAGTCGGGCCGGTCGGAACGCGGGCCAGACCCTGGTGTTCGGGGCGCCGGTCTCGTCCGAGGCGACGGCGGCCCGCATCGAGGCTCAAGGCGCCGAAGATCTGCGCGCCGTCGGGCGGGAGATGGCGGCGGCGGGACGTTCGGCCAGCTCCGTGCTGGGGCCGCGCGCAGCGGGCGGGGCGGGCGCCGCCTTCCGCGACGCCATGTCCGCAGCCGGCGGCTGACCGCATCTTTGTTACCGACGGCTGACGTCGGGGCCGCGACGCGCTATCCTGATTTCATGGCCCTGTTCGACTGGATGGCCGAGGCGACCGGACCGGTCCTGAACGGGCAGGGGGTCGTGCTGCGCCCGCCGCGCCCTTCCGACTATATGGCGTGGGCGTCCCTGCGCGAGGAGTCGCGGGCCTATCTCCAGCCGTGGGAGCCCGCCTGGCCCGAGGACGACCTGACCCGCGCCGCCTTTCGTCGTCGGTTGGGCGTCTATGCGCGCGAGATGGAGCTGGGCACGGCCTGGCCCCTGTTCATCTTCGATGGCGAGGACGAGGCCCTGCTGGGCGCCGTCACCCTGTCCAACATCCGGCGCGGCGTCGCCGAGACGGGGACGCTGGGCTATTGGGTGGGCCAGCCGCACGCAGGGCGCGGGGTCGGCACGCGGGCCGTGCGCGCCATGCTGACCTACGCCTTCGGGCCGCTGAAGCTGCACCGGGTCGAGGCGGCCTGCCTGCCGACCAACTATCCCTCGCGCCGGGTGCTGGAAAAGGCCGGATTTCGTAATGAGGGCCTGGCGCGGGCTTATTTGAAAATTAACGGCCGCTGGGCAGATCATCTTCTGTTCGGCGTGCTGAACACCGAGTTCGCGCCGACCCTTCCTCAGCCAGTTTAGCGGGTACGCTTTGAGTGCAAGATCCAGAGCGTTGACGTGGGATCCCACCACGGCCATCGAAGCCCTGGCGGCGGCGGACGCCGCCCTGTGGATATGGACGCCGGCCGAGGATCAGATCCGCTTCACCGGGGCCACGCGGCCGCTGGGGCTGGGGCCGCTGGCGCCGCAGTGTTCGGGCGCGGCCTTCACCGCCCTGACCATGCCGCAGGACCGGGCCCTCGCCGACCGTTTGCTGAAGCCGCAGGCCGAAGGGACCGAGATCGCCGTGCGCCTGCGGATGCGCGGGTGCGAGACCTGCCTGTGGCGCGGCGTCTGGCTGGAGGATGGTCTGCGCGCGGCGGGCATCGTCGCCCTGGAAACCAAGTTCGCAGGCGCCGACCGGGATACGCTGACCGGCCTGCTGGATCGGCGCACCTTTCTGGTTCGCGTGGCGGAAACCCTGGCGCAGCCGGGGGACTATGAGGTGGTGGTCGGCGACCTGGACCGCCTGCGCCGCCTGAACGAAGCCCTGGGGCATGAGCGGGCCGATCTGGTGCTGTCGGCGCTGGGGTCGCGTCTGTCGGCGGCCTTTTCCGAGGACTGCTCGCCCGCCCGGATCGGCGAGGACGAGTTCGCCGTTCTGGTGAAGCGCGGGGGAACCGGCGGCGGCGAACGGATGCGCGAGGCGCTGGAGCAGCCGCTGCGCATGGCCGGTTTCGACATCTACCCCACCGTCTCCATCGGCGCGGTGACGGCCGAGGGCGGCCCGGACGCCCCAGACCCGGCCGAACTTCTGCGCCGCGCCGAACTGGCGGTCGAACAGGCCAAGACGGCCGGGCGCGGCGGCGCCGCCGCCTATGGCCGGGCGCTGGAAAGCGACAGCCTGTCGCGTCTGGCGCTGGAGGCGGACCTGCGCAACGCCTTCGTGCGCGGCGAGATCGAGCCCTTCTTCCAGCCCATCGTGAATCTGAACACCGGCGCGGTCGCCGGGTTCGAGGCGCTGGCGCGCTGGCGCCACCCCCGGCGCGGTCTGGTCCCGCCGGACGAGTTCCTGACCCTGGCCGACGAAATGGGCCTGATGAACGAACTGGGCCTGCTGATGATGACCCAGGCGGCGCGACAGCTGGACGAGTGGCTGACCCGCCATCCGAACGCCGGGCGGCTGTTCTGCAGCGTCAACCTGTCGGTCGGCGAGATCGAGCGCCCCCATCTGGTCGAGGACGTCGCCCGCATCATCAAGGAGACGGGCCTGCCGCGCGGCGCCCTGAAGCTGGAGGTCACCGAGGGCGACATCATGCGCGACACCGCCCGCGCCGCCGAGGTGCTGAAGGCGCTGCGCGAAGCCGGGGCCAGCCTGGCGCTGGACGATTTCGGTACGGGCTTCTCGTCGCTATCCTACCTGGCCAAACTGCCGTTCGACACCCTGAAGATCGACCGCTACTTCGTGCTGACGATGGACAAGGACGAGGGCTCGGCCAAGATCGTCAAATCGGTCGTCAACCTGGGCCGCGATCTGGCGCTGGAAGTCGTGGCCGAGGGGGTCGAGAACGCCGGCCTGGCGCAACTGCTGCTGGCTGACGGCTGCCACTACGGCCAGGGGTTCGGCTATGCGCCCGCCCTGCCGGCGCAGGAGGCCGAGGTCTATCTGAACGAGTCCCTCGCCGACGGCGTCGCTCCGATCAAGGGACGCTCGGCCTAGGAAAAACCCTCTCCCGGCGGGGGAGGGACCGTTCAGGCCCGGCCGCTCTGGCTGGACAGGCGGGCGGCGTCGACGCCGAGGCCCGCCAGGGCGCGGCTCCATTTGGTGTCGTAGTCGGTGTCGAAGATCAGGGCGTCGTCGGCCTCGGCGGTCAGCCAGACGTTCTCGTTCAGCTCTTCCTCCAACTGACCCTCGCCCCAGCCCGCATAGCCCAGCAGCAGGATCGACCGGCGCGGGCCTTCGGCGTCGGCCATGGCGGTGAGGGCGTCGCGGGTGCCGGTCAGGGCCAGCCCCTCGCCGAAGCTGAGGCTGGTGTCGTCGCTGAGCCAGTCGTCGGTGTGCAGGACGAAGCCGCGCTCGCGCTCGACCGGGCCGCCGATCAGGACATGGCGCCCGCGCACCCGGTCGTCGGTCGGCGTATCCAGCGTTTCCAGCACATCGGCCAGGGAGACGCCGGGCGCCGGCTGGTCCAGCCGCACGCCCAGGGCGTGGTCCTCGTCGTGGGCGCAGATCAGGATGACGGCGTGCCGGAAGCGGTCGTCGTCGATACCGGGCATGGCGACCAGCAGACGTCCGGTCAGGGAGGAGGCCGCCGGGGAGGAGGAGGTCTTCATCCCCCTATCATCGGGTCGCGGGCCTTCGGGCGCAAGACGGTCGGCGCCTCGGCGCTTGGCGTTCGGGCCGGGGCTCTCTATCTGAACCTCATCGCGCTCCGGATCGGCCGGGCCGACATCCGGAGACCCCGACATGACCCTTTCGATCGGCGACCGCATTCCCGAGGCGACCCTGACCACCATGACGGCCGAGGGCCCCAAGCCCGTGACGACGGCCGAGCTGTTCGGCGGCAAGACCGTCGCCCTGTTCGCCGTGCCGGGCGCCTTCACCCCGACCTGCTCGGCGCGCCACCTGCCGGGCTATGTCGACCACCGCGCCGACCTTGCGGCCAAGGGCGTGGACACCGTGGCCTGCGTCTCGGTCAACGACGCCTTCGTCATGGGCGCCTGGGCCCAGGCCAATGATCTGAACGGCGCCGACGACATCGTCATGCTGGCCGACGGCAACGGCGACTTCACCCGCGCGGTCGGCCTGACGCTGGACGCCAAGGGCTTCGGCATGGGCGAGCGCTCGCAGCGTTACTCCATGCTGGTCAAGGACGGCGTGGTCGATCAGCTGAACATCGAGCAGGGCGGCGAGTTCAAGGTGTCCTCGGCCGAGCACCTTCTGGCCCAGCTGTGATCCCCGGCGTCGCCCGCCGCCGGCCGGCCCGCTGCGCGCGGAGCTGAGGCGGTGGGCGACGTCTTCACGCCCGAACAACGCAGCGCCGTCATGCGGCGCGTGAAGGGCCGCGACACCGGCCCGGAGATGAAGGTCCGCCGCGCCTTGCGGGCCGCCGGGATCGGCTATCGCCTCGACGGCTGCGGCCTGCCGGGGCGGCCGGATCTGGTGATGAAGGGGCGCAGGACGGTCGTCTTCGTCCACGGCTGTTTCTGGCACGGCCACGACTGCCCGCGCGGCGCCCGCCAGCCCAAGGGCAACGCTGATTACTGGATCGCCAAGATCGACCGCAACCGCGCCCGCGACGCCCGCGTGGCCGACGAACTGACGGCGGCGGGCTGGCGTGTCCTGACCCTGTGGGAATGCGACCTCAGACAGCCGGGCTGGGAAGAGCGTTTGATCGCGGCCCTGCGCCCGGAAACAGCCTAGGCGGCGGCTTCCGCGTCTGCTTCGCTTTCGGCCGCGGCGTCCAGCGTGCGGGACAGGGCGTCCAGCAGGGCCGCCGGGGTCAGGGGCTTGGATACGAAGGCGTTCATGCCGACGGCCAGGCAGGCGCTCATGTCTTCCGGCTCGGTGTCGGCGGTCACGGCGATGACGGGCACGCGGGCGTTCGGGCCGCCGCCCTTGCGCAGACGCCGCGTGGTCTCGCGACCGTCCAGTTCGGGCATCCGCACATCCATGAAAACGACGTCGAAGACCTGGCCCTCGCAGGCCTGAAGCGCGGCCAGACCATTTTCGGCCATGACGATCTCGCAGTCGAAGGCCTGCAGGATCAGCTGGATGGCGCGTCGGTTGATGGCGTGATCGTCGACGACCAGGACGCGCAGAGGCCGGGCGTCGGCCGCGTCGTCATCAGGCGCGACGTTCTCGAACGCAGGCGGGGAAGGCAGGGGCGGCGAAGGCGGGGCGGCATATGCGATGTCCGGCGGCGGCGCGAGCGGGTCAAGGCGGGCGGAAGCGGCCAGCGGGGTGATCGCCTCGTCGCGGATGTCGTCGGCGTCCCCATCGCGCCGTCCCTGAGGCAGGCTCAGGGCCACGGTGAACTGAGAGCCGCAGCCGGGTTCGCTGCGCACCGTCAGGCGCCCGCCCATCAGTTCGATCAGGTCGCGGCTGATCGCCAGTCCGAGGCCGGAGCCGCCGAAGCGGGCGGCGACGCCGTCCGTGGTCTGGTCGAAGGGCCTGAAAAGACGTTGGAGCTGGTCGGGGCTCATGCCGCGCCCCGTATCGGCGACGTCGATCAGCAGGGCGTAGGCGCCCTCGTCGTCCATCCAGCTGCGGACCTTCAGCGTCACCGTCCCGGCCTCGGTGAACTTCATGGCGTTGGAGATCAGATTGTTCAGCACCTGACGCAGGCGCATGACGTCGCCGCGCACCCAGCGGGGCGTCTGGCCCGCGCCTTCGAGCCGCAACCGCAGACCCTGGGCGCGGGCCTGGCCCTGCCACAGCCTTGCGGTCTGGGCCAGCATCAGGCGCAGGTCGAACTCATTGCTCTCGACGTGCATACGGCCTGCGTTCAGCCGTGCGTGATCGAGCAGGTCGTCCAGAAGGGCCTTCATCATCAGCCCGGCGTCCTCGATCAGGGCGATGTGCTGTCGCGCTGCGCTCGAAGGCGCGGCGGCGCGCAGATAGTCCGCGCCGGTCAGGATGGCGCTGATGGGCGTGCGCAGGTCATGGCCGACGGCGGTCATGAAGGCGCTGCGCTCGGTCATGGCGGTCTCGACCTGGCGACGCTCCCGCTCAGCTTCGGCCAGGGCGTGGCGTTCGGCCAGCATGGCGTTGCGCAGACGCGCGCGCGTGTTGAAGCAGAATAGGGCGTAACAGAAGACGCCGATCGCCACCGCTATGATCAGGGACCGCTCGGCCCCCCACAAGGCCATGAACATGGGCGTCAGGGCCATGAAGACGAGCTGGGGCAGCACGGTGAAGCTGAAGACCCGCATGTTGCCGGCCGACATGATCACGGAGTTGATGGCGCCGGCCGAAAGCAGGATGGAGGCGGCGAAACCACCCATCGGGCCGCCGATCAGCCACAGGGGCGCCGAAAGAAATCCGAGCCAGCCGGCGTTCAGCGCCAGCACGGCGTCCATCGCCGGTCCGCGCCATCCCTTTGGCGTCTCCTGGCGGCCCTGGAGCACGGGCTCGGCCAGCCAGGCCTCGACGCCCTGGATCAGGACATAGATCGCCAACCACCCCATAGCGGGCGCCAGTCCCAGAATGGGGCTGAAGACAAGCGCCGTCGCGCCGCCCGTGACAAGGCGCTGCATCGTCGCCTTGCGACGTTGGCGAATGGCGGGCGCCCACCCGATGTGAGCGTCGGCGATAGGGTCGGACATACGACGTTCCAAACGGGCGCTTGGCCCATTGGTTCATCATCGACCGAGGGTTGCTAATGCTCCGTCAACGCCGGGCGGCGGTCGCCTCGGCCATGCTGGAGAAGCCTTCGGCGCGCAGGCGGGCGGCCAGGTCGCGCTTGATGCGGCCGATCAGGCCCGGCCCTTCATAGATCAGGGCCGAATAGAGCTGGACCGCCGAGGCGCCTGCGCGAATGCGGGCGAAAGCGTCCTCGCCGCTGGCGATCCCGCCCACGGCGATCAGAGGGAGGCGACCACCCGCCGCTTCGGACGCGGCCTCAAGCGCCTTCAGGGCGAAGGGTTTCAGCGGGGCGCCCGAAAGGCCGCCGCTCTCTCCTGCGAAGGCGGAGCGCAGGGAGGCGGGCCGCTCCAGCGTGGTGTTGGATACGATCAGGGCGTCGATGCGGTGGGCGATGGAGGCTTCGACGATCATGCCGATCTCTTCGCCGATCAGGTCCGGCGCGATCTTCAGGAAGACCGGCGCGCCGTCGGCGGGGCGGGCCTCGTTGATGCGGCCCAGCAGGTCGTCCAGCGCCTCGCGCCCCTGAAGCGCGCGCAGCCCCGGCGTGTTGGGCGAGGAGATGTTGATGGTGAAATAGTCGGCCAGTCCCGCCAGCCGCTTCAGCCCCGAGACATAGTCGGCGGCCTTGTCCTCGGTATCCTTGTTGGCGCCCAGGTTGGCGCCGATGGCGGTGCGGGTCGGGCGCCGGGCCAGACGGGCGGCGAACGGCTCCAGCCCCTCGTTGTTGAAGCCCATGCGGTTGATGATCGCCCGGTCTTCCGACAGGCGGAACAGGCGCGGTTTCGGGTTGCCCGCTTGCGCGCGCGGCGTGACCGAGCCGCATTCCACCGCGCCGAAGCCCAGCCGCGACAGGCCTTCCAGCGCCTCGCCGTTCTTGTCCAGACCGGCGGCCAGACCGACGGGATTGGACATCTGCAGCCCGGCGATCGTGGTCTTGAGGATCGGGTCGTCGGCGCCGGGCGCGGGCAGGGGCGTCAGCTGCAGGGCGCGGATGGCCAGACGGTGCGCGGCTTCCGGGTCGAGTTGGCGCAGCAGGATGGCGCCGAGGTCGGTCAGGCTCATGGTCAGGCGGTCTCTTCGACGATCATGCGGCCGTCGGCCGTCACCGACAGGGGGCGCGCGCCGCGCGTCGCCGCGACGGGCAGGGGGCCGTAGATGTGGGGGAACAGGGCGCCGCCGCGCGACGGCTCCCAGATCAGGGCGTCGCCCAGAGCCGTCAGATCGACCTCGACCAGCATCAGCTCGGCCTGACCGGCGTAGTGCTTGGCGGCCGTGGCCTCCAGCTGATCGGCGGCCGACAGATGGATGTAGCCGTCGGCTATGTCCACGGCCGAACCGTCATAGCGGCCCTCGGCCAGGGTCGCGCGCCAGTCGGCGCGGCTCAGGATCTTGAAGGCGACGTCGGGCAGGTCGGTCATGGCCTTAAAGGGTCTCCGGGGTCAGCCAGCCCTCATAGGAGGGGCGCCCGGCGACATCGACGGTGAAGACAGCCGCCGCCCCGGTGGGGAAGCCGCCGCTCATCTTGTCGAGCACCGACGGGGAGGCGGCGCTCTCGATCAGATATTCGACCGCCAGCTGATGCACGCCGGGGTTATGGGCGATCAGAAGCAGGCAGCCCGCCTCGTCCTCCGCCGCCTCGACGGCGCGGCGCAGGGTGTCGGCCGAGGCGTTGTAGAGGCTGTCGGACACGCGCAGTTCGACGTCGCCGAAATGATCGCTGACCTGATCCCAGGTCTGGCGCGTGCGGCGGGCGCCGGACACCAGGGCCATGTCCGGCTTCAGGCCCCGCTCGGCCAGGGCGCGGCCCATGGCGGCGGCGTCGCGCAGACCCCGTTCGCTCAGGGCGCGGTCCACGTCGCCGCCGGGCGCCGAGGCTTCGGCCTTGGCGTGACGCATCAGGATCAGTCTTTGCATGAGGCTGGCTTTAAGGCTGTTTGCGCGCGGCGCCCATAGGGTGCGACGCGGGCGCGTGGTCGCGGGCGGCGGGCGAGGGGGTCAGGGTGGGCCGACCCGCCAGCACGGTCTGGGCCAGGCCGCGCGGGCGGACGCGGGCGTAGGCCTGACGCGTGGCCTCCAGCATGATCAGGCCCGCCGCGCCGGGAAACAGTTTCGGGCCCACCTGCTCCAGCCCGTCGGCGAGGCCCAGCAGGGGCCGCCACGGCGGGACGTACAGGGCCTGGGACCAGGCGACCGGCTCCAGCCCGACTTCGCGCACCAGCCGTTCCAGTTGGCCGCGCGTGAAGGGGCGGCCATGGCCGAAGGGAGTGGACTCGGCGCGGGCCCACAGGCCGCCGCGCGCCGCCGCCGCAAGGATGACGCGGCCCGACGGCGCCAGGGCGCGCACCGCCTCGGTCAGCAGGGCCTTGGGATCGTCCGCCTCTTCCAGGGCGTGGACCAGCAGGATGCGGTCGAAGGTTCCCGCGGCGAAGGGCAGGCGGCGCTCGTCGATCAGGGCGGTGCGGTTGCGCCCGCCCGTCGTCCATTGCTCGGCGCCCTGACCGCCCGGCATGGCGGCGATGACGCGGCGGGCGCCGATGAAGGCGTCCAGCCAGGGGGAGGCGTAGCCCAGCCCCAGCACGTCGCAGCCGTTCGCCTCGCCCCAGGCGTCGTCCAGACGCCGCGCCAGCATGCGCCGCGCCAGCGCCCCGGTCGGTTCGCCGTAGAAGGTGCGGAGCTCGTCGATGCTGCGGCGCATGGGGGCAGTATGGCGGATTTCGCGCAGTTTGTCGGGGCATTCTGCTAGGCTGGGGTTTCGATCGGAGACCTCCCCATGACCCTGACCGTCCGCCAGTTCCCCTGCCTGTCCGACAACTACGGCTTCCTGATCCGCGATGAGGCGACGGGGCTGGTTGCGGCCATCGACACGCCGGACGCCGAGGCGATCCTGGATGATCTGGAAGCGTCGGGCTGGGGGCGGCTGGACCTGATCCTGAACACCCACTGGCACCCCGACCACACCGGCGGTAACGAACGGCTGCAGGCCGAGACCGGCTGCGAGATCGCCGGGCCGGAGGAGGTGCGCCGCGCGGCGCCGCTGGACCATGTGCTGGTCGATGGCGAGGCGGCGCGGTTGGGCGAGACGGCCTTCGACGTGGTGCTGTCGCCCGGTCATACGCTGGGCCATGTGGTCTATCACGCGGCGGATGACGGGCTGGCCTTCGTCGGCGACGTCATCTTCGCCCTGGGCTGCGGGCGGCTGTTCGAGGGGACGCCTGAGCAGATGTGGGAGAGCCTGAACCGCATCGCCGCCTGGCCCGAGGCGACGATCCTGTATTGCGCCCATGAGTATACGGCGTCGAACGCCCGCTTCGCCCTGTCGCTGGCGGACGCCGATGCGGCCCTGCGCGCCCACGCCGAGGCGATCTTCGCCGCGCGCGAACGGGGCGAGGCGACCGTGCCGACGTCGGTCGGGGTCGAGCGCCGCTTCAACCCCTTCCTGCGCGCCCGCGACGCCGAAGACTTCGCCCAGCGCCGCGCGGCCAAGGACGCGTTCAAGGGCTAGGCGCCCTTAGCAGGCCGAGTAGCTGGTCTTGATCTGGGTGTAGAAGTCGGCGGCGGCGAAGCCCTGTTCGCGAGGGCCGTAGCTGGACTTCTTCGTGCCGCCGAACGGGACGTGATAGTCGACCCCGGCGGTGGCCAGATTGACCATGGTCATGCCAGCGCGCGCCCGGCGCTGGAACTCGCGCGCATGCTTCAGCGACTGGGTGACGATGCCCGCCGACAGGCCGAACTCGACGCCGTTGGCGACGGCCAGGGCTTCCTCGAAATCGGCCACGCGGATGGTCGAGGCGACGGGGCCGAACACTTCTTCGTTGTTGATGCGCGCGTCGGCCAGGGTGTCGACGATCAGGGTCGGCTGGACGTACCAGCCCGGCTTGTCGAGGCTGAGGCGCTGGCCGCCCGCCACGACGCGGCCGCCGCCGGACGCGGCGATGTCGATGTAGTCGTAGGAGACGTCGCGCTGGGCCTCGGTCACGGCCGGGCCCATCTGGGTGGACGGGTCCAGGGCGTCGCAGACGCGCAGAGCCTTCACCTTCTCGGCCAGGGCGGCGACGAAGCGGTCGTGGATGCCGTCCTGAACGATCAGGCGGCTGGAGGCGGTGCAGCGCTGGCCGGTGGCGAAGAAACTGCCGTCCAGGGCGATGTTCACGGCCCGGTCCAGATCGGCGTCGTCCATCACGATCAGCGGGTTCTTGCCGCCCATTTCCAGCTGGACGCGGGCCTGGCGCTTCATCGCCCCCTCGGCCACCCCGGCGCCGACCTTCTGCGAGCCGGTGAAGCTGATGCCGTCCACGTCCGGGTGGGCGACGATGGCGCGGCCGACGTCGCCGTCGCCGATGACCATGTTGACCACGCCCTTGGGCAGGCCCGCCTCATGCAGGATGGCGATCAGGGCCTCGGCCGTGGCCGGGGTCGGGCCGGCGGGCTTGATGACCACGGTGTTGCCGAAGGCGATGGCGGGCGCGATCTTCCAGGCCGGGATGGCGATGGGGAAGTTCCACGGGGTGATCAGGCCGAACACGCCGACCGGCTGGCGATAGGTCTGGATTTCCACGCCGGGCCGGGTCGAGGCCAGGTTCTGGCCGTGCAGGCGCAGGGCCTCGCCCGCGAAGAATTTCAGGATGCGGGCGGCGCGGGCCGTCTCGCCGACGCCCTCGGCCAGGGTCTTGCCCTCTTCGCGCGACAGCAGGCGGCCGATGATTTCGCGGCGCTCCATCAGCAGGGTCCCGGCGCGGTCCAGCACGTCCGAACGCACTTCGGGCGAGGCGTCGGCCCAGGCGCCGAAGGCGGCGCGGGCGGCGGCGACCGCCTGATCGACCTCGGCGGCCCCGCCCTTGGGGGTGCGGGCCACGACATCGCGCGTGTCGGACGGGTTCAGGCTCTCGCCCGTGCGCGTTCCCGCGACCTTCTCGCCGCCGATCCAGTGCGAAAGCTCAAGCGTGTCGGTCATCTGGTCATCCCCTTGGTTCTGCATCTGGATTGCCTGACGTAGCGGCTGGCGACAAGGCGTCCGCGCCGGATGTTTCTGTTGAAACGGCGCGGGTTCGGCGAAGGGATTGCGCCGAGCGCGTCAGTCATGTCATGGATAACATTGATTTGCCGGGGGGCGGTTTCAGATGATTTTCCAGCGTGCTTTCGCAGCTTTTGCGGCTTTGGCTATCTGTGCGTCCGCCTGTCCCGCCTCAGCGTTCGCCGCGCCCGGCACGGTTCAGGCCGAGACGGCGCGGCCGGGTTCAGAGAGGACGGGGCTGAAGCGTCGGGTGGCGGTCGGGCGCTTCACCAACAGCACGCCTTATGGCCGCCTGCTGCTGTCGCCGGGGCAGGCTGATCCGGTGGCGAGCCAGGCGGGCGACATGCTGGTCAACGCCCTGGTGACGTCGGACCACTTCTTTGTCTTCGAGCGGTCCGATCTGACGGCGCTGAACGCCGAGCGGGTGCTGTCCGAGGCGGACGGCCAGGCGCTGAGCGGGGTCGACGCCCTGCTGCTGGGCTCGATCACCCAACTGGGCCGCCGCAATGAGGGCAAGCAGGGCTTCCTCAACTCCCAGCGTCGTCAGGCAGTCAACGCCACGGTCGAGATTCGCCTGGTCGACGTGCGCACGGGCCGCGTCTTCTTCACCGCCTCGGGCGCCGGGGAGGCGACGACGGAGACCGGCGAGGTGGCGGGTTTCGGCAGCCGCGCGGGCTATGACTCGACCCTGAACGACCGGGCCATAGCGGCGGCCATCGCCGACGCCATGACCAATATCGTCAATCAGTTGCAGCAGCGGGCCTGGTTCACCGACATCCTGCGGGTGTCCGGCCCGACCGTCTATGTCAGCGGCGGCCCCAGCCAGGGTCTGCGCGCCGGCGACCGCTTCCACGTCGAAACGCCGGGCGAGACGGTGATCAGCGGCCAGTCGGGCCTGCCGATCACCCTGCCGGGCAGCCGCGTGGCGCAGATCGAGATCACCGGCTTCTTCGGCGACAGCCCTGAAACCGAGGGCGCGACCGCCCGCGTGATCGAGGGCGAGCTGCCCGCCGATCCAACCGGCCTGCGGGTCACGGAGATCAGACCATGAAGACGAGCGCGGTCGCGCTGACCGTCCTGTGCGCCGCGCTGGCGGCCGGGGGGTGCGTCAAGAACTATCCCACGCGCGAGGCGGTGCAGGGCGCATCCGCAGGCACGCTGAAGCTGACCAATGCTCCGGCCGACGCCCGCCTGATCGTGGATGGGCGCGATCTGGGATCGGTCGGCGCCCTGGGCGGGGGCGCGGCCCTGACGCCGGGCCGCCATGAGGTCGTCGTCAGTCAGGGCGGCCGGGTCCTTCACGCCCAGACGGTGATCGTCGCCGCCGGGACGCAGGTTGTGGTGGTGCTGCCTTGAAACGTCTGATGATGATGGCCGCAGTGACGGCCCTGAGCGGTCTCGCCGCCTGCGCGCCCGCCACGCGGTTCGAGTGGGGCGCCTATGAGCCCGCGCTCTACGCCTATGCCCAGAACCCTGAGAACCGCGAGGCCTATCGCACCGCGCTGGAGCGCGCCATCGAGGCGGGGCGCAAGCGCGACGCCGTGGCGCCGGGGCTGCTGGCCGAGCTGGGCTATCTGCATCTGCAGGCAGGCGAGACGGCGCAGGCCCTGACGCTGTTTCAGGAAGAGCGCGCGCGTTTCCCTGAATCCGCCGTCTTCATGGATCGGGTGATCGTCGGCCTCGGCGGTCAGGCCGCCGTCACCGGGGGAGAGGCGCAATGATCATCCGCAGATCGCTCGCCGTCGCCGCCCTGGCCTGCGCCGCCCTGCTGAGCGCCTGCGCAACGGGGCCTGCGCCCAAGAGCTACGCCGCCCTGCGCGCCGAGAATCCGCGCAGCGTCATGGTGGTTCCGGCGCTGAACTCGACCGTCAACGTGGATGCGGCGGACTATTTCGTCTCGACCATTTCCCGGCCGGTCGCCGAGCGCGGCTACTATGTGTTTCCCGCCCATATGGTGAAGGGGGTGCTGGAGGACGAAGGCCTGTCGGACGCCGGTCTGGTGCATCAGGCCGACGCTGCGCGCTTCGGTCCGCTGTTCGGCTGCGACGCCGTGCTGTTCGTCGAAATACAGAAGTGGGAGTCGCAATACATCCTGATCTCGACCTCTACCAATGTAGCGTTTGAGTACACGCTGAAGAGCTGTCGCAGCGGCCAGGTGCTTTGGTCGGACCATCAGGAGATGACCTACAGTCCGCAGGCCTCGAACTCGGGCAATCCGCTGGCCGATCTGCTGGCCCAGGCCATCGTTTCGGCGCTGGAGAAGGCCAAGCCCAACTATATGCCGCTGCCCCAGCAGGCCAATCTGACGGCGCCCCATGCCCTGGGGCAGGGCCTGCCCGCCGGTCCCTATCTGCCCGCCCAGCACCGGCAGGATCACAAGAGCTTTCCGGACGAATAGGCCCGTCGCGTCAGGGCGCGGCCAGGGCGGCTAAAAACCGCGACAGAAAAGCTGCGGAGCCGGGCCTTGCCTCGCGCGTATAAGCCTTATCTGTTAGGCCGCCCCCGAACGCACGGAGACCTCGCCATGTCCGACACTGCTCAAACCCAGGCCTATGACGCCAGCCGCCACAGGAAGGCGGGCCGCGGCCGGGTCTATGACAGCATCGTCGACACCATCGGCGATACCCCTCTGGTGCGGTTGCCCAACCTGACGGCGGCGCTGAAGCCGAAGGCCACGGTGCTGGCCAAGCTGGAGTTCTTCAACCCGATCGCCTCGGTCAAGGACCGCATCGGCGTGGCGATGGTCGAGGCGCTGGAGCAACTGGGCCAGATCAAGCCCGGCGCGACCCTGATCGAGCCGACTAGCGGCAACACCGGCATCGCCCTGGCCTTCGTGGCGGCGTCCAAGGGTTACAAGCTGATCCTGGTCATGCCGGAGAGCATGTCGATCGAACGGCGCAAGATGCTGGCCCTGCTGGGCGCCACGCTGGAACTGACGCCCGCCGAAAAGGGCATGAAGGGCGCTATCGCCCGCGCCGAAGAACTGCTGGCGGAAATCCCCGGTTCGGTCAGCCCGGCCCAGTTCAAGAACCTGGCCAACCCCGCGATCCATGAGGCCACGACGGCCGAGGAAATCTGGAACGACACGGCGGGGGCCGTGGACGTGGTGGTGGCGGGCGTCGGCACCGGCGGCACCATCACCGGCGTCGGCCATGCGCTGAAGGCGAAGAAACCCTCCGTGAAGATGATCGCGGTGGAGCCGACCGACTCTCCGGTCCTGTCCGGCGGCGCGCCGGGGCCGCACAAGATCCAGGGCATCGGCGCGGGCTTCATCCCCGCCGTGGTCGACCGTGATGTCATCGACGGGGTGGAGCAGGTCACCAACGAGGACGCCTTCGCCATGGCCCGCCGCGTCGCGCGCGAGGACGGCGTGCCGGTCGGCATCAGCTCGGGCGCGGCCCTGACGGCGGCGTTCCGACTCGCGGCGCAGGACGCCTATGCCGGTCAGACGATCGTGACCATCGTTCCCAGCTTCGCCGAACGCTATCTGTCCACGGCCCTGTTCGAAGGACTGTGACGGCCGGTTAACGCGTCGGCGCTAGTCTGCGCTCATGAGCGAACCCAGGGGCAGGGCTGAAGAGGGCGAGGCGCGGCCGTTGCGGGCGCGTCGCGCCCTGCTGCGTCGTCTGGCCGACGTGGTCAGCCTGCCCGCCAGCCGGATCAACGTCTTCGAGCGTTCGGTGGTCGGCGATCTGCTGGTCGACGTGTTGCGGACAGCCTCGACGGATGAGCGCCGCCGGGTGGCGGAGCGGCTGGCGCCGCTGGGCGAACTGCCTGATGCGCTGAAGCGGCTGCTGCTGCGCGACGAGCCTGAGGTGGCGCGCCCCCTGCTGGAGGAATGCGCGGCCCTGTCGGACGCGGACCTGATCGGCTGCGCGCGCGACGCCGGGCTGGAGCATCGCCTGATGATGGCGGCGCGGCGCGGTCTGTCCGAGGTCGTGACCGAGGCCCTGTTCAACTGGGCCGAGGAGGCGGTGATCGCCGCCGTCCTGCGCAATGACACGGCGCGCCTGCCGCAATCGGCGATCGAGAGCGTGATCGCCCTGAGCCGCCAGGCGCCGGCCCTGTGCGCCCTGATCCTGCGGCGCCCGGAACTGCGGCCCTCGGGCGCCTATGTCATGTTCTGGTGGTGCGAGGCTGATGAGCGGCGGGTCATCCTGCAACGCTTCGCCGTGTCGCGCGAGGTGATGCAGAGCAGCGTCGAGGACGTCTTCGCCCTGGCGGTGGAGGAGGGGTGGAGCGACCCGGTCGCGCGCAAGGCGCTGCAGTTCATCGAGCGGCGCCAGCGCAATCGCGCAGCCGTGGCTAGGAGCCCGTACGCGGACCTGGAAGCGGCCGTGGCGGCGGCGGGCGCAGGCGGGCTGACGCGCGAACTGGTCGCGGAGATCGGCTATCTGTCGGGGATCAAGCCTTTGACTTCGGCCAAGATCATGGGCGACGCGGGGGGCGAGCCCCTGGCCATACTGTGCAAGGCGACAGGCCTGGCGCGGCGCGATCTGGCGGCCCTGTGGCGGGCCATGCGTCGTCCCGAGACTACGCCGGACGGCGCCGAGCATCCTGACTGGCGTCGGGTGCAGACCATTTATGAAATGCTGGCGGTGGACCGGGCCCAGACCGTGCTGCGTTACTGGAACTGGTCTCTGTCCTCGGCGCTGACGCCGACGCTTCTACGGGCGATCCGCGAGGGGGAGGAGGCGCTGATCGACGAATACTCGGCGCCGGAGCGTGCAGCCCTGCTGGCCCTTGCAGAGAACTTCGGTCGATAAAAACCAGCAGCGTTCTTCATTACTGATCAGGGCAGTTGAACTCGCTTTTCAGGCGATAGAAGACGGCTGCATTGCTTTCGAAGTCGAACATCCGTATGAAACCGACAGGCGGCGGATCCTTTCAGATCAGTCGATTGAATTTGGGACGACAGAAGGCTGATCCAGATGGAAGAAAAACCCGAACTGCTTGAGATGACGGCGGACATCGTGTCGGCCTATGTCAGCAACAACACCGTATCGGCCGACACCGTGCCGACCCTGATCGCGCAGATCCACGCCGCCCTGTCGGGCGTTTCGGAAGCGCCGGTCGAGGCCGAGCCCGAGCCGCAAGAACCGGCAGTGCCGGTTCGCAAGTCGATCACGCCGGACTTCCTGATCTGTCTGGAAGACGGTCGCAAGTTCAAGTCGCTGAAGCGTCACCTGCGCACCAAATACAATATGAGCCCGGAAGAATACCGCGCCAAATGGGGTCTGCCGAAAGACTATCCCATGGTCGCCCCGAACTACGCTAAGGCGCGTTCGGAACTGGCCAAGCAGATGGGCCTGGGCCAGGGCGGCCGCAAACCCGCCCGCGCGTCCCGCAAGTAAAAGCGGCGCCACGCTAAAGACAGACGCCCGCCTTTCCAGCGAAAGGCGGGCGTTTTGCTGTTCAGGGCCTGGAGGTCAGGCCGCCTGCATCGCCTTGCGCGCGCGCCAGAAGCGGATCGTCCGCATGGCGGCTTCACGGGTCAGTTCCTGATACATCCCCGCATAGGCCCGCGCCTTGCCCATCGCGTTGTCGTCGGTGTTCAGCAGAACGACGGCGTAGGTCAGGAACAGGGCCCGATCCAGGTCGGCCGCCTTGCAGATCACCGCCAGGGCGTCCAGCTCGCGCCGCTCGATGATCTGGCGGGCGGTGTGGAAGTCGACGTCGGCCAGTTGCGACAGGGCGATCAGGAAGGCGGTCTGGCCGCCCGAGCGCAGGAAGCGGGCCAGCACCTGGGGCGTCAGCTGATGGGCGGCGCGCAGTTCTTCGACATAGGCCAGGCTCTCGGCGTAGTCGGGCGGCAGGGCGCCGTCTTCGGCGGCGACGCGCGTACGGCCGGCGGCCAGGGCGCTTTCCAGCAGGGCCGGGTCCATCCGCGCGTTCTGTTCAAGGATGCGCTGGCGAAGACGCGCCTCGACTTCGAAATACAGGTCGTTCAGCAGGTCGGGCGGGAGGGTCGAACGCTCGACCGTCACCGCGTGCAGGGCCGGGTTGGCGCGGGCGCGTTCAACGGCGGTTTCCGCGGCGGCGCGCGACAGGCTGGCGCCTTCATTGCCCAGCAGCACGCCCAGAGTTTCGTCGTCGCCGCGCTCGACAATGGCGTCGGACACGGCCTCGGACACGGCGGCGCGGCGGCTGACGGCGCGCATATGCCCCTGACCGCGCGAGCGCACCACGCCGATCAGGTCCGCTTCGGTCAGCACCGGCGAGGCGCTGAGGACGGGGGCGGCGACGGTCTCGGCTTCGTCATTGGCCAGGCGGCGGATCAACTGGTGCGGGGCGTCGGGCGCGTCGGCGAACCGCTCGGCCAGTTCGGCGCGCACGGCGGTCTCCATCGCGTCGGTGAGGTCGAACAGGACGGCGCCGTAGAGCACGGTTTCCGCCTCGGTCCGTTCGGCGGCGCCGAAGAAGCAGTCGGTCAGCTCGCGCAACAGGGCGCGTCGTTTGAGGCTGGAGCCTTCCTGGGCCAGGGCGATCAGCTCAGGCAGGCGCGAGCCGGTCTCGGCGGCGGGAGGCAGGGCGGCGCCGTCGCTCATGGCAGGTCGGGACCGTCGGTCATGGGGGCGGCGCGCAGGCGACCCTGGGCGTCGCGCATGACGACGGGGGCTTCGGGCGGCTGAGCCAGGTCGTCCGAGGCGATCGGCTGATCCAGCTCGACCGGCAGGGCGTCCAGATAGTTGGGCGCGGGAAGGGGCGTGGCGTCAGGCTGGCGGCCCGCCTGACGATGAACGGAGTAGTAGCGGGCGCTGCCCTGAGCCGGGGCGTCGTTGGACGCGGGCTGGGGCGCGGGCTGCGGCGCAGTCTGGGCCGGTTGCTGCGCGGGCGTCTCGGGCGATGCGGGAGCCGACGCGGCGGGCGCCTGAGGCGCATTCCTTTGCAACTGGAAGATCAGCGCGTCGCGTCGCGGCGCCAGCGGGTCGACGGTCGGCTGGGCTGGCGCGGGCGCGGGCTCTGGCTGGGCTTGAGGCAGAGGCTGGGGCTGGGGCTCGGGCTGGACCGGCGGCGGGGGCGGCGCAGGCTGGGGCTCTGCAATAAGGGTCTGCGGCGGGTGTCGCACCGGTTCAGGCGTCGGCTCTGCAGGTCTAGGGGCAGGTTCGACGACGCGCGGGACCGGTTGAACCGGCGGCGTCTGCATCGGCCGTAAAGGCTCGGGCGTCGGCGCGGGCGTCGCTTGGGGCGGGGGCGTGTGCTGGACGGGCGGGGCCGGCGCGGGTTCCGGCTGACGCTCCGGCTGGGCGCGCGACCAGGGGGTCTGGCTCGGCGCGGGCGCGCGCTCGATCGGCGCAGGCGCAGGTTGCGGCGCATAGGGCGCAGGCTGAGGCTGGCTCTGCGTCGGCCGATGCGGCCACGGCGGGGGCTGATAGGAGGGCTGGTACGGCGCGGGCGGCGTGACGTCGGGCGCGGGCGTTTCGGCCGGCGGGCTCACATAGGGGCGCCAGGCGGCGTCGGGATGGCTGGTCACCGGACGGAACTCCGGCGCGGGCGACGGCTGGCGGCCGTCGTCGACCGCAGGGGGGGTATAGGGACGCCAGCTATAGCCGCCGTGCG
Organism: Brevundimonas diminuta 470-4; assembly: GCA_000318405.1. Classification (GTDB taxonomy): domain Bacteria; phylum Pseudomonadota; class Alphaproteobacteria; order Caulobacterales; family Caulobacteraceae; genus Brevundimonas; species Brevundimonas diminuta_B. Next base: position 117,813 of record KB291761.1, on the reverse strand, counting down.
GAATGATCGGGGGGCGGGCGGCGTAGGTCGGGGTGTCCGCCACGACCTGCTGCGGCGGGGCGAAGCTGTCAGCCGGGGCGCGGGTCCAGTCCGGCGCAGGCGGGCTGGTCGGATGGGCCGCAGGGCGGCCGGGCCAGGACAGCTGGCGCGCGTGGGAAGGCGCCGGATAGGGCGTTTGGCCGGGGGCTTGCTGAGGCGGGACGGGCTGCGCCCAGACGGCCGTAGCCGCGCCGAGCGCGGGCAGAAGGGCGGCGATGGTCAGGGTGCGCGTCAACGGCGCCTCGTGAAAACTGCAGAGGTTCAGCCGGGCATCCTAGGCGGCGCGGCTTAATCCGCGCCTAACGCCGGGCGGATTAGCCGCGTGAAGGCAGATACTGGCCGGTGAAGGCCTCGCGCCAGTCGGGCGCGGCGGGATAGGCGCCTTGCGTCTGATCGGCGAAGGCCTGCCAACGCTCGGGCGTCATGGCGCCGAGGCCGTAGAGGGCCGCGTCGCCGCCGTCGACCATGGCCTGGGCGCGCAGGGCCGCGCGGGCGGCGTCGAGCGCGCGCTGGGGCAGGTCCGGATTGGCGCGGCGGATCAGGGCGTCGCCCTTGGCCCCGTCGCCGTGGACATAGTCGCGCCAGCCCTCGACCGAGGCGGCGATGAAGTTGCGCAGGGCCTGGGCGTTGTCGCGGGCGAAGGCGTTGGGCGCCAGCACCAGGCCGGAATAGGAGGGGTAGCCGTCCTCGGCCGGGGACAGGATCACAGGTTCGAAACCGGCCGCGCGCGCGATCGTCTCGGGGCCGCCGTCGGTCAGGCGGGCGACGAGCACGCTGTCCGCATCGTCGCGGAAGGCCTTCAGATTGTCCTCGACGGCGCCGGGGCGGGCCTGGTCGACGGCCAGGTCGAAGCGGGCGCGCAGCCAGGTCCAGAAGCCGTCCTGATCCCTGGGCTCCATCAGGATGCGGCGACCGCGCAGGACGGTCAGATCCTCCAGCGGCTGGTCGGGATGGGCCAGCAGGACCACCGGGTCCTTCTGCAGGAAGGCGGCCACGGCCTTGACCGGAGCGCGCTCGGCGATCAGCCGCAGGGGCAGGAAGCTGTCGCGGCCGATGGCCAGTTCGACCGCGCTGGCGGCCAGAAGGGCGGGGATGTCGGCGCCGGTCGGGCCGGCCAGAATCTCGACGTTGAGGCCGCGCCGCTCATAGGCCCCGACCGCCAGCGCCTGATAGAAGCCGCCATGCAGGGCGTCGGCCGGTCCGCCGGCCGCCACGCGCAGGCGCACCCGGCCGGACTCGTCGGTGGGCGCGGGCGTGCGGCCGCACGCCGACAGCGCAGCCACGGCGCTAAGGCCAAGGGCGCCGGCCATCAGGCCGCGTCGGTGCAGTCCATATCGGTGCAGGCGGGCGCGAGTCATCACGCCTAGGGTGTAGGGGGGCGGGCCGCGCTTGGAAAGGCGGCGGGGCGTCGACGGGCCGATTTCCGACCGGAAATCCGGCGATCCAGCGCCGGAATTGAGCGAGGGGACGTAACCCGTTGGAGCCAGACCGTCGCCGGTCGGATCGCGGATCGCGTCCCCTCGCCAAGTCCGGGTTGGACTTGGCCGCTATAGGGTCGAAACCTGGCCTCAGCGTCGGCGGGCGAACCCGGCGTCGTTCAGCGCCTGTTTCATCGGCTCCTGGTCTTCGGCGTTCCGCAAGGCGAACCTCGCGCCGTCCGTTGATCCCGGCCCGGTTCTCCGTGATCCCTGCGCCGAAACGCTAAAGGATCGGGAGCCTTGGCCCTGCGTCGGTGTTTCCGCGTCCTCCGAGGAGGCTTGGAACCCTGGGTCAGAGAGCCGGACTGGTTCGCTTGATTTCCGGGTCTCCCCGGGTTTCCGCGCCTCCGTGTCCCTTCGGCCTGTTGACGTTCCCGCGAAATCGGTTATTGGGCAAGCGCCCAAACCGGCGCGTCTGTGCGGAATCGCCCCGGAGCCGGTGGGTAAGTCTGTGGATATCTGTGGACGGACCAAATTCGCCGAGGCGGATCAGGGCGTTGCGCCGTCCACAGGAAAGCGTCAGTTGCGCCGAGGTCTTTGCGTAAGCGTTCAGCCCGCGAGAGCCGCCTTCTTTTCTTCAAGCTCCAGCCAGTCGAGTTCGGCGGCCTCCAGGTCCGCGCGGGCTTTTTCGGCGGCCTTCATGGCGCGGTCGAAGGCGGCGGGGTCGCGTGAATAGAGGTCGGGGTCGGCGAGGATGGCGTCCTGTCGGGCGATTTCGGCCGGCAGCGTCTCCATCAGCTTTTCGACCTCTTCCAGACGGCGGGCGTCCTTGTACGACAGCTTGACGGTCTTCTTGGGCGCGCGGTCAGAAGGCTCCGCCTTCTCGACCCGACGCGCTCCTGCTGGCGCGCTGTCGGCGTGGGTCGGCGGCGGGGCGAGGAAGCCGGGGTTCTGGCGCAGGAAATCCTGCCAGCCGCCGGGAGTTTCGACCACGTCGCCGCGACCGTTCAGGGCGATGGTCGAGGTGGCCAGGCGGTCGACGAAATCACGGTCGTGCGACACCAGAATCAGGGTGCCGTCGTAGGATTCGAGCAGTTCCTCCAGCTTCTCCAGCGTGTCCATGTCGAGGTCGTTGGTCGGCTCGTCGAGGATCAGCAGATTGGCGGGCTGGGCCAGGGCGCGCGCCAGCAGCAGGCGGTTGCGCTCGCCGCCCGACAGGGTGGAGATGGGCTGCTTCAGCTGGGCCTCCTGGAACAGGAAGTCCTTGGCGTAGGCGGCGACGTGCATGGAGCGGCCGCGCACCAGGATGGAGTCGCCCCCGCCCGGCGTCAGGGCGTCCCACAGGGTCATGTCCGACTTCAGCCCCTCGCGCGACTGGTCGAGATAGAGGGGTTCGAGGTTGGCGCCCATGCGGACGGTTCCCTCGTCCGGGGCCAGTTCGCCCAGCAGTACCTTGACCAGGGTGGTCTTGCCCGCGCCGTTGGGTCCGACGATGGCCAGCCGGTCGCCGCGGATGATGCGGGTGGTCAGGTTGCGGAAGATGGTGCGGTCGCCGAACGCCTTGCTGACGCCCTTGATGTCGGCGACCAGCTTGCCCGAGACGGCGCCGGAATCGACGCCCAGGTTCAGTTCGCGCGGCAGGTCCTTGACCCGCTCGGCCCGGTCCAGACGCATCTGCTGCAGGGCGCGGGCGCGGCCCTCGTTGCGGGTGCGTTGGGCGGTGATGGAGCGGTAGAAGGTGTAGGTCTCGGCCTCGATGCGCTTGGTCAGGCGGCGCAGGGACTCGGCCTCCTCCTCCATGACCTTGGCGGCCCAGTCGTCGAACTCGACGAAGCCCTTGTTGAGGGTGCGCACCCTGCGGCCCTCCAGCCAGTGGACGGTGTCGGTGACGCGGTTCAGGAAGGCGCGGTCGTGGCTGACCACCAGCAGGGCGAACCGGGCCTGGATCAGCTCGTTTTCCAGCAGTTCGATGGCCAGGATGTCGAGGTGGTTGGTCGGCTCGTCCAACAACAGCAGGTCGGGCTCTTCGGCGAAGGCCTTGGCGAGGGCGGCGCGGCGGATCTCGCCGCCCGACAACCCTTGCGTCGACTTGCTGGGGGTGAGGCCGAAGGTCTCCAGCCAGCTTTCGGCGGTCCAGCGCTCGGCCTCGCCCGAGGCGGCGTAGTCGGCCAAGGTTTCGCCGGTGATGACCGGTTCCTGCGGCACATAGGCGAAGCGGGTGCCGGACTGGAACGAGCGGTCGCCCGAGTCCGGTTCGATCAGGCCCATGACGACCTTCATCAGGGTGGACTTGCCCGCCCCGTTGCGGCCGACCAGGGCGGCGCGGCTGCGCGGCTCCATCGCCATGTCGACGCCGTCGAACAGCGGGCGGGGACCGTCCTGAAGGCGGACGTCCTTGAGGGCGACGAGAGGAGGGCGAGGGGCCATAGACACCAGTCCGAAAAGGGAGGCGACGCCTATAGCGCGGACAGGGGGGCGAGGGCCAATGTTTCAGGATTTACACAAAACCGTCCAGACGGTATGTCGCGACGCATGAACGCTCAACCGAACCGCCGCACGCCCGAGGACACCCGCCGCCAGATCGTCGAGGCGGCCATCGAACTGGCCGCTGAAGAGGGGGCGATGGCGGTGACGCTGGACGCCGTGGTGGCGCGCCTGCCTTTCAGCAAGGGCGCCCTGCTGCATCACTTTCCGAACAAGCTGGCCCTGCTGGAAGGGGTGCTGGACCATCTGTCGGTGGAGATGAAGGCCGTGGTGCTGGCCGAGGCGGCGCGCGACCCCAACCCCTACGGCCGCAATGCACGGGCCTATCTGAGGACGGTGGTCAATGAGCCGGCGACCGAGCGGGACGTGAGCATCGGCCGCGCCGTGCTGGCCGCCTGCGCCATAGAGCACAGCCTGATCCCGCGCTGGCGCGAGGCGATCCGCAGCCTGACGGTTGACGACCCGGAAGACCCGATGGGGCGGGACGACGCCCTGATGCTGCGGCTGATCGCCGACGGCCTGTGGATGAGCGACCTGTTCGGCACGCATGAGGTGTCGCCCGGGCAGCGCCAGGCCCTGCTGTCGCTGCTGACGCCGGGCAGCCTGCTGACGGACGGGTATTCAGAGGCGGACGCCAAGGACAAAGTCGACGCATGAATCCCACGACCTGGCTGGCCCTGCTGGGCGCGATCGGCTTTGAGGTGATGGGGACGACCCTGTTGCAGCAGTCGCAACAATTCACCCGGCCGCTGCCGACGGCGGGGCTGGCCGTCTGTTACGGCATCGCCTTCTATCTGCTGACGCTGGCGCTGAAGCAGATGCCGGTGGGGCTGGCCTATGCGATCTGGAGCGGGCTGGGGGTGGTGTTGATCTCGGTGATCGGCCTGTTCCTGTTCAAACAGAAGCTGGACGTTCCGGCGATCATCGGCCTGGTGATGATCGTCGGCGGGGTGGTGGTGATCAATCTGTTCTCCAAGAGCGTCACGCACTGAGCCTTGTCCCTTCCCCTGAGGGTGAAGGCGACAGCAGGGGTTTTGAGGCGTATAGGGCGCGCCCATGAGTTCCGCGCCCGCCAAGCCCTTCTGGGAGACCAAGACGCTCGCCGAGATGAATCCGGCCGAGTGGGAAAGCCTGTGCGACGGTTGCGGCCTGTGCTGCGTCATCCGGTTCGAGGACGAGGACACCGGCCGGATCATCCCGACGCGCGTGCATTGCAAGCTGTTCGATACGAATGCCTGCACCTGCACCGACTATGCTGACCGTCAGGCCGAGGTGCCGGACTGCGTGCAGTTGACGCCCGACAATATCGAGCGGCTGAAGTGGATGCCGCTGTCATGCGCCTATCGGCGGCTGCATGAAGGGCGGCCGCTCGCCTGGTGGCACCCGCTGGTCTCGGGCGACCGGGAGACCGTGCACACGGCCGGAGTGTCGGTGCGACGCCAGACCGTGTGCGAGACGGCGCTGAAGGAGCCCGAGGACGCCCTGGAGTTCGAGGCGCCGGAATGGATGGCGGAGCGCGGCGTCGCTAACGAATAATTCGGCGACTGGGGGTTAAGGGCGTGGTCAGGGCGAGGGCGGAATGGACATTGTCGCAGCACAAAAAGGGTCGGAAAGCAGCGCACGGGACGCGTTCGACCGACTGACGGCCATCGCCTGCGCGACGTTGCGCACGCCCCACGCCATGATCACGACGCTGGATGAAGACCGGGCGGTCTTTCTGTCCGGAGTCGGTCTGGACGAGGTGAGCGTACCGCGTCTGAACAGCGTCAGCCACCAACTGGCCGACATGGGGCCGGACGCCGTGATGGTGATCCAGGATACGCATGAGCACCCTGTCTATCGCCGCCATCCGATGGTGGTCGGGGCGCCCCATGTCCGCTTCTTCCTCGGCGCCACGGTGTGCGGGACCGACGGCCGGCCCGCAGGCGCCATAGGCGTGATGGACGTCCAGCCGCGTCCGGCGCCGACGCAGGCGGAACTGGATCTGATACGCGAACTGGCGGGCCTGGCGGGACAGCTGATGGAGCACGCCCAGGCGATGCGGCAGGAAGCGGCGCGCCTGGAGACGCTGCGGCTGGCCGAGGACATGGTCGGGGTCGGACGCTGGCGCTATGAGGTCGCGACCGAAGCGGTGACCTGGTCGGACGAGATCTATCGCATCCACGGGCGGGCGCCGGGCGCCTTCCAGCCGACGCTGGAGGATGTGTTCGGCCATTTTCACGTCGACGACAGGGCCGAGATTCAACGGCTGGTCGAACGGGCGTTGAAGACCGGCGAGGGCTATACATTCAAGCTGAGGCTGGTCGGCGTCGACGAGGTCGAGCGGGTGGTCGCCGCCGAGGGCGCCGTCGAGAAGGACGCCACCGGCCGGGTGATCGCCCTGTTCGGCGTGCTGCAGGACGTGACCGAGCGCGAGGCCCTGCTGCGCGCGGCCCAGACCAATGAGCGGCGCTATCGGCTGCTGGCCGAAAACACCGGCGACGTCATCACCCGCGTCAAGATGGACGGGTCGAGCAAATACATCTCGCCGGCGATCCAGCAACTGCTGGGCTGGACGTTCGAGGAGATGAGCGGCCAGTCGACCGACTACGTCCACCCCGAGGACCGGCATCTGGTGCTGGGCGCCATCGGCCGGGCGGTGAAAAGCGGCGAGTCGACCCGCCTTGAGCACCGGGCGGTGCATAAGAAAGGCCACACCATCTGGGTCGAGTGCACCTTCAAGGCCCTGAGGGACGAGCATGGCCATGTCGACGACGTGGTGGTGGTCATCCGCGACATAACCCAGCGCAAGGCGCTGGAGGCGGAGGTGCTGGAGGCCAAGGAGACCGCCGTGGCGGCGGCGCGGG
>KB291761.1:80657-111006 GCA_000318405.1 Brevundimonas diminuta 470-4 | reverse complement strand
GGCCAATATGAGCCATGAGCTGCGCACGCCCCTGACCAGCGTCATCGGCTTTTCCGGACTGCTGCAGGCGTCGGAGCATCTGCCCGCTGAAGAGCGAGTCTATGTCGAGCGCATCGCCACGGCGTCGGAGGCCCTGCTGGGCGTCATCAACGACATTCTGGACTATTCCAAGCTGGAAGCCGACGCGATCGAGATGGACCCCGAGCCGTTCGATACGCGCGCCCTGGTCGACGGCGCGGCGGCGATCATCGAGAGCCAGTGCTCGGCCAAGGGGCTGACGCTGAATGTGGTGGTGGCGGCGGACACGCCCGAGCGCCTGACCGGCGACAAGGGGCGGTTGCGGCAGGTGATGCTGAATTTCCTGTCCAATGCGGCCAAGTTCACCGCCAGGGGGGCGGTGACGCTGAAGGTCGGCGGTTGGCCGCAGGCGGACGGCGGCTGGCGGATGCGGGTGGAGGTGACCGACACCGGCATCGGCATCCCGTCCGAAAAGATCGGCGAACTGTTCCGGCGCTTCACCCAGGCCGACGCCTCGACGACGCGGGTCTATGGCGGGACGGGTCTGGGGCTGGCGATCTCGCGGCGGCTGATCGAACTGATGGGCGGCGAGGTCGGGGTGGAGAGCGCGCCAGGCTCCGGCTCGACCTTCTGGTTCGAGGCGCCGCTGGCGGCGGCGACGGAAGAAGACGTTACGGCGAGGGAAGAGACGGATCGCGCCCGCAAGGACGCCCTGCGCGGCCGGGTGCTGATGGCCGACGACGCAGCCGCCAACCGCGAGCTGGTCAGCGCCATACTGAGAAACCTGGGGCTGGAGATCGATACGGTCGCCGACGGCGCCGAGGCGGTGCACGCGGCGCATTCGGGGCTCTATGATCTGGTGCTGATGGATGTGCACATGCCGGTCATGGACGGGCTGACGGCGACGCGGGAAATCCGCCGGATGCAGGCCCAGGGCGAGCGCCGCATTCCGATCCTGGCGCTGACGGCCAACGTCCAGGCCGATCAGGTGACGCGCTGCCTGGAGGCGGGCATGGACGGACATCTGGCCAAGCCGATCCAGATCACGGAACTGGCCGCCGCCCTGTCGTGGTGGCTGAAAGAGGCTGAAACGACGCCTGAGGGTACGCGGGCGGGCGCCTGACGCCGACAGTCTTTGCGATTGCCTGCGTCAAAGCCGGGAAATCTCTACGTTTGAGGCGATCCGGGCGCCCTTTGCGCGCCTGAGGACGCTGCTCGGCTATGGTTCAGTCATGGCGGGAAAAGCGGATCAGGGCGGGGCGGCGGGAACGACCGCGGCGTGGCTGGGCGAGGTCTTCGCCAGTCTGAGGGCCGCGACGGACCAGGCGATCGCCGTGGTGACGGCGGCCGAGCCGCCCGCCGATGTGGCCGAGGCCGAGAAGCGGGCGCGCGCCATCGGCGTGCTGGCCCGCACGGCCAAGGCGGTGGCGGCGCTGGAAGCCGACATGATCCGCAAGAGCCGCAGCCCTGAAGAGGATGGAATGAGCGACGACGACCGTGACCTCAGCGACGCCGAACTGGCCGGGCTTCAGGCCGAATTCTTCGCCCGTGTCGATCATCTCGTCGCGGCCATCGAGCGCAAGTCGCTGGCTGCGGGATTGGATCGAGAGCCTGCCGCGCGAGCAGCGGGGGCAAGCGCTGCGGGCGGCGGTCAAGGCGACGCCGAGGCTGAACGACGACCAGATCGCGCCGCCTGAGGACTGGCGCACCTGGGTGCTGCTGGGCGGGCGCGGCTCGGGCAAGACCTTCGCCGGCGGCTTCTGGATGAACGAACTGGCGCGGGGCGCGGATATGACTTTCGCCCTGGTCGGGACGGCGCTGCACGACGTGCGCGAGGTGATGGTCGAGGGGCCGTCGGGGCTGAAGGCCCAGGCGACGGCGGACAATCGGCCGCGCTGGGAGGCGGGGCGACGCAGGCTGGTGTGGCCCTCGGGCGCGGCGGCCTATGCGTTCTCGGCCGAAGATCCGGACAGCCTGCGCGGGCCTCAATTTCACGCCGCCTGGGCGGACGAATTCTGCGCCTGGAGGAACATCGAGGCCACGCTGTCGAACCTGAGGTTTGGGCTGCGGCTGGGGGCTGACCCCAAGCTGGCGATCACGACGACGCCCCGGCCGATCCCGGCGCTGAGGCGGCTGTTGGCCGAGCCGGGGGTGGTGAAGGCGCGGCTGGCGACCAAGGACAATGCCGACAATCTGGCGCCCGGGTTCCTGGGCCATCTGCAGAGCCTCTACGCCGGGACGCGGCTGGAGGCGCAGGAGATGGAAGGGCTGGTGGTCGAGGCCGACGGCGCCCTGTTCCGGGCCGAGGACCTGGCGCGGGCGCGGGGGAGCCGACCGGCGCGGTTCGAACGGGTGGTGGTGGCGGTGGATCCGCCCGCCAGCGCCCACGGCGACGCCTGCGGGATCGTGGTCGCCGGGCGCTGGGACAAGGCGGGCTATGTGCTGGCCGACCGTTCGGCGCGCGGCCTGTCGCCCGCCGGATGGGCGCGGCGCGTAGCGGAGACGGCGCGCGAATTCGACGCCGACCTGGTGCTGGCCGAGGCCAATCAAGGCGGGGAGATGGTGCGCACCCTGCTGGGGCAGGCGGACTGTCCGGCGCAGGTGAAGCTGGTTCACGCCAGCCGGTCGAAGAAGGCGCGGGCCGAGCCTGTGGCTGCGCTCTACGAGCAGGGCCGGGTGGTCCATTGCGGGGCGTTCCCTGCGCTGGAGGAAGAGATGATGGCGCTGGGCGGGGAGGCGCCGGGGGGCAAGAGCCCGGATCGGGCGGATGCGCTGGTGTGGGGCCTGACGCACCTGCTGCTGGCCGGGAAGTCGCAGCCGAGGCTGCGGGCGCTGTGATCTGATCCTTCTCCCGCAAGAGGCGAAGGGCAAATGACATGGAGATTTCAATGGATTGGCGACGACCGTTCGGTCGGCGGCGCGTTGCTGCGCCCGAAATCAAGGACAGCCGCACCGGGCCGCTGATCGCCCTGACGGGGGCGGGGCGGGCGCGATGGACGCCGCGCGACTATGCGCATCTGGCGGACGAGGGGTTCGGCAAGAACGCCGTGGCCTATCGCTGCGTGCGGATGATCGCGGAGGCGGCGGCCTCGACGCCGCTGATGGTGATGGTCGGGGGCGTGCGCAGCGCGGACCATCCGCTGGCGCGGCTGATCGACAAACCCAATCCCGAGCAGTCGGGCGGCGAGTTGATGGAGGCTGTTTACGGCGCGCTGCAGACGGCGGGCAACGCCTATGTCGAGGCGATGGGTGACGCCGACGGGGACGGGGCGCCCGATGAACTGTGGGCGCTGCGGCCGGATCGCGTGAAGGTGGTGCCCGGACGGGCGGGCTGGCCCGAGGCCTATGAGTATGCGGTCGGCGGCCGGTCGGTGCGGATCGCGCGGCATGGCGACGGCTGGTCGCCGGTCATGCACCTGAAGCTGTTTCATCCGACGGACGATCATTACGGGTTTTCGCCGCTCGAGGCGGCGGCCTTCGCCATCGACGTGCACAATGCGTCCGGGGCCTGGAACAAGGCGCTGTTGGACAATGCGGCGCGGCCGAGCGGGGCTCTGGTCTATGGGGCCAAGGACGGGGAGCGGCTGACGGCGGATCAGTTCGAGGCGTTGAAGGCGGAGTTGGGCGAGGCCCATGCCGGGGCGCGCAACGCCGGGCGGCCGCTGTTGCTGGAAGGCGGGCTGGACTGGAAGCCGATGAGCCTGACGCCGCACGACATGGACTTCATCGCCGGCAAACACGCGGCGGCGCGGGAGATCGCGCTGGCGTTCGGGGTGCCGCCGCAGCTGTTGGGGATTCCGGGGGATGCGACCTACGCCAACTATCGCGAGGCGAACGCGGCCTTCTGGCGCGGGACGGTGATCCCGCTGGTGAGGAAGGCGGCCGGGGCGATGACGGGGTGGCTGGGGAGCCGCTTCGTCGATTGCCGGATCGAGCCGGATCTGGATGCGGTTCCGGCTCTTCAGGTCGAGCGGGATGCGCTGTGGGCGCGGCTGAATGCGGCTGGCTTCCTGACCGAGGACGAGCGGCGCCGGATGGCGGGGGTGGGGGAGTGATGGAAGCGATGAGGAAGATGCCCGTCGCCCTGATCGCGGCGCTGCTGGTGCAGACCGTCGGCGGCCTGGTCTGGGCCGGAGGGGCGGCGGCGCGGATCGCCACCCTGGAGCAGCGCGTGGACGAGCAGAGGCTGGTCGCCGAGCGGCTGGCGCGACTGGAGGCGCAGGGCGAGGCGACGCGCGCTGCGGTCGAGCGGATCGAGCGGCGGCTGGAGGAGAAATGATGGCGGCGACGAGCCGAGCAAAGACGGGGCTGGCCATCGCCGGCTACGCCTCCCTGTGGGGCGTGGCGGACCTGAACGGGGACGTGACGGCGCGCGGCGTCTTCGCCGAGAGCCTGAGCAAGACCGGCGCGAGCGGGGTGCGGATGCTGCATCAGCATGAGAGCCGCGCCGTGGTCGGCGTCTGGGACCGGATGGTCGAGGACGAGCGCGGTCTGTGGGTCGAGGGACGGATCGAGGACTGGTCCGCCGAGGCCCGCTACGCCGCCGCCCTGACGCGCGCCGGGGCGCTGGACGGGCTGTCGATCGGCTTTCGGGCGACGAAGGCGCGGCGCGAGGGGCGCCTGCGGGTGCTCAGCCGGGCGGAGTTGTGGGAGGTGTCGCTGGTGACGTTTCCGATGCTGCCGGGGGCAAAATTCCAAGTTGTTTCGGACTGACCCGGTCGAGCCTTCGCGAAGTCAGCGGCTTTTCAGGTCGCCGGAGATCAGGCGCCTGCGGGCCGCTTCGCCCTCGGCAGTAAGGCGGAAGTCGAAAAGAGTCCCGTACCGAACCAGGTCGATCCGACCCAGCCGCGCGGTTCTGACAACAAGGCCATCCTGCTCCGCCTTTACAAGCGCGTGATCGCGCGTCCCGGGGGTGCGGGCGGTTAGCAAGGCCGAGTTTCCGCCGTTGGCCCTCAAGATGTCGTCTATGTTCTGACTGATCTGCCCACGGAGAAGGCGCTCAAGGAGCGAGAATATCGACATGCTCGTGATTGCTGAAGGCTAGAGCGAACGCAATGCGCCGTCGCGGCGGCCATGCACTCCGGGAGCCTCCTGAGCGTGGCCGCGCAGGGCGATGGCGCAGGATTCCGGCGTCTGGCGCGAGGCGACAGCGGGGCTGGCTCCCCGATCATAGGCGGCCCGGAGCGCGCGGCGTTCTGTTTCGTCCGCAGTCGGGGCGTGGCGGCGCAGATGGGCGGCGAAGCCCTTTTCGCCTGAGGGAGCGCTATTGAAGCGCTCGCACGCGCCGAGGGTCTCGAACAGGCGCGCCTGCAGGGAAGCGTCGGCGGAGAGGCGGCTCTGTTGAGGAGGCATGGCGGCTGTTTCCGGCGTCGCGCACGACGGAAGAAGGGCGGCGGACAGGGCGAGCATGACGAGTTTGAGCATCAATCCTTCCTGCATGAGCCAGGACGCTAGCACGCCTGCGCGAAGGCGCAACAATGGCTGTGACGCGACCTACTGAAGCAAGATCGAGACGCGGCCTTGCAGCCGCGTCTCCAGCGTAACCGCATCCTGCGGTTCTAACATCGGAGACATCATGAAAGAGACCAAGACCGTCTCGGGTCATCCCGAGGCGCGCGCCGCCATGCATGAGATGATGGCCGCGTTCGAGGCGTTCAAAGGGGCCAACGACGCCCGTCTGGACGAGATCGAGAAGAAGGCTTCGGCCGATGCGCTGCTGGAGGAGAAGGTGGCGCGCATCGATCAGGCGGTGGCCCAGGCGCAGGCGCGCATGGACCGTGCGCTGAGCGAGAGCCGCAGGCCGATTCTCAGTGCTTCTGGGTTGGGCGCCGAGCCGCCTGCCGTCGTGGCGGCGCCGGAGGCCAAGGCGGCGTGGGACGGCTATATGAAGTCTGGCGCTTCGCATGGTCTGGAACTGAAGGCGGGGCTGTCGTCGGCGTCGAACTCGGCGGGCTATGTCGTGCCGCCGGAGACGGAGCGCGCCATCGAGCGTCGCCTGATGGCCGGGTCGCCGATGCGCGAGATCGCCACGGTGCGCACAGTGGGCTCGGGCGTGTTCAGAAAGCCGGTCTCGACGGCGGGCGTTCAGGCGGGCTGGGTGGCCGAGACGGCGGCCAGGCCGGAGACGGACCCGGCGACGCTGGCGCTGCTGGAGTTCTCTTCGGCCGATCTCTACGCCTGTCCGGCGGCGACGCAGAGCCTGCTGGACGACGCCCTGATCGACCTGGACGAATGGCTGGCGGCCGAGGTCGAGGACGCCTTTGCGGCGCAGGAGACGGCGGCGTTCGTCAGCGGCGACGGGATCAACAAGCCGAAGGGCTTTCTGGCCTATGATACGGCGACCGAGGGGACGCAGACCTGGGGCCAGATCGGCACGGTGGCGTCGGGCGCGGCGGGCGGTTTTGCGACCACCAATCCAACCGACAAGCTGATTGACCTGATCTATGCGCCCAAGGCCCAGTATCGGCCGAACGGGCGTTTCGTGATGAACCGACGCACGGTTTCGGCGGTGCGCAAGTTCAAGGATGCGGACGGCAACTACATCTGGTCGCCGGCGACGCGGCCGGGCGAGACGGCCAGCCTGCTGGGCTATCCCGTCACCGAGATCGAGACCATGCCGGATGTGGCGGCCAACAGTCTGTCGATCGCGTTCGGCGACTTTGCGCGCGGCTATCTGATCGTGGATCGCGCGGGGGTGCGCGTGCTGCGCGACCCCTATTCGGCCAAGCCCTATGTGCTGTTCTACACGACCAAGCGCGTGGGCGGCGGGGTGCAGAACTTCGACGCGATCAAGCTGATGAAGTTCGCGGCGTCGTAAGGACGGCGAACGAGCGCCCTCTACCCTTGTGGGAGAGGGAGGGGCCCGCCGCGTGAGCGGTGGGAGGGTGAGGGGTTTCGCGCGGCAAGACCCCTCATCCGTCCGCCTTCGGCGGCCACCTTCTCCCACAAGGGGAGAAGGAAAAGGAACATAGGGAGATTTGAATGAGCGCACCCGTGAGCCTCACGGAGGCGAAGCTGTTCCTGCGCGTCGAGCATGAGGCGGAGGATGGGTTGATCCAGACGCTGATCGACGCGGCCAGGGCGCGGGTGGAGGGGGAGGTGGGCCTGAGCCTGACCTCGACCTCGCCGGCGCCGCTGAGGTTGGCGGTGATGATGCTGGTGATGCGCGCCTTTGAGCGCGGCGAGAGCGAGATGTCGGCGGCGCCGGTCGAGGGGTGGATCGCGCCCTATCGCGTGGTGCGGCTGTGAGCGCGGGCGCGATGAAGGTGGTGGCGTCGCTGGTGCGGCCGGTGGCGACGCAGACGCCCTATGGCGGGCAGGTCGTCAGCTATGAGCCGGTCGGGTCGCTGTGGCTGGCGCTGGGCGCGCGCAGGCGGCGCGAGCGGACAGAAGGCGGCGTGACGCGCGCCGTGGAGACGCTGAGCGCCACGGTGCGGGCCGATCCGCGGCTGGAGGAAGGGCAGGTGGCGCGCTTCGGCGGGGCGGACTGGGCCGTGGTCGGGATCGAGGCCGATCCGAAGGCGGCGGGCCGCGTGCGGCTGGACCTGGAGCGGGCGCGATGAAGGATCATGAAGGGGCGCTGGTGAAGGCGCTGATCGCGCACCTCGGGGGCGACGGAGCGCTGAAGGCGCTGCTGGGCGACCCGGCGCGAATCTGGGATGAGCCGCCGCAGGGTGCGGGATTTCCGCATCTGCTGATCGGGCGGTGCGAGAGCAGGCCGCTGAATGCGGACGGCGGCGGGGTGGAGCAGCGGCTGACCCTGACCTGCGCCAGTCGGTTCAGGGGGCTGGAGGAGGCGCGGGCCGTGGCGGCGGCGGTGCGGGCGCGGCTGGCCGATGCGCCGCTGGAGGCGGACGGGGTGAAGGCGGTTAGTCTGGGCGTGACGTTTACGGACCTGTTCCGCAGCCCGGATCTGAAGCGGGCATGGGCGGTGATGCGGCTGAGAGCCGTGACGGAGGAAATCTGAGATGAGCGCGCAACGGGGCAAGGACATCCTGCTGAAGGTCGAGGGTGCGGGCGGCGACTTCACGACGGTGGCGGGACTGAGGGCGAGGACGATCTCGCTGAACGCCAAGACGGTGGACGCGACCGACAGCGACAGCGCCGGACGCTGGCGCGAACTGCTGGCGGGGGCGGGCGTGAAGTCGGCGGCGGTGTCGGGGCAGGGGATTTTCCGCGACGCGGCCTCGGACGCCCTGATCCGCGAGGCCTTCTTTGAGCAGGCGGCGAAGACGTGGCGGCTGATCGTGCCGGACTTCGGCGTGCTGGAAGGGCCGTTCCTGGTCGCGGCGCTGGAATATGCGGGCGAGCATGAGGGCGAGGCCAGCTTTGCGCTGAGCCTGGCCAGCGCGGGCGAGATCCGTTTCTCGAGCATTTGAGTGGGCCGCAGTCAGAAGGCTCCGCCTTCTCGATCCGACGCAGCCTGGTGATGGAGGCAAAGATAGTGAACGGCGTACGGGGCGAGGTGACTGCGGTGCTGGCGGGGGCGGAGCGGAAGCTGTGCCTGACGCTGGGGGCGCTGGCGGAGATCGAGACGGGGCTGGGCGTGGCCGGGATGGCGGCGCTGGCGGAGCGGATGCGCTCGCTGTCGGCGCGCGATCTGATGGTGGTGCTGGCGGCCTTGCTGCGCGGCGGGGGCGAAGTTGCGCTGGCGGACGGGCTGGCGAGCGCGCCGGTGGATCCGCGTGAGGCGGCGGAGGCGGTGGCGAAGGCTTTTGCGGCGGCGGCCTGATGACTCCGTGGGGAGAGATGATGCAGGCGGCGGCGCGAATGGGCGTGGGGCCGGAGGGCTTCTGGCGACTGTCGCTCAAGGAGTGGCGGATGCTGACGGCGGGGCCGGCGCAGGCGGCGCCCCTGGGGCGCGGCGAACTGGAGCGAATGCAGGAGATGTGGCCCGATGACTGAAGGTTTCAGGCCGGACGGGATCGACGCCGTACCGGTGACGGCGGCGGAGGCGGCGGCGGCGCTGGACGCGCTGAAGGAGCCGGCGGAGCGGGCGGCGGCCTCGATCGAGGACGCCTTCGGGCGGGCGGGGGCCAGTCTGACCCGGTCGCTGGCGCGGGCGGCGGCGGACGGGCAGGTGACGCTGGCCGAACTGGCGCGGGCGGTGCTGAATGCGGTCAATGCGGCGGCGGGCGTGCGCGGCGGAGGTCTGTCGGGCGCCATAGCGGCGGCGATGGGCGGCTTCGGCGGCGCGCGGGCCGATGGCGGGCCGGTCATGGGAGGCGGCGCCTATCTGGTCGGCGAGCGCGGGCCGGAGGTGTTTCGGCCGGCGGGCGCGGGGACGGTCGAGCCGATGGGCGGTGGCTCTGGGCCTGGGGTGACGGTGAACGTCACGGTGGACGGCGGGGCCGAGGGCCTGTTGCGGTCCGAGACGCAGATTGCGCGAATGCTGGCGCGGGCGACGGCGCTGGGCGCGCGCTGAACTGCTCAAGCAGCGAGGCGCCGCGCGCCGAGCGGTAGCGG
This sequence comes from Brevundimonas diminuta 470-4, assembly GCA_000318405.1. Lineage (GTDB taxonomy): Bacteria > Pseudomonadota > Alphaproteobacteria > Caulobacterales > Caulobacteraceae > Brevundimonas > Brevundimonas diminuta_B. The sequence continues at coordinate 101,523 of KB291761.1, read as the reverse complement.
CCAACAAGCTCAAGCAGCGAGGCGCCGCTCGCCGAGCGGTAGCGGCCAACAAGCTCAAGCAGCGAGGCGCCGCGCGCCTTGCGATAGCGACAACAAAAAAGAGCGCTCCGAAGAGCGCTCTTTGTGACTTATTCGCCCTTGGGGTTGGGGCCGTATTTGTTGGGGCCGGGTTGGCTGCCGCCGAAGCCGAGCCACATCCAGAAGCCGAAGCTGACCAGACCGGCCAGGAACATCAGGCCGAAGGCGGCGCCGCCGGTGGCCAACAGCAGATCGGGGTCCATGGACTGCATGGCGTTGGGATCGCTCAGGACCGACAGGCCAAAGGCGCTGACCATCATGCCGAGCGAGGCGTACCAGAGCGCCCAGGGGATGACGACCAGCCAGCCCGGTTTGCCCATGTCGTGGAAGCGTTTGAAGCCGACCGCCAGGTGCAGGACCATCACGGCCAGGCCGAGGAGGAAGCTGACCTTGGGCACGAAGTTCAGGACCAGGCCGACGACGAACAGGATGGCCCAGCTGATCCAGAAATCCCGGCGACGCAGGCGGCCCTTGAAGGAGAAGAGGGCGGTCTTGACGTCGTAGCCGGCTGCGGGCTGGGCGCTGGCCGCGGGGGCGGCGCCGGCTGCCTGGCCGAAGGCTGCGGCGGCGGTGGCGGACGGCAGAAGCACGATCTGGGTCGCCTCCATGCCTTCGGGCACGAAGTCGACGCGGACGCCGGCGGCGACGGCGCCCTCGCCCTGAACGGCGGTGCGCGCGAAGCCGTAGCGGAGGCTGTCGTCGCCGCTGATCAGGCCCGTGCCCGAACCTTCGTCGTAGCTGAGAATTTCGCCGCGCACGCGGGTCTCCTGTCGTTGAACGGCTTTGCCGTGGTGTGGCGAAAGCATGGCCGACGCTGGCGGCGCGGACAACCCGCAGCGTGACGTTACGCACGGTTTTTCGCGAAACATTCGCAACCTGTCCCGCGACGGGACCCAATCAGGCAAGGGGCGAGGACACATGGCCTTTCATGAGGTGCGCCTGCCGGCGCGGCTGGCGTTCGGCTCGACCGGAGGCGTCGAGCGCAGGACGGAGATCACGACGCTGGCGTCGGGGTTCGAGCGGCGTTCGACGCCGTGGGCGGACGGGCGAAGGCGCTATCTGATCGGGGCGGGCCTGCGCTCGCTGGACGACATGGCGGCGCTGACTGAGTTTTTCGAGGCGCGACGCGGACGGCTGCATGGTTTCCGGTTTCGCGACTTCGCGGACTTCAGGAGCGGGGCGCCGGGCGCGGCCGTGACGCCACTGGATCAGGCGATCGGGACGGGCGATGGCGCAACGCGGACGTTCCAGCTGTGCAAGGCCTATGGCGATCATCGGCGGCTCATCGCCAAGCCGGTCGAGGGATCGGTGCGGGTGGCCGTGGCGGGCGTGGAGACGGCGGCCTTCAGTCTGGACGCGACGACCGGGCGGGTGACGCTGGCGACGGCGCCGCCGGATGGCGCGGCGGTGACGGCGGGCTTCGCCTTCGACGTGCCGGTGCGGTTCGACGCGGACCGGATGGAGGTGACGCTGGAGAGCTTCGGCGCCGGGCGGATGGTCGCCATGCCGCTGATCGAGGTGCGGGCCTGAGCCATGCGGGCGCTGATCGTCGTGCTGGAGCGCGGCGTGGCGCGCGCAGAGGTCGATGCGGGCGAGCGGGGCCTGCCTCGGATCTGGCGGGCGGGGCCGGCGGGCGCGCCGCCGGGCGGGGCAGGGACGACCGAGATCGGCTTCACCTGGGCGAACCGGAACGCCGCGCCCTGGCGACCGGCGCATTTGCGGGCTGCGCCGGAGGGAGGCGGCTGGCGGCTGAGTTGGACGCCCCGCGTGCGGTTGGGCGGTGGCGGATGGGACAGCGAGCCGGTCGAGGTCGATCCGAGGCGTTTCCGGGTGCGGGTGCTGGACGGCGCTGTTGAGCGGCGGGTCTGGGAAGTCGAGGGGCTGGAGGCGGCTTACGGCGCTGCCGAAGTCGCGGCGGACTTTCCGGGCGGGCCAGGAGCAAGCGCGCAAGTCGCTGTGGCCCAGTGGGGCCAAGGATATGGCTGGGGGGCCGAGGCGATGGTGAGGCTGTGAGACGCGAGGCCCTGTTGGGAGAGGGCGCCAGAAAGGGCTTTCGCCCCTTTCGGCGGGCGGTTGCATGGCTTAACTGACGCTCTGGTCTGTGTTGATCCGGAGTGGAGCGAAAATTGGCTGGCGATCCCTATCAGGAACTGGGCGTTTCCAAGGGCGCGAGCGCGGACGAGATCAAGAAGGCGTTCCGCAAGCTGGCCAAGGAACTGCACCCCGACAAGAACCCTGGCGACAAGGCGGCCGAAGAGCGGTTCAAGCGCATCACCGCCGCCTTCGACCTGCTGGGCGACGCCGAGAAGCGCGCGAAGTATGATCGCGGTGAGATCGACGCCGACGGACGCGAGCAATTCCGCGGCTTTGGCGGCGCGCAGGGCGGACGGCCGGGCGGCGGCGGGTTCGGCGGCTTCGGCTTCGGCGGGCGCGGCGAGGGCGGCCCCGGCGGGCGGGCCAGCTTTGACGATATCGACCTGGATGAAATCTTCGGCGCCTTCGGAGGCGGCGGACGCAGCGCCGGGCGCGGCTTTGGCGGAGGGCGAGGGCAGGACGTGCGTGCGACCCTCGACATCAGTCTTGAGGACGCCATCGCCGGGACGACGCGGCGCATCCAGTTCTCGGACGGGCGGATGCTCGACGTGGCCATCCCCAAGGGCGCGTCTGACGGCCAGACGATCCGGCTGAAGGGGCAGGGCGCGCCGGGGCGGGGCGGTCAGGCGGGCGACGCGCTGATCGAACTGCGCATCCAGCCGCACCCGGTGTTCAAGCGCGACGGCGCCGATCTGACGATGGACCTGCCGGTGTCGGTTCCGGACGCGGTGCTGGGCGGCAAGATCCAGGTGCCCACGCCCGAGGGCGCGGTGATGATGACCATCCCCAAGGGGTCGAACTCGGGCAAGGTGCTGCGGCTGAAGGGGCGCGGCGCCTATGCGAACGGCAGGCGCGGCGATCTGATGGCCCGGCTGGTGGTGACGCTGCCTGAGGCGCCGGACGACGAACTGGTCCGGTTTGCGACGGAATGGCGTGAGCGCCGGCCCTATAAGCCTGGCCGTTGATGGCCTAAGGCTGACGCTTCCTTCTCCTCCCCGAGACTTCCAGAGACCGATATGACGCCCAAGCCTGCCACCAAGCCTGCTCGCCCGTGGTTCTCGGCCGGGCCGACGGCCAAGCGTCCGGGGTGGGAGCTGGCGAAGCTGCCGACGAACCTGATGGGGCGGGGCATCCGCGCGCCGGAGGTGGTGGAGCGGTTCGCGCATGGGCTGCAGCTGACGCGCGAGGTGCTGAGCCCGCCAGACGACTATGTGATGCTCTACACGCCCGGTTCGGACACCGGGGCGGTCGAGGCGGCGCTGTGGTGCATGTTGGGCGAGCGGCCGGTGCAGGTCGTCGCCTATGAGAATTTCGGCCTGACCTGGCTGGCGGATGTGAAGACGCATCTGGGGCTGGAGCCCGAGGCCCTGACAGCGCCGTGGGGCGAACTGCCGGACTTGTCTAAGGTCGACCCGAAGAAGGATGTGGTGTTTCCGTGGAACGGGACGACGTCGGGGGTGCGCGTCCCCGATGGCGACTGGATCGCCGATGGCCGCGAAGGACTGACGATCTGCGATGCGACCTCGGCCGCCTTTGCGATGGATCTGCCGTGGGAGAAGCTGGATGTGACGACCTTCAGCTTCCAGAAGGCGCTGGGCGGCGAGGCCGGCGTCGGGGTGATGGTGCTGTCGCCGCGCGCGGTGGCGCGGCTGGACTCTTATCGGCCGGATCGGGCCGTGCCGAAGGTGCTGCGGATCGCCGACAAGACGGGCTTTGATCGGACGCTCGCGGACGGCGTAGTGATGAACACCTTCTCGGTCCTGACCATCGAGGACTGGATCGACGCTCTGGACTGGGCGAGGGCCGAAGGCGGCCTGCCTGCCCTGATCGCGCGCACCAACGCCAACTATGCGGCCTTGGCTGAATGGGTGGAGCGGACCGACTGGATCGCCTTCCTGCCGGATCGGCCGGACATCCGCTCGACCACGTCGGTCTGTCTGAAGTTCGTTGATCCGCGCGTGGCGGCGCTGGACGAGGCGGGGCAGAAGGCCTTTGTGACGCGGTTCAAGGCGCTGCTGGAAGGCGAGGGGGCGGTCTATGACATGGAGCCGCACCGTAACGCCCCGCCGGGCCTGCGCCTATGGTGCGGCTGTACGGTTGAGACAGCCGATGTCGTGGCCGCGACGCCGTGGCTGGAATGGGCGTTTCAGACGGCGGTCGGCGAACTGGCGGGATAATTCTGTCGCCCATTGGACGCCCTTGGGGGCGACTCCGGACGATTCAGGGGTTATAGGCTCCCACCGCATTCTGGATTGCGGAGTATAGGTCTTGGCGAACGTCGCAGTGGTCGGCGCCCAGTGGGGCGACGAGGGCAAGGGCAAGATCGTGGACTGGCTGTCCAATCGCGCCGACATGGTGGTGCGGTTCCAGGGCGGCCACAACGCGGGCCATACGCTGGTCGTCGACGGCAAGGTCTATAAGCTGGCGCTGCTGCCGTCGGGCGTGGTGCAGGGCAAGCCTTCGATCATCGGCAACGGCGTGGTGGTCGATCCCTGGCATCTGGTCGGCGAGATCGAGAAGATCCAGGCTCAGGGCGTGGCCATTACGCCTGACATCCTGACCATCGCCGACAACGCCTGCCTGATCCTGCCGATCCATCCGGCGCTGGACGTCGCGCGCGAGGCCGCCGCCAGCGCGCCGGGCGCCAAGATCGGCACGACCGGCCGCGGCATCGGCCCGGCCTATGAGGACAAGGTGGGGCGTCGCGCCATCCGCGTCTGCGACCTGGCCAATGAAGACGATCTGAAGATCAAGATCGACCGCCTGCGCTCGCATCATGATCCGCTGCGGGCTGGTCTGGGTCTGGAGCCGATCGACCCGGAGGCGCTGCTGGCGCAACTGCTGGAGATCGCGCCGAAGATCCTGCCCTACGTCAAGCCGGCGTGGCGGGTGCTGGACGAGGCGCAGAAGGCGGGCAAGCGGGTGCTGTTCGAGGGGGCGCAAGGAGCGTTTCTCGACGTGGACCACGGCACCTATCCCTATGTGACCAGCTCCAACACCGTGGCGGGGCAAGCGGCGGCCGGGTCGGGCGTCGGCCCGCGCGGCGTCGGCTATGTGCTGGGCATTGTGAAGGCCTATACGACGCGCGTCGGCGAAGGCCCCTTCGCCTGCGAGCTGAACGACGAGGTCGGCCAGCACCTGGCGGTGGTGGGGCGTGAGATCGGCGTGAACACGGGCCGGTCGCGCCGTTGCGGCTGGTTCGACGCCGTGCTGGTGCGTCAGTCGGTGGCGATCAACGGCATCGACGGCATCGCCTTGACCAAGCTGGACGTGCTGGACGGGCTGAAGACGCTGAAGATCTGCGTTGGTTATCGCATCAACGGCGAGGTGCTGGATTATCTGCCCAGCAGCCTGAAGGATCAGGCCTCGGCCGAGCCGGTGTTCGAGGAACTGGACGGCTGGGACGAGAGCACCGCAGGCGTGCGGACCTTCAAGGATCTGAACGCCCATGCGCTGAAATATGTGCGGCGGATCGAGGAACTGATCGGGGCGCCGGTGGCCCTCCTGTCGACCAGCCCCGAGCGCGACGACACCATTTTGATGCGCGATCCGTTCCAGGGTTGAGTTTACAGTTCCGGTCGAGGCAACGACGCCTTAACCGGTAGAGCATAGGGTGGCGCTCTGAAATGGAGCTCGCCCTGTGTTCGCCCTAGACGCCAAGACGATGCAGAGGATTGCGCCGGTGGTTCGGCGCGTGATCATCGTCGATCCCAATCCCGCCGCCGCGCGCCTGTTGCAGGACCTGTTGAAGGGGTTCGGATCGCGTGAGATCGTGGTCGAGGGCGATGAGGCGCGGGTGCTGGATCTGGCGCGCGAAATGGAGCCGGCCCTGATCTTCACCGAGCGGACCGGACCCAAGCTGGACGGCGAGGCGCTGGCGCGGCGCATCCGACGCTCAAGCCTGTCATGCCGCCGCGCGCCGATCATCATGGTGACGGCCGAGGCCACCGCCAGCGCCATCAAGGGCGCGCGCGATTCCGGCGTGCATGAGTTCCTGAGAAAGCCCTTCACCAGCGGCGATCTGCAGCGGCGGATCGAGAATCTGGCGACCAAGCCGCGCGACTGGGTCGAGGCGGTCGGTTACATTGGGCCGGACCGGCGGCGCTTCAACTCGGACGACTACGCCGGGCCGCAGAAGCGCAAGGCGGACAAGCCGCGCTCCAGCGCCGAGGCGGCTTTGGCGGTCAAGGATCAGGCCATGCGGATCCTGTTCTCGGCCCTGACCCAGTTCGACAGCGATCCCATGCAGGCGGTGCGCGCCATCAAGCAGCAGGCGGAGACGCTGAAAGCCCTGGCCATCAAGACAGGCGACGCGCCGCTGGCGATTGCGGCGGCAGGACTGGACACGGTGCTGGCCGCGGGAGCGCCGACCAAGGCTGGGCTGACGGCGCCGGTTCAGGCCGTGCTGAAGCTGGCCTCGCCCGAGAGCCTGGCGCGGGCGGGGTAAGGGCCGCCCCTTCTCCCGCTACGGAGAAGGGTGACGGGTGAGCGCCATCAGGCGTCGACGAGATTGCGCTCTTCGGCGGCGGCGCGCATAGCCTTCTGAAGTTTCTCGAAGGCGCGGACTTCGATCTGGCGGACGCGCTCGCGGCTGACGCCGTACTGGCCGGCCAGCTCCTCAAGCGTGACGGGATCGTCCTTGAGGCGACGCTCGGTCAGGATGTGCTTCTCCCGGTCGGTCAGTTCCTGCATGGCTTCTTCGAGCAGGCCCATGCGGATGGACTTTTCCTCGCTCTCGGCCAGTTCGGTTTCCTGGCTGACGGCGTTGTCGTCGGCCAGCCAGTCCTGCCACTCGCTTTCGCCGTCCGAACGCAAGGGCGCGTTCAAGGAGGCGTCGCCGCCCAGACGGCGGTTCATGTCGATGACGTCCTGATGGGTCACGCCCAGCTTGGTGGCGATGTGTTCGACGTGCTCGGGGTGCAGGTCGCCTTCCTCGAAGGCCGAGATCTGGCTCTTGGCCTTGCGCAGGTTGAAGAACAGCTTCTTCTGCGCCGCCGTGGTGCCCATCTTCACGAGGGACCAGGAGCGCAGGATGTATTCCTGAATGGACGCGCGGATCCACCACATGGCGTAGGTCGCCAGGCGGAAGCCCTTGTCGGGATCGAATTTCTTGACGGCCTGCATCAGGCCGACGTTGCCCTCGGAGATCACCTCGCCGATCGGCAGGCCGTAGCCGCGATAACCCATGGCGATCTTGGCCACGAGGCGCAGGTGAGAGGTCACGAGACGGTGGGCGGCCTCGGTGTCCTGGTGTTCGCTCCACCGCTTGGCGAGCATGAACTCCTCGTCCTTGGTGAGCATGGGAAACTTACGGATTTCCGTAAGATACCGTGACAGTCCCTGTTCAGGCGACATCACCGTCAGCGTTTTATTGGCCATATGGTCCCTCCGGCTTCACGAGCTGGCGCTACGGCTTTGACCACATGACGTGCATCATCACCTCGCCCCTCAACTGACAAGATGGGAATCCGTTGCCCGAAACGAAAGGGGCGGATTGTCCCAATTGAACGGCGACGCTGTATCGCCGTCCGTCTTCATCTAGCACAGATGTTGTTGCGAATAAAGCGGCCGCGTTTTCAGAGGTCCGTCAGCAGGGCTTCCAGCCGCTGCATGTCGTCGGGCGGGGCTGTCTCGAAGCGCAGGGGCTGGCCGGTGACGGGGTGGACGAAGCCGAGGATGGCGGCGTGCAGGGCCTGGCGTTTCAAGCCGGCTTCGGCGATGGCGGCGCGCACGGGGGCGGCGGGGCTGCCCGAGCCGTAGACGGGATCGCCGAGCAGGGGCGAGCCCCTGGACGCCATGTGGACGCGGATCTGATGGGTGCGGCCGGTCTGCAGGGTGCAGGCGACGCGAGCGGCCAGCGGGGCGTTGGAGGCCTTGTCCGGGCGGCCGAAGGTCTGCTGGACCACATAGTCGGTGATGGCCTCTCGCCCGCCGGACTTCAGCACCGCCATCTTCTTGCGGTCGCCGCTGGAGCGGCCGATCTGGGTCTGGATGCGGCCCTTCTCTGGCGAGGGCGCGCCGCGCGTCAGGGCCAGATAGGTGCGCTCGATGTCGTGGGCGGCGAACAGGGCGGCCAGCCCCGCGTGGGCGCGGTCGGACTTGGCGGCGACCATCACGCCGGAAGTATCCTTGTCCAGGCGGTGGACGATGCCGGGACGGTCGGGGTCGCCAAGGGTCGACAGGGTCGCACAGTGATGCAGCAGGGCGTGGACCAGGGTGCCGGTCTCACAGCCCGGAGCGGGGTGGACGGCCATGCCCGGCGCCTTGTCGATGACGATCAGGTCGTCGTCCTCGAACAGGATGGTCAGAGGGAGGGCTTCGGGGCGCAGTTCAGCCGGGGCCGCTGGCGGCAGGGTGATCTCATAGTCGCCGGGCGCGGGCTTGGCCTTGGCCCCCACCACGGCGCCGTTCAGAGAGACCGCCCCCGCGTCCAGCAGCGCCTGGATGCGGGCGCGCGACAGCTCGGGCAGGGCGTCGGCCAGGGCGCGATCCAGGCGTGCGGCGCCGGGCGCGATGCGGGCGGTGAGGACCGTCAGGTCGGATTCGTCGTCGGTTGCGGGCAGGATGTCGGTCACAACGTCCGTTTAGCACGGCTGGCGGACGTCATGAAAAAAGGGCGGCCCGCCGGGACCGCCCTTCAATCGTTTCAGCGAGGCTCAGGCCTGCTTTTCGTCGATCAGCCGATGCGCGGGTCCAGGTCGCCGGCGGCGTAGCGCTTGGCCATCTGGGCGGTGGACAGCGGCTGGATCTTGGACGCCATGCCTTCGCAGCCGAACTGTTGGTAGCGCTCCATGCACAGCTTGCGCATGGCTTCCTTGGCGGGCTTCAGATAGGCGCGCGGATCGAACTCGCCCGGCTTTTCGGCCAGCACCTTACGGATGGCGCCGGTGATGGCCATGCGGTTGTCGGTGTCGATGTTGATCTTGCGCACGCCGTGCTTGATGCCGCGCTGGATCTCCTCGACCGGCACGCCCCAGGTCTGGGGCATCTGGCCGCCGTACTGGTTGATGATGTCCTGCAGGTCCTGCGGCACCGATGAGGAGCCGTGCATCACCAGGTGGGTGTTGGGCAGGCGCTTGTGGATCTCTTCGATCACGTTCATGGCCAGGACTTCGCCGTCCGGCTGACGCGTGAACTTATAGGCGCCGTGCGAGGTGCCCATGGCGATGGCCAGGGCGTCGACCTTGGTGGCCTTGACGAAGTCGACCGCCTGATCCGGGTCGGTCAGCAGGGCCGAGTGGTCCAGCTTGCCTTCGAAGCCATGGCCGTCTTCGGCCTCGCCCATGCCGGTCTCAAGGCTGCCGAGAACGCCCAGTTCGCCCTCGACCGAGACGCCGCACGAGTGGGCCATTTCGGTGACGCGGCGCGTCACGTCGACGTTGTATTCATAGGAGGCGGGCGTCTTGGCGTCTTCTTCCAGCGAGCCGTCCATCATCACCGAGGTGAAGCCGTACTGGATGGCGGTGGCGCAGGTGGCCGGGCCGTTGCCGTGGTCCTGGTGCATGCAGACCGGGATGTGCGGATACAGTTCGACCAGGGCGTCGATCAGTCGGGCCAGGACGATGTCGTTGGCGTAGGAGCGGGCGCCGCGCGAGGCCTGGATGATGACCGGCGCGTTGACGGCGTCGGCGGCCTCCATGATGGCCAGGCCCTGCTCCATGTTGTTGATGTTGTAGGCGGGCAGGCCGTAGTCATGCTCAGCCGCGTGGTCGAGCAGTTGTCGCAGCGTAATGCGCGCCATGGGTAGTCTCCTGAACCGATTATGATTTTGTCCGAGGTCTTAGCCGGTCGGACGCGGGAAGTCACGCCGCCGTGACAGGCTGCAGACATGGTGGACTTTGGACGCGCAGGCCTTAAGTGCTCCAGCGCCCGCGAGGCGTCTGACCAAGGAGCGGCGATGAGCCAGAACGACGATGCGCTGGATGAAGACGGCGGCGGTTTCGACGTCGACGACTGGGCGCGGCTGACGCCCTTCGCCGGGGCCGTGGCGACGCTGGATGATGTTCAGGCGGGCAAGGCCGTCTTCGCCCTGGGCGACACCGAAGAGGCGCGCGTCATCGACATGGAGCTGCCTCAGCCCGTCATCTGGTGGGAGGAGGACGGCGAACAGGCGGCCGTGATCGTTCAGGCTGAGGTCCATGTCGGCCCCGACGGCGAACTGATGGAAGTGCTGGGCCTGATCCTGCCCGACGGCGGCGGGGCGGTGGCCCTGCTGGATGATGTCGATCTGGTGGACGACACCGATCCGACGTGGCGCGATCTGGTCGCGCGCGCCGTCGACGTGGACGGCGAAGACTGAAGCTTTGAACATCAAGGGCGAGGGCCGCGAACAGCCCTCGCCTTGACGGTTGCCGTTTAAGCGGCGCGCAGGGCCTCGACGCCCGGCAGCGCCTTGCCCTCCATCCATTCCAGGAAGGCGCCGCCCGCGGTGGAGACGAAGGCCATGTCGTCGGCCGTGCCTGCGTGGTTCAGGGCTGCGACCGTGTCGCCGCCGCCGGCCACGGCGACCAGCTTGCCGGCCTTGGCCAGTTCAGCGGCGTGTTTGGCGGCCTCGACCGTGGCCTTGTCGAAGGGCGGAACCTCGAACACGCCCAGCGGGCCGTTCCAGATCAGGGTCTTGGACAGGTCCATCGCGCGGTTCAGGCGGGCGACCGTCTCCGGCCCGGCGTCCAGGATCAGGTCGTCGGCGGCGATGCGGTCCAGGGCGCGCACGCCCGACTCGATGCCCGGCTTGACGCCCTTGGCCACCACCACGTCGACCGGCAGCAGCAGCTCGCAGCCCTGACGACGGGCTTCCTCGATGATCTCGCGGGCGGTGTCGGCCAGATCCTTTTCGCACAGCGAACCGCCGACATCGACGCCCTGGGCGAACAGGAAGGTGTTGGCCATGCCGCCGCCGATGGCCAGATAGTCCAGCTTGGCGACCAGATTCTTCAGCAGGTCCAGCTTGGTAGAGACCTTGGCGCCGCCGACGATGCCGATGACCGGCTTCTGCGGCTTGCCGAGCGCCGCATCCAGCGCCTCAAGCTCGCGCGCCATGGCGCAACCGGCATAGGCGGGCAGCAGGCGGGCCAGACCTTCGGTCGAGGCGTGGGCGCGGTGCGCGGCCGAGAAGGCGTCGTTGACGTAGAGGTCGCCCAGTTCAGCCAGTTGCTCGGCGAAGGCCGGGTCGTTCTTTTCCTCGCCCTTGTGGAAGCGGACGTTCTCCAGCAGCAGCACGCCGCCGGCGTCCAGATCGGCCACGGCGGCCTTGGCCTCATCGCCCACGCAGTCGTCGGCGAAGCGCACGGGGCCGTGCAGCAGCAGCTCCAGCGGCTCGACCACAGGCTTCAGGCTCATCGACGGCACGCGCTCGCCCTTGGGGCGGTCGAAATGGGCCAGCAGCACGACCTTGGCGCCCGCTTCGCGCAGGCGGTGGATGGTCGGCAGGGCGGCCTTCAGGCGGGTGTCGTCGGCGACGTTCCCGTCCTCCATCGGCACGTTGAAGTCCACGCGGACCAGGGCGGCCTTGCCCGAAAGGTCGGAAACGTCGTCGAGGGTGCGGAAGGTCATGGGATATCTCTGTTCTTCCTTCTCCCCTCGTGGGAGAAGGTGGCTCGCGAAGCGGGCCGGATGAGGGGGCGGTGAACCAGACGCAGCGATTGAGAGCGACGATGACGCCCGCAGAAGCGGCGATGTGGCGTATCCTGCGCGGTCGAGGGTTTGAGGCGCACAAGTTCCGACGACAGACCCGTATCGGGCGCTGGATCGCGGATTTCTGCTGCTATGAACTTAGGTTGGTGATCGAACTGGACGGAGGCGTCCATCGGTTGCGCGAGGTCGAGGACGCTGCGCGCGATGCGGACCTTGAGCAGCGCGGCTTCACTGTCCTGCGCTTCGGCAATGAGGCCGTGCTGACAAATCCGAATCTGGTTCTGGATGCAGTCAGGCATCATGCGGCGCGTCAGCCCCCTCATCCGTCAGGCTCCGCCTGACACCTTCTCCCACGAGGGGAGAAGGGTCGAGAGCGGTGTTTCAGATTACAGGAACTTCGCCATCACCAGGGCGGTGTCGGCCATGCGGGTCGCGAAGCCCCACTCGTTGTCGTACCAGGTCAGGACGCGGGCCAGCTTGCCGTCGACGACCTGCGTTTGCGGCAGTGCGGCGGTCGAGGAGGCGGCGACGTGGTTCAGGTCGACCGAGACCAGCGGGTCGGTGGTCGTGGCCAGGACGCCGCTCATCGGGCCGTTCGCAGCAGCCAGCAGGGCGGCGTTGATTTCCTCGACCGTGACTTCGCGACCGGCGACCACCTTCAGGTCGACGACCGAGACGTTCGGGGTCGGGACGCGGATCGACGAGCCGTCCAGCTTGCCCTTCAGTTCCGGCAGGACCAGGCCCAGGGCCTTGGCGGCACCGGTCGAGGTCGGGATCATGCTGAGGGCGGCGGCGCGGCCGCGGTACAGGTCCTTGTGCATCGTATCCAGCGTCGGCTGGTCGCCGGTGTAGGCGTGGATGGTGGTCATGTAGCCGCGCTCGATGCCGAACAGGTCGTGCAGCACCTTGGCCACCGGGGCCAGGGCGTTGGTCGTGCACGAGCCGTTGGAGACGACGATGTCGTCGCCCGTCAGGGTCTCATGGTTGACCTTGAAGACGATGGTCTTGTCGGCGTTGTCGGCCGGGGCCGAGACCAGCACGCGCTTGGCGCCCGCCTTCAGGTGGGCCGAGGCCTTGTCCTTGGAGGTGAAGATGCCCGTGCATTCCAGGGCGATGTCCACCTTCAGCTCGGCGTGCGGCAGGTTGGCCGGGTCGCGCTCGGCCGTGACCTTGATCTTGCCCGTGCCGACGTCGATCCAGTCCTCGCCGGTCGTGACGGTGCCGGGGAAGCGGCCGTGCACCGAGTCATAGCGGAACAGGTGGGCGTTGGTCTCGACCGGACCCAGGTCGTTGATCGCCACGACCTCGATGTCCTTGCGGCCGTGCTCGACGATCGAGCGAAGGACGAGGCGGCCGATGCGGCCGAAGCCGTTGATGGCGACGCGAACGGTCATGGGGAGCAGTCTCCTGAACAAGGGGCGATTATGATGGGCGCCTTAGTGGGACGGAGCGCGCCCGGTTGCAACCCCGACGCCGTAACAAGGCCCGTAACAAGATATGATCGCCTGTAACCGTCCGAGGACGGCCAAGCCGCCTCAGCAGCAGCGGAAGCCGCCGCCTTCGCCGAACCGCCGCGCCTCGTGCAGGCGAAAGAAGGCGGTGCGGTCCAGCGGCGCCTGATCCGGGTGGGTCGCCTTCGCATGGGCGACATAGGCCTCATAGTCGGGCTGGCCGATCATCAGCCCGGCGGTGCGGCGGGCGTCCTTGCCCCACCGCATCAGCGTCTCCCGGCAGGCGCAGAAGAGGTCCGCGCCGCCGGTTGTTGAAGTTGACGGCTTAAGCACGGGCGACGTCCATCGCTTCGTCGGCCAGGGTCAACTCGTGCTCGGCCGGGGTCTCGACCACGGTCGGGCGATCGGACTTCAGCGCCTTGAGGCAGGCGCCGACCCCATAAACCACGACCGTCAGCACCACGAACAGGAAGCCCGCCGTCAGCGCCGAGTTGACGTAGTCGTTGACGATGACCCGGTGCATGTCGCCGATGGTCTTGGCCGGGGCCAGGATGTCGCCGGCGGCCATGGCGTCCTGATACTTCCGCGCGTGGGCCAGGAAGCCGACCTTCACGTCGGGATGGAACAGCTTCTGCAGCCCCGCCGTGACGGTGCAAATCAGCAGCCAGACCGCCGGGACCGCCGTGGCCCAGGCGAACCTTTGCCGCTTCATCTTGAACAGGACGACCGTGCCCAGGATCAGGGCGACCGCCGCCAGCATCTGGTTGGCGATGCCGAACAGGGGCCACAGGCTGTTGATCCCGCCCAGCGGATCGACCACGCCGGTATAGAGGAAATAGCCCCACAGCCCGACGGTCAGGGCCGTGGCCACGACGTTGCCGGTCCAGGATTGCGTCTGGCGCATCTTCGGCACGGCCATGCCCAGCAGGTCCTGGATCATGAAGCGGCAGACGCGGGTGCCCGCATCCACCGTGGTCAGGATGAACAGGGCCTCGAACAGAATGGCGAAGTGATACCAGAAGGCCATCATGGCCTTGCCGCCGATGACGCCCGACAGGATGTGGGCCATGCCGACGGCCAGGGTCGGGGCGCCGCCTGCGCGCGACAGGATGGAGTGCTCGCCGACGTCCTTCGCCAGTTGCTCCAGCTCGGCCGGGGTGATGTGGAAGCCCCACTGGGCCACGGCGGCGGCGGCCGATGCGGCATTGTCGCCGATGATGGCGACAGGGCTGTTCATGGCGAAATAGACGGCCGGGTCCAGCACGGTCGCGGCGATCAGGGCCATGATCGCCACGAAGCTTTCGCACAGCATGGCGCCATAGCCGATCAGCGGGATCTGGTTCTCGTTCTCCAGCAGCTTGGGCGTGGTGCCGGACGAGATCAGGGCGTGGAAGCCGGACACGGCTCCGCAGGCGATGGTGATGAAGAGGAAGGGGAATAGGGCGCCCGAGAAGACCGGGCCGCTGCCGTCGATGAAGGGGGTGATGGCGGGCATCTGCACATGCGGCCGCACGATCAGTATGCCGATGGCCAGGGCGACGATGGCGCCGATTTTCAGGAAGGTGGACAGGTAGTCGCGCGGCGCCAGCAGCAGCCACACGGGAATGACCGAGGCGATGAAGCCATAGGCCATCATGGCCAGAGCCAGCGTCGTGCCTGACAGGGTGAAGGCCGGGCCCCAGAACGGATCAGCCGCAATATGGCCGCCGCCGATGATGGCCAGAACCAGCAGCACCACGCCGATCACCGACACCTCGCCCACGCGACCGGGCCGCAGATAGCGGGTGTACAGGCCCATGAAGATGGCGATGGGAATGGTGGCGGCGACAGTGAAGGTTCCCCACGGGCTCTCGGCCAGCGCCTTGACCACCACCAGCGCCAGAACCGCCAGGATGATGACCATGATCATCAGCACCCCGACCTGGGCGATGACGCCGGGGATGGGGCCCATCTCGGTGCGGACCATGTCGCCCAGCGACCGGCCGTCGCGGCGGGTCGACATGAACAGGACGATCATGTCCTGAACCGCCCCCGCCAGCACCGCGCCGACCAGAATCCATAGCACGCCCGGCAGATAGCCCATCTGCGCCGCCAGCACCGGCCCGACCAGAGGGCCTGCGCCCGCGATGGCCGCGAAATGGTGGCCGAACAGGACGTTGCGCGGCGTCGGGACGTAATCCAGCCCGTCGTTGTGCCGGACGGCGGGCGTCGGCCTGCGCGCGTTCAGCCCCAGCACCTTTCCGGCCAGATAGCGGGCGTAGAAGCGGTAGGCGATGGCGTAGACGCACAGCGCAGCAACCACGATCCATACTGCGCTGATGCTTTCGCCCCGGTGCAGGGCGATGACGCCGAGGGCTACGGCCCCCAGAATGGCGATGGCGCCGAAAATCAGCGCCGTCCTGAGCTTGCCCATGGCGAACGGTCCTCCGGGTCGGCTTGGGTGCGACCTTTCGCCTTTTTTGGACCCTAATCGCGCCCGGCGCCAATCGACAAAAGTCGAAGAAGCGTAGCTGATCCTTCTCCCACAAGGGGAGAAGGATCAGGGCTTAATCACTCGCCCCTTGCCTGCCGTTTCGGTCGCGCGCGCACGCGCCTGGTCGGTATCCGCGCCGCGCGCCAGAGCCACGCCCATGCGGCGGCGCTCAAAAGCTTCGGGCTTGCCGAACAGGCGCAGGTCGGCGGTCGGGACTGACAGAGCCTCGGCCACGCCCTCGAACACGACGCCTTCGGCCTCCATGCCGCCGTAGATCACGGCGCTGGCGCCCGGTTCGCGCAAGGACACGTCCACCGGCAGGCCCAGGATGGCGCGGGCGTGCAGGGCGAACTCGCTCATGGTCTGGGTGGCCAGCGTCACCAGCCCGGTGTCGTGCGGGCGCGGCGACACTTCCGAGAACCAGACCTCGTCGCCTTTCACGAACAGTTCGACGCCGAAGACGCCCAGACCGCCCAGCGCGTCGGTCACCTTGGCCGCGATAGCCTGCGCCGCCTTCAGCGCGGCCTCGCTCATGGCCTGGGGTTGCCAGCTTTCGACATAGTCGCCCTTCTGCTGGCGATGGCCGATGGGGGCGCAGAAGGAGGTAGCGACCGCGCCGTCGCGCAACGACCGCACCGTCAGCATGGTGATCTCATAGTCGAAGTCGATCTTACCCTCGACGATGACGACGCCGCCCGCGACCCGGCCCGAGGCTTCGGCATAGGCCCATGCGTCGGCGACGCCTTCAGGCCCTTCGACATAGGACTGGCCCTTGCCCGAGGACGACATCACCGGCTTGACGAAGCAGGGAAAGCCCACGGCCTTGGCGCCCGCCGCCAGCTCCTCGGCCGATGTGGCGAAGGCATAGGGGCTGGTCGGCAGGCCCAGTTCCTCGGCGGCCAGGCGGCGGATGCCCTCGCGGTTCATGGTCAGCTGCGTCGCCCGCGCGGTGGGGATGACGCGCGCCATGCCCGCCGCCTCGATGCCGGCCAGCACGTCGGTGGCGATGGCCTCGATCTCGGGCACGATGATGTGCGGCGCCTCGGCCAGGATGACGCCGTTCAGCACCTGGGCGTCGGTCATGGGGATGACGTGGCTGCGGTGGGCCACCTGCATGGCCGGGGCGTTGGCGTAGCGGTCGACCGCGATCACCTCGGCGCCGAGGCGCTGCAGCTCGATCGCCACCTCCTTGCCCAGTTCGCCCGAGCCCAGCAGCATGACGCGGGTGGCGTGGTCGGTAAGCGGCGTGCCGATCTTCATGGCGTCAGGCTCCGAAATGTCGTTCAGGTTCCGGGCGCGGCCGGAACCGCATAGAGGCGGCGAAACGCATCCAGCGCCGCGCCGTGATAGATGCTGGCGTGGCTTTCAGCCGGGCGCGGGGTGAAGTCCCATGTGACGCCGGGCAGGGCGTGGTCGCGCAGATTGGCGGTCAGCACGTCCATCGGCGCCTGCATCATCTCGCCCTCGTCGCCCAGCGTCAGGATCAGGGTGCGCGGGTCGTTGGAGTGGTCGCGCAGATGGGCGCCGGATTGCCGGGCCAGCTGGCCGCCGTCCCACCACAGGCTGGGGCTGACGGCGACATAGGCGTCGAACATCTGCGGCTCTTTCAGGAAGGTCTCGACCACGAACAGGCCCGCCAGCGACTCGCCCATCAGCGCCGTCTCGCCGCTGGTGCGCAGGCGGCTCTCGATGAAGGGCTGAACCTCTTCGCCGATGAAGCGACGGAAGCGGTCGGAATGCCCCTGCGTCGGATAGCGGGCGATTAGTTCGGCGTCTTCCGTCGGCAGGGCCAGCTCGTTGCGGCGGTCGACGGAGGCGATGCCGACGACGATGACGTCGCGCGTCGTGCCGACGATGGTTCCCAACTGGGCGATGCCCGAGATGTGGTGGAAATCCTGATCCTGACCGCCGTCCAGCACATAGAGGACCGGATAGGTCTGACCGCTTTCAGCATAGCCGGGCGGCAGCCAGACGTTGATCTCGCGCGTCTGACCCATGACGGCCGAGGGCAGGGCGTAGGAGCGGCCGATGACGATGGGCGTCTCGGCGACGGCGGGCGCGTCCTCGGCCGATGCGGCGATGGTAGGCGCGCCGCCCGCCATCGACAAGCCGAGGCTCAGGACGAGGGCGAGGCTGCGCATCTGGTTACAGCCGGGCCTTGGCGGCTTCGACCACGGCCTCGGCGGTGATGCCGAACTCGCGGTAGAGCACTTCGGCCGGGGCCGAGGCGCCGAAGCCGGTCATGCCGACAAAGCCGCCGTCCTCGCCGATGAAGCGCTCCCAGCCCTGCTTGACGGCGGCCTCGACGGCGACGCGGACGGTGCCGCGGCCGATGACGGCGTCCTGATAGGCCTTGGGCTGCTGCTCGAACAGGGCGAAGCAGGGGACCGACACCACGCGGGTGGGCGTGCCTTCGGCCTCCAGCGTCTCGGCGGCCTTCAGCGCCAGGGCGACCTCGGTGCCGGTGCCGAACAGGGTGACTTTCGCCGGGCCGTTGGCGGCCTTCAGCTCATAGGCGCCCTTGCGGGACAGGTTCTCGCCCGCGTCGGTGACGCGCACGGCGGGGGTCTTCTGACGCGACAGGCACAGGGCGGTCGGCGTGGTCTTGTGCTGCAGGGCGATTTGCCAGCACTCCAGCGCCTCGACTGTGTCGGCGGGGCGCATGGTCAGCAGATTGGGGATGGCGCGCAGGGCCGCCAGATGCTCGACCGGCTGGTGCGTCGGGCCGTCCTCGCCCAGGCCGATGCTGTCGTGCGTCAGGACGTGGATCGCGCGCACGCCCATCAGGGCGCCCAGACGGATCGCCGGACGGCTGTAGTCCGCGAACGCCATGAAGGTGCCGCCGTAGGGGATGACCCCGCCGTGCAGCGCCAGACCGTTCATCGCCGCGGCCATGCCGAACTCGCGGATGCCGTAGTTCAGGTAGCGCCCGGCATAGTCCGGCGCGTCCATGATCTGGGTGTTCTTGACGAAGGTGTTGTTCGAGCCGGTCAGGTCGGCCGAGCCGCCGACCATTTCCGGGATGGCGGCGAACACCGTCTCCAGCGCCTCGCCTGAGGACTGGCGCGTGGCCATCGCAGGCTGGTCCGCGACCAGCTGCTTCAGCTTGGCGTCCAGCGCCTCGAAGGCGCCGGTGGGCAGGTCGCCCGCCATGGCGCGGGTGAAGTCGTCACGCTGGGCGTGATTCAGCAGGCGCGCTTCCCACGCCTTGCGGGCCTTGCCGCCCTGTTTGCCGACCTTGGCCCAGGCGGTCTTGATCCCTTCGGGCAGTTCGAACGGCTCGAACGGCCAGTTCAGTCCTTGACGGGTGGCGGCAATTTCGATGGGGCCCAGGGCGGCGCCGTGCGTCTTATGGCTGCCTTCCAGGGTAGCGGCGCCCTTGCCGATCTTGGTCTTGCAGGCGATCAGCGTCGGCTTGTCCTGCTTGGTCGCCCAGTTCAGCGCCTTCTGGATCTGCTTGTGGTCGTGGCCGTCGATGGCCTTGACCGCCCAGCCCGAAGCCTTGAAGCGGCCCAGCTGGTCCGTGGCGTCCGACAGCGACACCTTGCCGTCGATGGTGATTTCATTGTCGTCCCACAGGACGCACAGCTTGTTCAGCTTCAGGCGCCCGGCCAGGGCGATGGCTTCCTGCGACACGCCTTCCATCAGGCAGCCGTCCCCGGCGATGACCCAGGTGCGGTGATCGACCAGATCCTTGCCGAAGCGCGCCGCCAGATGGCGCTCCGCAATGGCGAAGCCGACCGAGGTGGCCAGACCCTGACCCAGCGGGCCGGTGGTCGTCTCGATGCCCGCCATGTGGCCGTATTCCGGGTGGCCGGCGGTCTTGAAGCCCCACTGGCGGAAGTTTTCCAGCTGCTCCTTGGTGGCGTCCTTATAGCCCGTCAGGTGCAGCAGGCTGTAGATCAGCATCGAGCCGTGGCCCGCCGACAGGATGAAGCGGTCGCGGTCGGCCCAGTCGGGGCGCGAGGCGTCGAACTTCAGGAATTTCGAGTAAAGCACGGTGGCGACGTCGGCCATGCCCATCGGCATGCCGGGGTGGCCGCTCTTGGCCTTTTCGACCGCATCCATGGACAGCACCCGGATGGCGTCGGCCATCTGTTTGGGCGAAGGCTTGGCGAATGCGGCTTGGGCGTCGGTCACGGCGAGACCTTTCCTCAGGAACAGGATAAAGCGGGGGCGGCGCCGCTTTACCCCGGCGCGCCGGCAGGTTCTACACGGAATCTGGAAGAAAGGACCCCCATGGACGCCGTTACGGCTGCAAAGGCGCGGATTGATCGAGCGCTGGCTGATCTGGAGCGCAAGGTGCTGGAGCTGAAGGCGAGGCCCGCCTCGGCGCCGCCGATCGCGGACGACGACCTGTTCGCGCCGCGTCCCTCGAACGCCGCCGACCTGGCGCGTATCGCCGAGCTTGAAGGTGCGGGTCAGGAGACGGCCCAGGCTCTGGCCCGCGCGGCCGACGCCGTTCGCGAGGTGCTGGCGCAACAGCGGGCGGGACAAGAGGAGACGCACTGATGGCGACGGTGACGGTAGAGGTCCACGGCCGCCCCTATGCGGTGGGGTGCGCCGACGGACAGGAGGCGCGGGTGCGCGACCTGGCGGCCCAGTTCAACGAGCGGGTGCAGGGCGTGGCCGATCAGGTCGGACAGGTCGGCGACGTGCGCCTGTTCCTGATGGCTTCCCTGATGCTGGCGGACGAGCTTCAGGAGGCGAAGCGCAATGCGGCGGTCCAGAATTCGGGCCGCGCCAAGGCCGCGGCTGCGGCCGCCGCGCCTTCCGCCGCCGCCAGCGAAGGCGTGGCCGAGGCGTTGAACGCGGTCGCCGCCAGGATCGAGAAGATCGTCCAGACGATCTGACGCGCGGGCTTTCCTCTCCCTTCCGGGGGAGGAAAGCATTGTTGAAACCCGCCCGAACGCCTATCTTGTGCGGCGGCGGGTCCTGCTGCGGCTCACGTCGAAGACAACATATCCTTCTGACCTTAATTCACTCATAGGGATCTGTCCCTGTCCGGGCTCGAGGGCCTGGGCATACGGAGCCCACCTGGCTACCCAGGTCGAGAGGATTTAAACGTTCTTCACGGCTCACGCGGCGCCGCCAACCCATCTTTTTTAGTGCGCTATCGCTCGCCGCGCGGCGGCTC
>KB291761.1:6061-80637 GCA_000318405.1 Brevundimonas diminuta 470-4 | reverse complement strand
TCGCCGCGCGGCGGCTCGCTGCTTGAGCGCACGGTGAGTGCGCTACGCTCGCGACGCGGGGCCTCGCTGTTTGAGCGTGTTAGCCCAGTTCTTCTCCCGTTCCTCCCTCCGCCGTCATCCTCGGGCTTGACCCGAGGATCGGGTTGGGCGACGCGCTCTGCTTGTCGGCGTTCAGCGCGCCGTTGGGCTGGATCCTCGGGTCAAGCCCGAGGATGACGGTGGAATTTGGCGAAGGGCCGAGCGGCGATGACCCCCAAGCACGAACTTCGCGCCGCCATGCGCGCGCTTCGCAAGCGTCTGGCCGAGGCCGACCCCGAGGCGGCTGAACGCGCGGCAGGCCATGCCGACGCCCTGCCGCCTGGCGAGATCGTCGCCCTGTATCGCGCCATGGGGTCGGAGCTGGATACGGACGCCCTCGCAAACGTCCTGCATCAGTCGGGTCGCCGCCTGTGCCTGCCGGTGGTGCTGGAGCGCGACGCGGCCATGATCTTCCGCGCCTGGGCGCCGGGCGAGCCCCTGGAGCTGGACGCGGCCGGATGTCCGGCGCCTCTGCCGCTCGCTGACGCCGTGACGCCGGATCTGATCCTGACGCCCCTGCTGGCTTTCGACGCTCACGGCGGGCGGTTGGGGCAGGGGGGCGGCTACTACGACCGGACCTTTGCGGTGCTGCCTGACGCCCGGCGCATCGGCTTCGCCTATGCCGGACAGCAGGTCGAGCCGCTTGATCTGGAGCCGCACGACATCCGCCTGCATGGCGTTTTGACCGAGACCGGCTATAGAGCGGTCCCATGAGATTGGCGTTTTTCGGTGATGTGGTCGGCAAGTCCGGGCGCGATGGGCTTTCGGATCATCTTCCGGGGCTGAGGCGCGACCTCAAGCTCGACTTCGTGGTGGTCAATGCGGAGAACGCGGCGGGCGGTTTCGGCATCACCGAGAACACCGCCAACGACATCTTCAACGCCGGGGCCGACGTCTTGACGCTGGGCAACCACAGTTGGGACCAGCGCGAAGCCTTGACCTATATCGTGCGCGAGCCGCGCCTGATCCGCCCGGCCAACTATCCGCGCCTGATGGATGCGCCGGGACGCGGCGCCGACGTCTTCGTCACCGCTGACGGCCGTCGGGTGCTGGTCATCAACGTGCTGGGCCGCGTTCACATGGACCCGATGGATGACCCGTTCAGCGCGGTGGAGCGCGAGCTGGAGGCCGCGCCGCTGGGCGTCGTCGCCGACGCCGTCATCGTCGACATGCACGCCGAGGCGACCAGCGAGAAGATGGGTATGGGCCACTTCTGCGACGGCCGCGCCAGCCTGGTGGTCGGCACCCACACCCATGTCCCTACAGCCGATGCGCAGATCCTGCCCCACGGCACGGCCTATCAGACCGACGCTGGCGGCTGCTGCGACTACGACTCCGTCATCGGCAATGACAAGGAAGAGCCTCTGCGCCGCTTCACCACCCGTCTGTCGGGCGGGCGCTATACTCCCGCCAGCGGCCCGGCCACCATCTGCGGCGTCTTCGTCGAGACGGACGACCGCACCGGCCTGGCCAAGCGGGTCGAGCCGATCCGCGTCGGCGGCCGCCTCAGCCAGGCGATCCCGCAGGTCTAGGCCGCAACGGCCCGCTTCCGCGCCCTCAGCCGCAGGCGCAGGGTGCGCTGGCTGCGCAGGGTGACCTGATGGATGGGGCGGGGCTCGATCGGGGTGATGGCCTCGACCTCGGCGGCCTTCAGGATTTCGGCCAGGGCGATCACCGCCTCCTGCATGGCGAAGGCGGCGCCGATGCAGATGCGCGGGCCGCTGCTGAAGGGCAGCCAGGCGTAGCGATCGATCGACTTGCGGTTCTCGGGCAGGAAGCGTTCGGGGCGGAAGGCGTCGGGCTCGTCCCACAACTTCTCATGTCGATGGATGACCCAGGGCGCGATCAGCACGCTCTGACCTGCTTTCACCTCATGGCCGCCGATCTCGTCGTCCTCCAGCGCCTGCCGGATCATGGCCGGGGCCGGCGGAAACAGGCGCATGGCCTCCTCGATCACCGCACGGTGCCAGATCAGGTCGCGCACGCCCGCCGGGCTACGGTCCCAGCCGTCCGCCTCGGCCTTCAGGATGTCGGCCACGCGCCGGTCGCGGCTGATCAGGTGCAGGGTCCAGCCCAGCGTCCTGGCCGTCGTCTCGTGCCCCGCCAGGATAAAGGTCAGGATGTTGGAGGCGACTTCATGGTCTGACAGGCCCGAACCGTCGCCTTCTTCATCCCGCGCGTTCAGCAAGGCGGTCAGCAGATCGTCGGGCGCGTCGCCGTGGGTCAGGCGGGCGCGACGTCGCGCCACCAGGGCCGCCACCCGCTCCTCGAAGAAGCGCGCCGCCCCGCCCGAGGCCACGCGGCCCAGACGCGGGATCCAGTCGGGCGCCTTCAGCGCATCCAGCGGACTGATCCGCGCGCCGACCGACAGATACTGGTTTAAGGCCCTTTCAAACCCGGCGGCGTCGCCGTCCAAATCGTCGGAGAACATGGTCGCCGACAGGATCTCGAAGGTCAGGCCGCTCATCTCGCTGTCGATGTTCAGCACGCGCGCGCCGTGGTGCGGCAGGCGCCAGCCCTCGACCCGACGGCGGCAGACCCCATCCATGATTTCCGCTGTTCGGGCGGTGTAGGCGGGCGTGAAGAGCGGCGCCATGATGCGGCGTTGCCGCCGCCACTGCTCGCCCTCGGTCAGCAGCAGGCCGTCGGCCAGCATGGGCCCCAGCACCCGCCTTTGCAGGTCGCCCTTCACATAGTTGGCGGCGTTGTCGGTCAGGACATGACGCACGCCCGCCGGGTCGCTGACCACCAGCGACCGCCCCAGCGGCGACTGGCCGCTGATGTAGAGTTCCTTGAAATGGGCTTCGCCCCAGATCTGCAGCGGATCGCGCCAGCTCTGCCACAGGAAGGGCAGTAGGCTCATGCGCTGGGTCCGGCGCGGCGGCGTCCAGGGGCGGAAGGTCGAGGCGGCGACGTCGCTCATGGAGCGCTCCTTCTCAGATCGACTCCATACTTATTGACCATAATGTCAAAATGAAGAGGCTTCGAGGCTATCCCGTCAAACGCCTGGCGTTGAGCAACCGTTCACGCAGGTCGTGGAGCTGGGTCGCGCGACGCTGGGGAGCGTGCGTCTCCAGGACATAGGTCTGTGCGGCCCGGGCCAGCGCCAGGCGTCTTTCAGGATCGTCGATGAGGCCGTCCATCGCCGCAGCCAGTCCTTCGGCGGTCAGGTCGTCGACATAGATGGCGTGCGGGCCGCTGGCTTCGCGCAGGCCCCCGCGTCCCGACGAGATCAGGGCCGCCCCCGCCGCATGGGCCTCCAGCGCGGTCAGGCCCAGAGGCTCGGCCCAGACCGAAGGCGTCAGGGCGATGGCCGCCCGTTGCATCACCGCCTGGACCTCGCCCAGCGGCGCGGACTTCAGCACCGATACGCGATCGCCGAACCGCTCCAACGGCGCGACGTGAGGCGCGGCCCAGGCGGCGTGCTTGTCCCAGTCGTTCAGCATCAGCACGGCGCGCCAGTCCGGATGGCGCTCCAGCACGGCGGGCAGGGCGGCGCAGATCAGGTGCACCCCCTTTTCCGGCATGGCGCGACCGGCGAAGGCGATCACACGATCGCGGTTCTCGACCGGCGCCCGCCACAGATCGACGCTGATCGGATTGGGAACGGCGAAGGCCTTCGGCTCCTGACGCGGAAAGTCGTGCAGGAATTCCTGTCGCCCGGCCTCGCTGACGAAGACCAGGCCGTCCAACTGGCGAAAGCGCCGTTCGTAGCGCCAGCGGTCAAGCGGGGTGCGTGGGGATTTCAGCGCATTGTGCCGATAGAGAACCCGCGTGGCGCGGGGAAACCGGCGAGCGATACGAAGGGCCTGTCGGAGCTGCTGATGGAATTCGATCACGTCCGGCTGATAGTCGCTCAGCGCTTTTTCAAGCGCCGCCATCCGCTTCCTGTCGCTGGGCAGGCGGTGGGTCGGCAGGTCGCCGTGATCGTCAGCGCCTTCGCAGCAGAAGACTCGGAGTTCCGCCTTCTGCGCGCCGCGAGCCAGCGTGCGCACGACCGTCTCCATGGAATTGGGCTGGGATGCGGAGAAGCGGCAACCGGAAGGCAGGACGACAGCGACTTTCAGCGGAGGGCTCCGTCGGGGCGTGGCTATGCCGAGCGCCCTACACCATCAACATGAACGGCTGCTGACAATCCGCCTTAAGGTTGTGCGGCGCGGCGCGCCTCAAGCGCGCGCAGACTGGCTTCCTCGGCCTTCAGATCTTCGGCCAACTGGGCTTTCAGCGCCGGATCGGCGACGGCGGCCAGGGCGGCGCGCGTTTCCTGCACCGTCTGGCGTCGTGCGGCGATCAGTCGCGACAGTTCATCCGTCTCATGCAGGGCCGGGCCGGAGGCGGTCGGGCGACGGATCGCCTGAGCCTCCTGTTCCTCGGTGGTCTTCAGCGCGGCGGCCTGCCGGGCGGCGGCCGCGTCGCGCAGGGCGTGCTGGACGGGATCGCCGCCCTCGAACTCGCAGGCCGACAGCAGGGTGGCGCCGGCGACAACGAGGGTGAGGGCGCCAATCCCGGCTTTTGCGCGCATCAGCCTTCGATCCAGTTGGGCATCCAGCCTTCGTGGAACTCCCGCACATGGGCGACGGGGATGCGGAACAGCTCGCCCTTCGGACCCGAGGAGGCGAAGTCCGTTCCCTTGACCAGACCGACGACCGAGGCGTGCAGCCCCGCGTCCTGGGCCTTGGCGATCAGGCCTTGCGCGTCCGACACGGCGACCAGATAGCGGGCCTGATCCTCGCCGAACAGGAAGGCGTGGGCGTGGGCGGCGCTGGTGGCGTTCAGCTCGATCCCGACATCCGAAGCCAGGGCGATGTCCGCCGCCGCGCCGACCAGGCCGCCGTCCGACAGGTCATGGACGACCGTCAGTTCGCCCGCCTCGATCAGGCCGCGCACGAAGTCGCCGGTCTTGCGCTCCAGCTTCAGGTCGACCGGCGGCGGGGCGCCGTCCTCGCGGCCCAGAACTTCGCGCAGATAGATGGACGCGCCCAGTTCGCCGTTGGTCTGGCCGATCAGCACCAGCTGGTCGCCCTCGGCCGCGCCGCCGAAGCCGGTGGTCACGTCATAGTTGCTCAGCAGGCCGACGGCGCCGACGGTCGGCGTCGGCGGAATGGCGACGCCGTTGGTCTCGTTATACAGGCTGACGTTGCCGCTCACGACGGGGAAGTCCAGCTCGCGGCAGGCCTCGGCCATGCCGTCGGTGGCGCGCACGATCTGGCCCATGATCTCGGGACGCTGCGGGTTGCCGAAGTTCAGGTTGTCGGTGATTGCGATGGGGCGTGAGCCGACGGCGGTCAGGTTGCGCCACGCCTCGGCCACGGCCTGCTTGCCGCCTTCATAGGGGTCGGCCTGGACATAGCGCGGGGTGCAGTCCGAGGTGACGGCCAGACCCTTTTCCGTGCCGTGGACGCGGATCACGCCCGCGTCGGCGCCGGTCGAGGAATCCTGCAGCGTGTCGGCCATGACGTGGCGGTCGTACTGCTCCCAGATCCAGCGCTTGGACGCCATGTCGGGGCAGGCGACGACCTTCAGCACCGCGTCGTTCCAGCTTTCCGGTGCCGGGACTTCCGCCGGGTCGAGGCGCGGTTGCAGCTCGGGCTGGACCCACGGACGGTCGTACAGGGGCGCATCGTCGAACAGCGGGGCCAGCGGCACGTCGCAGACCACCTCGCCGTGGTGCTTCAGCACCAGATGGCCGGTGTCGGTGGTCTTGCCGATGACGGCGAAGTCGAGGCCCCACTTCTGGAAGATGCGGTAGCCGACGTCTTCAAAGCCCGGCTTCAGGACCGCCAGCATCCGCTCCTGGCTTTCCGACAGCATCATCTCATAGGCGGTCATGCCGGTTTCGCGCTGGGGCACCTTGTCGAGGTCCAGCTCAACGCCGACGCCGCCCTTGCCCGCCATCTCGACGGACGACGAGGTCAGACCCGCCGCGCCCATGTCCTGAATGGCGGCCACGGCGCCCGAGGCCATCAGTTCCAGCGTGGCTTCGATCAGCAGCTTCTCGGCGAAGGGGTCGCCGACCTGCACCGTGGGGCGCTTGGCGTCCGACTCGTCGTCGAACTCGGCCGAGGACATGGTGGCGCCGTGGATGCCGTCGCGGCCGGTCTTGGAGCCGAAATAGACCACGTCATGGCCCGCTTCCGGCGCGGCCGAATAATAGATCTCATCGGCGCGGGCCAGGCCGACGCACATGGCGTTGACCAGGATGTTGCCGTTGTAGCCCTTGTGGAAGTTCGTCTCGCCCGCGACCGTCGGCACGCCGACGCAGTTGCCGTAGCCGCCGATGCCGCTGACCACGCCCTTGACCAGATGCTTGGACTTTTCATGCGACGGATCGCCGAAGCGCAGGGCGTTCAGCAGGGCCACCGGGCGCGCGCCCATGGTGAAGACGTCGCGCATGATGCCGCCCACGCCCGTCGCCGCGCCCTGATAGGGCTCGATGTAGGAGGGGTGGTTGTGGCTCTCCATCTTGAAGATGCAGGCGTCGCCGTCGTCGATGTCGATGACCCCCGCGTTCTCGCCGGGTCCGCAGATGACGCGCGGTCCGCTGACCGGGAACTTCATCAGCTGGTTCTTGGACGACTTGTAGGAGCAGTGCTCGGACCACATGACCGAGAAGACGCCCAGTTCGACCTGGTTGGGCTCGCGGCCCAGCCGGTCCAGCAGGACCTGATATTCATTGGGGGCGAGGCCGTACTCTTCGGCCAGTTGGGCGATGGTTTTCTGGGGCGCGCTCATGGGCGGGCCTTCTAGCCCTCTCCGAGGCGTCTGTCAGCCCGTCAACGGCGTTCGACGCCGCGCCTCAGACCAAAGGTCACGATCACCCCCGCCACCACCAGCACGAAGGCGGCCGCCAGGGCGCTGAAGGCCAGCACCGGCTTGACCTCCTGCTCGGCCACGAAGGCTCCGACCAGACCCCAGGCGATGGGCAGGGGATAGGCCAGGGTCCGCAAGGCCCAGGTCACGCCGATCCCGACCACGGTGGTCGCGACCACGGCCAGCACGGCCCAGCCGGTCGGCGACAGGGCGGGGGGCAGGGCCTCGAACGCCGTCGCTACGGTGATCAGGTTCAGAGGCGCCGCCACGGTCAGCCACCCCGCCAGCGCCGCCAGCGGCCAGATCAGGAACCAGCGGTCCCGCTCCATCGTCCCGGTCGTGCGGATCGTGCGCGCGCTGGCCAGCATCGGCAGCAGCAGGGCCAGCAGCGAGGCGAAGATGACGATGACGCTGGCCGCCTTCAGGTTCAGCGCCGCCATCACGATCCAGAAGCCGATGCCGAAGAAGGCGACGACCGACGGCCAACCCATGCGGTTGATCAACACGCTCTCGCCCGTCTGGGGCAGGGCCTGACGCCCGGCGTAGATCAGGATTCCCAGATACAGGAGGCTCCAGATCGAGAAGGCGTATCCGGCGACCCGCAACGTCTGGTTTCCATCGGCGGCGAATTCGGCCTGGCTCAGACCGAAGCCGCCCAGCATCTGAACCAGCGGAACGATGACCGCGAAGACGGCGGCGGCCAGAACGGCCAGGCGACGTGTCCGCTGGGCGGGGGTGGGGCGTTCGATGGCGGTCATGCATCTCTCCGGCAGAGCTTCGCCGTATCTACGCTCTGGGACCAAGAAGGTTCACCGGCCGATGGAACCTCAGCCGGGTTGCCGGCCTTGCTTTCAGGCTATTGAGAAGGAGGCCGCCATGACCGACCCGACCCAACCGGACCCCATCGAACAGACGCTCGAGGAAGAGGTCGAGACCAACCGCGCCCTGGAGCAGGGCCTGGGCGTCGGCGCCCGCGAATTGGCCGCCATCCATGAATCCGGCGCCGAGGGCACGCTGGAGCGCGCCGATGAGGACGGCGAGCCGGTCGAGGCAGAGGTCGAAGTCGGCGACGCCGGCCGCAGCGCCAGCGTCCTGGATCGCAAGGAGCCTTAAACCGCCGCGTAGATGCTCTGGAACAGGATGGCACCGTCGGCGCTGCCCAGTTCGGCTTCGAACGCACGGTCCGGGTGAGGCATCATGCCCAACACGTTGCCGCGCTCGTTCTGCAGGCCCGCGATGTCGCCGACCGAGCCGTTGGGGTTGTCGACGTAGCGGAAGACGACCTGGCCTTCGCCCTCGATGCGCTTCAGCGTCTCGTCGTCGGCGTAATAGTTCCCGTCGGCGTTGCCCTGGGTCATGACGATCTCGCGCTGGCCCTGATAGCCCGAGGTGAAGCGGGTCTGGGCGTTGGCGACGGTGATGCTGATCGGCTTGCAGATGTATTTCAGGCTGCTGTTGCGCATCAGGGCGCCCGGCAGCATCCCGGCTTCGCACAGGACCTGGAAGCCGTTGCAGATGCCGACCACGGTGACGCCGTCGTCGGCCGCCTTCTTGACCGCCTGCATGATCGGGGCCTGCGCCGCCATCGCGCCGCAGCGCAGATAGTCGCCGTACGAGAAACCGCCCGGCAGCACGATCAGGTCGAGGCCCTTGGGCAGTTCGGTCTCGGCGTGCCAGACCATCTGGACCTGCTCGCCAGTGGAACGTTCGACGGCGACCTTGCAGTCGCGATCGCAGTTGGAACCGGGGAATACAATGACGGCTGCGCTCATGGCCGGGCCTCCTAGCACCCTTCGGCGGGAATGTCAGGCGTCGCTTTGCGGCGCCTTGCGGCCCGTCAGCCACGCCACGACCCAGACCGCGAAACCGCCCAGCGACAGGGCGACGCCGACCCAGCCGGTCGAGGTCCAGCCCCAGCCCGCCGCCACCGCCATGCCGCCCAGCAGGGGACCGATGGCGTTGGCCGTGTTGAAGGCCGAGTGGTTCAGGGCTGCGGCCAGGGTCTGGGCGTCGCCGGCCACGTCCATCAGCCGGGTCTGCAGCACCGAGCCCAGCCCGCCGCCGCCGCCGATCAGCAGCACCACGATCATCACCGCCCACAGATGCGGCGCGGCAAGGGGATACAGCGCCAGCGCCGCCGCGCTCCACAGCAACAGACCGCCCGCCGCGACCATGCCGAAGCGGTCGGCGGCCCAGGCGCCCAGCAGATTGCCCGCCATCATCCCCAGACCGAACAGGGCGAAGACCCAGGGCAGGACCTCCGGCCCCACGCCGGTCACCGCCTTCAGCGTCGAGGCCAGATAGGCGTAGACGGCGAACATTCCGCCGAAGCCGACAGCGCCCACGCCCAGCGTCAGCCACACCTGGCCGCGCTTCAGCGCGCCCAGCTCGCGCCACGGGCTGGCGTCGGGGTGGGCCGGATCGCGCGGCGCGAACAGGGCGACCAGGGCCATCGTCAACACCGCCAGAACGCTGACGATGGCGAAGGTCCATCGCCAGCCGAACTCATGGCTCACCGCATTGGCGACCGGCACCCCGATCACTGTGGCGACGGTCAGGCCCAACAGGATGGTCGAGACAGCGCGCGTTCTCAGTCGAAGCGGAACCAGCGACGCCGCCACCAGCGCCGCCACGCCGAAATAGGCGCCGTGCGGAATGCCGCTGAGGAAGCGGAAGGCCAGCATCCACTCATAGGTCGGGGCGATGGCGCTGAGCGCGTTGCCGACGGCGAACAGGGCCATGAAGCCGATCAGCAGCAACCAGCGCGGCAGGCGCGCGCCCAATACGGCCAGGATCGGCGCGCCGATCACCACGCCCGCGGCATAGGCGCTGATGACATGGCCGGCTTTCGGTTCGCTGACGCCTAGCCCTGCGGCGAAGTCAGGCAGGACGCTCATGGCGGCGAACTCGGTCACGCCGATGGCGAACCCGCCCATGGCCAACGCCAGCAGCACCAGCGCCGCCTTCCCCGGTTCCGCCACGCGCTCGACCGGCGGGCGGACGGCGTCCTCGTCGAAACAGGCGTCGGCAGGGGGCATGGGGTGTCGCAGTGCAGCAAGGGGAGGTTGCGCCGCAAAATGGGCGCGCCTGCGGAGACTTCAACCGAAGCCCTGCCTTTTGATCATCACGCTTTGTGTCGTCAGCCCGCCAGCCCCGCGCGGATACGCGGATGCGAGACGGACAGGCCCAACGCCTGCGCCGCGTAAAGCTCAAGCATCACCCGGTCCTCTTCGTCGTTGAGGCGCAGCCAGCGCGCCGTCATGGGCGGCGGCGCGTGATCGCGGGTCGAGACATCGGCCAAGCCCAAACCGCACGGCGAAACCGTCTGGGCCAGACGCACCGATGGGGAAAGGGTGCGCACCTCATCGATGTGCGGCGGGCTGCCGACCAGGATCGGCTCCTCGTCGTGATAGAAGAGATAGAGCGCCTCGGTGTCCGGCAGGCGCGCCTTGGTCAAGGGGAGCAACGGCTGGCCCAGCAGCCGCTGCAACAGGTCGGGCATGGCCGACAATCGCGCTTCATGCGAGGCGACCATCCGGCGATCAGCCCCGGTTCTCATAGGTCGCCGTGATCGACGCCTTGGCCAGGGTGTGGAAATGAAGGTTGAAGCCGAAGACGGCGCCCGAGTTGTCCTCGGTCACGTCCAGTCGTTCCACGTCGACGGCGAAGACGGTGAAGATGTAGCGATGCGGTCCGTGGCCGGGGGGCGGGGCGGCGCCGCCGAAGCCTGGCTCGCCATAGTCGGTGCGGCCCTGCACGGCGGCCCTGGGCAGCCCGGCGCCGCCGACAGCGCCCGCGCCTGCGGCCAGTTCGGTGACATCGGCGGGCAGGTTGGCGACGGTCCAGTGCCAAAAGCCGGACCCGGTAGGAGCGTCGGGGTCAAAGCAGGTGACAGCGAAGCTCTTGGTTCCTTCCGGAGCGCCGGACCAAGACAGTTGCGGCGAGGTGTTTCCGATCGCCTTGACCTGGGCGTCGGGCAGGACGCCTCCGTCGGAAAAATCGGTCGAAGTGACGGTGAAGCTCATGGCGGCGCTCTCCCTTTGGCGGCGAATTCGATCCTTGGGCTAACGGAAGACTCGCCACGGACGTTGCGTCGCGACATTCTGTCCCTAGCTAAGGTCAAGCTGTCTTGATGAGCGGAGGAACGGGATGCTGCAAGCCCTGTTGGACCGAACCTTTCAGACGCGGGCGATCCGGGTGCGTCTTCCGGACGGTCGGGAACTGACGGCAGGTCCGGGCGAGCCGGAGCTGACGGCCGTGCTGACGGACATGAAGGCGGCGGTCGCCATCGCCGCCAACCCTGACCTGGCCCTGGGCGAGGCCTTCATGGACGGAACGTTCCGGATCGAGGGCGGCAGCGTCTACGACTTCCTGCAATTGACGACTTCGCAGATGGCGCTGCGACCGCGTTCGCCGAAGCTCAACTGGATGCAGCGCATCCGGCGAGGGGCGGAACAGGCCAACGACCGCCTGCATGCGCGCAGCAACGTCCACCACCATTACGATCTGACGGTTGATTTCTACCGCCTGTTTCTGGACGAGGACCTGCAATATTCCTGCGCCTTCTTCGAGACGCCGGACGCCAGTCTGGAACAGGCCCAGGTCGCCAAGAAGCGCCGCCTGATCGACAAGCTGTTGCTGGAGCCGGGCCACACCGCCCTGGACATCGGCGCCGGTTGGGGCGGGCTGGGCCTGTCGATGGTTGAGCGCGGCGCGCAGGTGACCGGCGTCACCCTGTCGACGGAGCAGCACCGGACGGCCAATGAGCGGGCGACGGCGCTGGGCGTCACGGACCGGGCCGACTTCCGGCTTCAGGACTATCGCGACCTGGACCAGACCTTCGACCGCATCATCTCGGTGGGCATGTTCGAGCACGTCGGGGCGCCGAACTATCAGGAGTATTTCGACACCATCGCTCGCCTGCTGGACGACGACGGGGTGGCGGTGATCCACTCCATCGGCCGCAACTCGCCGCCCAACCGCACCCAGCCGTGGATCCGCAAATACATCTTCCCCGGCGGCTATATCCCGGCCCTGTCCGAGGTGCTGCCCGCCATCGAGCGCGCGGGCCTGTGGGTCACGGACATGGAAGTCCTGCGCCTGCACTACGCCGAGACGCTGCGGCACTGGCGCGAGCGGTTCCTGGCGCGGCGCAACGAGGCGCGGGCCATGTATGACGAGCGCTTCTGCCGGATGTGGGAGTTCTATCTGGCCTGCAGCGAGGTCGCCTTCCGCGAACTGGGCCACATGGTTTTCCAGTTGCAACTGACAAAGAAGCAGACGGCCGTGCCGCTCAGCCGCGACTATCTGTGCGGCTGACTTTCCTCCCCACTGTGTGGGGAGGGGGACCGCGTAGCGGTGGAGGGGCTCTACGACGGCGGAACCAAGCGGCCCCTCCGTCGCGTCGGCTGCGCCTCCGCGCCACCTCCCCATTGCATGGGGAGGAAATGAAAAAGGCCGCTCTTTCGAGCGGCCTTGATCGTCTGAACCGTCATCGCCCTTCAGGCGACTTCGATCCGGTAGCTTTCGATGACCGTATTGGCCAGCAGGGTCTCGCACATGCGCTTCACCTCGGCCTCCTTGTCGGCGACGGAGTCGTCGAGGTCGAACTCGATCAGCTTGCCGACGCGGGCGCCCGAGACGCCGTTCCAGCCCAGGCCCTGCAGGGCGCCTTCGACGGCCTTGCCCTGAACGTCCAGAACGCCGGGCTTGAGGAAGACGTGAACTTTAACCTTGGCCATTAATGCAGCCCTCCCTGAATCACGGTCGGCATGTCCTTCATGATGCCGAGGCGGCGGGCCACCTCGGTGTAGCTTTCGATGACGTCGCCCATGTCGCGGCGGAAGCGGTCCTTGTCCAGCTTCTCGCCCGTGGTCGAATCCCACAGGCGGCACGAGTCGGGGCTGATTTCGTCGGCCAGGATGACGCGGGCGAAGTCGTTCTCCCACACGCGGCCGAACTCGATCTTGAAGTCCACCAGGGTGATGCCGACGGCGCCGAACATGCCGCACAGATAGTCGTTCACCCGCACCGTCATGGCCAGGATGTCGTCCAGTTCCTGCGTCGAGGCCCAGTTGAACGCCGTGATGTGCTCTTCGGTCACCATCGGGTCGTTCAGCTCATCCTT
This sequence comes from Brevundimonas diminuta 470-4, assembly GCA_000318405.1. GTDB lineage: Bacteria > Pseudomonadota > Alphaproteobacteria > Caulobacterales > Caulobacteraceae > Brevundimonas > Brevundimonas diminuta_B. The sequence continues at coordinate 67,622 of KB291761.1, read as the reverse complement.
CTTGTAGTAGAATTCGATGATCGAACGGGGCAGGGGCGTGCCCTCTTCCTGGCCCAGACGCTGGGCCAGCGAGCCGGCGACGACGTTGCGGCAGACCACTTCCAGCGGAATGATCTCGACTTCGCGGATCAGCTGCTCGCGCAGGTTCAGGCGCTTGATGAAGTGGTTGGTCACGCCGATCGAGTTCAGGCGCGACATGATGAATTCGCTGATGCGGTTGTTGATGACGCCCTTGCCCTCAAGCGTCGCCTTCTTCTGGGCGTTGAAGGCGGTGGCGTCGTCCTTGAAATACTGGATCAGCGTGCCAGGCTCAGGTCCTTCGTACAGGATCTTGGCCTTGCCCTCGTAGAGCTTCTTGCGCTTGGTGTTCATCATCGGGTCCCGGACGGGAAGAAAAACAGATGGCCGCAAAACGAAAAACGCGCGGCCCGAAGGTCGGGGCGGCGCGATCCTGAATCGACGGCGGCTATAACAGAGCCACGCGCCCTTTAACCGAAGGGCGTCTGTGACACAAATATCCTGAAGCGACCCTGCGTCAGCCTCCGCGACCGAAGTCTGGTTGCGTTCGCTCGCGCCGGGGGCCATAGAGCCGTTTGCGGGCGAGACTAGCCCGTGACTGGAGTTACGACGCGCATGACGACCTTCGACGATCGGGAACAGGCCTTCGAGGCCAAGTACGCCCTCGATCAGGAACAGGAATTCAAGGCCATCGCGCGTCGCAACAAGATGCTGGGCCTGTGGGCGGCCGAGAAGATGGGCCTGTCGCCGGAAAGCGCCGAGCAGTACGCCGCCGCCGTGGTCCGCGCCGACATGGAACAGCCTGGCGAGGAAGACGTCTTCCGCAAGGTCGCCGGCGACTTCAAGGCTTCGGGCATGACGGTGTCCGAGGGCGAGCTGCGCTCCAAGATGGACGAACTGGCCTCGATCGCCCGCGAACAGATCCGCGCCGGCGAATAATTTTCTTCCTCCGATGGGAAGGCGGAAGGGCCGCGACCGGCGAGGTCGCGGCCCTTCTTTCGTTTCGCGGCCTTACTTCGGCATCAGCACCGTGTCGATGACATGGGCCACGCCGTTGGACTGGGCCACATCGGCCTGGGTGATCAGGGCCTTGCCGCCCTTGGCGTCGGTGAGCTCCCATTTGCCGCCGCCTATATCCTTGGCGGTCAGCTTCTCGCCCTGAACGGTGGTGAGGGTGGCCGTCCCGCCGTTGGCCTGAGCCTGCGCGGCGAGGTCGGCGGCAGTCACGCGGCCGGGCACGACGTGATAGGTCAGCACCTTGGTCAGAGCCGCCTTCTGGGCCGGCTGCATCCAGCCCTCGCGCGTCGCGGCCGGAATCTTCTCGAAGGCGGCGTTATCGGGTGCGAAGACGGTGAAGGGGCCGGGACCCTGCAGGCGTTCAGTCAGGCCCGCGGCCTGCAAGGCGCTGACCAGGGTGGTCAGGTTCGGCGCCTTGGACGCATTGGCGACCAGATTGTCCGACGGATTCATCGCCACGCCGCCGACCATAGGCTCGGTCGTGGCGGGAGCGGTGCTCGGCGCAGGCGCCTCGATCGGGGCGGGCTCCTTCCTGGCGTCGTTCTGGCCGCAGGCGGCCAGCGCCAGTAGGGCGAAGCTCGAAACAGCCGCGAGCGTGGCGGTGCGATAAGTCGTCATGGCTTCTCTCCTTCGGTGAACGGGCGACGCCCGCGTCGGAAGGGATTACGGTTCAGGGCCCGAAAAGGATGCGAGCGGGATCAAATTTTCCGGCGCTATGCGTGAACGGGGCCGACCTGATCATCTGTCGGCGGCGACCAGATAAGGACTCAAAGCTGACCATCGCGCCCGTTTTTCATCAAAGGGCCGAGCGTGAGCGGGACTGGAGGACGGCAGGTCAAGCAGGGCGGCAGTGGTCGCGCCCTCCAGGATGCGCCGCCCGGCGCGCGCCGCCGTTCCACCATTGAAGGCGACGGCCTTCAAGGCCGGAAGACGCGTCGTCAGAGCGATCAGATCGGCGGCTTCGGGGTTGCGGATGGCGGCGTCCAGACTGCCTCGACGCTCAGCCGAGGCGATCACGTCCCACAGCCCGACGCCCTGCGCCAAGAGGACCTCCAGCCGGGCCGCATAGGGCAGGGCTTCCAACGGTACGCCCAGCAAGGCCTCCATCAATCGCCAGAAAGCGTTGCGCGGGTGTGCGTAGTATTGACCCGCACTCAGCGAGGCGTCCCCGGGCAGGCTGCCAAGGATCAGAACGCGGGTGCGCCCGTCGACGACGGGCGCAAAGCCGGTCCGGCGAGCCGTCAACGGTCGCGCCGGAACCAGCCCACGATCGACAGACGGGCGCTCTGGGCATAGGGCGCGACCGGGGCGACGGAGTGCAACTGGGGCACGCGGAACACGGTCAGCGTGTTCCAGCGCGGGATCAGCCCTCGCGTGATGTCGCCGGTCTCAGGATCGTGAAACAGGGTCTGTCCGCCCCAGTCCGAACGCCAGCGCGAGGTGAAGCCCAGCGTATAGGCGGCGACGCGCTGCACATCGTCGCTGGCGCTATCGTCGTGCAGGCCCAGGAAGTCGTTGGGGCGGTAAAGCGTCGCCTGGGAATCCGCCCAGCGGATGGACTCATCGCCGGTCAGTTGACGACCGAAGGCGGCGAATTCCTCGCCCATCAGGAAGCCGGTCACGGGGTGGATCGGATGGTTGGCGCGCGGCTCGCCGCTGTTGTAGGCCGAGACCATGCCGAAGTTGAAATAGATGAAGCCGTACTGCTTGCCGCTGCGCTGGATCAGGGCGGCGACCTGCTCCCTGATATCCCCGGCCGCGCCTTGCAGGGTCTCCATCGGGATTTTGACCGGCCGGCCATCTTCGCCAGAGAAGCTGAGAGACCAGGGCAGGGAGGTCTCCATGATCTCGCTGATCAGTTCCGCCGTCGGTTTTTCGAACACGTCGGGAATCTGCACCAGTCCGTCGCGCGCATAGATTTCCGCATACTTCTGAACGTCGAGGGCGGGGTTCAGGCGAAGGGTGGGCGGGGACATTGTGCGGGCGCTCCGGGGCGTGGGATCACGCCGATATTCCCTCATAGGGCAGGCGGTGCGCCGGGGCCAAGGGCCGTCATGCGGCCCCTGACTTTTCCTACGAAGGCTCAGCCCTCGCCGAACACCCGAGCGAAGATCACGTCCACGTTCTTGGTGTGGTAGCCGAGGTCGAACAGGGCTTCGAGCTGGTCGTGGGGCAGGGTGACGCGGGCGTCGGCCTTCAGGAAGTCGATGAAGGCACCCTCGCCGCGCCAGACCTTCATGGCGTTCTCCTGAACCGCCGCATAGGCGTCTTCGCGCGAGACGCCCGCCTGGGTCAGGGCCAGCATGACCCGCTGCGAGAAGACCAGGCCGCCCAGGCGGTCGAGGTTCTTCTGCATGTTCTCAGGGTAAACGTTCAGGCGCTCGATCACGCCCGCCAGACGGTGCAGGGCGAAATCCAGATGGATGGTGGCGTCCGGGCCGATGCCGCGCTCGACCGAGGAATGGCTGATGTCCCGCTCGTGCCACAGGGCGACGTTCTCCATCGCCGGGGTCACGGCCGAGCGGACCAGACGGGCGAGGCCGGTCAGGTTCTCGGTCAGGATCGGGTTGCGCTTGTGCGGCATGGCCGACGAGCCCTTCTGACCCTTGTCGAAGAATTCTTCGGCTTCCAGCACTTCGGTGCGCTGCAGGTGGCGGATTTCGACGGCCAGACGTTCGACCGAGGAGGCGACGACGCCGAGGGCGGCGAAATAGGCGGCGTGGCGATCGCGCGGGATGACCTGGGTCGAGACCGGCTCGACGCTGAGGCCCATCTGGTCGGCGACGTACTGTTCGACGGCGGGGTCGACGTTGGCGAAGGTGCCGACGGCGCCCGAGATGGCGCAGGTGGCGATCTCTTCACGCGCCGTGATCAGGCGGCGCTTGGCGCGCTGGAACTCGGCGTGATAGCCGGCCAGCTTCAGACCGAAGGTGACAGGCTCGGCGTGGATGCCGTGCGAGCGGCCCACGGTCGGGGTGTATTTGTGCTCCTTGGCGCGCTTTTCCAGCGCGGCCAGAACACGGTCGACGCCGCCCAGCAGCAGGTCGGTCGAGCGCGCCAGCTGCACCGCGAAACAGGTGTCCAGCACGTCCGAAGACGTCATGCCCTGGTGCAGGAAGCGGGCCTCCTCGCCGACGATCTCGGCCACGTGCGTCAGGAAGGCGATGACGTCATGCTTGGTGACGCTTTCGATCTCGTCGATGCGGTCGGCGTCGAAGGTCGCGTCCTTGCCCTTGGCCCAGATGGCCTGCGCGGCCTCGGTCGGGATGACGCCCAGCTCGGCCATCTTCGTGGCGGCGTGGGCCTCAATCTCGAACCAGATCTTGTACTTGGTCTCTTGCGACCAGATGGCGACGGCGTCGGGGCGGGAATAGCGCGTGATCATGGACGCGTCGTGTCGTTCGCAAGGGGGCGGGAGTCAAGGTTGGCCGGGCCGAAGTGGAGGCTTTTGGGCATCACTTCCGCGCGCATCGGCATTCTGCAGTGCGGAAATCTTGACTGGCCAACGCCCTGTCCCAGATAGAGCGCGCTCAGAGGACGACCTCTCCCATTATGGGCATGACGCCGGGACGACCCGGCACGCCATGCAAGGGAGACTGTCATGGCCTGGATTATCCTTCTGCTCGCCGGTCTGTTCGAGATCGTCTGGGCCTTCCTGATGAAGATGTCGGAGGGCTTCACCCGGCCGTGGCCGACCATCGGCACCATCGGCTTCATGATCGTCAGCTTCGGCCTGCTGTCGATCGCGATGAAGACGCTGCCCCTGGGCACGGCCTATGTGATCTGGACCGGCATCGGGGCGGTGGGCGCCTTTCTGGTCGGCATCGCCGTGCTGGGCGAGCCGATCACGCCGATGCGCGTTCTCGGCGCCGTGCTGATCGTCAGCGGCCTGGTGGTGCTGAAGCTCGCCTCCAGCCAGTGACGGCCGGGGACTCGCCTAGCGCGAGCCCCCGCCCAGCACAGCCTCGGCCACCTGCAGCGGGGCCGGGGCGGGCGGGACGTAGTCGAGGCGGATCGGCACGGCGCGCGCGCCCGAGGCCAGGGCCTCCAGCGTCTTGACCGGCCCGCCCATCATCCGCTGATAGATCCAATAGGCCGCGACGACCTTTTCGACGTATTCGCGGGCCTGAGGCACGTCGATGGTCTCGATCAGCAGCAAGGGGTCGGCGTCGGCGCCCAGTTTGCCGATCGCCGCCAGCATCGGCCCCGGCCCGGCGTTGTAGGAGGCCACGGCCTTCAGCAGATCGCCCTGGAAGGACTCGATCTGGAACAGGCGGTTCACATAGTCCTGACCCAGCTTCATGTTCACCGCCGGGTCCAGCAGGCGCTGGGGCGTGCGGACATAGCCCTGATCCCCGGTCATGTGGGCGGCGGTGGTCGGCATCACCTGCATCAGCCCATAGGCCCCGGCGCCCGAGCGGGCGTTGGCGTTGAAGTCCGTCTCCTTGCGCGCGATGGCGTAGACAAGGGCTTTCTCGATGGTGAAGCCGCCCATCGGCTGCAGTTCGGGCATCGGATAGCGGATGGCGTCGATGCGGCTGGCCTCGGACTGGACGGCGCGGCCTGAGGAAACCAGACGATAGAGACCGGCCCACATCTGGCGGGCCGCGTTGTCGCCGCTGGCGGCGCGCAGACCGTTGCGGGCGGCCAGTTCGGCGTCGCTGCGGCGCCCGACTTCGTACAGGGCCACCGTGCGGCGGGCGTCCTCGTCGGACTGGATGAAGGCATTGAGCGCGCGCGTATCGACGCCGAGGGGCTCGGGCGTCAGGGAGGCGCGTTGCAGCGTCGCCTCATAGGGGCGCGGCCCCATGTTCTCGATCACCGGCTCCTCGCCCAACTGATGCAGGGCGATCTGACCGTAGAAGGTGGCCGGCCAGCGCGCGGCCTGACGCAGGTATTCGACCACGCGCTCCTGACGGCCCGACTGGCCCGCCGCCCGCGCCGCCCAGAAGGCGCCGCCCGAGCGCACCCACGGATCCTCGGTCGGGTCCTGAGCCACATGCTCAAAGGCGCGGAAGGCCTCGGCGTGCTGATCCATGCGCCAGGCGGCCAGCCCGGCCGTCCACCAGTCGCCGATCTGCTGGCCCATTTCGTAGGCGCCGGGCAGGTCGTCGTTGTTCAGGGCCACGCGCGCGGCCTTGGCCGGGTCGTTGACGCCGCCGTCTCCGGGGCTGGTCAGGCTGGCCCAGGTGCGGGACAGCAGCCCGCCGGGACGCTTCGGCCCGGCCGCGCCGTCGGGCAGGCGTCGCATGGCCAGCGTATAAACCCGGTTGGCCATCGGCAGGTCCGAATAGGTCTCAAGCCAGGCCGCCAGTTCGTCATAGGTGGCGACGTGGCTGGGGTGGAACAGGCGCTCGAACTCGACCTGGCCCAGAAGGACGCGGTCCTTGGCCTGACGCGCCGAGTTGCGGGCCAGCTCCAGATCGCCGCGCCGCAGGGCGTCGAAGGCGGTGGTGTAGCTGAGGCGGTCCTCGCTGCTCAGCGCTGTCGGCGAGGCCTCGGCGATCGCGGCCGTCGCGGCGTAGGGGCGGGAAGAGTCTGCATCCTCGGCCTGGGCTGCGCCTGCAACGACGGCGCACAGGGCGAAGGCGAACAGAGACGCACGACGCGTCCGGCGGAAAGAATACATGACGCGGCGGCCCCCTTCGTCGGCGTCGGCCCCGTCTCGATTCGGGATTCTACGACGCTCTGCGGACTGGTCTCCAAGGGGGCAGGATGCCTGAATCAGGCGCCCGGCTCAACCACTTCGCTTCGCAGACGGACGGACAAATCCAGAATGTCCTTCCAAACCAGACCCTTGGCCTGGGGTTGCCGCAACAGGAAGGCGGGGTGAAGGGTGGCGATCACAGGCGGGGCGATTTCGCCTTCGGACAGCCGCCATTCGCGCCACTGGCCCCGAATCCGCATGATGCCTTCCTCAGTGTCCAGCACGGCCTTGGCCGCCGACGCCCCGACCAGCAGCACGGCCTTCGGCTTAAGGATGGCAGCAGCGCGTTGGATAAAGGGCGCGCAGACGGCCTGTTCCTGGGGCGTCGGGGTGCGGTTGCCGGGCGTCTTCCAGAAGACGGTGTTGGTGATGAAGGCGTCGTCCAGCAGGCCCGCCGCCGTCAGGATGCGGTCCAGCAACTGTCCGGCCTGACCGACGAAGGGCTGGCCGCGCACGTCTTCTTCGGCGCCGGGGCCTTCGCCGATGATCATCAGCGCCCCTTGGGGATTGCCGCGCGCGAACACGGCCTGCCGGGCGCCCATGGCGCGCAAGGGACAGCCCTCGAAGGCGGCGATGGCCTCGGCCAGTTCGTCCAGCGTCGACGCGCCTGCCGCCAGACGACGCGCCTCGGTCGCCGCCTCCTCGACGGACGGCGCCGCGCCGGGGGCGCGCAGGGGCGTGATCGTGGCGGGGCCCTTGGCCGCGACCGGAGCGACGAAGATCGTCCGGTCGACCGGCTCGTCCTCGAAGCAGGCGTCCACGCCCGCGTCGCGCCAGAAGGCGAACAAGGCCTCTGCGGCAGCCATGTCGAGGGAGGGGGCGTTCATAGGACCCTAGGCAATAGGCCTTGACCGCCCCCGCGTCACCTCCCGATAAGGCGAATAACCACGACGACAATGAGGATTGAGGGGACATGGCCGAGGAAATGATCGAAGGCGGCGCCAAGAACGCATGGCAGGAAGCCGTCATCGACAACCTGCCCCCGCTGGAGGCCCTTGTCGGCGCCGAGCGGGAGGTCATGGAATATGACGTCGTCATCGTCGGCGGCGGCCCCGCCGGCCTTTCCGCCGCCATCCGCCTGAAGCAGCGGGCCGAGAAGGACGGCAAGGAGATCTCCGTCGCCGTTCTGGAGAAGTCGGCCGAGATCGGCGGCCACGTCCTGTCCGGCGCCGTCATCGATCCCAAGGCGCTGAACGAACTCTTCCCCGACTGGAAGCAACGCGGCGCCCCGCTGGAGACGCCCGTCACCAAGGACAAGTTCCTGGTGCTGGGCCCGCAGGGGCAGGCGTCCCTGCCGATGTTCGCCCTGCCGCCCTTCATGCACAACGACGGCTGCTACATCGCCTCGCTGGGCAATGTCGCGCGCTGGCTGGCTGAACAGGCGGAAGGCCTGGGCGTCGAGGTCTATCCCGGCATGGCCGCCAGCCATGTGGTCTGGGACGAAGAAACCGGCCGGGTGAAGGGCGTCGTCGCCGGCGTCTTCGGCATCGACCGTGAGGGCAAGCCGACCGGCGAGTTCCAGCCGGGTCTCGAACTGCACGGCAAATACGTCTTCATCGCCGAGGGCGTGCGCGGCTCGCTGGCCAAGACCATCATGGCCCGCCACAACCTGTGCGACGCCGCCGAACCGCAGAAGTTCGGCATCGGCCTGAAGGAGCTGTGGCAGATCCCGGCCGAGAAGCATCAGCCCGGCCTGGTGCAGCACACGACCGGCTGGCCGCTGGACGACAAGACGGGCGGCGGCTCGTTCCTTTACCACTTCGGCGACCGCTATGTGTCCGTCGGCTTCGTCGTCCACCTGAACTACAAGAACCCCTTCCTGTCGCCGTTCGACGAGTTCCAGCAGTTCAAGCACCACCCCTCGATCGCCGAACATCTGGAGGGCGGCACGCGCATCTCCTACGGCGCCCGCGCCATCACCGAGGGCGGCTTTCAGTCGGTGCCCAAGCTGGCCTTCCCCGGCGGCGCCCTGATCGGCTGCTCGGCGGGCTTCGTGAACGTGCCGCGCATCAAGGGCAGCCACAACGCCATGAAGACCGGCATGCTGGCCGCCGACGCCGCCTATGACGCCGTGATCGAGGGCCGTTCGGGCGATGTGCTGGAGGCCTATGAAGCGGCCTATAAGGCGTCGTGGGTCTATAAGGAGCTGAAGGTCGTCCGCAACGCCAAGCCGATGCTGTCCAAGCTGGGCACCATGATGGGCGGGGCGGTCGGCATGTTCGACCTGTGGGTCAACCACCTGACCGGCGGCTTCTCCTTCTTCGGCACGATGAAGCACGGCAAGACCGACGCCGCCTCGACCGAGCCCGCTTCGCAGCACAAGCCGATCGCCTATCCCAAGCCGGACGGGAAGCTGTCGTTCGACAAGCTGTCGAGCGTCTTCATCTCCAACACCAACCACGCCGAGGACCAGCCCGCGCACCTGAAGCTGCTGGACCCGTCCGTGCCGATCAACGTCAACCTGCCCAAGTACGGCGAACCGGCGCGGCTGTATTGCCCGGCGGGCGTGTATGAAGTCGTCTATGCGGACGAGGCGAACCGCGCCGATCCGCGCTTCGTCATCAACGCCCAGAACTGCGTCCACTGCAAAACCTGCGACATCAAGGATCCGTCGCAGAACATCGTCTGGACCACCCCCGAAGGCGGCGGCGGCCCGAACTACCCGAACATGTAAGTCGACTACCCTCTCCCGGCGGGAGAGGGATTTGCGCTTTCAGACTCTTGCGGGCGAAAGGGAAAGCGTGAAGGGTCCGGCCATGCGTTTCGTCTCTTCTCGCCCTGTCCTGTTTCTGGCGGCCTCCGCCTTTGCGCTGTCGCTGGCCGCGCCCGTGCTGGCGCAGGAGGCGGCGCCCGAACCCGCGTCCGACGCGCCGTCTCAGGACGCCTCCTCTCAGGATGTAGAGACGCACACGGAGCCGAACGGCGACCCGGTTCCGCACATCATCATCGCCGATGAGCCGGAAACGCCCGAAGAACCCAAGATCACGCCCATTCCCGCCGAATGGTCGCCGATCCCGCTGGACGCTCACCGCAACAGCGCCTTCGGCCTCTATCTGGCGGGCCGCAACGCCCTGACCAGCGGCGAGAGCGCGACCGGCGCCGATTACCTAGCCCGCGTCTACGCCCTGACGCCGGAGCAGCCGCGCGTGCGCGAGCAGGCCTTCACCGCCGCCCTTCTGGCGGGCGATCTGAATGAAGCGGGGCGCATCGCCCCGACCGACCCCGAGGTCTCGCCCGTCATTGTTCAGGCCGGGCGACTGGTTCAAGCGGTGCAGGCCTATGCCGGGGGCGACGCGCGCCGGGCCAACGCCCTGCTGATCGCCGCTCCGGTGGGCGAGCCGCACGACCGCGCCGGTTTCTATGTTCAGGCCTGGATCGCCGCGGCGGCCGGGGACTGGGACCGCGCCCTGGCCATGCCTCCGGCCGATTTCGACCCGGTCAGCAATCTGGTGGCGCGCGGCAATCGCGCCCGCCTGCTGGAACAGCGCCGTCGTTATGACGAGGCGGACGCCGAGTGGCGCGACCTGACCAGCCACGCCCTGGCCGGCGCCCTGTTCCGTCTGCCCTATGGCGAGTTTCTGGAGCGGCGCGGTCGTCGCGACGAGGCCCTGGTTCAGTACGACGCCGCCATCACCGCTCGCACGGCCGATCGCCGCGTCTTGGAGGGCCGCGAGCGGGTGTTGTCCAAGGCCCGGCCGCCCGCCTTGCCGAACTATCGGCAGGGCGGCGCCCAGGCCTTGCGCACCGCCGCCGACCAGATGATCGCCCAGCGCGCCTATGAATTCGGCGCCGTCTATCTGCGTCTGGCCCAGAACCTGGCGCCCAGCGACAACACCCAGCTGCTGATCGGCCAGACCCTGATCCAGGGCGGGATCGAACCGGCGGGACGCGCCGCCCTGGCCGAAGTCAGCGAGGCGTCGGCCGCGACCTACGCCGCCGCACGTGTGCAGATGGCCATCAGCCTGGCCAAGGCCGACCGTGACGACGAGGCCCTGATCGAGCTGCGGCGCGCGGCTTCGGTGCGGCCCGAAGAGGCGGCGGTGGCCTATATGTTGGCCAGCCAGCTGTTGCAGATGCAGCGGCACGAGGAGGCGCTGGAGCTTCTTAACGGCCCTCTGCTGAATACCGAGGATCAGGGCTTCGAGGTCCATTTCCTGCGCGGCGCCGCCTATGAATCGCTGGATCGGGATACGGAGGCGGAGGCCGAGCTTTGGGCCGCCCTGCAGATGCAGCCCGACAATCCGACCCTGCTGAACTACCTCGGCTATCTGTGGGTCGATACGGGCACGCGGGTGGAGGAGGGCGCCGCCATGATCGCCCGCGCCCACGCCGCCGATCCCAAGGACGGCAACATCCAGGACTCGCTGGGCTGGTCCCAGTTTCGTCAGGGTCAGTATGAGGCGGCGGTGGTCAATCTGGAGGGCGCCGTCGACAAGGAGCCCGCCAACGCCGAGATCAACGACCACCTGGGCGACGCCTATTGGGCCGTGGGCCGTCAGCGCGAGGCGGGCTTCCAGTGGAACCGCGTCCTGACGCTGGAGGTCGACGACAAGCGCCGCGCCGAGGTCGAGGCCAAGCTGCGCGATCGGCTGGGCCAGGACCCCACGGGGGACAAGGGGCTGGGCTCTGCGGGCGGCGCGGCCGACTGACGCCATGTCGACCCATAATGCACTGAGCGGCCTGGCGCCCGCCAAGATCAACCTGCTGCTGCACGTCGGGCCGGTGCAGGCCGACGGCTATCATCCTCTCGTCAGCCTGGCCGCCTTCGCCGATGTCGGCGACCGGGTGGCCGTGCGGCGCGCCGAGGCTCTGTCGCTGACGGTCGAGGGGCCGTTTGCGGCCGGGTTGGAGGCGGAAGGCGACAACCTGATCATCAAGGCCTTGCTCGCGCTGGGCGAGGCGGCGGGGATCGGCGCACCGCCCGTGGCGGTCACGCTGGACAAGCGCCTGCCAATCGCCGCGGGGCTGGGCGGCGGCTCGGCGGATGCGGGGGCGGCGCTGCGGCTGACGGCGCGCCTGCTGGATCTCGACATGCCTGAGGCGGAACTGGAACGCCTCGCCCTCGCCGCCGGCGCGGACGGCCCCATGTGCCTGCGCGCGCGCCCGGCTTGGGCCTCCGGCGTCGGCGAGGCGCTGGAAGACGAGCCGCGCCTGCCGACCCTTCACGGAGTCTTGCTGAACCCCGGCCTGCCGTCGCCGACGGGCGCCGTCTATCGCGCCTATGACGCCGCGCCCGCCGCCGGGGCGGATCGCCCGACGCCGCCTGCCGACTGGTCGGTCGCCTCGGTCATCGACTGGCTGTCGGCGCAGAGGAACGATCTGGAGGCGCCCGCCCTGTCGGTCACGCCGGGGATCGCCGAGGCGCTGGCCGCCATGCGCGCTGCGCCCGGCTGTCGCCTGACGCGGATGTCGGGTTCGGGCGCCACGGTCTTCGGCCTGTTCGATGATCGGGCGGCGGCGATCGAGGCGGCCTTGGCGCTCGATCGGCCGGGCTGGTGGTCGCGGCCGGCGGTGCTGGGCGCGCCGGATATCGAGCCGCGTTCGGTAATTTAACCGGATTTACAGCCCCTGCGGTCAAGCTGACGGCCATGACCCAACTCTCGCCCGAACAGACCGCCGCTTTTGAACGCGCCCTGTCGCGCCTGTCGCCCGCCGACCGCGCCCGCGTCGAAGAGATCAAGGACGCCGCCGCCCGCGCCGCCGCCGAGGTCGCCCCGCACTGGGATTTCGGCCTCCCGGCGCGGACGGTCGACGGCATGCTGGGCGAGGGGGCGAACGACGACCAGAGGCGCGGCCTGATCGCCGCCTGGGCGCTGGAACTACCCGGCCGCATCGCTGCCGAGCGTCTGCCGCTGGCGGTGCTGGCGGGTTATCCGACCTATATCGACCGCCTCGCCGCCTATCTGGACAGCGGGACGGCCCCCTATGATCCCGACTTCTGGGCCAAGGACGTGCGAGTCTCTCTGGCCCTCAGCGTGCCGGGCAGCAATACGCAGATGCTGGACCTGTCCTCGCCGGTCGGACCCGGGCTGGTGGTGCGGCACATGCTGGGCGGACGCGGACCCGCCCCCTTGATCGCCTGGGTCCAGGCGGGCGGCTGGCGGCCCTGGCTGGAGACCCACACCGAGGCGCGCGACCTGTCGGATTTCAACGAGGCGGGCTGGGAGCGCAACTGGGCCGCCGCCGCCGCCCTGTTGAAGACGCGGCCGGAACTGGCGGGCGTCATCGGCTCCAGCTGGTTTTTCGACCCGCCATTGGAGACCCTCAGCCCTCGCCTGACCTATCTGCGGACCACGCCGGTGAACAACGGCGCCTTCATGATCCATCAGGGCGGCGGCGAGATTCATGACGCGCGCGCCTCGGCGTCATCTCCCACACGCAAGGCGATGATCGAAAAGGGCGAATACAGCGCGTGCTCGTGGCTGCTGTGCTGGCCGCGCAAACCGCTGATCCGCTGGGCGACGGCGCGAGGGCTCATCTAGGCCCCCGTCGCCGATCCCGGTGTTTCTACGAATGCGTCACGTTGGCGCGTCCCGACACGGGAAAATCCTGTCAGGCGGCTGACCAAATCGGCGTATTTCCCCGCCAGCCCTGAAGAACAGGTCTCGAGGGGAAAAATTTTAATTTCATCGTGGTTAAGCGCGGCCGTATCGTAAAATCCTCATTGTGAAGAAGAACCTTCGTTCCGTGATTGACAGTCGTCGGAACTTTCCGGCTCAAATGCAGGTGGAGGGAGCGCCGTGAATCGACGGTCAGGGGACTATCGGGACGGACGCGCCTTTTTGTGCAGTCACCATTGCGGGGAACCATGATCAACGCTTTCAAGGCCGGCCTTCTTGTTGCAGTCGCCGGATCGGCCCTTGTCTGGGCTAGCGACGCCTCCGCCCAGGCGCCGGTCACGCCGCCCGCAGGCGGTTTCTATATGGCCGACGGATCGCGCACCGCCGATTATCAGGCGGCCCTGGCGTCCTGGCGCAAAGACGCGCAGTTCTCGATCGACTATTCCAAGGCTTATCTGGGTCTGGAGCACGCCTATGTTCTGGGCCTGACGGGCAAGGGCCTGACCGTCGGCGTCAATGATGCGGGCGTCTACATGGACCACCCGCTGTTTGGCGGGGCGGGCAAGATCAAGGGCCTGAACACCGTCGTCTCTGACGACTACGGCAACGACGGCCGCATCAATCCGCGGCGCGGCTGGGAAGGTCATGGCACCCACGTCGCAGGCACCATCGGCGGCGGCCGCATGGAAGGCGAGCTGATGTTCGGCAACGCCTTCGGCGCCAACATCTATTCGGCCACGACCAACTTCGCCGCGGGCGACTTCCTGTGGTTCCGCGACGTCTACATCAACGGCGACATCGTCAGCACCGCCCAGACCAACATCATCGACCTGGCCGCCACGGGCGAGGTGCGGATCATCAACAACAGCTGGGGCTCGTCCAACAGCCTGCCCTTCAACGCGTCGGAAGCGCTGGTGCGTCAGACCTTCGGTCCGCGCAGCAACTACGGCGACTTCTACAAGCCGGTTCTCGACAATGACGTGCTGGTCGTCTTCTCCACGGGCAACGGCGGGGGCGCGCACGCCGGCATCGACGCCGCCGCGCCCATGTTCGATCCGCGCTTGCGTTCCAATTGGCTGTCCGTCGCCAACTATACCGCCGCCTTGACGCCAAGCCCTTCCACCAGCTTCTGCGGCCAGACGGCGACGTGGTGCGTGGCGGGTCCGGGCCATCAGATCATCTCGGCGGTGCCGGGCTTTGACTTCGACTTCAACGCCGTCTTGGCCATGTACCGGCCGGCGGATTACATGTCGCTGTATACGCCGACGACGGTTGCGGCGCTTCAGAACGCCGCCCTCAACCGCTTCGTGGGAACGCTGAACGCCTACCTGAACGCCAAGTTCGCCGCTGAGACTGCGGGCCTGCCGTTCGATGAGGCCGCCGCGCGTCGCAGGGTGGCCGAGGATGCGGTCGCCATCACCCTGATCTCGGGCGGCCGGATGGGCGATCCGGACGGCTTCACCGCCCAGCTCGCCAGCCTGCTGACCTCGGCCGGCAACATGGCCGTCCTGACGCCAGCCTTCTCATCCGACGTTCTGACCCAGGCGAACGCCCTGCTGATGCAACGCCTCGAGAGCCTGGTCAGCTACACCGGGCCGGACTACGCGGCCTACACCGGCACCTCGATGGCGGCGCCGAACATCTCGGGCTTCGCGGCCCTGCTGATGGAGCACTTCCCCGAGTATGACACGGCCCTGATCAGCGACATCCTGCTGTCCAGTTCGCTGGACCTGGACACGCCCGGCGTTGACCTGAAATCCGGCTGGGGCGCGCCGCAGATGGAGGTCGCGCTCAAGGGGCCGACGGCTCTGCGCGACGTCCGCGACGTCGACGTCCGCGTCGGCACGGTGGACGTGTGGAGCAACGATATCGGCGATGCGCGCGACCGCTATTCGGCCGAGGTGCTGGCCTCCTTCCCCGACGACATCGGCGGCATCGTCAAGAAGGGCGGCGGCGAGCTGATCCTGACGGGCGCCAACGACTACACCGGCGCCACGCGGGTCGAAGGCGGCCTGCTGACCGTCAACGGCAGCCTGATCAACTCGACCTCGACCGTGGCCGAGCTGGGGATGCTGGGCGGCCTGGGCCGTCTGGCTGATGTGGTGGTCGAAAAGGGCGGTGTCCTGTCGCCCGGCGATACCGCCAATCCGTTCGGCACGCTGACGATCGCCAACGACCTGCTGTTCAAGGACGGTTCCTATCTGTGGATCCGCTCCAGCCTGAACGGGGCCCAGCATTCGCGGGTGGCGGTCGAGGGCGCGACCACGCTGGAAGGCGGCGAGGTCATCCTCAAGGCCGACCAGGGCGAATGGAACCTGCGCACCCGCATGAACATCCTGCAGTCGGCGGGCGGCGTGACCGGGACCTTCACCGGCGCCAAGAGCGATCTGGCCTTCCTGAAGCCGATCCTGACCTATGACGCCAACACCGTGAAGCTGACCCTGGTCCGCAACGACGTGACCATCGCCTCGGCCGGGACCACGCCGAACACGCGGGCCGTCGGCGGCGCCCTGGACGTCATGACGGCGTCGATCATCCCGGAAGCGCCGGCAGGCCGCAACACGGCCCTTGAAGACGCCATCCTGGACGGCAGCCTCGACAATGTGCGCGGCGCGCTGAACAGCCTGACGGGCGAGGTCCATGCGACCCTGGCCGGCGTGGCCACCGGCGACTCGCGCTTCATCCGCGACGCCATGCTAACGCGCGGCCGCAACGGCACGACCGAGGCGGTCGACGGTCGCGGCGTGGCCGTCTGGGCCTCGGGCGTCTTCGGCAGCGGGCGTCACGACAACGGCGAACTGGCCGGCTTCCGCAGCGAAACCTCGGGTTATCTGGCCGGGGTCGAGAAGACGCTGAACGGCCGCGCTCACATCGGCGTGGCGGTCGGTGAAAGCCAGTCGGAAATCCGCGCCAACCGCCTGAGCTCAACGGGCGAGGTCAAGACCCAACACATCGGCGTCTACGGCGCCGCCAGCCTGGGCGCCTTCGACTTCCGCCTGGGCGGCGCCTGGATGGACTCGCGCACCCGCACCGACCGGACGGCCTCGCTGAACCGCTTCAACGAGCAACTGACCGGCCGCTACGACGGCGAGGCCTGGCAGGCCTATGGCGAGGGGTCGTGGCGCAAACCGGTCATGGGTTCGACCGTGCTGGAGCCGTATCTGAACTATACCCGCGTCGAATATGATGCGGACGTGGTCGAGCGCGGCGGCGACGCGGCCCTGTCAGGCCAGGTCTCCCAGACCTCGGACCTGCTGACGGCCGGTCTGCGCACCGAGACCTATCTGGCGGGCGGCAACGGCCGTCCGGCGCTGTCGGCGGTGGGCCACCTGGCCTGGACTGAAGACCTGAGCGGCGACGGCCCCGTGTTCAACGCGGCCTTCGCGGACGGTCCGGTCTTCCGTATCGAAGGCGCCGATCTGAACTCGGGCGCGCTGCAGGCGGGCCTGGGCTTCAACATCGAGGCGAACAAGTCGACCAATATCGAGGTCGGCTACTCGGGCGTCTTCAACGACGACTACAAGGACCACCGCCTGACCGGCCGCGTCAGCTTCCGGTTCTGATAAGGCGGGCGTCGGGGCTTCGGTCCCGGCGATCCTGAAGGACAGACGCCGTCGCCCCCAGCGGGCGGCGGCGTTTTTCTTTGGGCCGGATGGGCAGCGCTTAGGCGCCGCCGCTGATCCGCTCCCACGCCTCGCCGACCGGCAGGATCTCCAGCCCCGCCGCCTTGGCTAGGCGGATCAGGCGGTCCAGATCCTCGGGCGTGCAGCCGTAAGGGGTCGGGTCGCTTTCCACGTCATGACCGTAGGCGATCAGCCAGCCGGGCGCCTTGGAGGCGCGCGCGACCAAGGCCTCCAGATCGTAGTGGGGCAGGCGGCGCGACTCCAGGCCGATGGCCTGAAGGTTGGCCCGGTCGGCGCGCCCGGCGTTGACCCCGTCGCGCACGCCGCGTCCCAGCAGGAAGCGCTCGTCGATCACCGCCTTGGCGCCCAGGGCCACGTCGCCGAAGGGCCAGGCGAAGGTGGTCATGACATGGCCCTCCAGCCGCTCGGCGACCCAGGCGGCGTTGCGCGCCAACTGGTCCGTCAGTTCGGCGGGGCTCAGGCGCAGGGCGCTGACGTGATCGAAGGTGTGGCAGCCGACCTCATGCCCGGCCTCATGCGCGGCCTGAAGATGTTCGACCTCGAACTGGGCCTTGCCGATGTTCTCGCCGCCGCACAGGCCGCCCGCGACGTAATAGGTCGCCTTGATCCCGTGTTCGGCCAGGATCGGCCCGGCTTCGGTCCAGGCGCTGGCCGGAAAATCATCGAAGCTGAGGCTGAGAATCCCGCGCGCGGGCGCGACTGTCGTCGGCCTGACGCCCAGGTAGCGCGCCGCCCGGCGGCGCATCTGATCGATCCGTTGCTGCATCATGGCCGCCTTCTAGCGCATCGGCGCTTGCAGAAGGGTGAAGGATTGCACCGCCTCGCCTTGCTGGCGAAGCGTGGCGGCCTTATGGTCCGCGCCTCCCGAAATCGGACCGAAATGTCGACCGTGGCCGCTGCTGAACCTCTATCGTTTCAGGACCTGATCCTGACCCTGCACCACTATTGGAGCGAGCAGGACTGCGCCATTTTGCAGCCCTATGACATCGAGGTCGGCGCCGGCACCCTGCACCCCGCCACCGTGCTGCGGGCTCTGGGCAAGAAGCCGTGGAAGGCCGCCTATGTCCAGCCGTCGCGCCGTCCCGGCGACGGCCGCTATGGCGAGAATCCCAACCGGCTGCAGCACTATTACCAGTATCAGGTCATCCTGAAGCCGAACCCCGACAACCTGCAGGAGTTGTATCTGAACTCCCTGCGCGCCATCGGCATCGACCCCAGCCTGCACGACATCCGCTTCGTCGAGGACGACTGGGAGAACCCCACCGTCGGTGCCTGGGGACTCGGCTGGGAAGTCTGGTGCGACGGCATGGGGGTGACGCAGTTCACCTATTTCCAGGGCGTCGGCGGCATCGAGGTCGACGTCGTCTCGGGCGAACTGACCTACGGGCTGGAGCGTCTGGCCATGTATGTTCAGGGCGTCGACAACGTCTATGACCTGAAGTTCAACAAGGAGGGCCTGACCTATGGCGAAGTCTTCCTCGAGAACGAACGCCAGCAGTCGGAAGCCAATTTCCACGGCTATGACGTCGCCGCGCTGAAGCGCCGCTTTGAGGACATGGAGCGCGAGGCCGCGCACTTCCTGACCATGAAGGGGCCGCAGGGCCAGCCGCTGGTGCTGCCCGCCTATGACCAGGTGCTGAAGGCCTCGCACCTGTTCAACCTGATGGACGCCCGCGGCGCCATCGCCGTCGCCGAACGCCAGAGCTACATCGGCCGCATCCGCGACCTGTGCAAAGCCTGCGCCCTCGCTCAAGTCGAACACGAACGGGCGACCGCCTGATGTCCCAGCTTCTCCTCGAAATCTTCTCAGAAGAAATCCCCGCCCGCATGCAACAGGGCGCCGCGCGCGACCTGGAGCGCATGGTGACCGACCGTCTGAAGGCTGCGGGCCTGTCCTGGGACGCGCTGACGACCTACGCCGGGCCGCGCCGCCTGACGCTGGTCATCGACGGCCTGCCCGCCGCCACGCCCGACCGCAATGAAGAACTGAAGGGGCCGAAGACTTCGGCTCCGGCCCAGGCGCTGGAAGGTTTCCTGCGCAAGACCGGCCTGACGCAGGACCAGTTGGTCGAGCGCGACGGCGTCTGGTTCGCCGAAATCAGCAGCAAGGGCCGCGCGACCACCGAGGTCGTGGCCGAGAGCGTCGACGACATCATCCGCCACTTCCCCTGGCCCAAGTCGATGCGCTGGGGCACGGGAACCCTGCGTTGGGTGCGGCCGATCAAGCGCATCCTGGCCCTGTTCGACGGGGCGGTGATCCCGTTCGAGGTCGACGGCATCCCATCGGGCGACGTGACCGAGGGCCACCGTTTCATGGGCGCGGGCCAGCCGTTCGCGGTCAAGGACTTCGCCGACTACCGCACCAAGCTGGAGCGCAACTTCGTCCTGCTGGACGCCGCTGATCGCAAGCTGCGCATCCTCGAGGGCGCCAGGGCCGTGTGCGCGGCCAAGGGGCTGGCTCTGGTCGATGATGATGGCCTGCTGGACGAGGTGTCCGGTCTGGCCGAATGGCCGACGCCGATCCTGGGCGACATGGACCCGCAGTTCCTGGCCCTGCCGCCGGAAGTGGTCCAGCTGTCGATGAAGGTGCACCAGAAGTATTTCGCCGTGCGCGAACCGGGCAAGGAGGGGCTGGCGCCGCACTTCGTCGTCGTCGCCAACGTCGAGGCGACCGACGGCGGCGCGGCTCTGGCCGCCGGCAACGCCAAGGTGCTGTCGGCCCGCCTCAGCGATGCGGAGTTCTTCTGGACCGAGGATCAGAAGGTCGGCTTCGACGCCTGGACCGCCAAGCTGAAGGACGTCACCTTCCACGCCAAGCTGGGCACGCTTGCTGAACGTGTCGACCGCATCGCGGCGCTGGCGCGCGAGATCGCCCCGCTGGTCGGCGCCGACGCTGATCAAGCCGAACAGGCCGCGCGCCTGTCCAAGGCCGACCTGGCCTCGGGCATGGTCGGCGAGTTCCCGGAACTGCAGGGGATCATGGGCGGCTACTACGCCCGCCTGGCCGGTCAGCCCGACGCCGTGGCCGACGCCATCCGCGACCACTACAAGCCGCAGGGACCGGGCGACACCGTCCCGACCGCCCCGGTCACAGTCGCCGTCGCCATGGCCGAAAAGCTGGACACCCTGGTCGGCTTCTTCGCCATCGACGAAAAGCCCACGGGCTCGAAGGACCCCTATGCGCTGCGCCGCGCGGCGCTGGGCGTGATCCGGCTGGTGCTGGAGAATGGAGCTCGCGTCGGCCTGCGCCGCGACGCCTTCTCACCGGCCATGGCCGCCTTGGAGAAGGGACATATTCAGCGCGCGGTCGACAAGCTCGCAGTTGAAACTGAACTCAGCGCCTTCTTCGTCGATCGCCTGACCGTCCTGCTGCGCGACAAGGGCCAGCGCCACGACCTCGTGGCGGCCGTCTTCGCGCTGGGCGACGACGATCTGGTGCGGATCGTGCGTCGGGTGGAGGCGCTGGCCGCCTTCCTGGCGACGGACGACGGGGCGAACCTGCTGGCGGGCTACAAGCGTGCCGCGCAACTGCTCAAGGCCGAGGAGAAGAAGGGGCCGTTGCCGGAAGGCGCTGTCGCTACCGGCCTGCCGAACCAGCCGGCGGAAGAGACCGCCCTGGCCTTCGCCGCCGCCGCCGCCGCCTCGGCCGTGGACGCGGCGCTGGAGGCCGAGGACTTCGCCGCCGCCATGACGGCCCTGGCGCGCCTGCGCGCTCCAGTCGACGCCTTCTTCACCGCCGTCATGGTCAACTCCGACGTGGCCGAAGAGCGCGAAAACCGCCTGAAGCTGCTGGTCCAGGTGCGCGGCGTCATGAACCGCGTCGCCGACTTCGGCCAGATCGCGGGCTGATCCATCATCCTTCTCCCTTTTGGGAGAAGGATCCTCCCGGCGGGCCTAGCGCTTACGCCGCCGCCTTCAGCGTCACCGTATCCAGCGCCTGAATCAGATCGGCCAGGACGTCGTCCTGATGTTCCAGCCCGACCGACAGGCGCAGCAGGCCGTCGGTGATGCCCGCCGTCGCGCGCGCTTCGGGCGTCATGGCGGCGTGGGTCATGGTGGCCGGGTGGGCGATCAGGCTTTCGACGCCGCCCAGGGATTCGGCGAGGGTGAAGATTTCCAGCTGCTCGATCACCTGACGCACGGCCTCGGTTCCGCCGGTCAGCTCGAAGCTGAGCATGGCGCCCGGCCCGGACTGCTGGCGCGACGCCAGGGCATGGCCTGGGTGGCTGGTCAGGCCGGGATAGTGGACCGCCTTGACCGCGGGGTGCCGCTCTAGCGCCGCGGCCACGGCCCCCGCCGTCGCCTGCTGACGCTCGATGCGGGTGAACAGGGTCCGCAGGCCGCGCAGGGTCTGGTAGGCGTCGAACGGCGAGCCGGTGACGCCCAGGCAGTTGGCCCACCAGGCCAGCTGTTCATGATCGGCCGGATCGGCCGCGATCACGGCGCCGCCGACCACGTCGGAATGGCCGTTGATGTATTTGGTGGTCGAGTGGACCACGAGGTCGGCGCCCAGCTCCAACGGCCGTTGCAGGGCCGGCGACAGGAAGGTGTTGTCGCACACCACCTTGGCCCCCACGGCGTGGGCGCGGCGACAGACCTCGGCGATGTCGGTGACGCGCAGCAGAGGGTTGGACGGGGTCTCGACCAGCACCAGCCTGCAGCCGTCGGCCAGGGCGGCGTCCAGGGCGGCGCTGTCGTTCTGATCGACGAAGGCGACGCGGAAATGGCCCTTCTTCGCGCGTGCGCACAGCAGGCGGTGGGTGCCGCCGTAACAGTCGTGCGGCGCGATCAGCAGGTCGCCGGGCTCCAGCAGGCTGAGCGGCAGGTCGACTGCCGCCATGCCGGTGGCGGTGATGACGGCCCCGGCGCCCCCTTCCAGCTCGGCCAGCGTCTCGGCCAGCACGTCGCGGGTCGGGTTGCCCGAGCGCGAATAGTCGTATTTGCGCGGCTGGCCGAAGGCGGCGAAGGAATAGTTGGACGACAGATACAGGGCCGGCATGACCGCGCCGTGGGCCGTGTCCGTATCGACGCCCGAGCGGGCGGCGATGGTGCGGGGATCGGCGGGACGGGCGCGGCTCATTGGTCGATATCCTTCAGTACGGAAGTCAGAATTTCGGCGACCAGTCTGTCTTCCTTCAGGAAGGCGTCGTGGCCGTAGACGGAAGCGTGTTGTTCGAAGCGCCAGAGGTTCGGCAGACGGTCGGCCAGCTCCCTCATGTCGTCGATGGGGCACAGGCGGTCGGTGGTGAAGCCGACCAGGGTGACGGGGGCGGTGATGGCCTCGGGCTCGACGCGGTGGCGGTCGATGGAATCGGACAGGGTCAACCAGCGGGCGGGGGTGGTGCGGTCGCGATAGGCCCGCCCGCGCGCCGTCAGATAGTCGCAAACCGGATAGGCCTGGCCCGCATGGCTGGGAGCCTCGGAATCGAAGCGGTCGCCGAACTCTTCCTGGGTGCGATAGGTGGTCATGGCCAGTTCGCGCGCCAGGCCGACGGCCTGATCGATGCGGCCGGTCTCAAGGCCCAGTTGCAGGATGCGGCGCTGAATGCCGCGCCAGGCGGTGGCCAGCGGGTGAGGGCGGTGGGCTGCGGACACGACCACCAGCTGCTCGGCCCAGTCGGGGAAGATCTCGCCGAAGGCCAGGGCGATCATGCCGCCGTAGGAACAGCCGATGAAGGCGGCGACCTTGTCCACCCCCAGATGGTCCAGCAGGTGGGCCAGCAGCCGCGCCTGATCCTGGGTGGTGATGGTCAGCGGGTTCTTGGGCTCCGTCACGCCCTCGCCGAATTCCGGCGCGAAATCAAAGGCCAGGACGCGGAATCGGGTCAGGTCGATCGGCGCGCGCACGCCCACGGCGCCGGACCACCAGCCCAGTCCCTTGGTCTCGGTGCGATGGACGTAGCGGTCGGCGGAAATCCCGCCTGCGACCACGATCAGCGGAGCGCCCGGCTTGCCGTGCAGGCGGCCGATGACCTGCTTCTGGTTCAGGGTTCCGCCGAAATCCAGTTCGAAGCCGTCCGGGATCGGAACCGCGACGTCATGGGCGCCCTCGCGTTGCAGCAGCTTGGACGGGCGGCGTGGAGAAGCCGACCGACAGGCGGGTTCCTCGGTGGGGGCGGCGGGATCGATCAGGGCCAGGGTCATTGGTCTCGGTCACTCAGCAGATACGGCTCGCCAAGGAACCCATGCAGTGACAGACCTGTGGCGCGTCGCCTCGTCGACGCTCCACCCATCTCTCGCGGTCCATTCAGGCAAGCCCGAAGAACCCCGCAGGAGTTGGCACCGTTTCGGGCGGAACCCGATGGTTGCCCCGGCGTCAAAGGGCCTAATCCCTCAGCCGGTCTTGATGAGTGAGCTTACGGTGCGGTTGCGAAGGGCGCCGGTCAAGCGAAAAATTTCACCCCGTTTGGGCGAAAGCGCTCCAAGCTGATGGCGAAATAGGCCTGTGGGAGCGATGTCGGGAAAAATTATTCCGATGCGGGGTTGACGCGATGCGGCGCCCTGGCTCACCCTAAGGCACGATTTTCAACCGGACGCCGCCTGTGCCTTACCGCCTCGCCACCATGAAGACGACCATGATCGCCGCATCGGCGACGGGTCTCTTCGCGTCCATGATTACCGCCACCGGTACCACCACCATGCCCTTGCGGGCGGGGACCGGATGATGCGCGCCGTTTAGGGCGAGACGCAGAAAACCGATCACCCGCCCGGACCCCCGGGCGGGTTTTTTATTGCCTCAAATCCACCTCCAGACCCCGCCGACCTCTCTAGAAATCCTCCCAGACCCAGCCTTCAGGAAACGTCCATGTCCGCCTCTCTCGCCCTCGTCGCCGATCAGTCCAAACCGGTCGAAGCTCTCGTTCCCGCCGCCCAAGTGGTGGTGCTGAAGTTCGGTTCGTCCGTCCTGCGCGACGCTTCTCAGGCCCCGGCCGTCGCCAGCGAAATCTACAGCCACGTCCGCGCCGGCCGTAAGGTGGTCGCCGTCGTCTCAGCCCTGGCCGGCCAGACCGACAAGCTGCTGTCCGAGGCGCGCAGCCTGGGCCTCGACCACGAGAACGAGCTTCTGCCCGCCTATGTCGTGCTGGGCGAGGAAAAGGCCGCGGCTCTGGTCGCCGTCGCCTGCGATCGGGTCGGGCTGGACGCTATCGGCCTGTCGGTGCGCGAACTGGGCATCGTCGCCGAAGGGCCCAGCCAGCACGCCCGCCCGGTCTGCCTCAAGGGCGACCAACTGCAACGCGCTCTGGAGGCGCATGAGGTGGTGGTCGTGCCTGGCTTCGGCGCGGTCCGGCCCAACGGCCGCGTCGCCCTGCTGGGCCGGGGCGGATCGGACCTGACGGCGGTGGTTCTGGCGGCCGAACTGGGACTGGACCGCGTGCGTCTGGTCAAGGATGTGGACGGCCTCTACGACCGCGATCCGGCCGTCAGCGCGGGGACGCCCCTGCGCTATCGTCGCGCCTCGTGGGAGACGGCGCGCCAGGTGGGCGGGGCCCTGGTCCAGCATGACGCCATCGACCTGGCCCAGGCCCGCGCGGTCGAGATCGAAGTGGCCGCCCTGGGCCGCGCCGAGGGCACGGTGGTCGGCGATCGCGGCGCCCCTCCGGGACCGGTGCAGGCCACGGCGCCGCTGAAGGTCGCCGTGGCCGGATGCGGGGTCGTTGGCGGCGGCCTGCTCAGCCGCCTTCTGCCCGACAGCCGTTTTGAAGTCGTCGGCGTTCTGGTCCGCGATCCCAAGAAGCCGCGCGACGTCGCCGCCCCGGCCGAACTGTTCACCAACGACGTCGACGCCCTGCTGGCCAAGAAACCCGACCTGTTGCTGGAAGCCCTGTCCGAAGGCGAGGCGGGCCACGCCCTGATCCGTCGCGCGCTGGAAGCGGGCTGCGACGTGGTCAGCGCCAACAAGCAGGCGGTGGCCCGCAATCCGCAGGGCCTTCAGGCCCTCGCCGACGCCAACGGCTGTCGCGTCGCCTGGTCGGCCTCGGTCGGCGGCGGCTCGCCGATGATCGAGACCCTGCGCGCCGCGCGCGCCGCCGGGCCTGTGGTCGGTTTCGAGGCGGTGCTGAACGGCACGGTCAACTTCATGCTGCAGCGTCTGGGCGAGGGGGCGACCTTCTCCGACGCCCTGGCCGACGCCCGCGCTGCCGGTTTCGCCGAGGAGGATCCGTCCTCGGACCTGGAGGGTTTCGACGCCGAGGCCAAGGTCAAACTGCTGTCGTTCGAGGCTTTCGGCCGTTCGCCCGAGGCCCTGCCGCGCGACGTGCTGGCCGCTGAAACCCCGCTGGGCGATGCGCCTGTGCGCCAGATCGGCGCCTGTTTCGATCGCGACGGCGAATTGGACGCCTATGTCCGTCTTGACGGCGAACTTCAGGACGCGCTCTTCCTGTCGCTGAACGGAGAGCGCAACGCCTTGAAGGTCTATGGCCAGGACGGTCGGGTGTGGACGTGCAAAGGGCGCGGCGCCGGGCGCTGGGCCACGACCGAGAGCGTGCTGGCCGATGTGGCCGACGTCATGCGCGCCCGGCGCGCCGCTGCGGAGCTTGTCTAGTCATGGCCGTCTTCACCCCCGTCACGCCGCAACAGGCCGACGACTATCTCATGCGTTACCCTCTCGGCGGGCTGGTTGAACTGACCCCGATCGCCGAGGGGGTCGAGAACACCAACTATCGTCTGGTGACGGACACGGGCGCCTATGTCCTGACCCTGTTCGAGGGGCGGACCGAGGCTTCCGCCCTGCCGTTTTGCCTGGGTCTGACCGGGCGGCTGGCGGCGCAGGGCTTTCCGACGCCCGCGCCGGTGGCGGATCTGCACGGCCAGGTGATCGGTCGCCTGAACGACCGCGCCGCCGCCATCGTCGAATGGACGCCGGGCGCCTGGAAGCGCCAGCCGACGGACAAGGACCAGTATCGCGCCGGTCAGGTTCTGGCCCTGCTGCATCTGGATGCGGCCGACTATGACGGCGTGCGCGAGAACCCGGTCGGGCCGCACGCCTGGGGCGATCTGGCCGCGCGCTGCGATACGGTCGCTGTGGGCGAGGATCGCCGGATGCTGGAGCAGATACAGCGCCTGCTGCCCGATCTGTCCCGGCTGTGGAGCGATCCGGCCCAGAGCGCATCGACCTTGCCGCGCGGGCCGATCCATGCCGACTACTTCCCCGACAACGTGCTGTTCGCCGTAAACGAGCATGGAGCGACGGATGTGGGCGGGGTGATCGACTTCTACTTCGCCTGCGTCGACGTGCTGGCCTATGATCTGGCCATCGCGCTCAGCGCCTGGGGGTTCGACGCCGAGGGCCGGCCGATGCCGTCGGCCCTGCGCGCCTTCCAGAAGGGCTATGAGTCGGTGCGGCCCCTGTCGGATGCCGAGCGTCAGGCCCTGCCGGAACTGGGTGCGGCGGCGGCGGTGCGCTTCACCCTGACGCGCCTGCACGACCGCCTGTTCCACGACCCGGCCAATCTGGTCACGCCCAAGGACCCGGCGCCCTTCTTCCGGCGCCTTAGTTACTGGAAGGCGGCGGAACCGGCCTGAACCCTGTGCGGTCAAGGCGGCCTCTTCATGCGAAGGGGCCGCCTTTTTTCCATTCCTGTCCGTGCGACGGGACAAGGCGCCGCAACCGGGGAACAAGCTTGGCCGCCCATGCGCTCCCTCTACATCTCAGAATGGAGGACAGCATGACCGCAGCCGACAAGAACCGCGCCCTGGACCGTAATGAGACGGAGTGGGTGGAGATGAGCCGTGCGGCGGCGCACCTGACCGACGCCCAACTGACCGATCTTCTGCGACGGCTGCGCGAGCGGCGCGACCGCGCCCAGCGGATGATCCGCACCCGCACCCGTAAGGCCAGCCGCGAGGGGCAGGCCAATATCGATACGGGCGCGCGTGAAAAGAAGGCCCAACTGGCCGAGGCGATCCAGCGCGCGGCCGATGAACAGAAGCGCCGTCGCTCATCGACCTCGGCCACGCGCAATCTGAAAGCCGCTGTCGCGCGCAAGGCCGAGCAAACCCACGACGGCATTCCGGAGAACCGGACCCGTAACACCGGCCCCGCCGAGACGCCCAATGACAAGATCGCCCCGTCCGGCGCCCTGCACGCCGAGGGGATGCGGGCCGCGATCATGCGCTCGACCGGCGACCGCTGAGCCCGCGCCTTTGAGGGCGGGCTCAGCCCGCCTTCGCAAACCCCTTGACCGCCGCCAGCGCTGCTTCGAGCGTGTTCTCGATCACCGTCAGCCGTTCGGGGCGGTCGCCCAGGGCGCGGATGACGGGGGCCGGTTCCGGCTCGATGCCGATCACGTCCGAGACGAAGCCGCCGAACTTGGACGGGTGGGCGGTGGACAGGGCCACGATCGGCGCGCCGTTGCGGTCCAGACGGCGCGCGGCGGCCAGCGCCACGGCCGTGTGCGGGCATACGACCCGGCCCCAGGCGGCGTGGGCGTGGGTGATCTCGGCCTTGGTCGTCGCCTCGTCGACCGAGACGGCCGACACCTCGGCGCGCAGGGCGGTCAGCAGGTCGGCGGGCAGGGTGACGGACCCTTCGCGCGCAAAGGTCTCGAACACGGCGCGGGTGGCCTCGGCGTCGCGGCCGGAAGCCTCGAACACCAGACGCTCGAAGTTGGACGGCGCCTGCACATCCATCGACACGCTGCCGCTTTCGACTGCCGGGCGGCGGGCGTAGACGCCGTCGTTGATGGCGCGGGCCAGGGCGTCGTTCTGGTTGACGGCGGCGACGAAGCCGGCGGCGGGCAGGCCCATCTTGCGCGCTGCGATCCCGGCGAAGGCGTCGCCGAAATTGCCCGTCGGCACCACGAAGGTCGCCGCCTGACCCAGCTGGGCCGTGGCCGAGACGTAATAGGGAATCTGCCCCGCCAGACGACCCCAGTTGATCGAGTTGACCGAGGACAGGCGGCCCTGTTCGCGTAAGGATTCCTCGGCCAGCAGCCCCTTCACCAGACGCTGGCAGTCATCGAAGTCGCCGCGCACGGCCAGGTTCAGGACGTTGTCGGCCTCGACTGTCGTCATCTGCTTGCGCTGCACCGGCGAGACGCGGTCCAGCGGGTGCAGGACGATTAGCTTGATGCGCTCGGCCCCCGCAAAGGCGCGCACGGCGGCGGCGCCGGTGTCGCCGCTGGTGGCGGTCAGCAGGGTCAGGGTCTCGCCCGTCGCGGCCAGGGCCTCGTCCGACAGGGCGGCGACCAGCTGCATGGCCAGATCCTTGAACGCCGCCGTCGGGCCGTGGAATAGTTCGAGCACGAACAGACCGGGCTCCAGCTCGACCAGCGGCGTCACCAGCGGATGGTCGAAGCCCTTGGTCAGACGCTCCAGCGCACGGTCCAGCGCCCCGGGGGGCAGGGCGTCGCCGATGAAGGGCGCCATCGCCGCCTTGGCGATCTCGGCGTAGCTGCGGCCCGGCAGGGTGGCGTCGACCGGCAGGGCGGGCCAGGCTTGAGGCATGTAGAGGCCGCCGTCCGGCGCAATTCCGCGCAGCAGGGCGTCCGAGAAACGGGTCGGAGCGGCGTCGCCGCGCGTTGAGATGTTGCGATCAGCTGAATTCGTCATATCGAGGTTGTTTCTAGCCGTCGTTGGCTGTTTCGTCATGATTATTTTGCGTATTCCAACGGAAATTTCGCCAGATGACGCAACAACCTGGTTGCGACCGGGCGATCAGGCGCCTGGCTCCGGCGCGACGCCTGTATCGAGCGAAAAGGGCTGGCGTCGGGGCCGCGCCCGGTTCATGTCAGGCCGATGAACCGCCGCTCCCTTTTCATTCGCGCCGGAGCCGCCGCCGCTGCTGTCGGCGGCGGATTGTGGCTCAAGGATCATGTGCTGTGGCGGCGTCCCGGCGTGACCTTCGGCGCCGACGGAAGCAGCGGCTGGCTTCAGTTCGTCGCGCCCCGGACCCTGTTGCCGACCGTGCCGGTGCGGCTGGCGGGGCGCGAACTGACGGCGCTGATCGACAGCGGCGCCCAGTATTCGGTGATCGACCGGCGGCTGGTGGCGGAGCTGGGGCTGGATCGTTTCTTCGACATGCCGCTGATCGCCTATGGGGTGGATGGGCGCGCGCAGATGGGCCGAGGCGTGACGCTGGACCTGACGTTCGGCGAGGCGCGCATCGACCGCCTGCGTGCAGGAATTCTGGACCTCGGCCCCCTGTCGGAAGAGGAGGGGCTGGGGGCGCCGCTGATCCTGGGGCAGGACCTGCTGATGCAGGCGGGGCTGGAGATGGACCTACGCCGACGGCGGTTGCGGCTGTTCCGCAAGGCGCAGACGGAGCTGTCGCCGGCCTATCGCGCCATGCCCGTGCGGCGGGCGGGCACCTCCCTGATCGCCGATACGGTTGTGGAGGGCGTCAGGGTTGAGGCCGTGCTGGACACCGGCTCTTCCGCCCTTCTGGCTGTGAGCGAAGGCGTCGCGCAGTCGGCGGGCCTGCTGGACGGCCGCCCGGAACGGGAAGGGTCGAGCATCGTCCTGGGCGGGGTGGCCAGGGCGCGTCTGATTGAGGCGAAGAGCGTGGCTTTGGGGTCGGAAACCTGGCGCGACGTGACGATGGCGGTCTACGCCGATCGCGCGCTGCCCAACTACCCGGACGCCCTGTTGGGCATGGAGGCGTTCGCCGGGCGTGATATTATTTTGAACCTCGGCGACGGACAGCTGCACCTCGCGCCGTTGATGGATGTGACTATTGTTTAGCTTTGACGGGTTTGCGCAGGCAGAATCCGTTTCGTCCGTGGCCTGAAGGGGGATAAGCGGCCCGCATGAGCGCCTCGCCGTCCATGATGTCCGTATCGCCGGGTCAAAGGCTGGAAAGCCTGGATCTGCTGCGCGGTTTCGCCCTGTGCGGCATCCTGCTGGTCAATATCATGATGATGGGCGGCGCCTGGGACCAGTATCATCCGGACCTGCCGCCGACGCTGGCCAATCCGGACTGGTCGGCGTGGATCATCCAGCATCTGTTCGTGCAGGGGTCGATGCGGGGGCTGTTCACCCTGTTGTTCGGCGCGGGAATGCTGCTGATCACCCTGCGCGGCGAAGACGGACGTGGGACGATTCAGGCGGCGGACGTCTATTTCCGGCGTTGCATCGCCCTGCTGGCGCTGGGCGTCTTCAACGCCACGGCCCTGCTGTTTCCGGGGGACATTCTCTATGTCTACGGCCTGTCGGGATTTCTGCTGTTCGTTTTCCGCATGGCCCGGCCGCGCACCCTGATCGCCCTGTCGGCCGCGCTTCTACTGCTGTTGACGGCTGAGTCGGCCGCGGTGGGCGCCTATCAGACGATTGAAGCGCGTCGCGGCGCCGAACTGGCGATGCAGGTGGAGGCGGGGGCGGCCCTGTCGACTGAAGACGCCGAGGCCCTGAAGGCGCATAGCCGCGCCCAAGAGGCGCAGAGCCTTTCGCCCGATGCCGTGGCCGAAGAGGTCGCCGTGCGCACCGGCGGCGTCTTGGGCCTGCTGAAGTGGAGCGTGCGGGTCTGGCTGGACTATGCGGCGTCCAGCTACACCATCACCCTGGTCATTGAATCGGTCGCCTTCATGCTGTTGGGCATGGCCTTGTTCAAGCTGGGCGTGCTGGGCGGGGCGCGTTCGCTTGGCTTTTATCTGGCGCTGACGGCCTGTGGTTATGGCGTGGGGCTGGCGGTCAACGGCGGGCAGGCTGTGGTGCTGTGGATGAGCCAGTTTTCGTCGGAGTCCTGGGCGACGCAGAGCAGCTATGAACTGGGCCGATGCGCCATGACCCTGGGTCACGTCGGCCTGCTGCTCTCATTGTGGAAGATGAACGCCCTGGGGTTCGTCGGGCGGGCGTTGCGCAATCTGGGGCGGATGGCCCTGACCAACTATCTGGGACAGTCGGCGATCGCGGCCCTGTTGTTCTATGGCCTGAACCTGTGGGGCAGGCTGGACTGGTGGGGCCTGTGGGGCGTCGCGGCCTGCATCTGGGTGTTTCAGATGACGTTCAGCGCCCTGTGGCTGCGCGCCTTCAACATGGGGCCGCTGGAGTGGGCCCTGCGCTGGTTCGCCTATGGACGGCCCTCGCAATTGAAACGCGCGAAGGCCGCCTAATCCGCTCGGTTTAAAGCTGGGAGAAGGTGTCGCAGGCGGCCGGATCGCCGGTCTGATAGCCGCGCTGCAGCCACTCGACCCGCTGGGCCGAGGAGCCGTGGGTGAAGCTCTCGGGCGACACGCGCCCGCCGCCGCGCCGTTGCAGGGCGTCGTCGCCGATGGCCTGGGCCGTTTTCATGCCTTCTTCCAGATCGCCCGGCTCCAGCGCCACCTGACCGTTCGACACGGCGGCGGCGTTGCTGGCCCAGACGCCGGCGTAGCAGTCGGCCTGAAGCTCCAGGGCGACGGAATAGCGGTTGCCCTCGGCCTGTGAACGGGCCGACTGCTGGGCGCGCTGCACCTGCTGGCTGGCGCCGGTCAGGGTCTGGACGTGGTGGCCGAACTCATGGGCGATGACATAGGCTTTGGCGAAGTCGGCGCCGGACGCGCCCAGCTTGCTCTCCATCTCGCGCCAGAAGCTGAGGTCCAGATAGACCTTCTGATCCGCCGGACAGTAGAACGGCCCCATCGCCGCCTGGCCATAGCCGCACCCCGTCTGGGTGCCCTGTTCGTAAAGGACGGTGGTGGGCGCGGTGTAGCCCTTCAGCTTGGTCTTCCAGACGTCGTTGATGTTGGAGCCGATAACCTCCACGAACTGGCCGTCCTGATCCTCGGGCGAGCCCATCTGGCCCTGCTGTTCCGCCTGACCGGCGCCGCCGAACTGGCTGGCCAGTTGCTGGGTGGTGTTGGGGTCGATGCCGAAGACGAAATAGCCGATGGCCGCCAGCACCAGCACGCCGATGCCCCCGCCCGCGACCGCGCCGCCGCCCATGCCGCGCCGATCCTCAACCCCGCCGCCGCGCCGTCCGCCCTGCCAACGCATCTGCTGCTCTCCGCTATGCTGTCTGTGTCCAAGCTAGGCTGAAACGCAGCGGCAGGTGAAGAGATGCAAATGTAACGCTGTGGCTCAGTGAGGTGGGCGATTCAGCCAGGCGTCGATCTCGGCCACGCCGTGAGCATTCTGATCGACGGGAGCGGGCAGAGGCGTCGGTCGCGGCGCATAGGGGGTCGGAGGAGGCGCCGCGGGCGCGGGCGCGCGTGCGGCTTCGAGCTGGCGAACCGTGCGGTCCGTCTGCAACCTCATGCGGGCGGCGTCGGCCTCGCGCTGGTCGGCCTGAAGACGCAGTCGCTCCATCGCCTGATTATGCTGTTCGGCGCGCGCGATGTTGGGATCGTATCCGGCCGGCGGCGGACCGGGCCAGCCCGGCCAGGTCTGAGCGCTCGCCGCCGCGGGAACGGCGACGAACATGAGGATCAGGAACGCCAGACGCTTCATGCCGATAAAGATGGGTGCCCGGCGCCCCGCCGCCAAGCGGAGCGGTTCGGCGATGTCAGATCGAGAAGCTGACGCCGCAGCCGCAGCTGGAGGCGGCGTTGGGGTTGCGGATC
Organism: Brevundimonas diminuta 470-4; assembly: GCA_000318405.1. Taxonomy (GTDB): domain Bacteria; phylum Pseudomonadota; class Alphaproteobacteria; order Caulobacterales; family Caulobacteraceae; genus Brevundimonas; species Brevundimonas diminuta_B. The sequence continues at coordinate 35,200 of KB291761.1, read as the reverse complement.
ACGAACTGGGCGCCCGCCAGTTCATCGACGAAGGCAATCTCGGAATCCTTCAGGAAGGGCACGGACACCGGATCGATGACCACGGCCTGACCGTCGCGGCGCACCACCAGATCATCGGCTTCGGGACCGTCGACCAGTTCAAACCGATACTGGAAGCCGGAGCAGCCGCCGCCGTCGACGGCGACGCGCAGCAGCACCGGCTTGCCCTCGGCCTCGGACATTCTAGCCAGGCGGCGCGCGCCGCTTTCGGCCAGGGTGATGCCTTCGGGCGAACGGGGCGCGATCGACAGCGACAGGTCGCGGGCTGATTCTGTAGATTGGACGGTGCTCACAGCCCTCTATATGAGGGTCTGACAGGCGTTCGCAAAGGCCTGTCGCCATCACGAAGTGCTGCCGTCTTGAGCCTGCCCCGCGCCCCCTACGCCGAAAACCACGCCGCCAGCCGCGGCCGCCATGTTTTCGAGCCCGCCAGCCGTACCCGCACCGCCTTCGCCCGCGACCGCGACCGCATCATCCACGCCACCGCCTTCCGTCGCCTGAAGGAGAAGACGCAGGTCTTCGTGGCGCATGAGGGCGACCACTATCGCACCCGGCTGACGCACAGCCTTGAGGTGGCGCAGATCGCCCGCTCGCTGGCCCACGCCCTGCGGCTGGACGACGATCTGGCCGAGACGGTGGCCCTGGCCCACGATCTGGGACACCCGCCGTTCAGCCATGCGGGCGAGGACGAACTGCACGAACAGATGAAGGCGTTCGGCGGCTTTGATCACAACGTCCAGAGCTTCCGCGTCGTGACCGAACTGGAGACCCGCTATCCCGGCTTCACCGGCCTGAACCTGAGCTGGGAGACGGTCGAGGGCGTGGTCAAGCACAACGGTCCGGTGGCGCACCTGCTGTCCGACCCGGCGTGGAAGGCGGTCGCCGCCTATGCGCCCGGCGGGGCGGCCGACTGGGACCTGCGTCTGGGGACCTTCGCCTCCCTGGAGGCCCAGTGCGCGGCCATCGCCGACGACATCGCCTATAACAACCACGACGTGGACGACGGGGTGCAGGCGGGGCTGTTCAGCCTGTCCGACCTGGCCGATGTGCCGCTGATCGGGCGCTGTATCGCCAGCGCGCGCGCCGACTGGCCCGAGATCGACGAGCGGATGCTGCGGCTGGAGGCCGTGCGCCGCATGATCGGCGTCATGGTCGATGACGTTCTGGCCGAGACGGAAGCCCGTCTGGCCAAGCACCGCATCGAGACGGTCGAGGACGTCCGCAACGCGCCCGAGACCCTGGTGCAGTTCTCAAGCGGCATGATGGCGGTACTGGCCGTTCTGCGCCGCTTCCTGTTCGAGCGGATGTATCGCCATTACCGCGTCAATCGCACCCGCAGTCAGGCGCGCCGGGTGCTGGCCCAGCTGTTCCAGCTGTTCATGGCCGAGCCGGAGGTGATGCCGCCGGAATGGCAGGCCTCGGCCCTGACCGACGACCGGGATGCGCGGGCGCGGGCGGTGTGCGACTACATCGCCGGTATGACAGATCGTTACGCTATCGAGGTGCATCGGAAGCTGTTCAGCCTCGACCTCGCCCTCGATCTGTGATTCGAGAAGGGCTTCACGGCGCGTTAGACTGAGCGCCGACGCGCGCCGATTCGCGCGCGTGTCCCACGACCACCAAGGCGCGACCCATGTCCTACGACGACGATCACAGAGGCAACCCTAACGCCGGACGCGACCGGGGCGCCTATACCCCGCCGACCGACGACGACCTGCCGTTCACGCGCGGCGGCTATGACCCTCGCCGGGCCCCGGCCGCCAAGTCGCCGCCGATCACCCTGATCATCAGCGCCATCGTCCTGCTGCTGCTGATCGTAGCCGTGGTCGTCTTCTATCGCTCCGGCGTGCGTTCCTCGACGGATGCGCCGCCCGCGGTCGGCACCCCGGTCGAGAGCATGAAGGTCGAGGCGCCGCTGGACGCCCAGCCGATCGACCCGGAAGCCGACATCCGCGTCTATCGCGACGGCGGCGAGCCGAGCGACGCCGCGCCGACCTTCACCCCCGGTCCGGAAGAAGTCCTGCCGCGCCCCGCGCCGACGACCCCGGCCGCGCCGGTCGAATCCTCGCCTCTGGCCCCCGCCGCGCCCGCCCCTGCGACCAAGGCCCCGGCCGCGCCCGCGCCCGCGCCCGTAACGCCTGCTCCGGCCACGAAGGCTCCGGCTCCGGCGCCCGCTCCGGCTGCGACGGGCGGATCGTCCGGCGTGCAGATTGGCGCCTTCTCCTCGACCGCCATCGCCGATCGCGAGTACGCCGCCGTCGCCGCCCGCTTCGGCCAGTACGCCTCGGGCGCCGAGAAGCGCGTGCAGGAAGTCACCGCCGCCAACGGCTCGACCCTGTATCGCACCACCTTCACCGGCATGAGCCGTGAACGCGCCGTCGCCTTCTGCAATGCGCTGAAGGCTGCGGGCCGCGACTGCATCGTCCGCTAAGGGCCGAGCGCACATGACCTCCGCCGCCATCTACGGCTGCTCCGGCCACAGGCTGACGGCGGAGGAGCGCGCCTTCTACGCCGAGGCCAAGCCGTGGGGCTTCATCCTGTTCCGCCGCAATGTGGACAGCCCCGAGCAGGTCAAGGCCCTGGTCTCCGAACTGCGCGACAGCGTGGGCCGCGACGACGCCCCGGTCCTGATCGATCAGGAGGGCGGCCGGGTCCAGCGCCTCGGCCCGCCGCACTGGCCGAAATATCCGCCCGGCGCCGCCTATCTGAAGGCGACCAACGACCCGACGGCGGCGTGCGAACTGGTGCGTCTGGGCGCGCGGCTGATCGCTCATGACCTGCGCGAGCTTGGCATCACCGTCGACTGCGTGCCGGTGCTGGACGTGCCGGTGCCGGGCGCCCACGACATCATCGGCGACCGCGCCTATGCGCAGGACCCGGCGACCGTGACCCAGCTGGGCCGAGCGGCCGCGGAAGGCTTGCTGGCGGGCGGCGTCCTGCCGATCATCAAACACATCCCCGGCCACGGCCGCGCCTTTTCGGACAGCCACCACGACCTGCCGGTGGTCGAGACGGCCATCGAGGAACTGGACGCCTGGGACTTCGCCCCCTTCAAGGCGCTGTCGGACATGCCGATGGCGATGACGGCGCACGTCGTCTTCACCGCTGTCGACGCCAAGCGCCCGGCCACCACCTCGAAGAAGGCCATCCGCCTGATGCGCGAGCGGCTGGGCTTCTCCGGCCTGATCCTATCTGACGATCTGTCGATGCAGGCTCTGTCGGGCACGCTGACCGAGCGGGCCGAGCAGTCGCTGAAGGCGGGCTGCGACGTGGTGCTCCACTGCAACGGCGACCTGAAGGAGATGGCCGCCGTCGCCGACGGAACGAAGAAGCTGAAGGGCGAGGCCAAGCGCCGCGCCGAGGCCGCCCTGAACCGCATCGTCCGCGCGCCCGAGCCGCTGGACGTCGCCGAGGCTCGCGCCCGGCTGGAGGCGGCCCTGACCGGCCGCTTCGACGCCGCCAAGGGGCCGGACGTCGGCGAGGCGCAGGCTTAAATGACCGGGGAGGGTGCATGAGCGAGGCCTTCCAGCCGAACCTCGACTTCACCGCCGTCGAACAGGTCGAGGCGCAGGAGGCCTTCGTCGTCGATCTGGAGGGCTATGAAGGCCCGCTGCACGTCCTTCTGGCCCTGGCGCGGACGCAAAAGGTGGACCTGCTGAAGCTGTCCATCACGCGCCTGGCCGAACAGTATCTGGCCTTCGTGCATGAGGCGCGGCGGCGGAATTTCGCGCTGGCGGCCGACTATCTCGTGATGGCGTCGTGGCTGGCTTATCTGAAGTCGCGCCTGCTGATTCCGCGCAATGAAAAGGACAAGCCGGAGGAGCCGCCGGCCGAAGAGATCGCCGCCGCCCTGGCCTTCCGCCTTCAGAAGCTGGAGGCCATGCGCACGGCGGTGGAGGCCATCACCAGCCGCCCGCAGCTGAAGCGCGACGTCTTCACGCGCGGCGACCCTCAGGCGACGGTCATCCTCCCGTCCGATCGGGTGGACGCCAGCCTCTATGAGCTGATGAGCGCCTATGTCGCCCAGCGCCGCCGCGAGGAACGCCGCAAATACGCCCCCGGCCAGCGGGTCGAGGCCTTCCAGCTGGAGGCCGCGCGCGACTGGCTGCGCGAGATCATGCCGCGCCTGGCCGAATGGACGCCGCTGGAGCGCGTCGCGCCGCAGAAGCCGGAGGGGCAGGACGGCCCCAGCCAGGCCAGCTATACCGCCTCCACCCTGTCGGCCAGTCTGGAGCTGGTGAAAGAGGGCGGCATGGACATCCGTCAGGAGCGGCCATTCGACGCGGTATGGCTGAAGCGCAGAGGGCTGGGCCAGCCGCTGGAGCTGACGCCGTGACGCTCGACTTCACCCCCGACCACCTTGAGATCGAACGCCGCGTCGAGGCCCTGCTGTTCGCCGCCGCCGCGCCCCTGTCGCTGGCCGAAATCGCCCGCCGCCTGCCGCAAGGCGCCGACGTCGGCGGGGCGCTGACCGCGCTTCAGGAACGCTATCAGGGCAGGGGCGTCGAGCTGGACTGCGTGGCCGAGCGCTGGCGCTTCCGCACGGCCTCTGACCTCGGCTTCCTGATGACCGAGGAGCGCGAGGAGCCGCGACGCCTCTCCAAGGCTGCGCTCGAGACCCTGGCCATCATCGCCTATCACCAGCCCTGCACCCGCGCCGAGATCGAGAGCGTGCGCGGGGTGTCGCTGTCCAAGGGGACGCTGGACCTGCTGCTGGAGATGGACTTCGTGCGTCTGCGCGGCCGTCGCCGCACGCCGGGGCGGCCGGTGACCTACGCCACGACGGACCGCTTTCTGGAGCATTTCAGTCTGGCGAGCCTGTATGACCTGCCGGGCGTGCAGGAGATGAAGGCGGCGGGTCTGCTGGACCTGTCCATGCCGGTCGGTTTCGAGGTGCCGGACCCTTCGCGCGCCGCCGACGAGGAGGGCGAGGATCTGCTGACCGGTCTGGACGGCGCTGCGCCCGAATTCGCCCAGGATTTCATCAGCGAGGACGAAGAGTCGCAACCTTAGCCGGGACGGATCGTCGCGCTCTCAAGAAACCGCGTAAACTCATGGACTTAAGTCCAGTGGGGGCCGCCTTGACCTGAAGGCCTCCCGCCTATAGGTTCCGCGCCGAAATTCAGACCCGATCCGGCCCTGCGCCGGGCGCTGACCCAACAGGCCCATGTCCCCGACGAAGGAATCGCGCGAAGAGGCGATCAAACGCCTCCACAGAAGCGCATCCGCATTGGAGGCGAAGGTTCAGGCGGACAAGTCCGTCGAGGTCGCTGCGCAGAAGGTGGTCGGCCAGGCCTATCGCATCATCGCCGAACTGCTGGGCGGGGTGCTGATCGGTCTTGCACTCGGTTTTGGCGTCGACCGGCTGTTCGGGACGACGCCGATGGGCGTTGTGGGCGGGGTCCTTCTGGGCTTCGCCTTATCGGTTTATATGGCGCGCCGCACAGCCAACCGGCTGATGGCGCAGGCCAAGGCGGCGGGTTTGCCCCAACAGGGCGAACCTATCGTCGAGGCTGACGAAGAAAACAGGGAACGATAGGCTTAATGGCCGGTCCGATTGAACAATTTGAGGTCAAGCCGCTCGTAGAGTTCGGCACGGTCAATGTTCCCGTCCTGGGCGAGCAGGTGATCGCGATCACCAATTCGCACGTGGCGATGACCATCGCCTTCGTCGGCGTGGTGGGCTTCCTGTCGCTGGCGACCTCGGGCGCCAAGGTGGTGCCGGGGCGGATGCAGGCGGCGGGCGAGAGCCTGTTCGGCATGGTCGACAACCTGGCCAACTCCATCATCGGGCATGAGGGCCGGAAGTACTTCCCCTTCGCCTTCACCATGTTCCTGATGGTTCTGTCGATGAACCTGCTGGGCATGTTCCTGACCTTCACCGCCACCTCGCAACTGGCCGTGACCGTCACCCTGGGCCTGATCGCCTTCCTGACCGTGGTCGTCGTCGGTCTGGTCAAGAACGGCGTCGGCTTCCTGAAGCTGTTCTGGCCCGCCGGCGCGCCGCTGTTGCTGCGCCCGTTTGTGGGCCTGATCGAGCTGGTCTCCTTCCTGCTGCGTCCGATCACCCTGGCCCTGCGTCTGTTCGGCAACATGCTGGGCGGCCACGTGGCGCTGAAGATCTTCGCCCAGTTCGTCGTTCAGCTGGGCGCGGCGGCCATCGTCACCGGCGGTCTGGCCTATGCCCTCATTCCCGTTGCGGCCCTGTCGCTGGGCATGACGGTCGCGATGACGGCGCTCGAGTTCCTGGTGGCCTTCCTTCAGGCCTTCGTTTTCACCGTTCTGACCTGCATCTACCTCAACGATGTGGTCAACCTGGGCGATGGCCACTAAGGCTTGAGTTCAGTTCGTAACCCCACCCTCCAACGCTCCAAGAAATTAGGAAATCATCATGGACGCTGAAGCCGCTAAGTACATCGGCGCTGGTCTGGCCACCCTCGGCATGATCGGCTCGGCCCTGGCCGTCGGCAACATCTTCGGCAACTTCCTGGCCGGCGCTCTGCGCAACCCGGCTGCTGCCGCTTCGCAAGTCGGCAACCTGTTCGTCGGCGCGGCTCTGGCCGAAGCCCTGGGCATCCTGGCCTTCGTGCTGGGCGTCCTGATGATCTTCGGCTGATCCCAGCCCACGATCTCTCAGAATTGGCGGCGCGCGGGCCTGTCCTGCGCGCCGCTGTCCTGATCTAGCGAAGACGGTTCATGGCCAGCACACCCACACTTGACGTTCAGACCCCAGCGCCGGGCGATCACCATGCGGAGACGCAGGCGACGACCGAGCATGCCTCGGGCGGTCTGCCCCAGTTCGAATTCCAGCACTGGGCCGGCCAGATCGGCTATCTGCTGATCCTGTTCGTCGTTCTGTATGTGCTGGTGGCCAAGGTCTTCGCCCCGCGCCTTCGCAAGGTGATGGACGAACGCGCCGACACGATCGACACCGCGATCGCCGCCGCCCGCTCGGTTCAGACCGAAGCCGCCGCTCAAGCCGAGGCCGCCCGCGCCGAGGTCGAGAAGGCCCGCGCCGACGCCCGCGCGACCGCTGTCGCCGCCAAGCAGCGCGTCACCGAAGAATTCAACGCCCGTCTGGCCGCCGATGAAGCCGTGGTCAACGCGCGCATCGCCGAGGCCGAAGGCGCCATCGCCAAGACCCGCGACGCCGCCATGGCGAACGTCTCGACCATCGCCTCGGACGCGGCGGGCGCCATGCTCGAGCGTCTGACCGGCAAGGCCGCGACCGACGCCGAACTGGCCGCCGCCATCAAGGGAGCCGCCTGATGCCCGCCTTCCTGACCGGCCATTTCTACGATTTCGCCAACCCTGAACTGTGGGTCGCGATCGGCCTGCTGATCTTCATCGCCATCGTGGTGATGGCGGGCGTGCCCAAGCTGGTCGCCGCCAGCCTGGACGCCAAGGCCGCCAAGATTCAGGGCGACCTGGACGAGGCCGCCCGCCTGCGCGCCGAAGCCGAAGCCATGCTGGCCCAGATCCGTCAGGAGAAGGCTGAAGCCGAGGCTCAGGCCGCCGACCTGCTGGCCACGGCCGAGGCTGACGCCAAGCGCCTGGAAGCCGAAGCCAAGACCCGGATCGAGGAATCCACGGCTCGCCGTCAGGCTCTGGCCGAGCGCCGGATCGCCCAGGCTGAGGCCGAGGCCACGCAAGAGGTCAAGGCCGCCGCCGCGGACCTGGCCGCCAAGGCTGCGCAACAGATCCTGGCCGCCCGCATCGCCGACGCCAAGACCGACCCGCTGCTGGACCAGGCCATCGCCCAGATCGGCGGCAAGCTGAACTGATCGCCGAGCGCGTTCCACCAGCCCGAAAAACATCAGGCCCCGCCGGCGACGGCGGGGCCTTTTGCTGTTCCAGATCCGGTTGTCGGGATCCGGGACGGTTCAGACTGTGGGTCAGTGGGCCGGAGCGGCTCCGATCGGCGCGGGGCCGCGCTTCTCACGTTCGACCAGCCGGGCGTAGACATTGCCCAGCACGCCGCCGAAGATCATGTGCAGCGCCAGCATCCAGCCGATGGTGCCGAAGCCGGACGAGCCGGTGAATGTCCGGTTATCGCCGCTCATGGTGATGACCAGCATCATCGCCACCCAGGCCGCGACCGCGAAGACGATGCCCTTGGTGATCGGCGTGGCCGTCGGCAGTCTTGGATAGACGACGCCGAACAGCGACCCCAGCACAAAGGTGCCCATGACCAGGTGGATGGCCCAACCCGCCGCCATATTGCCCGGCATGCCGAACATCTGGGCTACGACCCCCGGAAAGGGATCGAACAGGTGGTTGAGGAACAGATTGGCGAGCTCAAACACGGAAACCACGACAGTCGCCACAAAGCCGGCGATGATTCCCTTTTTTACGCGTGACATCATGTGAACAGCGCCTCCCAACGCCTATCAACCTCGTGACTACGCAAGGGGGAGCATACGCCGTTCGAGGGCGCTCGGGGGTGAACCCCGTTCACATTGCCGTGTTCGCCTTAGCTTGGCCTTTATTGCCGGAAGGCGCGCCATCCCCGGCGCAGGCGGCGCCGAAAGCGGGCCAGCGGGCGTCGACGGCGGCGCAGCACCATCTTTTCGGCGCGCAGGGTCTGCTGCCAGAAGACGGGGGCGATCTCGGGCTTTTTCCGCATCAGACGGCGGAAGGGGTAGACCCATTTGGGCCGGGCGCGCTGGGCTCGGATGAACTGCCGCTTGGCCCACCAGGAGTTGCGCAGGACGATCACCAGACCCAGGGCGATGACGGGCACGCCGCCGGGGCCGGGCAGGGGCGCGATCAATATGCCCAGCAGGATGATGAAGAAGCCCACGCCCATCAGCGCCAGACGGCGCACGCGCCGCGCCAGCCCCGGACGGGGCGGCGGCGGGCTCAGAGAGGGCAGGGCCAGGGTCACGGGCGGGCGTCTCGATCTAGATTGCGGCCAGCGAAGGCCGACAATCAGTAAACGCATGAGACAAGGCCGAAAGGCGGCGTCGCCATGACGCTTTCGTAAGCGGGGCCAGAAATGCAGAACGCCGTGTCCCGAAAGACACGGCGTTCGCTGAAGTCAGGCTTGCAGCGTCGGTCAACCGGCGCGGTTGGAGCCTTCCGGCGCGGCCCAGCGCAGACGCGGCGAGCGCGCGGCGCGGGTCTCGTCCAGACGCCGCAGGGGCGCATGGAAGGGCGCGCCCTTGAAGCGTTCGACGTCGCCGGCCTTGGCGGCGCCCGCCAGCAGGCGCATAGCCTCGATGAAGCGATCCAGCTCGGCCTTGGACTCCGTCTCGGTCGGCTCGATCAGCATGGCGCCGTGGACGACCAGCGGGAAATACATGGTCATCGGGTGGAAGCCCTCGTCGATCATCGCCTTGGCGAAGTCGAGCGTGGTGATGTCTGTGCCCTTCAGCCATTCGTCGTCGAACAGGGCCTCGTGCATGCATGGCCCCTCGGGGAAGGCCGGGCTCATCAGGTCCTCGAGGCGGGCCTTGATGTAGTTGGCGTTCAACACGGCGTCCTCGGCCACCTGACGCAGGCCGTCCGAGCCGTGGGACATCATGTAGCTGAGCGCGCGCACATACATGCCCATCTGCCCCTGGAAGGCGCACAGGCGGCCGAAGGCCTGCTCGGCCTCGTCTTCCTCGCGCTCGACCAGCTTGTAGCCGTCACCGGTGTTCACGACCCACGGGGCGGGGGCGAAGGGGGCCAGGGCTTCGGACAGCACGACCGGACCCGCGCCCGGCCCGCCGCCGCCGTGCGGCGTCGAGAAGGTCTTGTGCAGGTTGATGTGCATGGCGTCGACGCCGAGGTCGCCAGGGCGCACCCGGCCGACGATGGCGTTGAAGTTGGCGCCGTCGCAGTAGAAATAGGCGCCCGCTTCGTGGGTCAGGCGGCTGATCTCCAGGATGTCGCGCTCGAACAGGCCGCAGGTGTTCGGGTTGGTGACCATGATGGCCGCCACGTCCGGACCCAGCTTGGACGCCAAGTCGGCCACGTCGACGCGGCCGTCGTCGGTCTGGGCTACTTCCACGACCGAATAGCCGACGAAGGCGGCGGTGGCCGGGTTGGTGCCGTGGGCCGAGGTCGGGACCAGCACCTTGCGGCGCTGCTCATGCTCGCCCTTGGCTTCGTGGGCGGCGCGGATGGCCATCAGGCCGCACAGCTCGCCGTGCGCGCCGGCCTTGGGCGACAGGGCCACCGCAGGCATCCCCGTCAGCGTCGTCAGCCAGTGGGCCAACTGGTCCATCAGCTCCAGCGCGCCCTGAACCGTCGACTGCGGCTGCAGCGGGTGGATGTCCGAGAAGCCCGGCAGGCGCGCCATCTTCTCGTTCAGGCGCGGGTTGTGCTTCATCGTGCACGAGCCCAGCGGATACAGCGCCAGGTCGATGGCGTGGTTCTTCTGGCTCAGGCGCACATAGTGGCGCATGGCCTCTGGCTCCGACAGGCCGGGCAAGCCGATCGGATCCTTGCGGACCAGATCGCCCAGGTCTGAGCCGTTCGACGCGGGCTTGGGCAGGTCGACGCCGGTCTTGCCCCAGCCTTCGCCTTCGAAGATCAGCGGCTCATCCTGCAACAGGCCGCGCCCGCCGGTCAGGGTGGCGGGCTTGTAGGACGCGTCAGAGGCGGCGTTCGGGGCGGTCGGGCGGCCGACAGTGTTCATCGTGCTCATTGAGATTGACTCTCCAAGGCGGACAACCGTGCTTCGCACAGGTCGCCATTTTCAGTTTCATCTTCCGCGTGGTCTGAAGAGCCGTCTTTCCCGTCGCTGGCCGATAAATCAGCATCAGCAATCGAAGTTCTGCCAGCATAGACATTGGCAAGTTCGAGGGAGAGATCTTCCATTCCAGCAATGGCGGGCAGGCAGGGGTGACCCTCTGCCGACAAGCTCTGGTGAGCTGAACGACAGGTGTTTGATATCTGGGTCAGCTTCTCGGCTGCGGTTGCATTGGGACTTTGCGTGCCAGCCGCGATGCCCGCCACAAAGAGTGCCTGGGATTGCGAGAGGCAGCTAAACGCCAAAGCATCCGCCTCGCCAGCCTGCAAAACAGTGGGCTGGCTCGCGCCAGCTCCTGTCATCGCCAAGCTCACAAAGAAGATAGCGGTCTTCATGCTACGGCAGCAGCCAGAGCGTGTGCGAGGATCTTGATGTCGGCGTCCAGCGTCGTCTCGGTGGCGGCGACCAGCAGCACGTCGTCGAGGCCCGCATCCGGGTTCAGGCGGCTGTAGGGCACGCCGCACAGGACGCCGTTGTCGGCCATCGTCTGCACCACATCAGCGGCGTTCTTGGGCAGCTTGACCGCGAACTCGTTGAAGAAGCGCGGGGTCAGGATTTCGACGCCCGGAATGGCGGCCAGGGCGTCGCGCGTGGCGAGCGCCTTCTCGTGGTTCAGCAGGGCCAGCTGACGCAGGCCCGTCTCGCCCAGCAGGCTCATATGGATGCTGAACGCCAGGCAGCACAGGCCCGAGTTGGTGCAGATGTTCGAGGTCGCCTTGTCGCGGCGGATGTGCTGCTCGCGCGTCGACAGGGTCAGGACGAAGCCGCGCTTGCCCTCGGCGTCCACCGTCTCGCCGCAGTAACGGCCGGGCGTCTGGCGCAGCAGCTTCTCGCGGGTGGCGAACAGGCCGATGTAGGGACCGCCGAAGTTCAGGGCGTTGCCGATCGACTGGCCCTCGGCCGCGACGATGTCCGCGCCCATTTCGCCGGGCGACTTCAGCAGGCCCATCGACACGGCTTCGGTCACCACGACGATCAGCAGGGCGCCGGCGGCGTGGGCGGCCTCGGCGATCCTGGTCACGTCGGTGGCGGTGCCGAAGACGTTCGGGGTCTGGACGACGACGCAGGCCGTGTCCTTGTCGATGGCGGCGATAACGGCGTCTTCGGCGTCGACGGCGGCGGTCAGGGCCTGGGTCTCGACGCCGACGGCGTGGACCACGGTCTCGGTCGCCTTGACGTAGTGGGGGTGGACCCCGCCCGAGATGACGGCCTTGTTGCGGCGGGTCACGCGGGTCGCCATCAGCACGCCCTCGGCCATGGCGGTCGAGCCGTCATAAAGCGAGGCGTTGGCGACTTCCATGCCGGTCAGGTTCGCGACCTGGGTCTGGAACTCGTACAGGTACTGCAGCGTCCCTTGAGCGATTTCCGGCTGATAGGGGGTGTAGCTGGTCAGGAACTCCGACCGCTGGATCACGTGGTCCACCGTGGCCGGGATGTGGTGCTTATAGGCCCCGGCGCCGCAGAAGAAGGGCACGGTCGAGGCCGTGGCGTTCTTGCCCGCCATGGCGCCGAGGGCGCGTTCGACCTCCAGCTCGCCCGCCACGCGGGGCAGGTCGACGAAGCCGTCGCGGCGCGCGGCCTGCGGCACGTCGATGAACAGGTCGTCGATGGATTTGGCGCCGATGGCGGCCAGCATGGCTTCACGGTCGTCGGGCGTCAGGGGGAGGTAGCGCATGATCTTCTCCAAAGCCCTTCCCCTCGATGGGGAAGGGTTGGGATGGGGTGGTTGCGGGACGGCGCCCGGCGCACTGGGGAGGCGGCGAGGGAGAGGGCGTCTCCCTCGGACGCATGGAGAGGGCGGTGCGCGCACCCCCACCCACCCTCCCCCATCGAGGGGGAGGGGCCCCTGTGATTTTTACAGCGTGGTCAGATATTCGTCGTAGGCGGCCTGATCCATCAGGCCGTCCAGCACCGAGGCGTCGGACACCTTGATCTTGGCGAACCAGCCTTCGCCTTCCGGGTCGGCGTTGACGGTTTCCGGGGCGTCGGCCAGGGCGGCGTTGCCCTCAATCACTTCGCCCGCGATGGGGGCGTAGACGTCCGAGGCGGCCTTGACCGATTCCACGACGGCGAAGCTGTCGCCGACCGAGACGGTCTTGCCGGCTTCCGGCGTCTCGACGAACACGACGTCGCCCAGGGCGTCAGCGGCGTGCTTGGAGATGCCGACCGTGGCGACGTCGCCGTCGAGGCGAACCCACTCGTGATCCTTGGTGAACTTCATCTTGGTCTTCCTCATGGAGCCTGTGGCCCAGGCTTAGTTTCAAGGCGTCTTCCCCGGCCCTGCGCCGAGGAACGGAAGGAAGGCGTTAGGCCTTCGGCTTCCGGTAGTAGCGGGTCGCCACGAAGGGGGTGGCGATGACTTCGGCGGCGGCCGGGCGGCCGCGCACCAGGACCTTCAGCTCAGTGCCCAGCTCGGCGAACGCGGGCGGGACGTAGCCCATGGCGATGTTGCGCCCCAGCGTCGGCGAGGGGCCGCCCGAGGTGATCTTGCCGATGACGGCGCCGCCCATGTCGGCGATCTCGGCGCCTTCGCGGGCGGGAGCGCCTTCCTTGACGTGCAGGCCGATGCGGACGCGGGCCGGGCCGTCAGCCAGTTGCTTCAGGATGACGTCGGCCCCGGCGAAGTCGGCGCGTTCCTTGCGCGACTTGGACAGGGCGAAGGTCAGGGCGGCCTCGACCGGGGTGATCGTCGCGTCGACGTCGTGGCCGTGCAGCGGCAGACCAGCTTCCAGGCGCAAGCTGTCGCGCGCGCCCAGACCGACCGGCTTCACCCGCGCGTCCGACAGCAGCAGGTTCCACACGCGCTCTGCGGCGGCGGCCGGAACCGAAATCTCATAGCCGTCCTCGCCGGTGTAGCCCGAACGCGAGACGATGCAGTCTTCATCGAACAGGCGGATGGCGCGGCAGTCCATGAAGCCCATGTCGGCCAGCTCCGCCGAGTGGGCGGCCATGACATCAGCCGCTTCAGGCCCCTGAATGGCCAGCAGGGCGCGGTCCAGCACCTCCAGCTTGGCGTCGCCCGACAGATGGGCGTTCAGGAAGGCGAAGTCGGCGTCCTTGTTGCCCGCGTTGACGACGATGTAGAGGCCGTCTTCGAACGGCTTGCCCGCCATCAGGTCGTCCATCACGCCGCCCTGTTCGTTCAGCAGCAGGGTGTATTTCTGCTTGCCGGGCTTCACGATCGCATAGTCGCCGGGGACGAAGCGCTCGAACTGCGCGATGGCGTCGGCGCCGGTGATGCGCGCCTGGCCCATGTGAGAGACGTCGAACAGGCCGGCGTGCTCGCGGGTCCAGCGGTGCTCGGCCAGCACGCCTTCATACTGGACCGGCATGTCATAGCCGCCGAAGCCGACCATGCGGGCGCCCAGCGCGCGGTGCGCGGCGTTGAGGGGGGTAGTCTTAAGGGCCTGATCGCTCATGGCGTCGCCTCCGGGTCGCAGGTTGCGGCGATAGCTTCGCCGTCGTTGCGCCCCCGCTGTCTTCGAAGCCTGAGAGATTCCGACCGTGCCCGAAAGGGTTCGGCCTTGCTCCGTCGGCGCGCGTCGGGACCCTCCGTCCTTCGGCGACTTTCCAGCGTCCGTGCGCTTTCGCGGTCCTTTTGCCTGAGCGTTTCCGGGGCGGTTGCGCCTTCGGCTCCGGGCGCCGCGAACGGCCCCGGTCTCTCCCGCGAGAGCGTTCGACCTAAGGCCGTGAATCCAGCGCCGAGTCAAGCGGCGCCGGACTTGCCGCCGTCGATCCTAAGGGCCATGAGGGGCGGAACCGCGCTTCGCCCACAGGATTTGAAGGACGTCATGACCGCCCGCACCGATCTCGCCGCCCACCTCGCCTCCCTCGACCTGCCGCAGGGACTGGTCGAGACGCTGACGACGGCGGCCGCCGCCTGTGTCGAGATCCGCCAGGTGGTGGCGGGCGGCGCCCTGGTCGGCGCTCTGGGCGCATCGGGCGCCGTCAACGTACAGGACGAAGAGCAGAAGAAACTGGACGTCATCGCCGACGACCTGCTGACCGAAGCCCTGCTGGCCTGCCCCGCCGTGGCGGGCGTGGCGTCCGAGGAAAAGGACACGATGCAGCCCTCGGCCAATGCGGCGGGCGAGTATCTGGTGCTGGTCGACCCGTTGGATGGCTCGTCCAACATCGACATCAATGCGCCGGTCGGCACCATCGTCTCGGTGTTGAAGGCGCCGTCGGCCCAGCCGAGCGAGGCCGACTTCCTGCAATCCGGCCGCCATCAGGTCGCGGCGCTTTACGCCGTCTATGCCGGTCAGGCCATGCTGGTGCTGACCACGGGCAAGGGGGTGGCGGGCTTCACCCTGGCGCCCGACGGCCGCTGGCTGATGACCCATGAGGACGTGCGTATTCCCGCCGATACGAAAGAGTTCGCCATCAACATGTCGAACCAGCGCCACTGGGCCGAGAGCGTCCAGCGCTATGTCGATGGCTGCCTGAAGGGCGCGGACGGCCCGCGCGGCAAGAATTTCAACATGCGCTGGGTCGCGGCGATGGTCGCCGACGTTCACCGCATCCTGATGCGCGGCGGCGTCTTCCTTTACCCGTGGGACAAGCGCGAGCCGAACAAGCCGGGCAAGCTGCGCCTGATGTACGAAGGCAACCCCATGTCCTTCCTGGTCGAACAGGCGGGCGGAAAGTCCACCACCGACGGCAGGCAGGCCATCATGGACGTGACCCCGACCGAACTGCACCAACGGGTGCCGGTCATGCTCGGCTCGGCCAACGAAGTCGACCAGATCGCGGCGGCCTGACGCCGTGCAGATCGCCGCTTCTGACGCCCTGCTGGTCATCGACGCCCAGAACGATTTCTGCGAGGGCGGCGCCCTGGCGGTGCAGGGCGGGGCGGCGATCATGCCCCTGATCAACCGACTGGCCGAACGGTTCACCACGGTCATCGCCACTCAGGACTGGCACACGCCGGACCAGATCAGCTTCGCTTCCAACCACGCAGGCGCGGCGCCCTTCACGCAGATCGAGGTCGCCTACGGTCCGCAGATGCTGTGGCCGGATCACTGCGTGCAGGGGACGCCGGGGGCGGCCTTTCACCCCGACGCGGCGCCTGCGGTGAACAAGGCGCTGGCCGTGGTCCGCAAGGGCTATAATCCGGCGGTCGATTCCTATTCCGGCTTCTATGAGAACGACCACAGGACGGCGACGGGTCTGGCGGGCCTGCTGCGCGATCTGGGCGTGAAGCGCGTCTTCCTGTGCGGCCTGGCCTATGACTATTGCGTCCGCTTCACTGCCGAGGACGCGGTGCGCGAGGGCTTCGAAGCCGTGGTGATCGAGGACGCCTGCCGCGCTATCGCGCCGGACACGGCGGCGGCAGCCAAGGCGAGCTTTGCGGCGCTTGGCGTGGCGGAGATCGAGGCCGAGCGTCTTTTCTAGCCGCCCCGCTTCCCATACCGCTCATCCCGGCGGACGCCGGGATCCAGTTCTTTGGCGACAGGCTCGCCGATGCCGACGGGCATCCTGTGCCGTGGAGCGCGTTGCTCTAACTGGATCCCGGCGTCCGCCGGGATGAGCGGTAGAGGGGAGCCGGCTCAGTTCGCCGCCGCGTAGGCTTCGACCTCGGCGATCCGCGCAGCCTTGTCGGCGTCGCCAAGGAAGCTGCCCTCAAAGCTGTTCTTCGCCAGTTGCACGACCTGTTCGCGCGTCAGGCCGACCGCCTTGGCCAGTTCGATGTAGTTCGCGTTCACATAGCCGCCGAAATAGGACGGGTCGTCCGAGTTCAGGGTGACGTGCAGGCCGCGGCGCAGCATCTCGGGGACCGGGTGATCCTTCAGATCGCTGACCACGCACAGCTTCAGGTTCGACAGGGGGCAGACCGTCAGCGTCATCTGCTCGGCGGCCAGACGGGCGATCAGGGCCTCGTCCTCCATCGAGCGGTTGCCGTGGTCCATGCGGTCGATGTGCAGCAGGTCCAGAGCCTCGCGCACATATTCGGGCGGGCCTTCCTCGCCGGCGTGGACGCACAGCTTCAGCCCTAAGTCGCGCGCGGCGGCGAAGACGCGCTGGAACTTCGACGGTGGATGGCCGACCTCGGAGGAATCCAGTCCGACTCCGATGAAGTGGTGGAGATACGGCTTGGCGGCCTCCAGCGTGGCGAAGGCCTCGTCCTCGCTGAGGTGGCGCAGGAAGCTGAGGATCAGGCCCGATGTCACGCCCAACTCGGCCTTGGCGCGGTCCATGCCCGCGATCAGGCCCTCGACCACTACGGCGAAGGGTACGCCCCGGTCGGTGTGGGTCTGGGGATCGAAGAAGATCTCGGCGTGGCGGACGTTGTCGGCGGCGGCGCGCTGGAAATAGGCGAAGGCCAGATCCTCGAAATCCTGACGCGTCAGCAGGACGGCGGCGCCCGCGTAATAGATGTCGAGGAAGTCCTGCAGGTTCGAGAAGTCATAGGCAGCGCGCACGGCCTCGACGCTGTCGTAGGGGATGGCGACGCCGTTGCGCCGGGCCAGTTCGAACATCAGTTCGGGCTCGAGCGAGCCCTCGATGTGCAGGTGCAGTTCGGCCTTGGGCAGGCCGGCGATGAAGGCGTCGAGGGACATGAGGGGAGGCTCCTTGGCGGTCGCCTCCCCCTTATCACATTACATCCGCTCGGGCGTCTCGATGCCCAGAAGGCGCAGGGCTGTTTCCAGCTGGTGCAGGGTCGCGGCGGCCAGGGCCAGGCGCGAGCCCTTGGTCGCCTCGTCCGGCGCGACCAGGATCGGGCAGGCGGCGTAGAATTTGGAGAAGCTCTGCGCCAGTCGATAGGCGTGTTCGGCGATCAGGTTGGGCGAGCGCTTCTCATATGCGTCCGCGGTGGCTGCGTCGAAGGCGTCCAGCGTCAGGGCCAGGTCGCGCTCGGCGGCTTCCTCGATGACGAGGGGAGCCAGGGCCACGCCCTGTTCCGCCGCCTTGCGCAGCAGGGATTTCACCCGCACGGCCTGATACAGCAGATAGGGGCCGGTCTTGCCCTCGAAGCTCATGAAGCGGTCGAGATCGAAGACGTAGCTGGTGGTGCGGTTGTTCGACAGGTCCGAGAACTTCAGCGCGGCGACCGCCACCTTGTGGGCGATGTCCTCGAACTCCTCGGCGGGCAGGTCGTCGCCCAGCTTGGCCTCATGCAGGCGCTCGCGCGCCCTTTCCGTCGCCATGTCGATCAGGTCGCGCAGCTTCAGGACGCCGCCGGCGCGCGTCTTGAACGGCTTGCCGTCCGCGCCGTTCATGGTGCCGAAGCCGAGGTGCTCCAGCGACTTCTCGGGGGCGTATCCGGCCAGATAGGCGGCGCGGAAGACCTGTTCGAAATGCTCGGCCTGACGCTCGTCGACGACGTAGAGGATCAGGTCGGGCGCAATTGACTTCTTGCGGTCCAGGATCGTGGCCAGGTCGGTCGTGCCGTACATGGCCGAACCTTCCGAGCTGATGACCAGCAGGGGCGGGGGCGACGGCGCCTCGATCACCGAGCCGTCGGCCAGCTTCTTCTTGCGCGTCTCGCCGTCGCGGGCGACGTGAACCACCTGGGCGCCGTCGTCCTCGACCAGCAGACCCTTGGCCTTCAGGTCGGCGATCATCTCGTCCATCAGGGGATCGGCGTCGCTCTCGCCGTTCCACAGGTCGAAGTCGACCGACAGGTCGTCATACTCGCGCTTCAGCGCCTCGCGGCTGACGGCGACGAAGTGCGACCACAGGGCGCGATAGCCGGGGCGGCCGCCCTGCAGTTCGGCGGTCGCTTTGCGGGCGCGGTCGCGGAAGGCGGGGTCTTCCTTGGCCTTGCCCGCCGCCAGCGGATACAGGCGGTCCAGGTCGGCCAGCGTCACCGGCGTCTCGAGCGGGAAGGGGCCGTCGCCCTCGGCCATGAAGGCGTCGGCCAGACCTTCGTCGTCGCAGGCGGTGATCAGCAGGCCCATCTGGAAGCCCCAGTCGCCGAAGTGGGCGTCGCCGGTGACGTCGTCGCCGCGCAGGCGGAACAGCCGTTTCAGGCTCTCGCCGATGATGGCGCTGCGCAGGTGGCCGACGTGCATGGGCTTGGCCACGTTCGGGCCGCCGTAGTCGATGACCACCTTGCGCGGCTCGACGCGCGAGGCGCCGGCCAGTTCCTTGTCCGCCGCGACCTCGGCGGCGCGCTGGGCCAGGGCCGCGTTGGACAGCTTCACGTTGATGAAGCCGGGACCAGCCACCTCGACCGAGGACAGGCGCGGATCGGCGGCCAGACGCTCGGCCACCTTGGCGGCCAGTTCGCGCGGATTGGCCTTCAGCGCCTTGGCGGCGGCCAGGGCGCCGTTCGACTGGAAGTCGGCCAGATCGGGACGGTCGGACGCGGTGACGCGGGCCAGGGCCTTGTCCACGCCTTCGGCGGCGAAGGCGGACCCGACCGCTTCGCTGAGAGAAGTCTTGAGGTCGGTCATGTCTTAGTCGGTCTGCTGGCCCGCGGTCGGGCGGAAACGGCTGCCGGATCGGTTGAACTCGGCGTTCTCGGGCGTGATCTCAAAGCCGATCAGGACCTCGAAGTGGCCGCCGCTGGTGGTGGCTTCGGCGCGCGGGATGACGATGGTCTGGGCGGCCTCGGCCTGGGTGCGGTCGGCGCCGCCGAAGGTGACGGGCAGGTCGAAATATTCCTTGGCCAGGACGGCGGAGTTCCGCTCGGTCACGGCGATCCAGTAGCGATAGGTGCGGGCGTCGCCCTGCGCCTGCGGACCCTTGCCCAGGCTGAACAGCAGGTTCATGTCCAGACGGATCGGATCGTTTTCGCGATAGGTGCAGTCGGAATTGACGCCTTCGATCTCGCCGGTGAAGCCGACGCCGCTGGCCGAGGGACGCTCATAGTCCGCCAGTTCGACGTAGCGGGCCGCGTCGTAGAGAATCTTCACATAGGGGCAGGGACCGGCGTTGGCGCGGCGGTTC
This sequence comes from Brevundimonas diminuta 470-4, assembly GCA_000318405.1. Taxonomy (GTDB): domain Bacteria; phylum Pseudomonadota; class Alphaproteobacteria; order Caulobacterales; family Caulobacteraceae; genus Brevundimonas; species Brevundimonas diminuta_B. The sequence goes on along the minus strand of KB291761.1, from coordinate 15,525 downwards.
AGCGGAGCGAAACGCATTGGGCGCGACGGCGCCTTTTCAGCCTTCTGCCCCTGCTGGCGCCCGCTCTGGGCCTCGGCGGCGTGGGGGATCAGCGTGGCCGTGAGAGAAAGGGCGGCGAGGGCGGTCAGGACGCGACGCATCAGGAGCTTTCCGGCAGTCGATGAAGGCGGGCCGATCGGACGCCCGAACGGGCCACGCTGGGTGGTGATAGCGGCTAAAGCGAGGCGCGGCAAACGGCGCGCGGACTTCCGGTGGCGATCCGGCGCGCAAAGTCCTAAGTTCGCGGCCATGAACGCGCCTGTACCGCCCTCACAGTTTCAACGACGCCCCCTGATCGTCCGCATGGCGACGCCGCGCGGCTTCTGCGCCGGGGTGGACCGGGCGATCCAGATCGTCGAGCGCGCCATCGAGAAATACGGCGCCCCCGTCTATGTGCGCCACGAGATCGTCCACAACCGCCACGTCGTCGATCGGCTGAAAGGGCTGGGCGCCGTCTTCGTCAAGGAACTGGACGAGTGCCCGGATGACCGGCCGGTGGTCTTCTCGGCTCACGGCGTGCCCAAGTCCGTGCCCGCCACGGCGCGTTCGCGCGAGATGCTGTTCCTGGACGCCACCTGCCCGCTGGTGTCCAAGGTCCACGTCGAGGCCGAGCGCAATTTCGCCGCGGGCCGCCACGTCATCCTGATCGGCCATGCGGGCCACCCCGAGGTCGTCGGCACCATGGGCCAACTTCCCGCCGGGGCCATCAGTCTGGTCGAGACGGTCGAGGATGCGGAAAACTTCCAGCGGCCCGGCGATCAGCCGCTGGCCTACGCCACCCAGACGACGCTGTCGGTGGACGATACGGCTGAGATTCTGGCGGCGCTGAAGCGGCGCTTTCCAGAGCTGCCCGACCCGCACAAGGAAGACATCTGCTACGCCACCACCAACCGTCAGGAGGCGGTCAAGCGGCTGGGCGACGGCTGCGGCCTGGTGCTGGTGGTTGGCTCCAAGAACTCGTCCAACTCGGCGCGGCTGGTGGATGTGGCGCTGAAGGCAGGCGCGGGCGACGCGCGTCTGGTCGATGATGCGGGCGATCTGGACTGGAGCTGGTTCGACGGGGTCGAGACAGTGGGCCTGACCGCCGGGGCCTCGGCGCCTGAGCCGCTGGTGCAGGGAGTGATCGACGCCCTGCGCACCCGGTTCGACGTGACCGTGACCGAGGACGACGGCGCCCGCGAGACCGTGACCTTCAAACTTCCGCGCGCCCTGACGACCTGAGTCGCAAAAGAAAGGCGCGTCGGCCGAAACGAACGCGCCCCTAAACTTTTGACCGCTTGGGGCCGCTTACAGGCCCGGCAGCTTGAAGCGGGTGTCGCGACGCGGGGCGATGGTGATGCCCTCGCGGCCGCCGGTCAGGGCTTCCAGACGGGCGTGTTCGCTGGAGGCGTCGATGGTCTTGGCGCCCTCCGGCGTCTGGGTCACGGTCGCGGCCTGGCTGGCCGGATCGTTCTTGCGCCAGAACATCAGGCGGTTGGCCCAGCTTTCTTCCTTGTGCGCCAGGCTGCCGAACTCGTCATCGACGACATAGCGCGCCAGCGGGTCGGCGCGGTCGGCGCCGGCCTCGGCGGCCAGGACCTGTTCGCCCGGCGTGCGGGTCACGGCCTGACGCTGACCCAGCAGGATCTGGCGGGCGGCGCTTTCGGGGGCCAGTTCCTGCGGACGCGGAGCGCCCGGCGTCGGCGGGGTCAGGCCGTATTCGGGCGGCACCACCAGGGGGGCGCTGGCCACGGTGACGAATTCGTCCGGCACGACCTTGGACAGGCCGATGCTCTGCTTCATCGATCCGCAGGCGCTCAGGCTGAGGGCCGCGCCGGCGGCCAGGGTCGCGATCAGGACGGGACGGATACGCATGGGTCGTTCGGCTCCGGGAGACGCGCCCGTCGGGGCGCTGGCTCGGGTCGATAAGTTAAGAGGGTGTGATTACGACTTTTCGTGGGCCGCGCCAACTGTCGTGCGTCGTTCGGACAGGAAGCTGTCCAGGATCAGCAGCATGACGCCGATGGTGATGCCGCTGTCGGCTATGTTGAAGATCCACGGAAACAGGCCGGTGCCCGAAAAGTCGAGGAAGTCGACCACGCCGCCGAAGCGGATGCGGTCGATGACGTTGCCGACAGCGCCGCCCATGACCAGGCCGATGGCCGCGACCAGCAGGCGGCGATTCGCCCGCGTCGCCCACCAGGCCAGCAGGCCCGCCACCACGACCGAGAAGATGCTCAGGATCCAGCGCCCCGCGCCGCCGCCGAACAGGCCGAAGCTGACGCCCGTGTTCAGCACATAGGTCAGGTTGAAGACCGGCGGCGCGACCTCGGCGATGCGATATCCGTCGGGGATGTGGGAGATATGGGCGGCGTCGATGGCTCCCAGCACCCAGGCCTTGGTCAACTGGTCCAGGATGACGACAGCCAGGGCGATGCCGTAGGCAACGAGCGCGAGACGGGAAATCTTCATGTCCAGCCGGTTAGCAGGAAGACGCGCGGCGGCGAAGAGGGAAAGCGAGACGGCCCGATCGTCGGCCCCGGCCTTTCCCCCCGGTTTTCACTCGCTATAAGCGGGGCATGACCCAGCCTCATCCGTTGCCCCGACTGTCCGCCGTCGCCGATGACTACGATATTCTGCTCTGCGACGTCTGGGGCGTGATCCACAACGGGCGCGAGAGCTGGGCCGCCGCCTGCGAGGCCCTGACCAAATTCAACGAGAAGGGCGGCCATGTCATCCTGATCTCGAACTCGCCGCGCCCGTCGTCGGACGTGGTGGCGCAGCTGGACGGACTGGGCGTGCCGCGCAGCGCCTGGAAGGCTTTCGTCACCTCGGGCGACGCCACCCGGATGGAGCTGGCGCGTCGCGCGCCCGGCCCGGCCTGGATCATCGGCCCGGATCGCGACTTCCCCCTGTATGAAGGTCTGAACCTGACCAGCGCCCACGGCGCCGAGGACGCCGCCTTCATCTCGGTCACCGGCCCCTATGACGACACGACCGAAACGCCCGAGGATTATCGCGAACGTCTGACCCCGGCGGCTGAACGCGGACTGGAGCTGATCTGCGCCAATCCCGACCGCGTCGTGCAGCGCGGCGACACGATCATCTATTGCGGCGGCGCCATCGCCGATCTGTATGAGCAGATGGGCGGGCGGGTGATCATGGCGGGCAAGCCGTTCTCGCCCATCTACGCCCTGGCGCTGAAGGAGGCCGAAGGCCTGCTGGGCCGCGCCGTCGACCGTTCGCGGGTGCTGTGCATCGGCGACGGCGTGGTGACCGATGTTCTGGGCGCCGCCGAGCAGGCGCTGGACTGTCTGTTCATCGCCCAGGGCATTCACGGCGATGCGGCCAAGGCGTCCGACGGTTCCCTGGATCCGGCCCGCGCCGCCGAGCTGCTTCGCGCCGAGACGACCTTCGCTCGCTACGCCGCGCTGGAACTGTCCTGGTAAGTCTCGCCATTTGGTCGCACCTGCCTTAAAGGCCGCACATGGTTGATCTGGTCCAAGCGCACCCGTCGGGCGGCTACATCCTCGACGAACTCCACGTCGGCATGGCCGCAGAGAAGACGGTTCACGTCACCGAAGAGCGGATTCGTCTGTTCGCCGAGGCGTCCGACGACTTCAATCCGGTGCATCTGGATGAAGCCTTTGCGGCCAAGACGGCCTATCGCGGCCGTATCGCCCACGGCCTGCTGTCGGCGGCCTTCGGCTCGGCGGGGGTGGGCACCATCCTGCCAGGCGCGGGGTCGATCTACATCTCCCAGACGCTGTCGTTCCATTTCCCGGTGCGGATCGGCGACATGGTGCGCATTCAGATCACGGTCATCGAGCTGGACCATGAAGGCGCCCGCGCCCAGCTGAAGTGCGAAGGCTTTGTCGAGGACAAGCTGATCATGGACGGCGTCGCCGTCGTGCGCGTGCCGCGTCGCCGCAAGCCTTCGGCGCGCTGAAGGCCGGCTGACGTGGTCGAAGTCATTCGCGACTGGCGCGGCCTGACGGACGCTCAGAAGGGGGCGGCCGTCGCCGTCGGCGCCTTCGACGGCGTGCATCGCGGCCATCAGGCGGTCATCGCCTCGGCGCGCGAGGCGGCGGACCGGCTGGGCGTTCCCCTGGCGGTGGTCAGCTTCGATCCCCATCCGCGCCGCCTGTTCCAGCCCGAGGCCGCCCCCTTCCGCCTGATGACGCCGGACCAGATGGCGCGCGCCCTGGCGCCGCTGGGCGTCGACCGCCTGTATTTGCTGCCGTTCGACCGCGAGATGGCCGGCATGTCGGACGAGGAATTCGCCCGACGCGTCCTGTCCGAAGGCCTCGGCATCGTCCACGCCGCCGTCGGCTTCGACTTCACCTTCGGCAAGGGTCGCTCCGGCTCGCCCGCCCTGCTGCGGACCTATGGCGAGACGCTGGGCTTTACGGTTTCCGTCACCGACCGCATCGACGACGCCTCAGGGCTCAAGCTGTCGTCCAGCGCCGTGCGCGAGGCCCTGAAAGCCGGCGACATGGACCGCGCCGCCGCAATCCTGGGCCGTCCCTTCGCCATTCAGGGCGAGGTGATTCACGGCGACAAGCGTGGCCGCACCATCGGCGTGCCCACGGCCAATGTGGCGATGGGCGACTATATGCGCCCGGCCTATGGGGTCTATGCGACCCGCACCCGCCTGCCGGACGGGCGGGTCGTCAACGGCGTCGCCAATCTGGGCGTTCGCCCGATGTTCGAGATCGAACAGCCCCTGCTGGAAGTCTGGCTGCTGGACTTCGACGAGAGCCTCTACGGCCAGGTGCTGGAGACCGAACTGATCGCCTTCCTGCGCGGCGAGATGAAGTTCGACGGCCTGGACGCGCTCAAGGTTCAGATCGACGCCGACGCAGAGGCGGCGAGGGCCGTTCTGGCCTGACGCCTCTCTGGCGGGCGGTTGCGCGCGCTTCTTTCTGTCCCCAGCTAATGAAACGACGTTAGCGGGAGGGGCGGATGAAAGACGATGGCTCGCGGGGCTGGCTGGTGATGGCCTGCTTCTGCGCCTTATGGACGATCATCAATGTCTGGAGCGGGGCGGGCGCCGCCCTGCCGGTGCTGATTGGTGCGACCGCCCTTGTCTGCAGCGTCAACCGCGGCGCGCGCGGCTGGCTGATGGGCAAGCTGTCGTGGACGTTCTCGGGTTCGTTCCTTCAGTTCATGCTGGTGATGATCGGCGTGATGATGCTGTGGCAAACGGTCGGCCTGGAACTGGCCATGTTCGCCGCCGGGGACGTGCTGGCCTATCTTGAAGTGCTGACGGCGGTCAGCCTGATGGCCGCCCAGACGCGACTGGCGCCGGTCAAGGCGGCGACGGCGCGTCGTTTTTCGGCGTTGATGCGCCGTGTGATGCGGCTGAGGCCTCGTCGCAGAACACGTCGTATCCGGCCCAAGACACCGCCGTCCTCCAGCGACGCCGACCGACCGCCGGGCGCATGGGTCGTCGCCTGACGCCTCAGACTGGCGCCTTTTCGGCGATGGCCATCAGGTCGTCGTGCAGCGACTTGCCCTTGTCGTCGATGACGTCGGCGATGCGCCACATCGGGCCTTCCTTCAGCAGTTTGAGCGTCTGGCGGCGGTCCTGGCCGGCGTTGGTGAAGGCGACTTCGGCGGTCGCGGCCTGAGGGCTTTCGGGCGTCATGTTGACGGACTTCAGGGCGAAGGCCTCGGCGTCCTGGCAGGCGCAGATGGGGTCGTAGTTGAGGCGGGGCGCAGTCTTTTTGCGTTTGGCTTCGCGGTCGTCGACGCCGATCAGGGCGTTCATGGTGCGCGAATAGAGCGGGTCGCGGCCGGGGGTGATTGTCGCCTCGGCCGGGTCGGGCGTGTCCTTCGGTTCGCTAACGCGGGCATAGAGGGCGCGCACGAAGGCCTCGGCGTCCTTTTCGCCCGCCGCATAGACGGCGGCGCGGCCTGTCAGGGCGGGCGCGGCGGTCTCCGCAGGGGCAGGGGCGCTCTTCTGTTCCGAGCAGGCGGCCGCCGTCAGGGCCAATACCGCCGCCGTCGCCAGGACTTGAACACGCATCCGATCCGTCTCCCCATCTGTTCGTCTGGACTATGGCGCAGGGGGCGCCGGGTCTGCTAGAGCTTTCCCATCATGACCGTTCGCGTGATCCGTCCGATTTCGATTAGCCGCCCGGCGTAGCGCTGCAGGGCTGCAAGCCCCGCGCACGTCGGGATTTCTCGAAACATTTCGCCGAGACGACGCCGCCTTGAGGCATCAGGGCATGGGCCGTCCGGCGGCTTCACGCTAGACTGACGCCCGACGCCGCTTCCGAAGCGGCCGCGCGCGCAAAGACGAAAAGACATTTCATGGCCGACGCCGACACCCAGACCCCTTCCGGCCGCGACTATCGCGACACCGTCTTCCTGCCCGAGACGCCGTTCCCGATGCGCGGCGGCCTGCCCAAGAAGGAGCCGGAAATCCTGGCCCAGTGGGGCGATCTGTACGGCCATCTGCGCAGCCTGCGTCAGGCCCAGAAGGCGCCCCTCTATGTGCTGCACGACGGCCCGCCCTACGCCAACGGCGACATCCACATCGGCCACGCCCTGAACAAGACGCTGAAGGACTTCGTGGTCCGCTCGCGCTTCCTGCTGGGTTATGACGTCGACTACGTGCCGGGCTGGGACTGCCACGGCCTGCCGATCGAGTGGAAGATCGAGGAGCAGTTCCGCGCCAAGGGCCGCCGCAAGGACGAGGTGTCAAAGGAAGAGTTCCGCACCGCCTGCCGCGAATACGCCGGTAAGTATATCGAGACGCAGCGCGATCAGTTTCTGCGTCTGGGCATCACCGGCGACTTCGCCAACCGCTACGCCACCATGGACTTCACGTCCGAGGCGACCATCGTGGCGGAGTTCCACAAGTTCAAGAACTCGGGCCAGCTGTATCGCGGGTCCAAGCCGGTGATGTGGTCGCCGGTCGAGCGCACGGCCCTGGCCGACGCGGAAGTCGAGTATCACGACCACGTCTCGCCCACGGTCTGGGTCAAGTTCCCGGTGGTCGGCGCGACCGACAGCCACCCGGACGACCTGCTGGCCTTCCGCACGGCCACGCCCTCGATCGTGATCTGGACGACGACGCCGTGGACCATCCCGGCCAACCGCGCCATCAGCTACGGCCCGGAAATCAACTACGGCCTGTATGAGGTCACGGCCCTTGAGGAAGGGCTGGACTATGAGCCGTGGGCCAAGCCGGGCGACCGCTTCATCCTAGCCGACAAGCTGGCCGAAGAGGTGTTCAAGGCCGCCAAGATCGCCGCCTGGACGCGCGTCTACGACATCGACCCGTCGGGTCTGGAATGCGCCCACCCGCTGGCGGCACTGGACAGCGGCTATGGCTTCTCCGTGCCGCTGCTGGCGGGCGACCACGTCACCGACGACGCCGGGACCGGCTTCGTCCACACGGCGCCGGGCCACGGCGCGGACGACTTTGCGGTCTGGCTGGCCCACGGTCATCGCGAGGTGCCGGACACGGTTGATCCCGACGGCGCCTATTATGAGCACGTCCCCCTGTTCGCGGGCCTGAAGGTGCTTGAGACCGAGGGCAAGAAGACCGGCAAGTTCGGTCCCGCCAACGGCGCGGTGATGGAAAAGCTGATCGAGGCGGGCAATCTGCTGGCGCGCGGCCGGATGGAGCATTCCTATCCGCACTCCTGGCGCTCCAAGGCCCCGATCATCTTCCGCAACACGCCGCAGTGGTTCATCCGTATGGATGACGAGCTGGAAGACGGCGCGACCCTGCGCGACCGGGCGCTGAACGCCATCGACGCCACCGCCTTCCACCCGGCGGCGGGCAAGAACCGCATCCGCTCGATGGTCGAGGGGCGCCCCGACTGGCTGATCAGCCGTCAGCGCGCCTGGGGCACGCCGTTGGCCATGTTCGTGGACAAGCAGACCGGCCAGCCCCTGCACGACCCCGAGGTCGACGCCCGCATCGTCAAGGCCGTGGCCGAGGGCGGCGCCGACGTCTGGTTCTCGGCGCCCGACGCCGACTTCCTGGGCGCGCACGATCCCGAGCGGTTCGAGAAGGTGACGGACATCCTCGACGTCTGGTTCGACTCGGGCTCGACCCACGCCTTCACCATCGACCCGCGCACGGCCGAGAGCGGCTATACGGGCGATCGCCCGTCGCACTGGCCCGCCGACCTCTATCTGGAGGGTTCGGACCAGCATCGCGGCTGGTTCCAGTCGTCGCTGCTGGAAGGCTGCGGCACGCGCGGCCGGGCGCCGTTCAACGCCGTCCTGACCCACGGCTTCACCTTGGACGAGAACGGCGAGAAGCAGTCCAAGTCGCGCGGCAACACGGTCGATCCGCTGACCGTCATCAAGGAGTCGGGCGCCGACATCCTGCGCCTGTGGGTGGCCCTGGTCGACTATTCGGACGATCAGCGCATCGGCAAGCAGATCCTGCAGACCACGGTCGACGCCTATCGCAAGCTGCGCAACACCGTCCGCTATCTGCTGGGCGCGCTGAACGGCTTCGACGAGGCCGAGCGCCTGACCGACTACGACCAGTTCCCGCCGCTGGAGAAGTTCATCCTGCACCGCCTGTGGGAGCTGGACGCCCAGGTGCGCCAGGCCTACGCCGAATACCGCTTCCAGGACGTGGTGCGGCCGGTGCTGGAGTTCTGCTCGGGCGACCTGTCGGCCCTGTATTTCGACGTGCGCAAGGACAGCCTCTATTGCGACCGTCCCGACAGCATCAAGCGCCGCGCGGTCCGCACGGTGATGGACGAGGTCTTCAGCCGCCTGACCGCCTGGCTGGCCCCGCTGACGCCCTTCACCATGGATGAGGCGTGGACCACCCGCTTCCCCGAAGCCGGCACCAACTGCGCGCGGGTGATCCCCGAGACGCCGGGCCAGTGGCGCAACGCGGCCGAGGCCGAACGCTGGACCAATGTCGAGACGGTTCTGGAGGTCGTCAACGAAGCGCTGGAAGCGGCGCGCCGCGACAAGGTCATCGGCGGGGCGCTGGACGCCTGGCCGGTGGTGAAGGCCCCGGCTGAACTGCTGGCCCCGTTCGAAGGGCTGGACGCCGCCGAGGTGTTCCGCACCTCGGGCGCCGAACTGGTCGCGGGCGGAGATGCGGTGACGGTCGAGGTGAAGACGGCGGACTATCCCAAATGCGCCCGCTCCTGGCGCCGTGTGCCGGACGTCGGCTCGGACGCCGACTACCCCGACCTGTCGGCCCGCGACGCCGACGCGGTCCGCTGGCTGGACGCGCAAAAGGCTTAAAGGATCAGGCCCCTTCGTTTCGACGGAGGGGCCTTTTTCTTCCTTCTCCCCTTGTGGGAGAAGGTGGCAGGCGGAGCCTGACGGATGAGGGGGGGAGCGGTTCGGTCTGGAGGGCTATTGCGGCGTCGGATTTCAAAAAGTCAGGAGGCCGCTAACACCCCTCATCCGAGCGCCTACGGCGCCCACCTTCTCCCACAAGGGGAGAA
>KB291761.1:0-6041 GCA_000318405.1 Brevundimonas diminuta 470-4 | reverse complement strand
CCACCTTCTCCCACAAGGGGAGAAGGATTCCGCACCTAGAGCCGCACTCTTTGCTCGGCCGATTTCAGCGTCGAGAGGACAAACTCCGCAGGCGGGTCGGTCTCGGCCAGGACGGCTTCCTTGATGGCGCGCGGCTCGCCGAACAGGTGGCCCTGGCCCATGGCGATATCCAGTTCGAGGATGTCGACGACCTGTTTCTCGCTCTCGACCTTTTCGGCGATCAGTTCGAGGCCGTGACGGCGGGTCAGCGGGGCGAAGTCCCCGGCGCGGATGTCCGGCTGGCTGGGCAGGGGGGCGGCGCCGTCCAGGTCCAGCAGCTGTTCGATCAGCAGGTCGGCCGCCACCTTGATGAAGCGCACGTCCGAGCGTTGCAGGTCGGCGAAGTCCAGGTCCAGCGTCTGCACCTTGTCGATGGAGAAGCGGAAGCCCAGGTCGGCCAGCTTGGCCATGTTGCGCGCCTCGACGGCGCCGCGGGCGTCGAACGTCGCCTGACCCAGTTCGAAGATCAGGGCGTCCTTCAGGTCGCGGTTCTGGCTCAGGAAATCGAGGAACTGCGGGAAGAAGGTCTCGTCGCCCAGCGAGGCCAGGGAGATGTTGCAGAAGACGCCGACCTTGCGGTCCTGCCCGGCCAGACGGCGCACGATCTGGGCGCAGCGGAACAGCAGCAGATTGTCGATGGCGGGCAGCAGGCCCTCGCCCTCGGCCACCGACAGGTATTCGGCGGGCATCATCACCCGGTTCGACGGGTCGCGCAGGCGGGTGAAGCTCTCATAATAGACCGTCCGCCGCTGGGGCAGGGTCACGACGGGCTGCAGATACAGGTCGACGCGGTTCTCGCTCAGGGCGTCGTGGACGGTCTTCAGCAGGGTGTTCGACTGGACCTGGCGACGGCCCTCGAAGGTGTCGGCGGTCAGGGTGGAGGCCGCCAGCCGCTCCTCGATAGAGGCGCTCATCTGCTGGACCAGACCTTCCAGCATCCGCACCTCGCCGGTCAGGGCGTCGGTGCGCGACAGGGCGCCGGTCTCGATGGCCTGGGCCAGTTCGGTCAGGGCGCCTTGCGTCGACTCCATCGCATCGGCCAGCAGGCGGTGGGCCTCGCGCACCTTGCCGATTTCAAGACGCAGGGCGCGTCGGTCGGCCATGCCGGTGACGAGGGCGTGGATCCCGGCCATGATCCCCAGCGCGCCCAGCACCCCGGCCGCGCCTGCGCCTGCTCCCAGACCGGCGCGCCAGATCGTCGCCCCGATGGTCAGGGCGAGGAACAGGTAGCCGAAGAACAGGAAGCCGCCGGTGATCTTTCGCATGGGGCCGGTCAGAACCGCCTTTCCCTATAGAATCGATCAAGTATCACGTTAACGAAGGCTAACGGCTAGGGTCCGCGCGGATAAACGGGCGGTAAAAGGAGGTTAACGCATGGAATTGTTCGATCTGAGCGGCAAGGTCGCCATCATCACCGGCTCTTCCAAGGGCATCGGCAAGGCCATCGCCGAGCGTCTGGCCGAACACGGCGCGCGCGTCGTCATCTCCTCGCGCAAGGCCGGGCCCTGCGAAGAGGTCGCCGTCGCCATCAATAACAAGCATGGCGAAGGCCGCGCCATCGCCATTCCCGCCAACATCGCCTCCAAGGAAGACCTGCAGCGGCTGGTCGACGACACCCGCGCCGCCTTCGGCCGGATCGACATCCTGGTCTGCAACGCGGCGACCAACCCTTACGCCGGGCCGATGGCGGGCATCGCCGACGAACAGTTCGAAAAGATCCTTCAGAACAACGTCATCTCCAACCACTGGCTGATCCAGATGGTCGCGCCGGAGATGCTGGAGCGGAAGGATGGGGCGATCCTGATCATCTCATCCATCGGCGGCCTGCGGGGCAACAGCCTGATCGGCGCCTACAACATCTCCAAGGCCGCCGACATGCAGCTGGCGCGCAATCTGGCGGTCGAGTACGGGCCGTCGAACGTGCGGGTGAACTGCATTGCTCCCGGCCTGGTCCAGACCGATTTCGCCCGCTACCTGTGGGAGAACCCTGAGCTGCTGAAGACCGTCACCGACCCCGCGCCGCTGAAAAGGATCGGCCAGCCGGATGAAATTGCGGGCACGGCGGTCTATCTGTGCAGCCCTGCGTCGGCCTATGTGACCGGCCAGACCCTTGTGGTGGACGGCGGACTGACGATTGCCTGGTGATCAAACGCGCTCAAGCAGCCCAAAGGGCGGTAGCGCACATAGAGACGATCAAACGCGCTCAAGTAGCCCGAAGGGCGGTAGCGCACATAAAGAGGTCCCGTTTCTGCAGGACCTGAACTGGCGGCTGGAGGCGGCGGCGTTTCAGGCGCTGTTCGGCTTCCTGCGCCTGTTGGGCGTCGAGCGGGCCTCGGGCTTCGGCGGCAGGCTGCTTCGGACGCTGGGGCCGCTGACCGGCACGCACAAGACGGTGACGCGCAACCTGCGCATCGCCTTCCCCGACATGGGCGAAGACGAGCGCAACCGTCTGGCCGTCGATCAGTGGGAGCAGACGGGCCGGACCTTCGCCGAACTGGCCGTGATGGATCGGCTGACGCCCGAAAGCGGCCGTATCGATCTGGTCGGCATGGAGCGCCTGCACGCCATTCGCGACAGCGGAAAGCCTGTGGTGCTGATCTCGGGCCATCTGGCCAATTTCGAGGTCATGGCGGCGGTCATCATGGCGGCGGGCGTGCCGTGCCAGGTGACCTATCGCGCGGCCAACAACCCTTACGTCGACGCCCTGATCCGCCAGAGCCGCGAGCGCTACGGCATCAAGCTGTTCGCTCCCAAGGGCGACGGCACGCGCGAGCTGATGGCGGGGATGAAGCGCGGTGAATCCATCGCCCTGCTGGTCGATCAGAAATACAGTCAGGGGCCGGAGGTCGAGTTCTTCGGCCAGCCGGTCAACGCTTCGCCCGGCGCGGCGCGCATGGCGCTGAAGTTCGGCACGGTGATGCAGCCCCTGTCGGTGGTGCGCCTGCCCGGCGTGCGTTTCCGCGTTACTGCGCATGAGCCGATAGCCGTGCCCGACACGGGCGATAAGGCCGCCGATGTGCGGGCGGGCGTGCAGACGGCTAATCGGTTCGTCGAAGACCGGGTGCGCGAGCATCCGGTTGACTGGTTCTGGGTGCACAAACGCTGGCCGCCTCAGGTCTATGAGGCGTTGCGAGAGGCTGAGGCTTAAATCGCTGCGTCGTCGGAACGACGGAACGGGCCGGCGTAGTTTTCAGTTCGCGTGCGGCGCCGATCGGGGCCGAAATAGCTGGGCGAACGCACAAACGGGCGAGGGCGCAGGATCACCGCCTCGATCCGCGATAACAGGGTCTGGGCCTTGACCGGCTTGGCGACGAATTCGGTGACGCCCGCGTCGCGCGCCTCGGTCACGCGGCTTTTCTCGGAATGGCCCGTCATCATGATGACCGGCAGATAGGGGTTGGCGCTGTCGGCCTCGTTGCGGACGGCGCGGGTGAAGGCCACGCCGTCCATCGGCTTCATGCGGAAGTCGACGATGGCGATGTCGATGGCTTCCTGACGCAGCAACTCCAGCGCTGCGGCCCCGTCCTCAGCCTCGGTCAGGCGGCCGACGCCGACGGACTTCAGCATGGCCGCGACGATGGCGCGCATATTGGGATTGTCGTCGATCAGCAGGACGTGGATCGAACTCAGGGCGGACATCGGAACACCGGCGAACGGAGAAGCCGGAGATCATCCGGCGGACAGGGAGGGCGAGGAAACGTCGCCGCTCAGCTCGGCGACTGGGCGGCGAGATATTCGCGCGGCCCGGCATAGGCCTCCTGTCGCTCTACCGACCAGTAGCGCAGGGCCGTCAGGGGAATGGCGACGCCGCTGACGGCGCAACGCACAAAGGCGCCGGCGGACAAAACGGCGAACTCGCCGTCGCCATAGTGCAGGCTGGCCGTCTGGCGTGAGTCTTGAGAAATCTGCGTGCTCATGACGCCATCATAGCGCGGACCCGGTGCGGCACGAGAGCCGAATCGCGGTCATCTGGCCGTGCGTCTCCGTTATCTGCCGGATATTCCATGTCTCGATCGCCCGCCGCCGTTCTCGCCGTCGCCGTTTCGGCCGCTGTTCTGGCCGCCGCCTCCGGCGCGAACGCCCAGGTTGAGTCTGCGGCGCGCCCGACGATCCGCGACCTCGGACGGGCGCCGGGCATACTGTCGCCGGGGCCGCTGAACGCCATCACTGATGTGGCGGGCGTAAAAGTGGGGCAGGTGACGCTGCGGTCGGGCGACAGCATCCGCACCGGCGTCACCGCCATCGTGCCGCACGGCGGGTCGCTTTTCCGCGACAAGGTTCCGGCCGGGCTGTCGGTCGCCAACGGCTTCGGCAAGCTGGCGGGCGCGACGCAGATTCTGGAACTGGGCGAGATCGAGACGCCCATCGTCCTGACCAACACCCTGTCGGTGGCGCGCGGGATCGACGGCGTTCTGGACTGGACGCTGAAGCAGCCGGGGCATGAGGATATCCGCTCGGTCAACGCCGTGGTGGGCGAGACGAACGACGGCGGGCTGAACGACATCCGCGCCCGCGTCGTCACCGCCGCCGACGTGGTGCGGGCCATCGAAACGGCGACGACAGGCCCGGTCGAGCAGGGCGCGGTCGGCGCCGGGACGGGAACCATCGCCTTCGGCTTCAAGGGCGGCATCGGCACCAGTTCCCGCAAGTTGCCCGACAGTCTGGGCGGCTTCACCGTGGGGGTGTTGGTTCAGTCGAACTATGGCGGCGTGTTGAGCATCGACGGGGCGCCGGTCGGGGTGCGGCTGGGCCGCTACTACCTGCGCGAAGAGGTGGAGAATGAGCGCGCCGACGGCTCCATCATGATCGTGATCGCGACTGACGCGCCGCTGTCGGACCGCAATCTGGAGCGGCTGGCGAACCGCGCCTTCGCCGGTCTGGCGCGGACGGGGGCGGCCTTCTCGAACGGCTCGGGCGACTATGCGATCGCCTTTTCAACGGCGGAAGGCGTGCGGCGGACGCCTGAGCGCCGGGCGGGGCAGGCGAGCGTCGCGGACTGGCCCAACGACCGCATGTCGCCCCTGTTCGTCGCGGTCGCCGAGGCGACGGAGGAGGCCATCCTCAACTCCCTGCTGGAGGCGCAGACGACGACCTCGGTCATTGATGGCAAGACGGTGACGGTTGAGGCGTTGGACATTGAGGCGGTGAAGGCGGTGCTGGGCGAGGCTGGCAGCCGTTAGGGCTCTGCCCCTCTAATCCGCTCATCCCGGCGGACGCCGGGACCCAGTGAGAGCGACGCGCTCGGTTATTGGAAGTTTGCCGCCACGTATTCAGGTGCTGAGGTTGAAGCCAAAGCACTGGGTCCCGGCGTCCGCCGGGATGAGCGGAGTTATTAGAAGTTAGAACAGGTCGCCCTGACCTGCAGGCGGGGCCTTTGGACGGGGGGCGGGCTTGGGCGTGGGGCGCGGCATCCCACCCTCGCCGTCGATGGTCGCGCCCTTGGCGCCGTCGCCGAACACGATCTGCACCGCCTGCCCCGGCGACAGGGCGGCGGCCGAGGCGATCATGGCGCCGTGTGCGTCCTCGATGCGGGCGAAACCGGGTTTGGGCGTCTTGGGATTCAGCGTCGTCAGGGCGCGGGACAGCGCGGCGAGGCGGTCCTCGGCGCGCTCCAGCCGACGCGGCATGACTCCGTCCAGACGTACGACCAGCGCCTCCAGCCGCGCCAGTCTCTGATCAAGGCGGCGGTGCAGGGGGGCGGGGCTGAGGCGGCCCGCTGTCTGCAACAGGCGGCGCTCGTTGCGGGCGACCCCGGCCTGAAGCGCGGAGCCCAGACGGTCGGCGGCGCCGCGCAGGCGGTCCTGTCCGCGCTCGACGCGGGCGCGCAGCAGGCCCGGTGTCAGCCGACCGGCCGCGACCGCTAACTGTCGCTCATGCACGGCGACGTTGCGATGCAGGCCCGAGCCGAGGCGGCTGGCGGCGTGGTCCAGCCGTTGCTGCGGCAGGGCCAGCAGGTCTTCGGGCCGGGCGGGCAGGCCGCGCGCGGCGGCGCGCAGGCGGGT
>KB291760.1 GCA_000318405.1 Brevundimonas diminuta 470-4 | reverse complement strand
GCCGTATCACCCAAAATCCCGCATAGCTCTGGGTATGTCGGCTACCGGCTGTCCCTCGTCTTCGGCCTGATCTAACGAACGATCCAGGCGTGTTATGCGGTTAGACGAGCAGTCGCGAGAGCACATTGGGCGCTATGGCATCAAGCTGGTCGTCGCTGCGGCAATCGCCTACATTCTGAAGAGCGAGAACTTCCTTGCCACATTCGCGCTGTGGACCGGCATATACGGCGTAATGGCCGTCGCTTACGCAGTTCATCGCGGCGAACGATTCGGCAAGACCAGGTTCACCTATTGGGATGAGGCTCTATGGTTGGCGGCGACGGCGTTGGGTCTCTACATTTTCAGTGGCCATCAGTTGGCCGTCTGATCGGCTGCTTCTGTTGGTTCAAAGAAACCGTGCGGATGCGTCGCCAACGCCTGACAACTCGACCTTCAGTTCCTGACCAGGAAGGACTTGCAGCAGCATCGGGATGATCGATCCGGTTGCTACGATATCGCCGGCGCTGAGATAATTGCCTCTGGCGATCAGGTCATTCACGAGCCAGAGCGCAGAGTTGATCGGATCAACCAGCCCCTCTCCCGATGCCGACTGAAACACTGGAACGTTGTTGATCGACGCTCGCATGTCGATTCTGTCCATGGCCTCCAGGCCTGTTGGCTCATGATATTTGTCGACGATCGTCGAAACATGGAACGCATAGTCAGCAATGGCGGCCAGGTGTGGTTGCCCAGTCAGGTGACCACGTCGCCCGACAAGACAGATAGACGGTTGGTAGCTCAGGATCGCCTTGCAAAATTGATCGCGAGTGATGGGCCAATGGTCCGCCCCCAGGGGACCGCCCATCGTAAAGACGATTTCGCATTGTGCCCCGATGAAGCCTTGGGGAAGCCGGAACGGCCCGTGGGAGTCCTGAAGAACTGTTCCGACAGGGATCGGGCAGTAGATGGGACTGGCAAGGCCAAGCGTGCCGCGGATGGCGGGGCAAGTGCCTATCAGGGCGTAGCCTACCGCGTCATTGGCGAAGGCCGAGATTGCTGCTGACTGCACCGCCCAGGCGTCATCCTCGCTTCGAAGCAGATCGAACGGGATATCTGAGGTAATTCCCTGCCGACGGTTTTGGCAAAGCAAGTTAGCGAGATAGTCGAGATTCTGGTCAATCATAGAAGCACACTCCCGCGCGAGAAAGGGCGCAAAGTCGTGCTCAGTCAAATAAAAATCCGACTATATAAGTACGTATATTTTTGTCAGGTCCTTTTCTTATGAAAATACTATCGCAGCGCGGCTGAGCTCCCGTCGAAATAATATGCGGCTCTATCTAGCTTGAGGGTCCCACCAAACCGGAAGGACCTGAAGGTATGAAGCCGCTTAAACCGTCCCTCGCACCCGCCGCAACGGCCACAGCCGAGGCCGGTCGTCCAACAAGACCGGGGTCGGAGCGTCGGAAGACGCTTTGCCGGAGCGCGGTTGGCGCGGTCGCGATCATGGCCGGTTCGATGATGGGTCTTGGCCAGGCAGCGGCCGAACCCCTGAGCGCGCCGAGCTTTGGTGGCCCTCTGCGCCCGAACCCCGATCCGATGAGCATGGATGCGGGCGTGTTTGGTCGCCTTCATATCACCGGCCAGCTCACAGGCATCGGGAATGCGCAGACGAACGGCATTCCCGGCGTCGATCCGCGAACGACAGATCCCCTCGTCGATATCGGCAATGCCCAAATTCAGGTGCAGACAACCGGGGCGCCCTTGACGTTCTTCGTCCAGGGCGGTGTCTACTCGCTGCCTTCTTTGGGCTCGGCCTATACCCGCGCAACCGACGTCACCGATCAGTTGTACGGGCCGGTGCCGGTTGCTTATGGCAAGCTCGAGCTGTCGCCGAATTTCTCAGTGCAGGCGGGTTTGCTGCCGACGTTGATCGGCGCGGAATCGACCTTCACCTTCCAGAATATGAATATCGCGCGCGGCCTGCTCTGGAACCAGGAGCCGGCGATCAGCCGCGGTGTTCAGGTGAACTATAGCAATGGACCGGTCAACGCCTCGGTGTCGGTCAATGATGGTTTCTACTCAGGGGATTACAACTGGGTATCCGGTCTGGTGTCTTATGCGGCGACGCCGTCGAGCACGATCACGCTGGTCGCCGCAGGCAACTTTGCAGAGTCGGGCAAGACCGGCGCCGCGACGCCACTGGCGCAGAACAACAGCAGCATCTTCAATGTGATCTACACCTATGTCGACGGCCCGCTGACGCTCCAGCCCTACCTGCAATACACAACGGTCCGCTCGAACAGGGACATCGGTATTGATCGCTCGGCCGAAACATTCGGCGGAGCGCTGCTGGCTCGCTATGCCATCAATGAGAATTTCTCGATCGCTGGACGTGCCGAGTACATCGCTTTAAGCGGAGGAGATTGCGGCGTCGCCGCAGACTGCGCCCCCACCAATCTGCTCTACGGGCCGAAAAGCAGGGCGTGGTCGCTGACGGTGACGCCGACCTACCAGCGCGGGATCTTCTTCGCGCGTACCGAGCTTTCGTACACCCGCATCGATCGGGTCACCGAAGGCTACGGCTTTGGGTCCAACTTCGACAAGCGCGACCAGGTACGCGGGATGTTTGAGGCCGGGGTGCTTTTCTAGGACGGGCGCGGGCGGAAATGCGGAGCCACCGGCTCCGCAGACCCACTGCGAGCTTAGGTGAAACATGGGTTTGGAACAGATCATATCGAAATTGGAGGCTCCTCAAGCCACAGCGACTGTGTATCCGGTCCTGCCCGTTCTCTGGGTCTATCGGAACTATGATGATCGCTGGACTGTGCATCTTGAAGGTGAAGACTCCGAATGGTGCCACCCGACGCGCAATGATGCGGTCGGTGCGGCAAGGCTGATAGGCGAGAGCTACGGCTGCTACCGCCTCTATCTTCAACTGACAGACGGTCGCTTCTGCCTGGAGATGATGAACCTCAGTCGGCGGCGCGAGCCGCGTCAGATGGGGAGCGAGGGCGAAAATTGAGCCGGGCTGTACCAAGCAAGCGCCAAGTCTCCCGAC
Source organism: Brevundimonas diminuta 470-4 (assembly GCA_000318405.1). Classification (GTDB taxonomy): domain Bacteria; phylum Pseudomonadota; class Alphaproteobacteria; order Caulobacterales; family Caulobacteraceae; genus Brevundimonas; species Brevundimonas diminuta_B. The sequence goes on along the minus strand of KB291760.1, from coordinate 11,795 downwards.
ACGTCTTCCGCTGCGCCGTGGAGATCATCGCTCTGGTGGTGATCGCCGGTTGCGCTGTTCTTGCTTCCGCAGGCCCCAGCATCTACCTGGTGCTCAGAAATGGCGGCTGAATGCAGATTTTCGGGCCGTCCTGCTCACCCCAGGTTGCCACGACCGAAACCGAGGTTCAGCAAACGCGAGCGACGCCGTAGATCGGAATACCTGCTTCTGATGTTTGCTGCGAGCTGTGCCGCGGTGCAGGTCGTCGCCATAGTTTTTCTGAGAGCGGCATGACACGCCCTGCTGCTCCCGCTCTCCAACCCGACGACCGAAGGCGGGCTATCGGTGAAAGCCGTCTGGCTGAGTTGCCAGGCCTGAGGACGCAGTTGGAGATGGCCAGAGTCCTCAAGGAGCACCACATCTGGCTGGCTGTGAGGATTATCGAGGAGCGCGAAGACCAGCCGCAGTTTCGACGGCACCGCCGGCTCCGGGATCTGCTCGAAGCAAATGCGTTGCTTGAAGCGGTTCTCGAACTCGGAGCGCATCTGCAGCCAACGCGGCACCCTTGGTCGATGGGCCGCTCGGGAGATCGGTGGCGGTGTCGCATGGCCTGGAACGATCGCGGCAATTTGCGCAGGTGCGTGGGCCGACACGACGATCTGGCCGCTGCCATGCTGATCGCATTGCTGGGCTCCCTCGATCGTCGCCGGCGCCGGCCGAAAGAACTCTCGCAAGGTGGAGAAGAGGCAGCATGAAACCCAGTGGCGACCCTCCGTTATTCGGCGGTCTGATGACCGCACTTGTCACCCCGTACAGGGGTGAGGCTATCGATTTCGACGCCTTGGCGGAGCTGGCCAACTGGCAGATCGACCAGGGCGTACAGGGTCTTGTCGCCTGCGGCACTACGGGCGAGGCGCCGACCCTGTCTCATCCGGAATGGGCGGCGGTGATCCGCTTGTGCGTCGAGGTCTCCAATGGCCGTGTGCCGGTGATCGCCGGCTCGGGCACCAACGACACCCGGCGTACCGTCGAATTGACCTGCGAGGCGGCTCGCCTTGGCGCGGACGGAGCTTTGGTCGTCACGCCTTACTATAGTCGGCCGAGCCAGGAGGGCCTGTTCCGGCATTTCGAGAGCGTCGCGCAAGCTGCCGAGCTGCCGATCATCATCTATAATGTGCCTTCCCGGACGGCCGTCGATATCAAGATCGAAACGCTCGACCGCCTTGCGCACCTGCCCGGTCTTGTCGGCGTCAAGGACGCAAGCGGAGATCCGACGCGGGTAAGCACGATGGCCGTCCGCTTCGGCGATCGTTTCACGCAGCTTTCCGGCCATGACCGATCCATGCTGGCTTTCATGGCGACCGGCGGCGACGGCGCCATTTCGGTCGTGTCGAACGTCGCCCCGATGCTGACAGCGGCGATGATCGGCGCGGTGCGGAAGAGTGCCTATCTGGAAGCTCGGCGCATCAACGCCCATCTTTTCCCGCTGATCGAGGCGCTGGAGCTTGAAAGCAATCCATGCCCGATCAAGCTCGCGTTGCATTGCGCGCGCGGATACTCGCCCGCCGTCCGCCTTCCGCTGGTCGAGGTTTCCGATGGCACCGCAGCAAGAATACGCGCGACCGTGGCGGAGATCGACTCCTTGGAGATCGATACGTCTCTGGTCGCCGAGAGGTCTCTCGTCCCCCTCTCGGCCTGACCGGGTCTCCTTATAAGAACAGCATGATGCTGCTGTGTTCTCCAATGAAAATACTATGAAATCCGGCTGTCCGTGAAATGGAGAACAAATCCCGACATCTTTAAATTCAACGTATCGGCAAAAGGCATCATTTGACTCGACGCGTGGAATGGCCTGCCGATACCGAGAAAGGATGTCTGCGATGTACCCTCGTGGTTACTATTTCTATGCGATGCAACAACAGAACAAGGCCAACCCTGGGCGGACGGATGGCGAAGCCAAGGTTGCCGTGCGCTCGGATGAGCCGATGGCCGACGTTGGAATGTTCCTGCGGCTCGGAGTCGTGATGGCCCTCGTGATTGCGGCTGTCGCCACAGTCACCGCGTTGGCCGGCTAGCGCGCCAACGACGTCCACAGCTCACTCTTCAACGAACAATCAGGATCATCTTCCATGGCAAGCGCCATTCAGCCGAAAGAGCCTCCCCAACCTCTGAACCATTTTTTCGTCGGCCAGGACAACCGAGGATGCTGGACCGTCCGCGATGAGCGTAACCTCGTCGGTGGCTGCTTTGTCAGCAAGGATGCGGCGATTCACTTCGCCCGTCAGGAAACCAATAACGCGCCAGGGGCTGTGATCTGCATGGCCGAAAGCCAGCGCCTGAGCCTTGACCCGCTGTTTGGACGCCGGGCCGCCGCCTAGCCGGTTGCTATCGATGACCCGCTCACGCTCGCTGACGTTACCGTGACGAGTGAGATGGAGAAGTAACTCTTCTCGTTGACATAAGCAAAGCCTGCCGCCTCTACCGAGTCGGCGGGCTTTTTGCTTGCCAATGGGCGGTTTGGCAGAAATTCCTATGGAATTTTTATGCGCGCCGCCAAAATAACTATTGGATTCCTATTTTTTGAGGCCCCGTCCTCTCTCGAACCTATATGCGGTTCGCGTCCATATTTCCGCCAAATTCCTCCTCCGGCACCCGTGCGTACGCAAGGGCGCGCTGGAAGAATTATAGCTGTGGCTTGCCAGGTCTTCCGTCTTGGCTGGTCATTCGTATCAACTTCGGCGCCGGAGGCGAAAGCAATGGACGTTATTGTGCTGGCAATAGGTGTTGGATTTTTCGCACTGATGTTTGGATACATCAGAGTTTGCGAAAAGCTCTGACCGGGAGAAATCAATCATGATCTTGGAATACTTCCTCGGAGCAGCCGTTGCGGTCTTTGTGACTGGCTATCTGCTCTATGCCCTCGCTCGTCCCGAGCGGTTCTGATCAAGACAGTAGCTCGGAAAGAAACCACCGATGACAATAAATGGATGGATACAGATCCTGGTCTTCGCCGGGATCATCATCGCGCTGGTGAAGCCGCTCGGCGGCTATCTCACCCGCGTCCTGAACGGCGAGCGTACACTCCTTTCGGTCATTTTTGGACCGCTCGAACGGGGACTGTACCGCGTCGCTGGAACGAATGAGAAAGAGGAGCAGCATTGGACGACCTATGCGCTGGCCATGCTGCTCTTCAACCTCGCCGGCTTCACGGTTCTCTACCTCGTTCAACGTCTCCAGGGAGGGTTGCCGTTCAACCCTCAGGGTCTGGGGGCGGTTGAGCCGACCAGCGCTTTCAATACCGCTGTCAGCTTCATGACCAATACCAACTGGCAGGGCTATGGCGGCGAGACCACCATGAGCTACCTGACCCAGATGGCCGGTCTTACCGTGCAGAACTTCGTGTCGGCAGCGACAGGCATCGCGATTGCGGTCGCATTGATCCGCGGCTTCTCTCGGGCATCTGGCAAAACGGTCGGCAATTTTTGGGTCGATCTCACCCGCATCACGCTCTACGTCCTATTGCCGATCTGCTTTGTCGGCAGCCTGGTGCTTGTATGGCAGGGCGTCCCGCAGAACCTCAACCCATACACTATCGCAACGACCGTCGAAGGCGCGCAGCAAACCATTGCTCAGGGTCCGGTCGCATCTCAGATGATGATCAAGCATCTGGGAACCAACGGTGGCGGCTTCTTCAACGTCAACGCCGCGCACCCGTTCGAGAATCCTAATGCCTTCACCAACCTCATCCACATGGTCTCGATCTTTGCCATTGGCGCGGCTCTGACCAACGTGTTTGGACGCATGGTCGGCAGCGAGAAGAAGGGCTGGGCCATCTTCACCGCCATGGGCGTTCTGTTCCTCGCCGGTGTCGCAATCACCTATTGGGCCGAGGCCGCGGGCAATCCGCTTCTCCATTCGCTTGGCCTTGAGGGCGGCAACATGGAAGGAAAGGAAACCCGTTTCGGCATCCTCACGTCGGCACTCTTTGCAGTCGTTACGACCGCTGCATCGTGCGGCGCGGTCATATCGATGCACGACAGCTTCATGCCGCTGGGCGGGATGATCCCGATCATCAACATGATGCTCGGCGAGATCATCATTGGCGGTGTCGGCGCAGGCTTCTACGGCATCATCCTGTTCGTCGTCGTCGCGATCTTCGTGGCAGGGCTCATGGTCGGGCGGACACCCGAGTATCTCGGCAAGAAGATTGAGGCGAAGGAAGTGAAGATGGCCATGCTGGCCGTCTTGTGCCTGCCTCTTTCGATACTTGGCTTCACCGCGATAGCCGTAGTGCTCGACACGGGCGTGGCTTCGATGGCGAACGCAGGTCCGCACGGGTTCTCCGAAGTTCTCTATGCCTACACATCCGGCACGGCGAACAATGGTTCGGCCTTTGCAGGTCTTTCCGCCAACACGCCCTGGTACAACATCACGATTGGCCTGGCGATGTTGATGGGACGCTTCATGGTGATCGTTCCGGCGCTGGCTATCGCTGGCTCCTTGGCCGCCAAGAAAACGGTTCCTGAATCCAGCGGCACCCTGCCTACGACCGGGCCTCTGTTTGTCGGTCTTCTGGTGGGCGTGATCCTGATCGTCGGCGGCCTGACGTTCTTCCCTGCCTTGGCGTTGGGTCCGATCGTCGAGCACTTCGCCATGTTGGCGGGCCAGACTTTCTGAGAGCCGCGATGACGGCCAAATGGCTGAGATCGATCCGATTTGTCGTGAACCCTCGCTCCTGGTTTGAGGAGCGAGGGGCGGCCAGACCGCCCAGGGCATCGACGATCATTCTCGGCATGACACTGGCTTTGGGGGGCGTGGTGCTCCTCGCCAAACTTATCACTGAATTGCTCGCGGCGGCGTGACCGAGTGGTTGGCCCCCAAGAACAAACTCGCTGGAGTTTCTTATGAACCAGTCCAAATCCGCGAGCATGCTGGACGCTCGCATACTCGTTCCGGCCATAGGAGATGCGTTTCGGAAACTGAATCCGAAAAGCCTCGCTAAAAACCCGGTCATGTTCGTCGTCGCCGTCGTGTCGGTCCTGACGACGGTGCTCCTGCTCAAGGACATTGCTACAGGAGCCGAAAGCGTTGGCTTCTCTCTGCAGATCGTGCTGTGGCTTTGGTTCACCGTGCTGTTCGCCAATTTCGCAGAGGCCGTGGCCGAAGGGCGCGGCAAGGCGCAGGCTGAATCGCTTCGGCGAACCCGCACGGAGACCCAGGCCAAGCTGCTCTCGAACGGCGGCTCCGACTACAAAATGGTGCCGGGCGCCACGCTGAAGGTCGGTGACGTCGTTCTCGTCGAGCCGGGCGACATCATCCCCTCTGATGGCGAAGTCATCGAGGGTGTGGCCTCGGTGAACGAAGCGGCGATTACGGGCGAGTCAGCTCCGGTCATCCGCGAGTCTGGCGGGGATCGCTCTGCCGTCACAGGTGGCACCCAGGTCCTTTCCGACTGGATCAAGGTCCGGATCACGGCTGCGGCCGGCTCGACCTTCATCGATAAGATGATTGCTCTGGTCGAAGGCGCCGAACGCCAGAAAACGCCGAACGAGATCGCGCTCAACATCCTGCTTGCGGGAATGACGTTGATCTTCGTCCTGGCCGTGGTGACCATTCCGAGCTTCGCGACCTATGCGGGCGGGTATGTTCCCATCATCGTTCTGGTCGCCCTGTTCGTCACGCTGATTCCGACCACCATTGGCGCGCTGCTGTCGGCCATCGGCATTGCCGGTATGGACCGGCTGGTCCGCTTCAATGTTCTGGCCATGTCCGGCCGCGCCGTTGAGGCCGCCGGCGACGTCGACACGCTGCTGCTCGACAAGACCGGCACGATCACGCTCGGCAACCGTCAGGCGAGCGAGTTCCGGCCGATCCGGGGCGTCACCGAAAAGGAACTCGCCGATGCAGCGCAGCTTGCTTCGCTTGCCGACGAGACCCCCGAAGGCCGCTCGATCGTCGTGCTCGCTAAGGAAAAATACGGCATCCGCGCACGCGACATGGCGAGCCTCAACGCGACGTTCGTGCCGTTCACGGCGCAGACCCGCATGAGCGGCGTCGACCTGGAGAGCTCTTCCGTCCGTAAAGGCGCGGTCGATGCGGTCTTGAAGCATGTCGAGCTTGCCACGGTTGCGACAGGCAGCCCGCGTGCTTCTGCTGAAAGCGTCCGTGAGCTCCAGGCTATCGCCGACGAGATCGCCAAGGCAGGCGGCACGCCGCTCGCCGTGGTGAAGGATGGCCGCTTGCTCGGCGTCATCTATCTCAAGGACATCGTCAAGGGCGGCATCAAGGAACGTTTCGCCGAGCTGCGCCGCATGGGCATTCGCACGGTGATGATCACCGGCGACAACCCGATGACCGCGGCGGCTATCGCTGCCGAAGCCGGTGTCGACGACTTCCTGGCGCAGGCGACGCCGGAGAACAAGCTGGCCCTGATCCGTGAGGAACAGGCCAAGGGCAAGCTGGTCGCCATGTGCGGCGACGGCACCAATGACGCCCCGGCGCTCGCCCAGGCGGATGTCGGCGTCGCCATGAACACCGGCACGGTCGCAGCCCGCGAGGCCGGCAACATGGTGGATCTCGACAGCGATCCGACCAAGCTGATCGAAATCGTGGAAATCGGTAAGCAGTTGCTGATGACGCGCGGCGCGCTGACGACGTTCTCGATCGCCAACGATATCGCGAAGTATTTCGCGATCATCCCGGCGATGTTCCTGGCGTTCTATCCGCAGCTTGGTGCGCTCAACATCATGGGCCTTGCTTCACCGCAGAGCGCTATCCTGTCGGCGATCATCTTCAATGCCCTCATCATCGTGGCGCTGATCCCGCTGTCGCTGAAAGGCGTGAAGTATCGCGCGATCGGAGCCGGTTCGCTGCTGTCCCGGAATCTCCTGATTTACGGGCTGGGCGGCATTCTCGTGCCCTTCGCCGGTATCAAGCTCATCGACATGGCCATCACAGCCGCTGGCCTCGTTTAGTCGAAAGCGGTCACCAGAGACACAATCCGCGAAGCGATATCCATCAGCAGCGGACCATTCAGGACAGAAACGATGCTCAAGCAAATCAGACCCGCGATTTTCTTTATTGTCGCACTAACCGTCATCACCGGTCTCATCTACCCCCTTAGCGTGACCGGTATCGCGCAGGCCATTTTTCCCCAACAGGCCAATGGGAGCCTCATTGAACGTGAAGGCGTGGTCATAGGCTCCGAACTCATCGGCCAGAACTTTGCCGGCGAGCGCTACTTCCACCCGCGTCCTTCGGCTGCCGGTTCAGATGGCTACGATGCCGGCGCTTCCAGCGGCTCCAATCTTGGCCCCACCAGCCAGGCGCTTCGTGATCGCGTCGCAGCCGATACTGAGGCTCAGCGGGCCGCGAACGGTGGCGCAGCGGTCCCCATGAACCTTGTTACGGCCTCTGGCAGCGGCCTCGATCCCCATATTACGCCTGAGGCCGCCTACTTCCAGGTGGGCCGTGTCGCCAGAGCGCGCGGCATCGATGAGGCCACGGTGCGCGTACTGGTCGATCAGCACGTCGAGCAGCGCATACTCGGCTTCCTGGGAGAACCCGTGGTCAACGTTCTCAAGCTGAACCTGGCGCTCGACAGCGCCAATAGAGGCTGAATGAAGTTGTCAGGACGGCTATAATAGCCGTCCTGACCGTTGATCCGGAGTTCATGAAGTGTCTGACGACCCAATACGAGAGCAGAGCCGTCCATCGCCCGATGCATTGCTGGAAAGTGCGCAGCGGGAGACGCGCGGCCACCTCAAGATCTTTCTTGGGGCGGCGCCGGGTGTGGGCAAGACGTACGAGATGCTCATGTCGGGCCGGGCCCAGCGCGCAGACGGCGTCGATGTTGTCATCGGGGTGGTCGAGACCCACGGGCGGGCGGAGACCGAGGCTCTGGTCGAGGGGTTCGAGATCGTTCCGCGCCGCACTGTGCCGTATCGAGGGCATGTGCTCGATGAGATGGATATCGACGCAATTCTGGCGCGCAAGCCGGCGCTGGTCCTGGTGGACGAGCTCGCCCATACCAACGCGCCGGGCAGTCGCCATCCGAAGCGCTATCTCGATGTCGAGGAACTGCTCGCGAACGGCATAGACGTCTACAGCACCCTCAACATCCAGCACGTCGAAAGCCTCAACGACGTGGTGGCGCAGATCACACGGATTCGGGTGCGCGAGACCGTTCCGGATTCGATCATTGACCGCGCCGACGATATCGAAATCATCGACATCACGCCGGGCGACCTGATCAAGCGCTTGAACGAGGGCAAGGTCTATCTGCCCAAGACCGCGAAGCGTGCGACGCAGAACTACTTTTCGCCGAGCAACCTGACCGCGCTGCGCGAACTTGCGCTTAGGCGGACAGCGCAGCGCGTTGACGATCAACTGGTGACGCACATGCAGGCGCATGCGATCGCCGGGCCGTGGTCGGCCGGCGAACGCGTCCTGGTTTGCATCAACGAACGCCCTGGAGCGATGGCGCTTGTGCGCTCTGGCCGGCGTCAGGCGGACCGCTTTCGTGCGCCATGGGCCGCGGTTCACGTCGAGACGAGCAAGGACGCCCGACTCTCCGAGCAGGATAAGGACAAGATTGCCAGCGCCTTGCGTCTTGCCGAGCAGCTCGGTGCCGAGACTGTTACCCTGCCCGGCGAGAACGTTGCGCAAGAGATCCTGGCCTACGCATCCACCAACAACTACACACACGTCATCGTCGGCATGCCGACCTCGCCCAGGTGGCGGGAGATCTTCGCGGGCTCCGTTTCGCATGATCTGATCCGCGCCAAGACGGATGTGAGCGTTCATGTCATCTCGCCGGGCAACGGCGAGGAAACGCGATCTCCAGCGACAGTCAGCGCGCGGCCCAAACGACGAGTCGACTTCGGCGACTATCTGTGGAGTTCGCTCTACGTCGCCATGGCGTTGGGTATTGGAACGGCGCTGTCGCGCTTTCTGGATGTCCGCAACATCGCCCTCGTCTTTCTGATGGCCGTGCTGGCCTCGGCGATGGGCGGCGGCCTCTGGCCGGCGCTGTTCGCTTCCGTATTGGGCGCGCTAGTCTTCAACTTCTTTTTCCTCGAACCGCGCTACACGCTGGATATCGGCGATCCCGAGAGCGTCGTGGCCTTCGCGTTTTTTCTCGGCGTTGCGGTTGTTGCCAGCAATCTGGCGGGCCGGGTGCAAAGGCAAGCCGTGACGGCGCGCCAGCGGGCCAAAACGACCGAGGGCCTTTATCTCTTCAGCAAGAAGCTCGCCGGCGCCGGGACCTTGGGCGACGTTCTCTGGGCCACGGTCTATCAGATCGCTTCCATGCTTCACGTCAGGGTCGTCGCTCTGCTGCCTGAGAACGGCCGTATCGCGGTCCAGGCGGGTTTCCCGCCCGATGACACGCTCGACGATGCCGATATTGCGGCGGCCCAGTGGGCCTGGGAGCATGACAAGCCTGCAGGGCGTGGGGCGGATACGCTGCCGGGAGCGAAGCGCCTTTACCTCCCTCTGAAGACCGGCAGAACACGGGTCGGCGTCATCGGTCTGGACAATGACAAGCAAGGGCCGGTTCTGACGCCCGCAGAACAGCGGCTTTTCGATTCTCTGGCGGATCAGGCTGCTCTGGCGATCGAGCGGATCCAACTTGTCGCCGATGTCGACAATGCGCGTCTGGCCGCCGAGGCGGACAAGCTGCGCTCCGCGCTTTTGACGTCACTATCGCATGACCTCAAGACGCCTTTGGCGTCGATCCTCGGTTCGGCGGGAGCGCTGAGAGACTATTCGACGTCCCTGACGGACTCCGGCCGGGTCGAACTGCTAACGACGATTGTCGAAGAGGCCGAACGGCTGAACCGGTTCATCGCGAACCTGCTTGACATGACCCGGCTGGAATCCGGCGCTGCGGCGGTGTCGCTGACGCCACTGTTCATCGGTGACAGCGTCGGCAGCGCCCTGCGCCGAGCTGAGAAGATTTTGGCTCTCCATCGGGTCGACCTTGCCGTGCCGCCCGATCTGCCGATGGTCCGGCTCGATCCGGTCTTGTTTGAGCAAGTGCTGTTCAATCTGCTCGACAATGCCCGCAAATACGCACCTTCAGGGTCGCGGATCGGGCTTCGGGCGTGGGCCGACGAAAGCCACGTCACATTGCAGGTCGTCGATGAAGGGCCTGGCATTCCGCCCGACGATCTCACCAGAATTTTCGACAGTTTCTATCGCGTCCGGAAGAAGGACCACGTCCAGGCTGGAACCGGGCTTGGACTTTCCATCTGCAAGGGATTTGTCGAGGCGATGGGCGGAACGATTTTCGCGACCAACCGGGCCGACAGACCCGGCGCCATTTTCACGCTGCGGTTTCCGATCGGACCGGAGCCCTCGACTTTGGAAGGAAGGATATGAGTACGTCCGTAGTCAAGATTCTCGTCGTCGATGACGAGCCGCCGATCAGGAAACTTCTGCGCGTCGGCCTGACAGCCGAGGGCTATGCCATGGTCGAGGCTGCAAACGGCGAGGACGCCGTCGCGCTGCTCACAGAGGAAAAGCCCGATCTCATTCTGCTTGATCTCGGGCTGCCCGATATTTCCGGCCATGAGTTGCTTGAAAGGTGGCGGGCCGAGCTTGTCGAACTGCCGATCGTCATCCTCTCCAGCCGGACCGATGAAACGGGCATCGTCAAGGCGCTGGAACTGGGTGCCGATGACTATCTCACCAAACCATTCGGGATGCGCGAGCTGGCGGCGCGCATTCGGGTGGCGCTCAGGCACAAGCTCCAGCAGCAGGGCGAACGCCCGATATTCCAGGTCGGCGATCTCTCGGTCGACCTGGTGAAGCGGATCGTCAAGGTCGCAGACAAGGAGGTGAAGCTCTCACCCAAGGAATACGAAATCCTGCGCATTCTCGTGCAGCACGCTGGCAAGGTCATCACGCACCAGCACATCCTCAAGCATGTGTGGGGCGGCTCGACCGATGTCCAATATCTGCGGGTCTATGTCCGCCAGTTGCGGCAGAAGATCGAGGCCACGCCCGATCAGCCGCAATATATCCTTACTGAAACTGGTGTCGGTTACCGCCTCCGTGAGCCGGAGCAGTGACCGCGCGCGCTCGTCCACGGGCGGGCGACTTAACGTGAGTACTCCTATGAACCTGTCATCTGCCATCGCACCAGAGGACGTGATCCTTGATCTATCCATCTCGACAAAAGCCGTCCTGATCAAGAAGCTGGCCGCGCATGCGGCCGCCCGCACCGGGCTGACTGAGGAAACGATCCATACAGCTTTGCTAGGGCGCGAGCGTCTGGGTTCGACCGGCATCGGCCATGGCGTCGCCATGCCTCATGCGCCGGTTCCCGGACTTCAGGCATCCTTCGCCGCGCTGATGGTGCTGAAGAAGCCCATTGAATTCGAGGCAGTGGACGACCTTCCGGTCGATGTTGTCTTTCTCCTGCTCTCGGCCCCCGAAGGCAGCAACGAGTACCTGAAGATTCTCGCCGCGGTCGCACGCCGGACCCGCGATGAGCAGGTCATGAAAATGCTGCGCGGCGCGAAGACCGCGACTGCCGCGTATTCGGTCCTGGTAGAGCAGCCGGTATGAGGAGTTTCCGACGACCGGATCGACAAGAGGTCGCGGAAGTCGATGGCTTCGCCCGAAAGGCGGGACCGGGACAGATCGTAGTTGTTTTTTTCAAAGGGGACCGTTGCCCAAGGCCAATGGTCTTGAGGGAGTTATCGCTTCCTCCGCCGACAGACTGAAGGTCGAGTGGATGGAGGAGGAAAACCAGGACTCAGAGGGGCCTTCTTTTCCTCCTTGACGTGCCCCTGAGAATTTCCTCCACG
>KB291759.1:66329-82638 GCA_000318405.1 Brevundimonas diminuta 470-4 | reverse complement strand
CCGCCGACGCGGACGCGCCGGTCCAGCCGCCCGCCGCCGCCCAAACGGCCGCGCCGCAGGAGTCTGCCGCGCCGCGCGACCTGGGCCTGTCCCATCTGTCGCGCGCCACGGTCGAGACCACCGCCCAGATCGCCGCCCAGATCATCAAGAAGCTGGACGGCCGCTCGACCCGTTTCGACATGGCCTTGACGCCCGAGGGCCTGGGCCGGGTCGATGTCAGCCTTGAGATCGAGTCCGATGGTCAGGTCACGGCCCGTCTGGCCTTCGACAGCCCAGCGGCGGCGGCCGACCTTCGCGCCCGCGCCGATGAACTGCGCCGCCAGCTGCTGGAGGCGGGCCTTCACCTGTCGAGCGACGACCTGGAGTTCGCCGAACGCGATCCCTCGTCCGGCTTCGGCGGCGGCGCCTTCGAGCGCCAGCCCGACCGCCGCGCCTTCACCGGCGCCGCCCGCCTGGCCGCAGAGGCCGATTCCCTCGTTCCGCCGCCCAGCGCCTGGACATCCCTTTCCCTGACGCCTGACCGCGTCGATCTGAAGGTCTGACGATGGTTGACGCCGTCTCCACCAACAACGCCGCAGGCCGGGTGAACGCCGGAGGCCAGATGCTGGCCTCCAACTTCCAGACCTTCCTGTCGCTGCTGACCACCCAGCTGAGGAACCAGGACCCGCTGTCGCCGGTCGACTCCAACGAGTTCACCGCCCAGCTGACCCAGATGGCGGGCGTCGAGCAGCAGTTGCTCACCAACGACCTGCTGACCAGCCTGCTGAAGGCCCAGCAGGGCGACGGCCTGACCGGCGCCGCGCCCTATATCGGCAAGGACGCCACCGCCGTCTGGTCCGCCACCCGCTTCGAAGACGGCGAGGCCAGCTGGAGCTATGAGCTGGCCGCGAATGCGACCGACGCCACGCTTCAGGTGCTGGACGCTTCGGGCAAGGTGGTCTGGAGCGGCCCGGCGCCCGACAAGACCAACGGCCTGCATGACTTCAAGTGGGACGGAAAGACCACCGGCGGCGGCCAGGTGGACGACGGCGGCGTCTATACGCTGAAGGTCGTCGCCAAGGACGGCGCGGGCAAGGACGTCGGCAGCCAGGTGCTGATCCGCGGCCGCGTCACCGGGGTCGAGATGTACGACAACACGCCTTTCGTCGTCATCGGCAAGTCGATCATGCCGGTGTCCAGCCTGATCGCGCTGGAAGAACAGAAGGCCGCCGCCAAACCCGATACCGACCAGGACGCAGGCACGCTCAACGCCCTGGCCTCGAAACTCAATCCCTTCAATCTTCTCTCGTAAGGAACCCCAGCCATGAGCATCAACGGCGCCATGCTGGCCGGCGTGTCCGGCCTGACCGCGAACGCCGCGGCCCTTTCGACGATCTCGCAGAACATCGCGAATGTGAACACGGTCGGCTACAAGCGTGCCGCGACGGAGTTCTCCACCGTCATCAACGCCCAGACCCAGGGCGTCGGCTATTCGGCCGGCGGGGTGCAAGCGACCGCCCGCCACTTCATCAGCCAGGCGGGCCAGCTGCAGCGCACCACCTCGGGCACCGACCTGGCCATCGCGGGCCAGGGCTTCTTCGTCGTCACCGAAAAGTCCGAGAACCTGACCCTGTCGGACGCGCGTCTGTTCACCCGCGCCGGGGCGTTCAAGATCGACGATCTGGGCTATCTGAAGAACACCTCGGGCCTGTATCTTCAGGGCTGGCCGGTCGCCAGCGACGGCACGGTCAACGCCGACCCTTCGGACATGAGCCGCCTGCGCACCATCAACGTCGGCTCGGTCGGCGGCGCGGCCGAACCGACCACCCGCGTCGGCCTGAACGCCAACCTGAAGTCCAGCGTCGAGCCCGACGCCGCCGCCCTGGCGCGATACGCCGCGGGCGAAACCATGGCCGCCTACAAGGCGGACGCCACGCCGCCGGTCGGGGTCAAACCGGACTTTGAAATCTCGATTCCCGTGTCGGACTCCAAGGGCGGTCAGCAGAATCTGACCGTCGCCTTCATCAAGGGCGCCAATCCGAATGAGTGGCACGCCGAGGTCTATGCCCCCGCTGGCAAGGTCATGAACGCCGACGGCACGCCCATGACCGTCAACGCCCCCATCAAGAGCGGCATCGTCAAGTTCACCCAGGACGGGCGCCTGGATACGACCTTCACGGGTCCGACGGCGCTGTTCCCCGACCCCACCAACGCCACCATCACCCTGGGCGCGTCTCCGACCACGCCGCCGACGACGCCGATCCCGGGCGCGCCGACGCCGGACGTGCTGTGGGCCGCCGATCTGGGCGTCGCCACCCAGACCATCGCCATCGACCTGGGCGCCTCCACCGGCGGGCTGACGCAGTACGACAGCACCTCCATCGTCCAGGCCACCTATACGAACGGCACCGCCTTCGGGAATCTGACCGAGGTCAAGATCGACGACAACGGCTTCGTCACCGCGATCTTCGACAACGGCGTCATGCGCAAGATCGCCCAGGTCGCCCTGGCCACCTTCCCCAGCGCCGACAGTCTGACCGAAGTCGCGGGCAACGCCTTCCGGGTCAGCCAGAACTCCGGCACCTTCAACCTGAAGGCGCCCGGCACGGGCGGCGCGGGCCTGCTGGGCGCCCAGCAGCTGGAAGCCTCGACCGTCGACCTGTCGACCGAGTTCACCGGCCTGATCACCACCCAGCGCGCCTATTCGGCCTCATCCAAGATCATCACCACCGCCGACGAGATGCTGGCGGAGCTGATCAACATCAAGCGCTGATCGGCCAACAGGAATCCATGAGCAAGGTCTCGTTAGACTCGATGAATCCTTCCTTTAGCCGGCGCAGAAGGCGCCGGGCCGGCCGGATGCGTCTTAGCCATTCCTTCACCACGACGCTTAAACGCCCCTTAGCGGGCGAGGGCCTAGCCTGCGCGTCTATGGTGGGGGTGAGAGAGGCTTAAGCCCATGCTGCAAGAGCGACGCCTTAACAGTAACGGCGAACAGTACGTGGTCGGGCCGACGGGCACGCCCCTGACCCTGCGCGACCTTCCGCCCTCGGACACGAACCGCTGGGTCATCCGCCGCAAGGCCGAGGTCGTAGCCGCCGTGCGCGGCGGGCTGATCAGCCTTGAGGACGCCCTGGCGAAATACCGTCTGACGGCCGAGGAGTTCATGGCCTGGCAGAAGGCCATCGACAAATGGGGCATGCAGGGCCTGCGCACCACGCGCATCCAGAGCTACCGCGACTAGGCTTTTCGCCTGGATGCATGATCACGGCCGCTCCAGAACGGGGCGGTCTTTTTCATTGGGGCTCCCTTCGTTTCGAGCCAGGCCTCGAAATCGCGCGCCTTAAGGCCTAAATGGCGGCGATGACCATGGACGCCCTGACCGACGACATCCTCTGCCCCGTTCCCGACATCGCCCCCATGTCGCAAATCGACATGGACGCCGCGATCGAGAGCGTGCGACAGGCCGTCGGCCTGCCGCAGGGCGCGCGCGTGGTCGCCGCCATGTCCGGCGGAGTGGATTCCACAGTCGTGGCCGCCCTGCTGCACAAGGCGGGCTATGACGTGGTGGGCGTGACCCTTCAACTGTATGACCACGGCGAGGCGCTGAAGAAGAAGGGCGCCTGCTGCGCCGGTCAGGACATTCACGACGCCCGTCTGGCCGCCGATCTGATCGGCATTCCGCACTATGTCCTCGACTACGAAAACCGCTTCAAGGACGCGGTGATCGACCAGTTCGCGGATTCCTACCTGAAGGGTCAGACGCCGGTCCCCTGCATCCGCTGTAATCAGACGGTGAAGTTCCGCGACCTGCTGGACATGGCGCGTGATTTGGGCGCCGAGGCGATGGCCACCGGCCACTACGTCCGCCGCGCCACGCACGGCAACCGCTCGCAGATGAGGAAGGCGGTCGATCACTCCCGCGACCAGTCCTACTTCCTGTTCGCCACGACGCAGGATCAGCTCGACTATCTGCGCTTCCCCCTGGCCGATCTGGAAAAGCCCCAGGTGCGAGGCGTCGCCGCGTCGCTGGGCCTGCGCATCGCGTCCAAGCCGGATAGCCAGGACATCTGCTTCGTGCCGACCGGCGACTATCGCACCCTGATCGACCGGCTGCGGCCGCAGGGGCGTGAGGCCGGCGACATCGTCCACATGGACGGCCGGGTGCTGGGCCGCCATTCGGGCATCACCGACTACACCATCGGCCAGCGCCGGGGCCTTAACGTCGCCGTGGGTGAGCCCCTGTTCGTGACCAAGCTGGACCCCGACAACCGCCGCGTCATCGTCGGCCCGCGCGAAGCCCTGCTGACGGCCCGTCTGACGCTGGAGGAAACCAACTGGCTGGGCGATCAGGCCACCATCGAGGAAGCCGCTCGCGACGGCGCCCCGGTGCTGGCCCGCGTCCGCTCGACGCGCCAGCCTTCCGCCGCCCATCTGGCATGGGTGGATGACGCCGTTCAGGTCGTGTTCGATCAGGGCGAAGAAGGCGTCGCCCCCGGCCAGGCCTGCGTCCTGTACGACCCGGCCGATGACGAGCGCGTTCTGGGCGGCGGATTCATCGCGTCAACGACGGCCGTGGCTGTCTGACGCCTAGGCCGCCTCGTCCTTTGCCGGCATGACCTCGCCGACCGTGGGGCGATTTTCCGCGAAGACGACTTCGACCTCGCGCGGGCGGACGATTTCATTGCAGCAGCCGCAGGCGATGCGGGGCTGCAGATCGTGACCGCAGGTCTTATGGCGCAGGATGATGCCCGACGGCTCTTCGCCATAGACATGCTTTGCGCCCCAGGCGTTCAGGGTGACCAGGACGCCGTACAGGTCCTTGCCCTTGGCCGTCAGGACGTACTCGTTGCGCGGCGGGCGTTCGGAATAGGGGCGCGGCTCCAGCACGCCGTGATGCACCAGCGACTTCAGCCGCGCGGCCAGCACATTGCGCGCCACGCCCAGCCGCTCCTGCCATTGCTCGAAGCGGCGGACGCCGTTGAAGGCGTCGCGGATGACCAGCATGGTCCACGGGTCGCCGATCACCTCGAGGGTGGCGGCGACCGAGCAGCTCTGGCGCGAATAGTCGGCGGTGCGTCCCATGCGCTTGAAAGTGACGCTCCGTCAGGCTTTTGACAAGGGTTGCCAATCGCGACGGAGTCAGTCAGTTTCTATTTGCAACGGACATGGCCTTCCCCGGCCGTTTCCTTCCCTCGACTCGGAGGCGGCGCCATCGCAGGTTCCGCCTCCGCTTTTCGATGAGAGCCATGACTGAACTCGAGCTGATCCACGCCGCCTTTCGCCTGACGCCCGAAGATGACGGCGTTCTGGCCGCCCACCTTTCCGGCGAGTTCTCCAACGGCCCGATCAGCGCCCCGCCCGAAGCGGGCTTCCCCTTCGGCGGCCTGCTGGCGGCCCTGTGCGCCGGGGCCATGCGTCAAGGTCTGGGGATCGAGGCGCCGTTGCGCAGCCTGACGGTCCAGTATCTGGCCGCCGCCCGCTACGGCCAGTCGTTGCACTTCCGGCCCCGGATGCTGCGCGGCGGCCGCAACGTCGCCTATGCCGTGGTCGAGGGCGGGCAAGGCTCGAAGCTGACCCATCACGCCAGCGCCACCTACGGCGCCGACGGCGCGACGCCCGCCCCGCTGACGCCGCTGCTGGCGCCGCCGCCCTCGCTGGACAGCCTGAAGGATGCGCCGGGCATCAGCGGCCCGATGGCGCCGCGCTTCGCCCAGCACGTCGACTATCGTTTCGATGGCGGCCCCAACATCCTGGGCGGCAACGAGGGCAAGCCGGTCGTCGAACGGGTGTGGATGCGGGTCAAGGACGGCGCGCCGCTGGACGAACTGCGGATGTGCTACCTGCTGGACGCCCTGTATCCGCCCGCCTGGACGGCCTTCAAGGCGCCGCCGATGATGACGACGGTGGACCTGCGCTATGACTTCATCAGCGACCCGACGCCGGACAATGCACCCGACGGCTGGGCCTTCTTTGAATATCGGCTTCTGGACCACGGTCTGGGCTGGTCGGTGGACGAGGCGATCGCCTGGGGCGCGGACGGCCGCCCGCTGGCCCTGGCCCGCCAGCGCCGCAAGCTGCTGTGAGGCGCCGCTTGCCAGCGAGCCTTCGCCTCCCCTAATCCCCCACGAAACGATTCACTTACGGAAACGCCTGTCATGACCGCCGCTGCTGATCCCGTCGTCATCTGCTCCTTCGCCCGCACCCCGATGGGCGGCTTCCAGGGCGCGCTGTCGCCGGTCAAGGCCACCGACCTGGGCGCCGCCGCCGTCAAGGCCGCCGTCGAGCGCGCAGGCGTCGCGCCTGAAAAGGTCGAGCAGATCTTCATGGGCTGCGTCCTGCCCGCCGGTCTGGGCCAGGCCCCCGCGCGTCAGGCCGCCATCGGCGCCGGTCTGGGCAAGCACGTCGAGGCGACGACGGTGAACAAGATGTGCGGCTCGGGCCTGCAGTCCGCCATGATGGCGCACGACGCCCTGCTGGCCGGCACCGCCGATGTGATCGTCGCGGGCGGCATGGAGTCGATGACCGGCGCCCCCTATCTGATGAACAAGCACCGCGGCGGCGCCCGCATCGGCCACGACGTCATCGTCGACTCCATGATGATGGATGGCCTTGAAGACGCCTATTCCCCCGGCAAGGCCATGGGCGTCTTCGCCGAGGACGCGGCGGCCCAGTATCAGTTCACCCGCGAGGCGATGGACGAATACGCCATCGAAAGCCTGACCCGCGCCAAGGCGGCCATCGCCTCGGGCGCCTTCAAGGCCGAGATCGTCCCGGTCGAGGTCGCCACCCGCAAGGGCCCGGTGACGGTCAGCGAGGACGAACAGCCCGGCAAGGCTGATCCGGCCAAGATCCCGACGCTGAAGCCTGCCTTCGTCAAGGACGGCGCGATCACCGCCGCCAACGCCAGCTCCATCTCCGACGGCGCCGCCGCCGTGGTCATGACGCGCGAAAGCACGGCCAGGGCGCTGGGCCTGCCCATCGTCGCCCGCGTAATCAGCCACGCCGCCCACGCCCATGAGCCGGGTCTGTTCACCACCGCCCCGGTTCCTGCCATGCAGAAGGCCCTGAAGAAGGCGGGCTGGTCGGTCGAGGACGTGGACCTGTGGGAGGTCAACGAAGCCTTCGCCGTCGTCGCCATGATCGCCCAACAGGAGCTGGGCATCGACCGCGCCAAGCTGAACGTCAACGGCGGCGCCACGGCGCTGGGCCACCCCATCGGCGCCTCTGGCGCGCGCATCCTGTCCACCCTGCTGGCGGCGCTTCAGGCGCGCGGCGGCAAGAAGGGCGTGGCCTCCCTGTGCATCGGCGGCGGCGAGGCCGTAGCCATGGCGGTGGAACTGGCCTGATCCTGCGACGTTCTCGGCGGTCAAGCTAACTGTGGAGACCTCCCCCTTGAAACTCCCTGCCCTGCTCGCCGCCGGCGTCGCCGCCCTCAGCCTGTCCGCCTGCGCGACCGCACAGGCTGAAGGCGCGCTGCCTCAGGACAACACTGTCGCCGGCCAGGCTGGTTTCGCTGATCTCAAGGCCTTTCCGGCCGCGACGGCGGGCCAGACGCGCCATGTCATCAACCTGCCTGCCCAGTCGGACGAGGACACGCTGAAGGTCGAACTGATCCTGGGCAAGACCCAGACGGTCGACTGCAATCGTCCGTTCTTTGGCGGCCGTCTCGAAACCCGCACGGCCGAGGGCTGGGGCTATGACTACTATGTCCTGCCTGCGCTGGGGAACGCGGCCAGCACCCTGATGGGCTGCCCTCCGGGGTCGGAACGCCAAGCCTTCGTGACGACGCAGGAACAGCCGCTGATCCGCTATAACTCGCGCCTGCCGGTCGTGGTCTACACGCCGTCGGATGTCGAGGTGCGTTATCGCGTGTGGCGTGCGGGCGAGACCCGTACGGCGCGCTGATCGCCGCCGTTCATTGCAATCAGACGCGGGCGTCGGTCGGATTCGATCGGCGCCCGTTTCGATTCCGGCCCGCGTCTTCCATCCGCCTCCCGCTGCATCAGCGAGGCCAGTGAGGCGCATCCGGCGCTCAGGACGATCATGGGCCGACTCCTGCATTTGCGAACCATTTGCAGGTTTGCGCAGAGTCGGCCTTCGTGCAAGCGTCCGTCTCCATTTCTCTCGGAGAGTCGCCATGCGTGAAGACGGCAAGCTGGATTATCTCGAACTGCCAGCGACGGATTTGGCGGCGCACAAGGCCTTCTACGCCCAGGCGTTCGGCTGGAGCTTCCAGGACTACGGACCCGCCTATGCGGCGTTCAGCGAAGGGTTGGACGGCGGCTTTACGCCCGACGCCATGACGCCCAAGCCCCTGCCCATTCTCTACGCTCACGATCTGGAGGCGATGCAGGCGAAGGTCGAGGCGGCGGGCGGCGCGATCACCCAGGCCATCTTCGCCTTCCCGGGCGGGCGGCGCTTCCACTTCCGCGACCCGTCCGGAAACGAACTGGCCGTCTGGTCCGAAAACTAGGCCTTATCTCGGATCCACGGTCTGGGCGATGCGCTCGGCCTCGTCGCGGTCGGCGCCGTCCTGGGCCATCAGCCAGACGTGGATTTCGGCGGGGTCGCCAGAACGCTGGAACAGATGCTCCATAGCGACACGACGCGGACCTTCGCTCGTCACCACGGAAATGCGACCGCCGACCGTCACCTGTTCCCCGTCATAGATCGGAAACTGCGACGAAGGTCCGGCGTAGATCATCAGATAGGTCTTGCCCGCCTTGCGCGCCGAATAGACGTGAGCGCCCGCCGCTGCACGCCCCTCCACCAGTTCGAAGCCTGACGGCAGGTCGATACGGAACGGCAGGGCCGCGCGCTGGGCGGCGCTCAGGCCTTGCGGGCCGGACGCAGGCGTCGCCGGGCGAACCGGCGTTGCAGGAGCAGCCGCGGGAGCGGGTGCGCCCTGCGCCGTCGCCGGACGCCGGACCGGCGCCTCTTCGGCCGGCCGCGTCGGCTGCGGTCGAGCTGCGACGGGGGCGGGAACTGGCGTTGGCGTTGGCGTTGACGCGGGCGGCGCGCCGTTCAGTCGGCGGGTCAGTTCATCAATGCGCGCGCGTTCGGCCGAATCCTGACGCGCGACGGGCGGAGGCGTCGTCTGAGCCGCCGACGCCGCTGCGGGCCGGGATGGCGCCGCCGACTGGGACGCTTGCGGCTGGGACGCCGGCGGGGCGCCGTTCAGGCGGCGGGTCAATTCTTCGATGCGAGCGCGCTCGACTGCGTCCTGCTGGGCGGCGGCGGGGGTCGCAACGACCGCCAGCGGGGCGATAAGCGACAGGGCGACGATAGCAGCTTTCATGACCCGACATTGGCGGCGCGGGCCGCACCGGGTCAAGCGGCCATATCAGCGGACCTGTTTCAGACGCCCGGCATCTCCACCCAGAAGGTGGCGCCTTCCCCCACCACGGAATGCACGCCGATGTCGCCGCCCTGCAGTTCGACCAGCCGCTTGGCCAGCGTCAGGCCGACGCCGTGCCCCTCGATGCTGGAACGGTCCAGGCCCAGGCGGTTGAAAGGCTCGAAAAGCTGAGCCTGTTTGTCTTCCGACAGCCCCGGCCCCCGGTCGATCACCTCGATGCGGATGCGGTCGCCGCTCCATGCCGCGCGCAGGATGACCACTCCACCCGACGCGCCGTATTTCATGGCGTTATTGGCCAGGTTGCCGACCACCTGCGTCAGTCGCTGGGAATCAGCCATCGCCACCAGGGCGTCGCCGTCCGCCGCCACCTCGATCCGCAGACCTTCCGCTTCGGGCAACAGCGCCATCGACCGGCGCACGTCTTCCAGCACGCCGCCGACCTCCGTCGGCCGCAGATCGACCTTGACCGCCCCGGCTTCAGCGCGCGCCACGTCCAGCAGATCATGCGTCAGCGCCTCGATCTGACGCGCCGTCTTGACCAGCATCTGCGCCATCTCAACCTGGCTGTCCGTCACTTGGCCCACATGGCCGCCCGCCCACAGTTCGCCGATGCCGATGACGCCGCCGATGGGGCTCTTGATCTCATGAGCCACATTGGCCAGCAGCCGGGACTTGGCGGCCGAGGCCCATTCCGCGCGCAACCGGCCTTCCTTGGCGCGCTGCATCAGTTGGTCGCGCTCCTCCAGCAAGGCGGCGACGACCAGGATCGGCATATAGCCCAGCAGCACCAGAAGCTGCGCCAGCAGGGCGCGGTCCTCAGCGCCGAACTGGTGATAGGGACCGTGCCCGGCCATCGTGCCGCCGATCGCGACCACCGACACCACCAACAGGGCCCAGGCGGCCCCGATCACGCGGAACCGCACCGCCGCAATCAGGATCAAGGGCAACAGCAGGAAGCCGAACGGCAGGCTCAGATGGGAGAAAATCGCATAACAGGCGCTGCCGAGCAGAAGGCCCAGGCCGATGCCTTCGGCCAGTCGCGCCGGTTGTCTCAACAGTTGCAGGTGCGCCTTGCGCAGGCTCAGTCCGACCACGCCGATCACGGCGAAGCCCAGGGCATGGCCGCTCCACCAGCTGCGGAAGGCGTCGAGGAAGTCCTGGTCGGCCAGGTTCGCCAACGCTGCACAAGCAAGCAGCGCAGACGGCAGGGGAGCGATGGCGCAGATGGTCAGGAACCGCGTCAGTCCCTGAACGCTGTCCACATGCAGGCCCGTCACCAGCCGACGCGTCAGCACGACGGCCAACACGATCTCCAGCACGTTGCTCAGCGTGAACAGAGCGGACAACCAGAGCTTGTTTCCGGCCAGGATCTCGCCGGCGAAAACCCCCGCAGCGACCAGGACGCCGAAGCCCAGATCATACTGCAGGCCGCGGCCGCTGCGCAGCCAGGCGGCCATCGCCAGCCCGCCTGCGCCCCACAGGGCGGCGATCAGTCCGTTGGCGCGCGCGAAGCTGATCGCCAGCACCACCAGGACCGCGACGCCCAGAGCTGTCAGTATCGGCGCCAGCGGCTGACGGAAGAAATCGGCGTTGGGCTGAACCTGGGTTTCAACCCCGGTCGCTCCCTTCGCTGTCGCTTCCAGTGCGACCTCACCCCTGTGGAGCGCGCGGCTCATGCTCATCAATCCGGCCCAGAACTAGAGTCTCAGGGCCTGATCCTGATCCATGTTCCTAAACATCCTCTGAAATCGATGCTGGACGTCAGGATGCGGCGCCCAGCACTTCATTGAAGGCGCGCACGGCCGCTGCAGGACCACCCGGATAGAGCCAGACCCCCGCGCTGACCGCGACGAAGTCGGCGCCCGCGGCCGCCAGGCCGCCTGCGTTCTCGACCGTTACCCCGCCGATGGCGACGCAGGGCGTCTCCATCGTTTCCTGCCAGATGGTCAGGATGTCCGGTTCGGCGTGATGGACCACCTCCTTGGTCGACGTCGGGAAGAAGGCGCCGAAGGCCACATAATCAGCGCCGCCCTCAGCCGCTTCCATCGCCAGGTGGCGGCTGTCGTGGCAGGTGACGCCGATCATGGCGTCCTCGCCCATGATGCGACGCGCATCGGCCAGGGAGGCGTCATCCTGTCCCACGTGCACGCCGTCGCACCTTGTGGCGCGAGCCAGATCAGGCCGGTCGTTGAGGATCAGGGCGACCCCATGCGCCTGACAGACGGGCTTCAGCCGCGCGACCGCCGCGCGAATGGCGTCGTCCGAGGCCTCTTTCTGCCGGATCTGCAACGCTGCGCAGTCGCCGGCGGCCAGCGCGGCCTCCAACTGGACGGCGAAGGCCTCGAGATCCGGCAGGACCGACGGCGTGATCAGATACAGACGGCAGGGCGGACGGGCGGGAATTTGCGGTTGACGAGCCATGACACCGCCCTGCCCTTCGTCGCCGAGCCCGTCAATGTCGCAGAGCGTATGAGAATGATTTGCACCCGCCTTAATAGATGCTATAGCGAGCCATTCTCAGTGTTCCGGGTGCCTCGCCTTGTACGTCTGCAACTGTAACGGCCTTCGCCAGCGTGACGTCGCCCTCGCCATCGAGGCGGGCGCGAACCGTCCCAAGGACATCTTCGCCAGCCATCAGTGCGCGCCGCAATGCGCCAA
Organism: Brevundimonas diminuta 470-4; assembly: GCA_000318405.1. Lineage (GTDB taxonomy): Bacteria > Pseudomonadota > Alphaproteobacteria > Caulobacterales > Caulobacteraceae > Brevundimonas > Brevundimonas diminuta_B. The sequence continues at coordinate 70,640 of KB291759.1, read as the reverse complement.
ATGCGTCTGCGAAATGCGCCAGATGATCCAGGAACAGCAGACCGCATTCGCCATCGCAGCGGAATAGGCCCGTTTTGAAAGCGGATTTCACTCGCATTATCAATGCAGTGATAAAAACTCGCAAATAAACTCCGACGGCAAAGCCGTGGTATGTAGGTCGTCACGGGCGGTCATGAGGCTCGGTCTTGCGTCAAGATCGGCTCGCCGCTGCTGCAAAGGACGACGACATGAAGGGCGATCCCGCGATCATCCGCACCCTCAATGCGGTGCTGACCAACGAACTGACGGCGGTGAACCAGTACTTCCTGCACGCCCGCATGTTCGAGAGCTGGGGCCTGGCTCACCTCGGCAACGTCATCTACGAAGAATCGATCGGCGAGATGAAGCACGCCGACATGCTGATCAAACGCATCCTCTTCCTGGACGGCCTGCCCAACCTGCAGGACCTGCACAAGCTGAAGGTCGGCGAAGATCCGATCGAGTGCCTGGGCGCCGACCTGCAGCTGGAGATCGACAGCCGCGCCACGACGCGCGACGCCGTCACCCAGTGCGAACAGGCCCGCGACTACGTCAGCCGCGACCTGTTGATGAAGATTCTGGCCGACACCGAGGAGCACGTCGACTTCCTCGAGAACCAGCACAGCCTGATCAAGCTGATGGGCGCACAGAACTATCTGCAGTCGGCCATGAAGGAAATCGTCACCGACGGCGCCGCCACGGGCAACTGATCCAAGGGCCGGGCGCGGCATCGGTGGGCGGGAACGTCCGCCGCGCCCGGTTGTTCTTGGCTGCATGAGCAGCATCGACGACGCCCTAGACGCCGCCCGCGACCACGCGGCGGATTTCTTGAACGCCGAAGGCCGCGACTGGCGGCACTCGCCCTGGGCGCGGCGCTGACCGTCGGCTTCGCCCTGGCGGCCACCGCAGCAGCCACGCGCGCCGTTCCCCCACAGACCCGCAGCCTGACCGGCGCCCGAAAGCGCGAAGGCCCGATCACCGAGCGCCCGCGCGGACCGTTCAGCCTGATCCTGCCCGCCGTCTTTTCGGCCACCACCCTGTCGGCTCTGCGCGTGTGGAACGCCCCCGCCCGGCCCGGCCGCAACGCCGCCATGGGCCTTTGGGCCGTCGCCCAGGCGGTCAACGCAGTCTGGCTGGCCGCCCGCCCGACTGGGCGCTGGACCCAGATTCTGGCCGCCATGTCCTCCGCCGGGCTGGCGGCCGCCTTCGCCCATGAGGCGCGCAAGCTGGACCCCGGCGCGGCCAAGCTGGCGGCTCCGACCGGCATCGGCGTCCGCCTGGCCAATCAGGCGGAACGCCGTCTGGACAGCCCGGCCTGAAACAACGCGCAGCGACGCCGTCGCCATTGCCCTTTTTCGCCTTATCCTCTAGGGCTCGCGGCGATTTGGCGCGCCACGCTCTGGCGGTCGGCGCCTGCCGCCCCCCAGCAACGAGCCCTACGGTTCTCATGAAAATCAACGCCAACACCATCAAGCCCGGCATGGTCCTGCAACACAATGGCGGCCTGTGGGTCGTCACCAAGGCCAGCCACGTCAAGCCCGGCAAGGGCGGCGCCTTCGCCAACGTCGAGGCCAAGAACCTCGAAACCGGCAACAAGCTGAACGAACGCTTCCGTTCGGAAGACAAGGTCGATCGCGTCACGCTGGAACAGCGCGACTACTCCTATCTGTTCGACAACGGCGAAACCCTCGTCTTCATGGACGACGAGTCCTATGAGCAGATCGAACTGCAAAAGGGTTGGGTCGGCGAAGACCGCATCCCCTACCTGCAGGAAGGCATGAAGGTCATCATCGAGTCGCACGAAGACCGTCCGATCGGCCTGGAACTGCCGGAACAGGTCGTTCTGGAAGTCGTCGAGACCGAGCCGACCGTGAAGGGCCAGACCGCCTCGTCGTCCTACAAGCCCGCCAAGGCCTCGAACGGCATCCGCGTCATGATCCCGCCCTTCATGTCGACGGGCGAGAAGATCGTCGTCGACACCTCGACCGGCGAATACGTCCGCCGCGCGGACTAAAAAACACCGCCTTTCCCGGCCAAGGTCGGGCAAGTTAAGACTGCAGGGGCGCGGATGGTCCGCGCCCCTTTTGCTTCTCCGTCCATCCGGGCCGCAGGCCTTTCAAGGATCGACGGATCAGGAGAACCGCCTATGGCCCTCGCTTCCGCCCTGCTCCAGGTCATGATGGACGCCGTCCGCAAGACCGCCCGCCCGATGCTCCGGGATTTCGGCGAGGTGTCCCAGCTCCAGGTGTCCCGCAAGGGCCCGGGCGACTTCGTCACCGCCGCCGACGTCAAGGCCGAACAGACCCTGTTCGAACTGCTGCTGAAGGCCCGCCCCGGCTACGGCTTCCTGGGCGAGGAGCGCGGCATGATCGAGGGCACCGACAAGACCCACACCTGGATTGTCGACCCGATCGACGGCACCACCAACTTCATGCACGCCATGCCCCACTTCGCCATCACGGTGGGTCTGGAACGCAAGCATCCTGACGGCACTGCCGAGATCGTGGCCTGCGTCACCTACAACCCGGTGCTGAACGAGATGTTCTGGGCCGAGAAGGGCAAGGGCTGCTACCTGAACGACACGCGCATCCGCATCGCCGGACGCGCCGATCTGGCCGAGAGCCTGATCGCCACGGGCCTGCCCTTCATCGGCAAGACGGGCCACGGTCAGGCCATCAAGGACATCCACGCCGTCGGCCAGCGCGTCGCGGGCATCCGCCGTCTGGGCGCCGCCTCGCTGGACTTCGCCTGGGTCGCCGCAGGCCGCTACGACGCCTATTTCGAGCGCAACCTGCAGCCGTGGGACGTGGCGGCGGGCATCCTGCTGGTCACAGAAGCCGGCGGCGTCGTCACCACCATCGACCAGGACGGCGATCCCATGAGCGGCAAGCAGATCGTGGCGGGCAACCCCGAGATCCAGGCCAAGCTGCGCAAGATCCTGCGCGAGGCGTAAGACAGCATTCCGCCTCCTCTTCATGGGAGGTCGGCTGGGCCAGATGGGCGGCGCTTCGCAAGAGGCGCCGCCTTTTCCATGTCAGATTCCGCTCATCCCCGCGGAGGCGGGGACCCAGTGCTTTGGCTGCCAGCGCCTCGCGCAAATCGTGACAAGCCAACTCCACCGAAGCGGTGTTGCTCTTACTGGGTCCCCGCCTCCGCGGGGATGAGCGGAAGTGTAAGACGCACTGATCTTTCACGCCTTCGTCGCCAAGCCCCCCTACCCTTCGTGCATGATCGCCGCCATGCTGACCGCCGTCCTTCTGTCGTCGAGCCAACCGGCCATGTCCACGCCGTCTCCCAGCCCCATCGTCATCGCCCACCGGGGCGCCTCGGGCGAGCGACCCGAACACACCCGCGCGGCCTATGAGCTGGCGATCGACCAGGGCGCGGACTTCATCGAACCGGACCTGGTCATGACCCGCGACGGCCATCTGGTCGTCCGCCATGAGAACGAGATCGGCGAGACCACCGATGTCGCCGACCATCCCGAGTTAGCCGCGCGCCGCACCCCCCGCGACGTGGACGGCGTTCCCATCACCGGCTGGTTCACCGAAGACTTCACCTTGGCTGATCTGAAAACCCTGCGCGCCCGCGAGCGGCTGCCCGCCCTGCGGCCCGCCTCGGCCGCCTTTGACGGCCAGGAGCCGATCCTGACCTTCGACGAAGTGGTCGTGATCGCCCGCGACGCCAGCGCCCGCACCGGCCGCGTCATCGGCGTCGCGCCCGAACTGAAGCACCCCAGCCATTTCTCCGCCCTCGGCCTGCCGATGGAGGACGTCTTCATCGCGGCGCTGGAGCGCCACGGCCTGACCGGCGCCCATTCTCCCATCCTGATCCAGTGCTTCGAGGTCGAGACGCTTCAGCGGCTGGCCGCCCGCATCCACGCCCCCCTGCTGCAACTGATGCAGGCGAACGGCGGCCCCGCCGACCGGCCGGGGCTGACCTATGCCGAGATGGCGACCCCCGCGGGCCTGGCCGAAATCGCCCGCTATGCCGGAGCGATCGGCGTGCAGGATCTGTTGGTCGTGCCGCGTGACGACGCGGGCCGCGCGCTGGATGCCTCGCCTCTGACGAACGACGCCCATGCGGCAGGCCTGAAGGTCGTGGTTTGGACCTTCCGGGCAGAGAACGTGTTCTTGCCCGCGCAATATCGCGTGGGAAATGTGCCCGCCGACCACGGCGACCTGACGGGCTGGCTGAAGGCGATCTACGCGCTGGGCGTCGACGCCGTGTTCAGCGACTTTCCCGCGGCGGCGGTAGACGTACGCTGACCCTCTACCGATGGGAGAGGGCTTG
>KB291759.1:44796-66309 GCA_000318405.1 Brevundimonas diminuta 470-4 | reverse complement strand
GCTCAAGCCCTCTCCCGCCGGGAGAGGGTTGCTCCCTAAGTCCCCTGAAACTGCAGCTTGGCCAGACGCGCATACAGCCCGCCCTTGGCTGACAGCTCGGCGTGCGTGCCTTCTTCGACCACCTGGCCGCCGTCCATAACCACGATGCGGTCGGCGCGCAGCACGGTCGCCAGTCGGTGAGCGATGACCAGGGTGGTGCGCGCCTCCATGGCCTGATCCAGCGCCGCCTGCACCAGACGCTCGTTCTCGGCGTCCAGCGCGCTGGTCGCCTCGTCTAGCAGCAGGATCGGCGCTTCGCGCACCAGAGCACGCGCAATGGCCAGACGCTGGCGCTGGCCGCCCGACAGGCTCTTGCCGCGCTCGCCCAGAGGGGTGTCGAAACCTTCCGGCAGGGCGTCGATGAAGCCCAGGGCCTGCGCCTCGGCGGCGACGGCGCGGGCTTCGTCCAGGGTGGCGGCCTCGCGGCCGAAGCGGATGTTCTCCAAGGCCGAGCCCGAGAACAGCGGCGCCTCCTGCGACACCCAGGCGAAGCGATTGCGCACGTCGACCGGATCGGCCGCGCGCACGTCCATGCCGTCCACCGACACCAGACCGGACTGCGGATCATAGAAGCGTAGCAGAAGGCGGAAGACCGTCGACTTGCCCGCCCCCGACGGCCCGACCAGGGCCACCGTCTCGCCCGGCCGCACGGTCAGGCTGAAACCTTTCAGCGCCGGCAGGTCGGGACGGCCCGGATAGGCGAAGTCCACCGCCGACATCGACACCTCGCCGCGCGGCGGTTGAGGCAGGGCGACCGGGCTGGCGGGCGGGGCGATGGCGGGGGTCGCCCGCATCAGTTCGTCGATCCGCTCCATGGCGCCCGCCGCCTTCTGCACGTCGCCCCAGCTTTCGCCCAGCGCGCCGACCGCGCCCGCCGCGAACACCGACAGCAGCACGAACTGCAGCAAGGCGCCCGGCGTCATGGTCCCGGCGATCACGTCCTGCGCCCCCAGCCACAGCACCAGCGTCACGCCGCCGAACATCACCATGATGATCATGGCGGTCATCACGCCGCGAGCGCGCATCCGTTTCAGGGAGACGCCGAACGCCTCTTCCACCGCCGCGCCGAAACGGCCGATGGCGCTCTTCTCGCGGCCGAAAGCCTGAACCGTCTCGATGGCGTCGACGCTTTCGCCCGCAAAACCCACAGCTCCGGCGAAGGTGTCCTGTGACTGGACCGTCAGGCGGCGCACCACGCGGCCGAACAGGAACAGCGGCACGATCAGCACCGGCACGATCAACAGGACGAAGCCCGTCAGCTTGGGGCTGACGAAGAACAGCAGGATCACCCCGCCGATCAGGGTCAGGAAGTTCCTCAACGCATAGCTGATCGAGGTGGTCAGCAGGGTGTCGACCAGTTGAATGTCCGTAGTCAGGCGCGACAGCACCTCCCCCGTCCGCATATGGGCGAAGAAGACCGGGTCCAGCGTCAGGATGCGCTGGAACAGGGCCGTGCGCAGGTCGGCGATGATCCGCTCGCCGGTCTTGGTCACGTAGAAATAGCGCAGCGCCGTCGCCAGCCCCAGCACCACCGCGTTCAGGCCCAGGATCAGGAACCATCTGTCGATGTCGGCGCCGCCGTTCTCGAACCCCTGGTCGATGGCGCCGCGCGCCGTCGCCGTCAGGGCCAGCGAGGCCGCCGTCGAACCGATCAACCAGACGCAGGCGATGGCCGCGTCGATCTTGTGCCGGGCCAGGAACGGCAGCAACCGGCCCAGCGGGCGGATGTTGCGGCTCTTGGCGCGCTTGCCGCCCGCTTCATCCATCTGTTCGGCCAGAACGGCCCCGGCGCCGGGACGGCCTGTCGGTTGGGCGTGACGTTGAGGTTCAGCGTGGGTCATGGTCGCGCTCTTGCCCCGGAACGCCCCCCGGTGTAAACGCCGCCCCTCGCTCCCGTCGCGCCCTGCGACGGGATTCTCTATTTACGCGCAGTGACGGTCGGCATCGTCGTCGCGCAGAGACGGACAAGATCGATGAAAGCGGACACGCACCCCGACTACCACTTCATCACTGTTGTGATGACCGACGGCACCACCTACCAGACCCGTTCGACCTACGGGAAAGAAGGCGCCACGCTGAACCTGGACATCGACCCGACGTCTCACCCTGCCTGGACCGGCGGCAACCAGCACCTGATGGACCGCGGCGGCCGCGTCTCGCGCTTCAACAACAAGTTCGGCGGCTTCATCAAGAAGTAAGCCACGCTTGCTGCGACAAGTTCGCCACAAAAGCGTCGGTCCTCGGGCCGGCGCTTTTTTGTTGCCTGGAACGCCGTTAACATGGGCGCGTTCGATCCCTCGGGGCGTGGACGTTGGGTCCGGGCCGAGATCGGACCACAAGAGTTGCAGACGATGAATCGACGGGAACTGGGCCTTGGCGTCGCCACGACGAGCCTGACGCTGGCGGCCGCGAACGGCGCGCTGGCCCAAGCGCGCGCCACGGACCCGCAGGTCTTCATCGCTGGTTTCGACGCCCAGGCCGGACGCCTGCCCGCCGCCCAGCAGGCCGATGTCCGCGCCGTCTACCAGTTGACCCAAGGCAAGCCCATCTGGACCGCCGACCGCCTGCGCGTGCTTCAGGAAGTCGCCGCCGGGGCCGAGCGTCACGGCCTGCCCGCCGGAGACTTCTTCGACTTCGTCGGCCTGGCCGCCGACCGCGAAACGGCCGAAATCCGCACCACCGCCGCCGCCCTGGCCTACGCCAGGGTCCTGGCCGAGGGCCGCGTCCGGCCCGAGACGGTCGAAGAGCTGTGGGAGATGCAGAAGAACAGCGTCGACCTGCCGCGCGGCCTCGTCGACGCCGTCGCCGCCAACAAGTTGAGCCAGTGGTTCGACGCCCTGCCCCCGACGGATCTGGGCTACACCAATCTGTCGGCCGGTTACGCCCGCTATCGCCGCATCGCCCGCCAGGGCGGCTGGCCCGCCTTCCGGTTGAACAGCGGCACGATCGAGCCGGGAGCCAGCGATCCGCGCATCCCCGCCCTGGTCGCCCGACTGGCGGCCGAAGGCGACCTGAGCGCCGCCAACGCCGAGCGCCTGAAGGGCAATCTGGCCTACGGCCCTGAGTTGCAGCAGGCGGTGCGCAGCTTCCAGACCCGCCACGGTCTGGGCGCCGACGGCCGCATCGGCGCCGCCACCCAGCGCTCGTTGACCGCGACGGCCGAGGATCGCGCCCGCCAGATCGCCCTGAACCTGGAGCGCCGCCGCTGGCTGAAGCGCGACCTGAATCCCGAGCGGATCGAGGTCAACACCGCCGCCGCCATCATGGTCTACTGGAAGGACGGCAAGCCGGTTCACTCCAACCGCGTCGTCGTCGGCACCGTCGCCAACCAGACCCCCAGCCTGGAGAAGCCCTTCGCCTCGGTCGTGGCCAATCCACCGTGGACGGTGCCGATGGGCATTGCGCGTCGCGAGATCCTGCCGAAGGGCCCCGCCTACCTCGCCGCCAACGACATGTACGTCAACGCCGACGGCTGGGTGGTGCAGCGCGCCGGGCCGAAGTCGTCGCTGGGCAATGTGAAGTTCGAGCTGCAGGACAGCTACGCCATCTTCCTGCACGACACGCCCGCGCGCGGGGCCTTCAACCTGTCGGTGCGCCAGCGCAGCCACGGCTGCGTGCGGGTGCAGGACGCCATCGGCTTCGCCCGCCTGCTGCTGTCGCCCGATCCGGCGCGTCTGGCCACCTTCGACGAGGCCCAGGCCAGCGGCGAGACCAAGCGGGTGACCACCGGCCGCAACATCGGCGTACGCCTGCTGTACTGGACCGCCTTCGTCGACGGCCAGGGCCGCGTCGCCTTCCGCGAGGACGTCTATAAGCGCGACGCCAAGCTGGCCGACGCCCTGGGCATCGCCGTCAACCTGCCGCAGGTGGTGGCCGACGCCCCGATCGACCCGGACGAAGTGACGCCGTAAAAAGCTGCGCCCCTCTTTCCTCCCCACCTTATGGGGAGGGGGACCACGAAGTGGTGGAGGGGCTTACGGCGGCGGAACCAAGCAGCCCCTCCGTCTCGTCGGCTGCACCGCCGAGCCACCTCCCCATGAAATGGGGAGGAGAAGCCTTATCCGAAGGCGGCGCGCAGCATGTCCATCTGGCTCTGCACCGGATTGGCGGGCGCCGTCGCGGGCTCGACATACATCTGGCGATCCAGATGCAGCACGCGGTCGTACAGCTTTTCGGCCCGCACGGCGTATTCGATCAGGGCGATGGGCAGATCGCCGCGACGCGGTTCCGTCTCCATGCGGCGATCGGCCAGGCGATAGCGGGGATCGCCCGCCGCCTCTGCGCTCATGTCTTGCTCACGCACGGCGCGCTGGACCAGCAGCCACGAGGCGATCTGCATCAGCCGCGTGGTCAGCTTCATGCTCTCCCCTGCATAGGACAGGGCCGCCGCCCGCGACAGCAGGCGTGAATCCTGACGTCCGTCCCCATCGAGATAGGCGGCGGTCTCCTCGACCAGCTCCATGCCCTCGCGGAAGGTGCGCTCAAACAACTCCGAGCGCGCGAAATCCAGCACCTCGGCGCCCGACAGGCCTGCCCGGCTCAGATTGGCTTCAATGGCGGTCACAGGCGTCCATCCAAGAATTTCATGCATCCGCTGGCTGCAATCGTCATGCCACGGAAGTCGCCTCTTCGGGAGAGCGCGGTCGAAACCATCCCCAACCGTCGTCGCTTAGCGGAAGTTGAACAGCGCATCGGCGGCGCTGCGCTGCGAAGACTTGCCGTCGATGGCGGCCCTGGAGCGCGCGATCTCGGCCTCAAGGGCGGCGATCCGCTCCTGCAATTCGTCCACGGCGTAGAGGTCCAGGTCTTCGCGGCCCAGGGCGGCGATGGCTTCGCCGCGCCGCGGGCGGGGCTCCAGATCTTCGAAACTCAACCTCGCCTCCTTGGCCATTGCGGGCGCCAGCCCCTATGTGAACGCCGCATTGAACAGGAATGCAAGCAAGGGAGTCTTCGCCATGCAGGCCATAGAGATCGAGAACGGACACGGCCCCGCCGACGCCCTGCGCCTGACGACGCGCCCCCTGCCCGTGCCAGCGCCTGGCGAGATTCGCATCTGCGTGCGCGCCGCAGGGGTCAACCGCCCGGACATCGTCCAGCGCGAGGGCCGCTATCCGCCTCCGCCGGGCGCTTCGGACATTCTGGGGCTGGAGGTCGCGGGCGAGGTCGAGGCCGTCGGAGAAGGCGTGACGCGCTGGGCGATCGGCGATCGGGTCTGCGCCCTGCTGGGCGGGGGCGGATACGCCGAATACGCCGTGGTCGACGCCCGCCACGCCCTGCCCGTCCCCGACGGCCTCGACTTCGTGCAGGCCGCCGCCCTGCCCGAGACCGCCTTCACCGTCTTCGCCAACGTCTTCGAAGGCGGCGGCCTGAAGGCGGGCGAGACCCTGCTGATCCACGGCGCGACCAGCGGCATCGGCGTCATGGCCATCCAGATGGCCAAGGCGGCGGGCGCCCGCGTCATCGCCACTTCACGCGGCGCCGCTAAGGCCGAGGCCGCCCGCGCCCTGGGCGCCGATGTCAGTCTGGACGCGACGGCGCAGGATCTGGCGGCCGCCATTCAGGACGCGGGCGGCGCCGACGTGGTGCTGGATATGGTGGGCGCCGCCTATGCCGAGCTGAACCTCAACGCCCTGAAGCCCGGCGGACGCTGGGTGGTGATCGCCACCCTGACCGGAGCCCGGGCCGAGGTCGATCTGATGCGGGTCATGCTGAAGCGGATCGTGCTGACCGGCTCGACCCTGCGCAGCCGCTCCGCCGATGAAAAGGCCCGGCTGGCCGCCGCCGTCGAGGCGACCGTCTGGCCGTGGGTCGCATCCGGCGCCGTCAAGGCCCAGGTCGAGGCGACCTTCTCCCTGGCCGAAGCCGCCGCCGCCCACGCCCATCTGGAAGCGGGCGCCCACGTCGGCAAGGTCGTGCTGCTGCCCTGATAGAGAAAAGGCGGGGAGCCGAAGCTCCCCGCCTGATCCATCAAGCCGTCGTTACAGCTTACCAGCGACCGCCGCTGCGGGCCGGACGCAGGGACGAAATCTTGTCGTTCATCCCCGTGTTGCGCAGGTCGCGGATATCGCCGCGCACGATCTCGCAACGGCCGCGATAGTTGGCGTCCTCGCAGACTTCCCAAGTTCCCCGCGACAGGCGGATCGAGCTGATCGCATCATTCATGCCCAGGCTGCGCAGGTTCGGCACATCCTCGCGGAAGGTCATCGACTGGCCGCGATAGTTGGCGTCGCGATAGACAGTGATCGAGGACTGATTCCAGCCGCCGCCCTGACCGGGGCGATCATCATTCCAGCCGCCCCCGGGACGGTTCGGGCGGCCGCTGTTTTCGAAGTCGCCCTGCACGGGTCCGCAGACCAGACGGCCGTCGCGGTTGATGATCTCGTCGTTGGAGCAGCGCGACAGCTCGATCGAGGTCTCGCGGATATTGCCGCGCATGTCACGACAATCCGCATATAGCCGGCCCCGGTTCACATAGGAGCCGGTGCAGCTTTGCGTGTAGGAGCCGCGCGGGGCGCCACGGGTCTGAACCTGCGCTTCGGCCGCGCCCACGTTGACGACGGCGAAGCCGCCCGCCGCCATGACTAAACCTGCCGCTGCAACCACGAACTTCTTCATGACACGGTCTCCTTAGAGGTCTCTTCCGGCGCACAACGCACCCTGGCCCTGAATGTTCATCATCACAGATGAACCTTTGCTGTATGACGACGACAGACGACGTTTTCATTTCGGCCGAAATCACCTATAAAGGGTGTCTCGCGCCCGGCCGAAAAGGTCGGGCGCCGTCGATTCAAACGCCCGTTTTTCGGGCCGCAACCGCCGGGATCCATGCCCATGACCGACATCCTGATGCCCAAGGCCACTGCGGTCTGGCTGGTGGACAACACCTCGCTCTCGTTCGAGCAGATCGCCGACTTCTGCGGGCTGCACCCGCTGGAGGTGCGCGGCATCGCCGACGGCGACGTGGCGCGCGACATTCGCGGCGCCGACCCCATCGTCAACGGCCAACTGACCCGCGAAGAGCTGGACAAGGCCCAGAACGACGAAAACTACCGCATGAAGGCCGTGGTCAGCCGCCACGCCGAACTGCTGAAGCCCGCCAAGTCGGGTCCGAAGTACACGCCGGTGTCGCGCCGTCAGGACCGTCCGGACGCCATCATGTGGTTCGTCCGCAACCACCCCGAAGTGACGGACGCCCAGATCGCCAAGCTGCTGGGCACGACCAAGGCCACGATCGAAAGCGTGCGCAACCGCACCCACTGGAACTCGGCCAACATCAAGCCGGTCGACCCGGTGACCCTGGGCCTGACCGGCCAGCTGCAGCTGGACGAAGTGGTCCGTAAGGCCGCTGACAAGAAGGCCAAGGACGACGCCAAGAACGGCGTCCTGCAACCCATCGAGGCCGAGCCCGAACCCGAAGCCGCCGTCGAAGACGCCGAAGAAGAATACGGCATGGGCGCCGAGCCCACCGCCGAATCGGTGTTCGGCTCGCGCGACTGATCCCTTCGATCCGTCGACCGATACAGAACGGCCCCGGAAGAGCGATCTTCCGGGGCCGTCGTCATTTTCAGATGGGAAGCGGCCTCAGCAGGCGCGGGCTTCCAGGCTGTTGATCTCTTCCTTAAGTCGCAGCTTTCGCTGCTTCATCTCCCTGAGGTGTATCGGGTCCGCGGAGGGGCGGCGCATCTCCTGCTGGATGGTCTCATCCAGCGACCGATGCCGATTACCCAGTTCGCGAATACGAGCCTCGATGGTCATGGCTTGCGCCTCCGTGTGTAAGGGACCACTACACTGAGCGCCCGGTTCGGCGGGGTGTGGAATCACATTGCAGTGACCCTCGCCGCTCCGGACACGGACAGGTTGGAGGCGAAATTGGCCGATGTTGTGAACTCGACCGTTCGGGCGCCGGCGCCCTCTCGGCTAGTCGTTGGAATCTCTGGCGCTTCCGGCGTCATCTATGGTGCGCGCATGCTGGACGCCCTTCGAGAACTGGGCGTCGAGAGCCATCTGGTCGTCACCCGCGCCGCCCTGCTCACATTGTCGCAGGAGACCGATCTCACCCCCGACGAGCTGACGGGCAAGGCCGACGTGGTCCATCGGCTGAACGACGTGGGGGCCACCATCTCCTCCGGTTCCTTCCGCACCCTGGGCATGATCGTCGCCCCCTGTTCGGTGCGGACGATGAGCGAGATCGCCACCGGCGTGACCTCGACCCTGCTGACCCGCGCCGCCGATGTGACGCTGAAGGAGCGCCGGCCGCTGGTGCTGATGGTGCGCGAGACGCCGCTGCACCTAGGCCATCTGCGCACCATGACGACTCTGGCCGAGATGGGCGCCGTGATCGCGCCGCCCTTGCCCGCCTTCTACGCCCGGCCCGAAAGCCTGGAGCAGATGATCGACCAGTCGGTCGGTCGGGCGCTGGACGTCTTCGGTCTGGACTGGGCGCCGGTGCGCCGCTGGGAAGGACTGAAGGGCGGGGTCGAGACATGAGCGACGACCTGTGGACCTGGGCCTGCGCCGCCTATGCCGCGCCGGGCGTGAGCGAGGCCTGTCTGTCGCTGCAGGACTATCACGAGCAGAACGTGCCCCTGCTGTTGTGGGCGGCCTGGACCGCCGTCACCGGCCGCCGTCCGGACGAAGAAACCATCGAGGCCGCCTGCGATACGGCGCGCGCCTGGCAGACGACAACCATCGCGCCGCTGCGCGCGGTGCGCCGCACGCTCAAGACGCCGGTGCCGGACCTCGAAACCGACGCCCGTCTGGCGGTACGCGAGCAGGTGAAGGCCGCTGAACTGGCCGCCGAGCGCCATCTGCTGGAAGGGCTTCAGGCCCTGTCGCCGGCCGCGTCAGGCGCCCCGCGCCCCGCGGTCGACGCCATGGCCGAGGCCGCGCGACTATGGGACCGGGTGGTGCCGCGCCCGGGGCTTAGAACCCTGGCCGACCTGCTTCCGACCTGACACCAGCTCAGCTATAATCCCCAGGTCGGGGGCCTGATGATGAACGACGACGAACCTTACCTGTCCGAAGAAGACGAGGCGCTGCGCGCCGAACTGGCTCGCCTGCTGCAGGAGCACGCCGACCTGGACGCCTCCATCGAGGCGCTGGGCCATATGCCTGCGCCCGATCAGCTGATGATCGCCCGGCTCAAGCGCAAGAAGCTGGCTCTGCGCGACGACATCGTGAAGCTGCAGGACCGCATCCTGCCCGACATCATCGCGTAGTAGAATAACGACAGTTATTGACTCTTATGTCGCTAGAGGTCGAGATGTGCTCGTGACCCACTGGCAGGAGAGAACTGATGCGTATGCGTAAGATCCGAAATGCCGTACTTCTAGCGTCCATCGCGATGGCCACGTCGGCGCTGTCTGTCGGCGCCGGGGCCAAAGCCCCCGGCATCATGTACCATCGCACCTTCTACAGCGACGCCACTATGACTGTTCAGGTCGGCTGGTACCGCGACAAGTGCTCGAATGGGAACGTCGTCGCCTCACCGGTCCACGGCGTCACTTCGCCGTATTATACCCTCGAGGCGATCGGAAGTTGCCCTGGAGGCTACTGGTAAGCTTGGAACGGAGGCGGCTTCACGCTGCCTCCGCGCCCACACCCTAAAGCGGCAGGACCGAAGTGTCCTTGACCTCTTCCATCACCGCATAGGTGCGCGTTTCGCGCACGCCCGGCATGGTGATCAGGGTGTCGGCCAGGAAGACGCGATAGGCGGCCATGTCCTTCATCCGCACCTTGACCAGATAGTCGAAGCCGCCGGCGACCATGTGGCACTCCAGCACCTCCGGCGAGCGCCGGATGCGGTCTGCGAACTGGTCGAAAATGTCCGAGGTCGTGCGATCCAGCAGCACCTCGATGAAGATCAGCAGTTCCCGCTCGGCGAACTTCGGATCAATCAGCGCCGTATAGCCGACGATCACGCCCCGCTCTCGCAGGCGGCGCACCCGTTCAAAGCACGATGACGCCGACATGTTGCAGGCGGACGCCAGGTCCTGATTGGTGATGCGCCCATCCTGCTGCAACACCCTCAGGATTCGGCGATCCGCGTCATCCAACTTGTAATCCGCTGTGTTCATGCGCGGCTCCCCCTTACGCATCTACCCTACTCCAACTTTGTCAAACCGCCTGCTGATCCGCAATGGATCAGCAGGCGGTGAAGACCAACAACCTGGGAGAAAATCGTCGGCCAGAAAGATCGCCTGTCAGAAAAACGGCCGCTTACTCGGCGCGCCGCGTCCCGGCCGCCTGTTTGCTCTGGGCGATGAAGGCTTCCATTTCGGCGGTCATGGCCGGAATGGTGGCGACGCCCAGGGCCAGCAGATGGTCGTGGAAGGCCCTGATGTCGAAGTCGGCGCCCAGTTCGGCCTCGGCCTTGCGACGCAGGCGGACGATTTCAATCTCGCCCAGCTTGTAGGCCAGCGCCTGCCCGGGCCAGGTGATATAGCGATCGATCTCGGTGCCGACCTCATGGTCCGAAAGGGCCGTGTTGCCGCTCAGGAAGGCGATGGCCTGATCGCGCGTCCAGCCCTTGGAATGCAGGCCGGTGTCGATCACCAGGCGCGCTGCGCGCCACATCTCATAGTTGAGGCGTCCGAAGTCCTCATAGGCGTCTTCGTAGATGCCCATCTCGACGGCCAGTTTTTCCGTGTAGAGCGCCCAGCCCTCCCCGAAGGCGGAGATTCCCGCCTGCGAACGCCACTCCGGCAGGGCGGCGTGCTCGCGACGCAGCACGCCGTGCCAGGCATGACCGGGGTTGCACTCATGCACCGTCAGGGCCGGGATGTTGTAGCGCGGACGCGACGGCAGGTCATAGGTGTTGAGCAGGCACGCCCCGTTGCCGCCGCGGCCCGCCGTGTAGAAGGGCGCGATGGCTGGCGGGACCGGGATCAGGCTGAAGGTGTCGCGCGGCTTCAGGTTGAAATACTGCCCCATCTTGCCGTCGACCTTTTTGATCACCCAGGCGCCGTGCCAGAGCAGATGCTCGGGCTTGTCGTACTGGAACTGACGGTCGGTCTTCAGGAAGGTGAGGAAGTCGGCGAAGCTGCCGGTCCAGCCGGTGCTGCGCATCACTGCTTCCATCTCGGCGCGGATGCGGGCCACCTCGCCACGGCCGATCTGGTGGATCTGATCCGGCGTCAGGTTGACGCTCGTGTATTGACGGATCTGCGTTTGATAGAAGTCGTCGCCGTCCGGCAGGCGGTTGGCGCCCAGGGTGTCGCGCGCGCCCGGCACATATTCGTCGCGGATAAAGCTGAGCAAGGTGCGGTGCGCGGGCACGACCTGCTGCTGGATCACCTGGACAGCCTCGGCGCGCAGGCGCTGCTTGTCTGCGTCCGAAATCGCCGACGGCATGTCGATGAAGGGCTTGTAGATCGGGTTGGCTTGCGGGTCCGTCGGCTCTGTCACGGCCAGGATGGAGACGTCCCGTCCGACCAGCGAGGCCTTGGGCTGGGTGAAGCCGCGCGCCAGTCCGGCGCGCATATTGGCGATCTGCTGGTCGAAATAGCGCGGCGTGTCGCGCAGTTGGGACAGGTAGCGGTCATAGTCCTCCACCGAGGTGAAGGTCTGGTTCGCCATGCCCGAAATCGACGACCAGAACGAGCTGTCCGAGTTGAAGGGCATTTCGTACAGGCGATGACGGCCGTCATCGACGAAGTTGTCGATCTGATGCTTGTAGACCGCGTAGTTGGTCCGCTCCGACGGCGACAGTTGATCCGGCGAAATGGCGTTCAGGCGGCGCTGGATCTCGGTCCAATAGGCCAGGCGGCGCTGCTGGGTGGCGGCGCTGACGTCCGGCAGATTGGCGGGCTTGGACGCTCGCGACGGAATCTCGTTCCGGCGCCAGGCGTATTCTTCCTCGGCGATAGCGCGGAACTGGGCGTCAAGGGCCGAGGGCGCGGCGGCGGCGGTCGAAGCCGAAGCGGCCAGCACCTGTTGCGGAGCGGCTACGCCTCCTACGGCCAGAATCCCGACAGCGACCGCCAGGGCCCCGAAAGCTGTGAGAGACTTCATCGTCTTTCCCCCGAAAAAACAGGGACGCCGGGCGGCGTCCAATAGGGCAAGAAGCCGCCCGTCACCGGGCGGCTTCACTACCCTGGATCAGAATTGAGCGTTCACGCCAACGTAAACGTAACGACCCAGGTTGTTGTAAATGCTGGCGTTAAAGCCGTTGTACAGACCTGTCCCCGTCCAGGTGAACGCCGTCTGAGGCGGCGCTTCATTGGTGAAGTTGTTCACGCCGGCGAAGACCGAGTAACGGTCAAAGCGGTATTCAGCGCGAATGTCATGCGTCAGCCATGACGGAGCCTTCCACACTTCATACGATCCCACCTTATCCTGGTTGCTGCGCAGAACGCTGCCCAGGTACCGGTTGGCGTAGGAGAGCGACAGGCCGTCATAGTCCCAAGATACGCGGAAGTTGATCCGGCGCTTGGGATTGGGTGCTTCGCCAGCCTGCTCGTCCCGCACGCTGGCGTCACCCGGGACCGGATCATAGGTCAGCTCTTCCAGGAAGCCAGCGGCCGCGCTGAAGGACAGCGAGCCGTAGTCCGGCAGACCCAGCTTAACCAGGTCCGTGCGGTAGGAAGCGGTCACGTCCCAACCCGAGTTAGTGTACTCGGCGACATTCATGACCTGGTTCACCACGCGAGCGATGTTACCGTCTGCGCCGCGCGTGACGTTGGAACAGAACTGGTTGTCCAAGGTCGGGCTGTCGACGCAGTTGTTGATGATGGTGCGCGCGCCCAAAGAGGCGATCACGTCACTGATCTTAATGTCGTAGTGGTCGATAGTGACAGCCAGGCCCGGCAGGAACGACGGCGTCAGGACGACGCCCAAGGTCAGGGTTTCCCCCTCCTCCGGGCGTAGATCGGGATTGCCTTTGCTGACGGCAGGCT
Source organism: Brevundimonas diminuta 470-4 (assembly GCA_000318405.1). Classification (GTDB taxonomy): domain Bacteria; phylum Pseudomonadota; class Alphaproteobacteria; order Caulobacterales; family Caulobacteraceae; genus Brevundimonas; species Brevundimonas diminuta_B. The sequence goes on along the minus strand of KB291759.1, from coordinate 53,374 downwards.
TGGTCGCGTTGGATTGGGTAAAGCCCGGAGCGAGACCCAGCGCCGCGCAGTTCGCGACCCGGTTCTGCGGGAAGTTGCCGAGATTCAGACGCGTCGCGTCGCACGGATCGTCGAAGAGGTTGAAGCCTTCGCTGCCGCCGTCGAACAGTTCACTGATGTTCGGCGCCCGAACCGCCTTGGCGTAGTTGGCGCGGAAGCGGATGTTGCGATCAACCGTCCACTCCATACCCAGGCCGTAACTGCTGTCGCCGCCCGTAGTGGTGTAGTTCTGATAACGATAGGCCGCCGTCAGATCCAAATACTGGATGAAGGGCACATCCGCCAGCAGAGGCAGATTGACCTCGCCGAAGACTTCCTTGGACTCATAGGCGCCCTCAGTTCGAGCTTGGGCGTTTTGGAAGATCAGCGCCCGCTGTGAGCGGATGTCCGGCACAGCGCGGCTGGCTTCCTTGCGCCATTCCACGCCCGCCGCGAAGGCGACCGGCAGGTTGGTTCCGCTGAACAGCGACGGGTAGGAGAACAACTCCCCGTTGACGCTAGCCACCGCGTTCCACTGACGGATACGATCATTGCGAACGGTGTAGATGTAGGAATAATCGATCGCTTCCTGGGAGCCCTTATAGGCCCCGAAAAGGTTCAGAGGCTGACATCCCCGGGCTCGTGCGTCCGCGCTGCGACAGACGATCTGGCCGTTCAGGTTGATAGCGTCGATCGATTCGTAGAACTCCTTCTGCAAGCGATCGAAGTTGGTGAACTCCGACTGGGTCTGACCGTAATTAACATAGGCCTCGAACCGCCAACCGTTGCTGAAGGCGCCATCCAACCCAGTTACGAAACGCGCAGTGTCGTATTCGCTGCGCGAAGTCCGGATACCGAAGTCGGTGTCGATACGGCTGATGTCGAAGAACGTCATATTGGCCTGCGCCAACATGGTCTTCAGTTCATCGGGCAGGAAGGCGTTGTCCGCCTGGATACGATAAGCGTTGCCCGTCGACATGCCGGGCGAGCTGTCGGCGAAGGTGCCGTTCCGCGCTTGGCTGCTGGCCACCATATGGAAATACTTCGCCTCAGCGAACAGGTTCAGTTCGGTGATGAAGTCGACAGATGGCTGGAACTGGTGACGCAGTTGAAGTTCGCCGCCGTAACGCTCGACCGGCGTACGCAGCATGTCGTCGCGCAGTTTAAAGCCGTCGCCGCCGATCGACAGCTTCTGTTCGCGGCCGGCTCCATCATACAGGATTTGACCACGGTCGAACGGAACCAGCTTGCCGTCTGGCGTGAAGGTCAGGGCGAAGGCCTTATTGGTGCCGATCGGCGTGACGATGACCGGTGTGAAGAAGTCATTCTGGGTGTTGGTGTAGACGTTCCGCGCCTGGATAAAGGACGGCAGGCCGTCGTCTGGGCTCTTCTTGTTCGGGTTCGGGATTTCAGCGAGGGCGCTCATTGCGTAGTCGCGCTCGTGACGGAAAAGCCCCTCGGACTTGTCATAGGTCAGGGCGCCCATGATGTTGGTCCGGTCGTCGTTGAAGTTCCGCCCCACGGCGACCGAGCCGTAGTAGGTGTTCGGGCCGTCAGCCGAACCATATTGCGTCTGGATGGCGACGCCGTCGAAGTCCTGCTTGGTGATGAAGTTGACCACCCCGGCCACGGCGTCCGCACCGTAAACCGCCGATGAACCGCCCGTCACGGTGTCGATACGCGCAATCGTGGTCTTCGAGATGGAGTTCACGTCCACCGCGCTGGTGCCCGCAGAACCGGCAACGTGGCGGCGGCCGTTGACCAGCACCAGAGTGCGGCTTGCCCCCAAGTTACGCAGGTTCAGAGTCGCCAAGCCCTGGCCCGACACTGAGTTAGTCGTGCTGGAGGCCGAAGAGCCGAGGCCGACCTGCGGCTGGCGCGTCATGGCGTCGATCAGGTTGGTGACGCCGGTGTTCTCGATTTCCTGGGCGTCGACGACGTTGACTGGAGTCGCGGCCTCGACGTTCGGGCGGCGGATACGCGAGCCGGTCACCACGATGTCGGCGACGGCGCTGGCTGCCGGGTCGGTGGCAGAAGCTTCGGATTGCGCCCAGGCGGGCTGGGCGGCGGCGGCCGTGACGGCCAGACCGGCGATCATGGTGCCGGGCTTCAGGTACGCAGACAGTCTCATTGAATCACCCCTCATTTTTTAATGTGAAGCACGGACGCGCCCTCCCCATTAGGCGGCGCCCGGCTCGTCGTTGTTGGATCAGCGCCCTCCTTGCGCCTCTCCTCGTTCGGCTTTTTGCCGATCGACCATTGCCCGCACGTCGGCCAGCAGGGCGGGCGCGTCGTAGGCGACGCCGCGCGCCACCGTCCAACGCACCCCGCCGACCGTCTCGATGCGGTTCTCAGGGCTCAGGCGCTCATGCCCGGTGCCGTAAAGCGTCTTGAAGTTGGCCAGCGGGTTCTCGGTCGTGATGACCAGATCCGCGCTCATGCCCGGTCGCACGATGCCGAAGGTCGGCGCCTTGCCGGTCGGCTCGGCCAGGGTCATGGCCCCGTCCATCGTGGCGGCGCGCACGATTTCCAAGGGATGGAAACCGGCTTCTTGCAGCAGTTCCAGTTCTTCGACGTAGCCGAAGCCGTACAGCTTCCAGATGAAGCCCGAGTCCGACCCGACGGTCACCCGGCCGCCGACTTTCTTGTAGTCGTTCAGCAACAGCATGAACCGCTCGTAGAAGCGGCGCCACGCCACCTCGTTCGACGTGGTCCAGTCGAAGAAGTAGCTGCCGTGGTTGTCGCGCGTGGACTGGAAATAGTCCGCCAGCGTCGGCAGGGTATAGATCTGGTGCCAAGGCGCATTGCGCGCCCGCATCAGGTCGCGCGAGGCCGCATAGATGGTCATCGTCGGGTCAAAGACGACGCCCGTTTCCTTCTGGGCCTGCAGATAGGCGTACCATTGCGGCGAGCCGGGCTCGACTTCGTCCCAGATCTCCGCCGCTTCGCCGAACCGCTTCTGCTCGTCGTAGAAGTTGTAGTCGCTCGGGTAGTTCTGGATCGTCCGGCCGCCCAGCAGAGATTCGAAATGGCCGTAGAAATGGGTGATGGTGCCCAGACCCGCCGCCGCCAGCTGTTCGGCGTTCAACTGGGCCACGCCCGGCTGGGCGATATGGGCGACCGTGCCCATGTGGTTTTTCTTGGCTTCGTCGATGGCGGCCAGGACCACCTCGGGCGTCTCGTCGCCGCGCAGGAAGAACTTGATGCCGTCCACGCCGTTGGCCGCGCCCCAGCGCACCCATTCGCGCGCCATCTCAGGGTTGCGGATGCGGCCCCGCGACCAGCCGGAGCCGAGGGTCTGATAGTTGTAGATGCGCGGGGCGACGATCTCGCCCCGGGCCGAGCGGGCCTTTTCCGACACTGAGATGTCGTGCGGCGCCAGACTGACGCCGCGCACCGTCGTCACCCCGTGGGCTAGCCACAGCTTGTAGACATACTCAAGGTCCGGCGCCTTCTGCGGGCTGCCGCCGTGGGCGTGGGCGTCGACGAAGCCCGGCATGACGTACATCCCGCGGGCGTCGATTTCGTGCGCGGCATTCAGCGGCGGGCGGCCTTCGCGCTCCGGCAGACCCGGCCAGCCGGCCTGAATGACGTCCGTGATCTTGTCATTCTCGATGACAATGTCGACCGGCCCCATCGGCGGCGCGCCCGTGCCGTCGATCAGCATGGCGCCGCGCACCACCATCAGGGGATAGGGACCATATCCCTCGCCCGCCCGACGCGCAGGCGCCGGATTCAGACCGGCGCGCGCCGGCGCCGCCTGAGCCTGGGTTTGAGCTGAAATTGCGCTCGGCGCCGTGGCCAGCACAAGCGCAGCCGCACACGCCGCGCCGGCGCCCCTGAAGATGGACTTTTTCTCTAACCGAGTCCGCAAGCTGCAATCCCTCCCAAGATCGAGGGTCTTTCAGACCCCTGCCAGCGCATGCCCGGCCCCTCAGCCCGACCTCCAATTCGCTAGCACCCCATTGCAGGCAAGAGTTTCGGATATTTTCCGCCTTCCGAAATAAAATTTCCGAAAAACCGCATAACCGTACGCGTTCTTCGAAATGTGACTTTTTGTGCCGAGAGTGCGAAAGAAGCGTTGTTTATGCGGCAATTCTGATTTTATGATCCAATGATAGCGATTAAAAACGGTGTCTTGGGGTCGTTTTTTTTCAGCAATGCCCCTGCACGCGCCTCAAGGGCGATCTAAGAATGCTGCGCTAAATCGCCGCTAATCCGAATATTTTCACTTCATAAAATAGCATTATCCAATGTCTGGGGGAGACGCATGAGTTTCTTGACACGCCGCAAGGCCTTGCCTGCGCTGGGCGGCGCAGCGCCCAGGGCTCATGGACTGAAGCCCACCCTGTCGTGGCCTCACCTGGTGGCGTTGGGCGTCGGCGCCATCGTGGGGACCGGCATCTACACCCTGATCGGCGTGGGCGCCGAGCGCGCGGGCCCGGCGGTCATGCTGGCCTTCGTCATCGCCGGCGTCGTCTGCGTCTGCGCGGCCCTGGCCTATGCTGAACTGGCGACCATGATTCCGGAGTCGGGGTCCGCCTACACCTACTCCTACACCACGCTGGGCGAAGGCGCGGCCTGGATGGTCGGGTGGAGCCTGATCCTGGAATACACCGTCGTCTGCTCTGCCGTGGCCGTCGGCTGGGCGGGGTATTTCTCGGGGATGATGGAAGGCATCGGCATGGGCCTGCCCGCCGTGCTGACTTCGGCGCCGTCGCAGGGCGGCATCGTCAACCTGCCCGCCGTCGTCATCGTCGCCGCCGTGGCGGGTCTGCTGGTCGCTGGCACCAAGGAAAGCGCCTCGATCAACGCCGCCCTGGTGGTGGTCAAGATCGCCGCCCTGATCGCCTTCGTGGCCATCGCCCTGCCCCACTTCAACCCGGACAACCTCAAGCCCTTCATGCCCTACGGCTTCTCGCACGGGGTCGGGGCTCAGACCGGCGTGATGGCGGCGGCGGCCATCATCTTCTTCGCCTTCTACGGCTTCGACGCCGTGGCGACGGCGGCGGAGGAGACCCGCAACCCCGCCCGCGATCTGACCATCGGCATCATCGGCTCGATGGTGGCCTGCGTCGCCATCTATATGGCCGTCGCCATCGCCGCGCTGGGCGCCATGCCCTTCACCGAGTTCATGAAGTCGCCCGAGCCGCTGTCGCACATCATCCGCACCGTCGGTTCGGACCTGTGGGCCACCCTGATCGCGGGTGCGGCGGTCGTCGCCCTGCCCACCGTCATCCTGGCCTTCATGTTCGGTCAGAGCCGCATCTTCTTCGTCATGGCGCGCGACGGCCTGCTGCCCCGCAGCCTGGCCCATGTGTCCAAGCGGTCGGGCGGCCCGGTCCGTGTCACGGCGGGAACGGCTGTCCTGATGGCGATCATCGCGGGCTTCATCCCCCTGGGCGACTTGGCCGCCCTGGCCAACGCCGGGACGCTGGCGGCCTTCGCCTCGGTCGGCCTGTGCCTGATCGTTCTGCGTCGTCGCGAGCCCGGCCGCCCGCGCGTATTCCGCGCCCCGGTGTGGTGGCTGGTGGGACCGATCGCCATCGCGGGCTGCGTCTATCTGTTCTTCAGCCTGCCCGCCTCGACCCAGATCAACTTCGTGATCTGGAATGTGATCGGGGTTGCGGTCTACCTGCTCTACAGCCGGCGAAACAGCCTGCTGAACGGCTAAGAAACATGGGCGCCGAGGAGGACCTCGGCGCCCTTTTCAATTCCTCAGCGCGTCGCTTCCGGCCGCGCCTTTTTCCGCAGCCACATGGCCGCGTCCGCCTCGGCCAGCCAGGCCTCGGCATCCGCCTGTCCGGCGAATGCGCGCACGCCGAACGAGCCGCCCAGCGGCAGGCGCTGGCCCTCCCAGACAAAACCGTCGCGGTTCAACGCCTCGCTCAGCCGACGCGCCTTTTCGCGACCTTCCTCAGCGCCCGCGTTCATCAGCACCACGGTGAACTCATCTCCGCCCATACGGCCCACGGCGTCGGATTCGCGCACATTCGCGAGCAACAGTTCCGCCACGGCGATCAGGGCCGCATCGCCCGCCGCATGGCCCAGACCGTCATTGACGCCCTTGAACCCGTCCAGATCGAGATACAGCAGCGCCGCCTCGACCCCGTGGCGACGGCAATAGGCCAGATTGCGCGCCAGCACCGTCATGAAGCCCCGCCGGTTCAGCGCAGGCGTCAGCACGTCGTGATCGGCCAGAGCCTCGGCCCGCTCGGCCCGTTCAATCAGCGCCGCCACCTCGGCGCGCAGGCGAGCGATCTCGGCCTGCAAATCAGCATCGGCGCCCGCAGCGATCGTCTTTTCAGCCAGGTGGTTCAAGGCGGGCTCCGGCGTCGCATTTCCGGCCGACTCAGGGCCCAGCGACGGCGATGAGTCTAGCGTCCTCGGTTGCGGGCGCAACGCGGGTGCTGTAACGGGCCGCTTTCCGCTTGGGGAGCCTTTGCGCATGACCGCCTCCACGCCGCCCGTTTCCGTCGCCATCATTATGGGCAGCCGCTCCGACTGGCCCACGATGAAACTGGCCGCCGACCGCCTGGACCAGCTGGGCGTCGCCTGGGAGGCCAAGGTCGTCAGCGCCCACCGCACGCCCCAGCGCCTGTATGACTTCGCTGTCACGGCCAAGGACAAGGGCTTCAAGGTCATTATCGCGGGCGCCGGGGGCGCGGCTCACCTGCCCGGCATGGCCGCCTCGATGACCGACCTGCCGGTGCTGGGCGTGCCGGTCCAGTCCAAGGCGCTGAAGGGTCTCGATAGCCTGCTGTCGATCGTCCAGATGCCCGGCGGCGTGCCGGTCGCCACCCTGGCCATCGGCGAAGCGGGCGCCGCCAACGCCGGGATTCTGGCGGCGCAAATCTTGGCCCTGTCCGATTCCGGCATCGCCGAGCGCCTGTCGGCCTTCCGCGCCGCCCAGACGGAATCCGTCGCCGAAAGCGTCGAGGACTGATGCCCGATCTCCCCCTGCCCCCCGGTTCGACCCTCGGCATTCTCGGCGGAGGGCAGTTGGGCCGGATGCTGAGCCAGGCCGCCTCGCGTCTCGGCTTCGACGTGGTGATCCTCGATCCTCAGCCGGATTGCCCGGCCGCCCGCGTTTCGCGCGCCCAGATCACTGCCCCCTATGACGATCCCGACGCCCTGCAGGCGCTGGGCCGCCTGTGCGACGTCGTCACCTTCGAGTTCGAGAACGTCCCCGCCGCCTCGGTCGAGACCCTGGCCGAAGCGGGCGCCCTGGTCGCGCCGGGACCGACGGCGCTGGCCGTGGCGCAGGACCGGGTGGACGAGAAGACCTATCTGAACGCCGTCGGCGCCCCGACCGTGGCCTTCGCCGCCGTGACCACGCTGGACGACCTGACCGCCGCCATCGAGCGCTTAGGCTTGCCCGCCCTGCTGAAGACCCGGCGCGAGGGCTATGACGGCAAGGGCCAGGTCTGGATCCGCGACGCCGCCGACGCGGCCGCTGCCTTCGACGCCATCGGTCGCCGCCCCGCCGTGCTGGAGGCCGCCGCCGTCTTCCGGCGCGAACTGTCGGTCATCGCCGCGCGCGGCCGCGACGGCGCCGTCGCCGTCTATCCTCTGGGTGAAAACGTCCACCAAAACGGTGTACTGAAGACCACCACTGCCCCCGCCGCCGTCGATCCGGCCACGCAAGGTCGCGCCGAACAGATCGCCGCCGCCGTTCTGGATGGCCTGGACTACATCGGCGTCATGGGCATCGAACTCTTCGACATGGGAGAGGGCGAACTGCTGGTGAACGAGGTCGCCCCGCGCGTCCACAACACCGGCCACTGGACCCAGGACGGCTGCGTCTGCAACCAGTTCGAACAGCACGTCCGCGCCGTCGTCGGCTGGCCCCTGGGCCCGAGCAACGCCCACGCCCGCATCGAGATGACCAATCTGCTGGGCGATGAGGTCAAGCAATGGCGCACTCTGGCCGCCGAGCCAAACGCGCGCCTGCACCTCTACGGCAAGCACGACGCCCGGCCGGGGCGGAAGATGGCGCACGTCAACCGCATCCTCTGATCCCTCTCCCGATGGGAGAGGGCTTGAGCGCACGAGAGCGCATCGTTCTTGCGCGAAAGGGTGAGGGTCGACGCTCAGCCGTTGAGGCGGCGTGCGTGTCCCCTCACCGCTTCGATCAGACGCTCTGGTTCTTCATAAACTTGATCGTTGGTTACGCGAATTACCGTCCAGCCCAGCGCCTCAAGCGCCTGCTGCCTTTCAAGGTCGCGCACCGCCACATCATCCAGACGATGCACCCCGCCGTCGATCTCGATAATCAAACGCAACCGGTCGCAGGCGAAGTCCGCAAAATACGGCCCCACAGGATGCTGACGGCGGAACTTATGTCCGTCGACCTTTCCACCACGAAGAACCGCCCAGACACGCTCCTCCGCGCGTCCGGAAGACTGGCGCAACGCCCGCGCACGGTCGGTTCGCGAGTTCGTCATAAGAAGACTGTGCGGACCGCGAGCGATGACGGCAAGCCGGGAACCCTCACCCTTTCGCGCAAGTGCGACGGCTGCGCCGCCGCGCGCTCAAGCCCTCTCCCATCGGGAGAGGG
>KB291759.1:33584-44776 GCA_000318405.1 Brevundimonas diminuta 470-4 | reverse complement strand
TCAAGCCCTCTCCCATCGGGAGAGGGTCAGGCCTTCTGACCGTAGCGCAGCCGCCCCAGCGCCTCGGTGATCGTGCGGACCGGAGCGTCGAAATCCTTGCCCGCCTTCCATTTCTCGAAGGCCATGACGTTTTCGATGCGGCGGGCGACGAAGCCTTCCGCCGCCTCGCGGCCGTCGAACCAGCGCATCGTCAGGGCGGGAATCAGGATGCCGCCCAGAATCGCCCGCTTGGAGTAGTGATTCTGGTCCGTCGCCGTGTCGCCCGCCCAGCGCCACAGATGGTCCGCCGTCTCCCACGCCAGCTTGAAGCCCAGGTCGACGTTGGTCGGCAGGCTGAGGAAACCCGCGCAGCGCTTGGCCGCCTCGATATCCTGCGCTCCTGCCTCCATCCGCGCCGAGACGGCGGCGGCGATTCGTTCGCGAATCTTCATCGTGGCCGCGGGCGTGGCCTCCAGCGCTTTCAGAGCCCGCGCGTCATGACGCCGCGACAGCAGGACCGCCAGGTCGCGCGGACCGTTGGGCAGCAGCAGTTCCTGATCGCCCAGCGACAGGCCGCACGCCTCGCACGCGGCGCGCGTCAGGCGCGCGTTCCAGCCCAGCGCGGGCGCGCGTTCTATGGCCGCGTCCAGAACGGCCTGTTCTGTGCGGTCGGCCCAATCGCCTTGCGGAGCGGTCTCGGCTGTCTCGGTCATGGACGGCACGATACGCCCATACGGCGGGCGTTTCGACCCATCACGATTAGGCGCGACGATCTGGACATGCCCCCCCCGATCATGTATCAGCGCGCCTTCACTTGAGAGGCCCTCCTCTCGAGCGTGGTTTTGTTTTGTCTGCCCGTCTCCCTTGGAAAGGACGCGGCGGGCGGCCAAAGGAGAGAGACCCCTGGTTCAGATTTTTGTCCGCGACAACAATGTCGATCAGGCGCTGAAAGCCCTGAAGAAGAAGATGCAGCGCGAAGGCAGCTTCCGCGAAATGAAGCGTCACGTGCACTTTGAAAAGCCGTCGGAGAAGCGCGCTCGCCAAAAGGCTGAAGCCGTCCGTCGCGCCCGCAAGCTGGCCCGCAAGCGCGCCCAGCGCGAAGGCCTGCTGCCGGCCCCGAAGGGTCGCGGTCGCTAAGACCCGCTGACGCCTGAAAGATCAAAGGCCGCCCCGGATCGCCGGGGCGGCCTTTTTCTTTATGTGTTTTGTCTCCGCTCGCCCCGGCGGACGCCGGGGCCCAGTAAGAGCGCTGGTCTGAGCGCCATCCCAGCTAGCCTGAGCGCCTTGAAGCCAAAGCACGGGTCCCGGCGTCCGCCGGGATGAGCGGGAGAGAGGCCAGACCTCCCTCCCCTGAACCTCACCGCCCTGTCACGGCGCCCATGAAGCTCTTCCAGCTCAGTTTCACGTCCGACAGGGCGCCGGCGCGGAAAGCGCGGCCCGCGACCCAGATCATCAGGGCCGCGAACAGGAACATCCCGATCAGGCCGCCGACCAGTTCGATCAGGGGCGGCCCGCTGGGCGCGCGTGCAGCCATGACGAAGGGGGTGAAGGGCGGGATCAGGCTGATCACCTTGACCACCATCGCGTCCGGGGTGCGGATGGCCATCTGCATGACCAGGATCGGCACGATCAGCACCATCATGATCGGCCCCATCAGGGTCTGGGCGTCGCGCGGCGTGTCGCAGAAGGCGCCGATGGCGGCGAACAGCACCGCATACATCAGATAGCCGCCGACCAGGAACAGCAGGAACCAGACGAAGAGGCCGTCGGCCAGCAGCACCGAACCGATGTCGCGCGCCACGTCCGGCACGCTCGTCATCAGGCCGACGGCGCCGATCCCGCCCCAGGCGCCCAGCACGGCCAGGGTCAGCAGGGCCACGCCCAGCACCTTGCCGGTCAGGATCTCAGTCGCCGAGGCCGAGGACAGCAGGACCTCGAGGATCTTGTTCGATTTCTCCTCCATCACGCTGTTCAGCAGGATGGAGGCGCCGGTGATGATCAGCGACCACAGGATAAAGCCCACCGCCATGCCGACGATGACCGGCAGCTTGTCGCGGAACGACACTTCGCCCCCCGACGCGGCGCGCGGCGAGAAGACCGAGACCTCGGGCCGGAAGCGCTCGGTCTGCGCCACCACCGAGGGGTCGATGCCGCTGGAAACAAAGACGCGGCTGCGGTTGGCGGACTTCAGCGCGTCGCGAACGGCGTCTTGCACGACATCGTCGGTGGCGCGGCCGGTCCAGACGCGCGCGCTGGGCTGGCCGTCCTTTTCGGTCAGGAAGACCACGGCGTTCAGACGCTCGCCCTCAGGCGCATCCTTGTCGACATAGCGACGGGCCAGGGCGTCGCGCGCCTCGCCCGGGGCGGCGGCCGTCAGTTCAGCGGGCGCCTCGACCAGCTCAAAGGAACGCTTGGGCGTCTTGAAGCCTGCGGCGGCGCGGGGGGCCTCCTTCTTCAGCGCCTCAAGCCCGGCGTCGAAACCGCCCTTCTCGGCGGCCTCGCGCACCCGGTCGCCGCCCGCCGTCCCGGACTCGGGCACGGCGGCCATCCGCAGGGCGGCGATGTCGGCCCGGCCCCGTTCCGTCTCCAGCGCCTGACGCACGGCGGCGGCCAGGCCGGACCCGGCCGGGGTCTCGTCGATGATGACGGCTTCGCGTACCGGTTCGGCGTGCTTCATCAGCATCGGAACGGCGCCGCCCAGAACGGCGAACAGCGGAAAGGCCAGCAGGGACAACCAGAAGCCGACCGTCTTGGCGTAGGCCAGGAACTCGCGGCGCGCGATCAGAAGAATGCGGTTCATCGCGCGGCCTCCATCTTGTCGGTCTTGCCGACGGACTGATCCTCATCCGGGTGGTCGCCGGTCAGGGTGATGAAGGCGTCGTGCAGGGTCGGCTCCTTCATCTGGAAGCGCCGCACGTCCAGTCCGCCCAGGAAGGCGGCGCGCAGGGCGGATTGCGCCTCCGCCCCCGGCGTCAGGCCGACGCGCAGGGTGCTGACGGCGCCGTCTTCAGCCAGGGTCTCGATGCCGCTGACGCCCGGCAGGGCGGCGACCGCGTTCCGGTCCAGCGTCCCTTCCAGCTCCAGAAAGCGCGGCGAGGTGGCGCGCGCCTCGTCCACTGTGCCTTCGAACGCCTTGCGTCCTCGGGCCAGCAGCACGACCTTGTCGCACAGACGCTCTGCGTGCTGCATCACGTGGGTCGAGAACAGCACCGTCGCCCCATCGGCGGCCAGGGCGCGGATCATGGCCTCCAGCCCCTGCTGGTTCATCGGATCGAGGCCCGAGAAGGGCTCGTCCAGAATGACGAACTCCGGCTGATGCACCACCGAGGCGATCAACTGGACCTTCTGGGCCATCCCCTTGGACAGCTCCTTCATCTTCTTCTTGCTGGCCTCGCCCAGGCCCATCTGCTCCAGCATCTCGCGGCCGCGACGGCGCCCCTCGGGCAGGGGGAGGCCCTTCAGGGCGCCGAAGAAGGCGATGGCGTCTACCGGCGTCATCTTCTTGTAGAGGCCACGCTCCTCGGGAAGGAAGCCGATCCGGTCGCGCACCTTGCGGCCGTCGTCCGCGCCAAGAATGTCGATGCGTCCGCTGGTCGCCGGTTGCAGGCCCAGGATCATCCGCAGGGTCGAGGTCTTGCCTGCCCCGTTCGGCCCTAGAAAGCCGCAGATCGAGCCCTTCTCGACCTGGAAGCTCAGGTCGGAAACCGCCTGGAAGCCTCCGTATCTCTTGCTGATTCCGTCCAGCGTCAGCGCCGCGACCATTCGGTTCCCCTGCGATAATTCGAGGATCGAGGGTAAGGGCGCGGGCTGCTCCGAGTAAAGCAACTTTTACATTACGGTTTGGTCATGATGCCGCGCCGCCTGGTACGGTCAGACCGGCGCCTTCACCCGAATGTCGAAGCTCTGGCCGACGATCTTGGCCGGGTCGACCTGACCGCCGTCGCGGCGCACCTCGAAATGCAGGTGCGGGCCGGTCGAATAGCCGGTCGAGCCGACCAGACCGATGCGCTCGCCCGCAGCCACCGCCTTGCCCGAGTGGACGTCGATGCGGCTGAGGTGTCCGTACAGGCTGGTCATGCCGTTGGGGTGCTGCACCTCGATGAAGTTGCCGTAGCCCCCGGCATCATAGCCCGCGCGCAGAACCTTGCCTTCGGTCGTGGCGAAGACGCCCGTGCCGGTCGGGGCGGCGATATCAACCCCCTTGTGCGCACGGGCCTTGGCTTCGATCGCCAGCTTGCGCAGGCCGAACGACGAGTTGATGCGGTAGCCCTTCACGGGAGCTTCGAAGACGATCTTGCGCGTCACGGGACCAGCGGGCTCGGCGACCGCCTTCACGGGCGGGGCGATGGGGGCCGAAACCTCCACGCCCTTTTCCGGCGCGGCGGCGATCATGCCGACGGGCGCGGCGGCCATGGCCAGCACCGACAGGGCGACAAGGGCGCCGGTCTGGCCAAAACGAATGACATACGGCCGCACGGCCGGGGGGACTAGACGCATACTCTAACGACTCATTCTGAGCGCTTCGTCAGCGCGGGGAGCCGTCAGAAGGGCGCGCGAAACACGCGCGCAGACAGCGAGATGGACACTCGCCGACGGCCGGACTTGACCGTCTTTTGCAATTTCACCGGGACATGAATGGGGCGCCCCGAGGGCGACACGACGTCGCACCTCGGGAACCCGCGCTTTCCAGCGCTACAGCGGCAGGCTGAGCTTCACCGCCGCCATATGGCTGTCGGCATGGTCGCCGAAGCGGCCCTTGTAGCCGATCGACACCTTCAGCCGCTCCATGATGGTGCCTTCGATCCCGGCGGCGGCCAGCACCTGCCCGCCGAACGGCAGATCCACGTCGCGGGCCAAAACCTTGGCCGGATTGCCGAGGATGCCGGTGCGCACGACGTCGCTGTCGTCGCTCAGGCTGTCGCGATAGCCGCCCTCGGCGTAGAAGCGGACGCGCTCGGTCCCGCCCTCGGCGCGCAGGGCGATCTCGGCCGTCGTCGCCTGCACCGAACGGTCGGCATAGGCGTATTGCGCCGCCGGACCCTGCTCGCTGAAGCCGTCCACGTCGGTATTGATCCAGGCGACAGCCGCGCGCGGCGACAGGGCGAAGCCGCCCATGTCGAACCACATCCCGCCCTGCAGCCGCGCGCCCGTAGAGACGCCGCGCGTCGAGCCGCTGTGAACGATCGGCGTCAGGCTGGTCAGGCGGTTGATGTCGTTGAAGTCGTCCTGCGCCACGCCCGCTGCGGCATTGACGAAGACGTCGCCCGAGCGCCAGCCGCCGTAGACGTCCAGCCCGAAGCTGTCGATGTCGGCGCGCAGAGCGCCCGCATCCACGTCGGCATTGCGATAGGAACCGGACAGGCCGAAACGCAAGGTCTCGGTCCCCGACTCCAGGGCGATGCGCACGCCATAACCGTCGGAGGTCGCCTTGCCGATGGCGCCGCGCGCGTCCGTCTCGGTCTTGTCAGCCAGCGCGCCGACCGAGATGGAGGTCCCCCTCTCCCACGCCTCACGCCCCGACAGGACCGCGGTCGATCCGTCCAGCGCGTCTTCGCGATGCCGCCACGCCGTCTCGCCCAACACGGCCGTCTGGCTGCCCAGATCGCCGTAGTAGAGATAATCGTTGCTCAGACGTGCGATGATCTCATGCCCCTTGGCCGTCGGGTGCACCCCGTCGAAATAGAAGTAGTCGTCCGGGTTCGAACACACGGTCACGCCGTTGAAGCAGGGCTGCGTCACATTCGACACGCCAAAGGCGCTGGGGTTGCCGGCAATCACATCCCCGACCTTGAACAGGTCCATCAGGATGATGTTGGTCCCCGGCCTGGCCGCCGCCGTCGCGTTCAACCCCGTCAGCAGGGCGCCGTTGAAGGTGGTGACTGCGAAGTCGGCCAGCGGCGCGGCGGGCGTACCGCGAAACTGCGGCGTAATGCTCAGCTTGGGCAGGTTGGTGACCAGCACGGTCCCCGCCCCGGCCTGGGCGATGCCGTTAACGATGAAGTTGATGTCCGCCGCCGCGCTGAGGGCTACGGGCGTGATGGCGCCGGTCGGATTGGTCGAGGCCCCGGCGGCCGGCAGCCCTTGGAAGATGTTGTTCGCCCCGCCCAGGACGCTGACCAGATCATTCGCCCCGAACGTCCCGCCGCGCTGCTGATACTGGGCCAGTTGCAGCCGCATCCCCAGCGGTTGCGCCTGACTATCCGTGCGCGCGCCGCCGAAGGCGTAGTTGATGCTGCCGGTAACCGGCCCCATGAAGTTGGCGGCGTTGAAGCCCAGCCGCTCGGTGAACACCGGCCCGTTAGAGAATCGCCCGGCGCCATAGGGCGGCGACGCCGGGGTCGATCCGCCGGTCGCCAGATACAGGTTGCCGTTGTCCGACAGGCTGTCGCCGAACACGACCAGACGGCTGTAGCTCTGGGCCGAGGCGGCCCCGGCGACCGACACGGCGGCCAGGCTCAGGGCCGCCAGCGCGGCGCCACGAAGAAGACGAGTCATCGCAATCCCTCCCATCGACCGTCAGTATGCGGTCGTTAAACGGCACTCTGCGCCGCTTTTCACAGGACGCAAGATGCCCCTGGGGAAGGTAACCGACGATCAGTGCAGCCGTCGGAAGCGGATCGTGCCCGGAAGCTGCTTCAGGGCCGTCAGCGCCTCGCGGTCATAGTCGCGGTCCACGTCGGTGATGACATAGCCGGTGCGTTCGTCCGTCTTCAGGTGCTGGCCCAGAATGTTCAGACCCGCATCCGACAGGGCCCGGTTCAGCTCGGCCAGCACGCCCGGCTGGTTGCGGTGGATGTGCAGCAGACGGTGCGCGCGCGTCACCTCGGCCAGCTGCACGTTCGGCAGGTTGACGCAGAAGGTGGTGTCGCCCCGGTTCAGATAGCCCAGCAGACGCTCGGCTGCGAACTCGGCGATGGCTTCCTGCGCCTCCTCAGTCGAGCCGCCGATGTGCGGGGTCAGGATCGTCTTTTCCAGGCCGATCAGCGGGCTGTCGAACGGGTCGGCGTTGGTGCGCGGCTCCTCGGGGAAGACGTCGACCGCAGCCCCGCCCAGACGGCCGGACTTCAGCGCCGCGGCCATCGCATCCACGTCCACCACATGGCCCCGCGACAGGTTCAGGAACAGGGCGCCCGGCTTCATCCTGGCGAACTGATCGGCGCCGATGATGGCGGTGTTGTCCTTGCGGCCGTCGACGTGCATCGTCACCACATCCGCCTCGGCCAGCAGGGCGTCCAGCGAGCGCATCCGCCGCGCATTGCCCAAGGCCAGCCGTTCGGACAGGTCGTAGAACAGAACCCTCATGCCCAGGTTCTCGGCCAGCACCGAAAGTTGGCTGCCGATGGCGCCGTAGCCGACGATGCCCAGCGTCTTGCCGCGCACTTCGCGCGATCCGGTCGCCGACTTGTTCCACTTGCCCTTGTGCATCTCACGCGACTTGTCCGCCACGTCGCGCATCAGGACGATCATCATGCCGATGGCCAGTTCGACCACCGAGCGGGTGTTGGAATAGGGGGCGTTGAACACGGCCACGCCCTTGTCCGCCGCCGCGTCCAGATCGACCTGATTGGTGCCGATGCAGAAGGCCGCCACGGCCATCAGCCGATCCGCCGCGTCCAGCACCCTGCGGCTGACGTTAGTCTTGGAGCGGATGCCCAGGACGTGCACGCCCTTGATCGCCTCGATCAGGTCATCCTCATCCAGCGCGCCCTTCATCGTCTCGACGGTATAGCCCGCCTCCTCCAGCCGCTCGACGGCTGCGGGGTGGACGTTCTCCAGCAGCAGCATGCGGATGCGGTTGCGCGGATAGGACCAGCGCCCCGCCACGCCCTCGGCATACAGCACCTCGTCCAGCGAGGCGGCGACGGCGTCGGCGGCCTCGACCACCTTGGGACGGCTGACGATCTCGGTGAAGGCGTAGAACCGGTCGGCCGCACCGTTCAGCTTGACCTCGGCGTCGGTCCAGCCGTCGCCGACCATGACCACGGGGCCTTCAAGGTTCAGAGCGCGGATGACCTCGGGCTTGCCGTTCTCGCGCGACAGGGGGTTGGCCGTATCCACGCCCGTCACGCGGCCTTCGTCATCATAGATCAGGTCGTTGGCCAGCACATGATCGGCCGCCAGACCCAGCCGCTCGGCCAGGGGCGCGATCACCTCGCGGAAACCGCCGGACAGGATGTAGATGCGCTCGGCGTTGCGCTGGAAGAAGTCGACGTTGCGGCGGATGGAGACGGTCGCCTCGTCCAGAATCCGGTCGGTCAGGGCCTCGACATGTTCACGGCGCAGCGCCAACAGCTCCAGCCGCTGCTTCAGCGCCTCGCCGAAGCCGATGCGGCCGTTCATGGCGTCGTCGGTCAGGGCCGCGATCCGGGCCTTGCGCTCGGCGGCGTCCGGGGCGTCCTTGAGCGCCAGGTCGGCCAGAGCCTCCAGCGTCTCGATGCGAACCAGGGTGGAATCGAAGTCGAAGATGAAGACAGGCGAGATCATGCGCGGGCTCTAGCCCCTCTTCGCATCCGCAGCAATAAAAAGGGGCGTCGAAACGCCCCTTTCCGCATGATTTTTCCATCCGAAGAGGAAAACCCGCTCGGCGACCGCCGTTTTAACCCCGTCGACGGCTTTCCAGCGCCGCCGCGCCGATCAGGGCGGCGATGGTCGCCACGGCCAGAAGGGCGCCGCCCTCCTTGGCGTGATCGCGGGCGAAGTCGCCGGCGTCCTCGGCATAGCGACGGGCCTGCTTGGTGTAGCGACGCATCGGGCGGCGCGACTTCTTCTTGGCGCGACGATACCAGGCGTCGGCGCGATCACGAGCGTCCTCGCTGAAGCGGCCGACGCGTTCGCCCGCATGGTCGCCGAAATCGGCGGCGCGCTGGCCCAGGTCGTCAGCGCTGTCGCGCACGCCGCGCGCGATGTCGTCAAAGCGGTGGCGCAGAGCCTCGGCGTCGAACCAGCCGCGCGGATCAATCCGCGTCTTGATCCGCTCATAGCGGGTCGGGCCCGTCCGCTGGTTCAGCAGAATGGTCGCCAGCCCGACGCCCGCCAGCACGGCGACGACGCCCGCCACGATGCCGGGATGTTTGCGGACCTCGTCCACGACATTGAACTCATGATCCATCATGTCTGACCTCTTGCAGGGGAAAACGGGTGTTCACCTAAGGGAGCGAGCTTCAGCACAAAGAGTTCCCCCGCTGCGGTCAAGCTTGTCAAACAGGTCGCGGCCGTGGCGCAGGCGACACGCCCAGCCCTTACCAAGCGGCTGTCGGCTCCCTATGTTGCGCCGCTTCCGACAGTTTTCAGGATTTCACGCCGTGACCGATCACGCGCCCGACGCCCCTATCGCCGCCCCGACGGACGACTTCGCCGCCGCCTTCCAGATCGACGGCTGGCCGGTGCGCGGTCGTCTGGTCCGTCTCGGCGAAGCGATCGACAAGGTGCTGTCGGCCCACGCCTATCCCGAGCCGGTCGCCGCCCTGCTGGGCGAGGCCTGCGTGCTGGCGGCCATCGTCGGCTCGGCGCTGAAGTTCGACGGCCGCCTGATCGTCCAGGCCCAGGGCGACGGCCCGGTGCGCTATGTCGTCGCCGACTACGGCACGGACGGCCATCTGCGCGGCTTCTGCCGCTTCGACGCGGAAGAGGTGGCCAAGGCGTCCGAAGGCTTCGCCCGTCCGGGCGCCAAGACCCTGCTGGGCGGCGGCGTCTTCATCATGACGGTGGATCGCGGCGCCGACTTCGAGCGCACCCAGGGCGTGACGCCGATCGAGGGCGAAAGCCTGTCGCTGTGCGCCGAACACTACTTCTCCCAGTCCGAGCAGGTGCCGACCAAGGTGCGCCTGGCCGTCGGCGAGGTCGAAACTGACGCGGGCCGAACCTGGCGCGCGGGCGGGGCTATGATCCAGGTCATCGCCGGCGACGAGTCGCGCGGCTCGCCCGGGGAGGTGTGGGAGCGTACCCGCGCCCTGTTCGCCACCCTGGGCGACGACGAGCTGATCGATCCGACCATCAGCGCCGAGACCCTGCTGTATCGCCTGTTCCACGAGGACGGCGTGCGGCTGGAAGGCGCCAAGGCGCTGGCCGCCGTCTGCCGCTGTTCGAAGGACCGGATCGCCACCGTGCTGCAGTCCTTCCCGGCCGAGGAACGCGCCGAGATGGTCGAGGACGACGGCAAGATCCGCGTGACGTGCGAATATTGCTCGACCGCCTATGAGATCGACCCGGCCGAACTGGAAACGGCCGAGGCCTGATCCTTCAGACCAGCATGAAGACGGCGTTGCCGTAGTTGTGCAGCAGGACCGGCAGCAGCACGCTGCCGGTCTTTTCGCGCAGCCAGACCAGCAGCAGGCCCGCCAGCCCCGTCGTCGCCATCGGCGCCCAGTCGAAGGTGAAGGCGCCGTCCTGATAGCCCAGGGCGTGGGTCAGGCCGAACGCCAGCGCGGTCAGCATCGCGCCCCAGCCCATCTGCGCGCCCAGCACGCGGACCGGCCGCCCGAACGCCTCGTTCAGCATCAGCAGCAGCACGCCGCGATAGAAGATCTCCTCGTCCAGCCCCGGCATGGTCAGTTGGAAGGCCAGGCTGTCCGCGTCGAACCCCTCGCCCGGCATCGCGATCGCCAGGCCGAGGAACAGCAGGACCAGAAGGCCCGACAGGATCAGCGCCCCCTTCAGCCCCTGCCGGTCCTGATGCAGGGTCAGCCCGCTGCGCCGCCATCCGACGAGAGGCAGGCTGGCGACGGCAAGGGACAGCATGACGGCCAGCGTCTTGCCTTCCCAGTTCCAGCGCGAGGGTCCGAAATCCAGCGGGATATGCCCATAGCCGCGCGTCAGCACGGCGTCATAGACGGCCATCAGCAACAGGGCCGCGACCAGCCAGCCCCAGCGCACTCTGCCGCGCGACAGCATTGCAGCCGCCAGACCCGCCAGCGCGACGGCCCCCACCCAGCCCAGCATGGCGATGACTGCTTCCGGCATGGCTCTTTCCTCCCCCAATACGACGTCGTCGTTCAGAGGCGGCCGGGCGGACCTGCGGATGCAGATGAAGAAAACTTAAGCCAAGCGCCCTTCTCCCGATGGGAGAAGGTGGCCCGAAGGGCCGGATGGGGGTTCCCGGCCAAAGTCGGTGCAAGCCGTGGCGCAACGGCTGACGCCGACTGAAAGGGCAAGCCCCTCACCCTTTCGCGCAAGAACGATCGCTTGCTCTCGTGCGCTCAAGCCCTCTCCCGCCG
>KB291759.1:24965-33564 GCA_000318405.1 Brevundimonas diminuta 470-4 | reverse complement strand
CTCAAGCCCTCTCCCGCCGGGAGAGGGTCATGTGTCAGTTATTCAGATCCAGCGAATAGCCCGCCGAGCGCACGGTGCGGATCGGGTTGACCGTGCCTTCGACGTTCAGCGCCTTGCGCAGGCGGCCGACGTGGACGTCCACGGTGCGGGCCTCGACATAGACGTCCGAGCCCCAGACCGCGTCCAGCAGCTGCTCGCGGCTGAACACCCGGCCCGGATGCTTCAGGAAGTGGTCCAGCAGGCGGAACTCGGTCGGGCCCAGGTGGACCTCCTTGCCCGCGCGGCTGACGCGGTGGGCGACGCGGTCCATGATGATGTCGGCGTGGTTGACCCGGTCGTCGGCCAGACCCGGACGGATGCGGCGCAGCACGGCGCGGATGCGCGCGGTCAGCTCCGTCATCGAGAAGGGCTTGGTCATATAGTCGTCGGCGCCGGTGTCCAGACCGCGCACGCGGTCCGTCTCTTCGCCGCGCGCGGTCAGCATGATGATCGGCAGGTTGCGCGTCTCGGCCCGACCGCGGATGCGGCGGCAGACCTCGATGCCGGACAGCTTGGGCAGCATCCAGTCCAGCAGGATCAGGTCGGGGGTGCGTTCCTCGACCTGCAGCATCCCCTCCTCGCCGTCAGAGGCGACGGCCACGTCATAACCTTCCTTCTCCAGATTGTACTGAAGCAGGGTGGCCAGGGCGTCCTCGTCTTCCATCACCAGAATATAGGGTTGCACGTCAGCCTCTCCGGTTCGTCGAAGTCGTCAGCGATGTAAGGGGTGTCAGTCGTCCGCCGCGTCGGGAGACGCAGACAGGTGCGGGGTCGGCGTCGGCTCTTCGCCGGGGCCGGGCACGGCCTTGGGCCGCTCGCCCAGCATTTCCTCGCCGGTGATCTCATAGTGGACCGTCTCGGCGATGTTCGTCGCGTGGTCGCCGATCCGCTCCAGGTTCTTGGCCATGAACAGCAGGTGGGTGCAGGCCGTGATCGTGCGCGGGTCGCCCATCATATAGGTGAGCAGTTCGCGGAACAGGGCGTTGTAGTGCTCGTCCACCTCGTCGTCGGTCTGCCAGACTGACAAGGCGCGCTCGATTTCCGAGGCCGTATAGGCGTCCAGCACGTCACGCAGGCGGTTCGACACCAGCCGCCCCATACGCTCGATCGAGCGCGTCAGCGGCTGCATCGGCTCGGCCTCGGCCAGGATCAGCGCCCGCTTGGCGATGTTCTTGGCCAGATCGCCGGTCCGCTCGAGGTCCGAGGCCAGCTTCATCGCCCCCAGCGTCCGGCGCAGGTCGCTGGCGACCGGCTGGCGCAGGGCGATCAGGCGGATCGCCTTCTTCTCGATGTCCCGGTGCAGTGCGTCCAGGCGGTTGTCGCGCTCGACCACCGCTTTGGCCAGCGCCACGTCGCGGCGTGCGACGGATTCGATGGCGTCCGCCACCTGGGCCTCGGCCAGACCGCCCATGCGGACGACCTCGGCCGTCAACTGGTTCAGCTCGTCGCCGTAAGCCTTGACCGTATGCTGGTTCATCGTCGCGTCCTCAGCCGAAGCGGCCGGTGATGTAGTCGAGCGTGCGCCGCTCGCGCGGATTGGTGAAGATCTCTTCGGTGTCGCCGGTCTCGACCAGCTTGCCCATGTGGAAGAAGGCTGTGCGCTGCGACACGCGGGCCGCCTGCGCCATCGAGTGGGTGACGATGACGATGCAGTAGCGCTCGCGCAGTTCGTCGATCAGCTCCTCGATCTTGGCCGTGGCGATCGGGTCCAGCGCCGAGCAGGGCTCGTCCATCAGGATGACTTCGGGCTCGACCGCAATGGCGCGGGCGATGACCAGACGCTGCTGCTGGCCGCCCGACAGGCCGGTGCCCGGCGAGTGCAGACGGTCGGCGACCTCGTCCCACAGACCGGCGCGCTTCAGCGACTTCTGGACGATCTCGTCCATCTCGCCCTTGCTGGAGGCCAGACCGTGGATTTTCGGGCCATAGGCCACGTTCTCATAGATGGACTTGGGGAAGGGGTTCGGCTTCTGGAACACCATGCCGACCTGGGCGCGCAGCAGCACCGGGTCGATCCTGCGGTCGTTGATGTCGCCGCCGTCCATCTCGATGCGGCCGGTCACGCGGGTGCCGGGGATGGTGTCGTTCATGCGGTTCATCGTCCGCAGGAAGGTGGACTTGCCGCAGCCCGACGGGCCGATCAGCGCCGTCACCGTCTTGTCCGGGATGTCCAGCGACACGTCGAACAGGGCCTGTTTGTCGCCGTAGAAGACGCTGACGTCGCGCGCGGCGATCTTGATCGGGCCCAGCGGCGCCGAGGCGTGGGCGCCGACCGTCGGAGCGGTCGTCAGCGTGGCGGCCTCGGAGGCGCCGCCGTTCGACGTACCTTCGGGAGCGCGGAGGATGCGGGACTTCATAGGATTTACCACCGGCGTTCGAAGCGACGGCGCAGCAGGACTGCGGCGGCGTTCATGACGATCATGAAGGCGAGAAGAACAAGAATGGCGGCCGCCGTCCGTTCGTGGAAGGCGCGCTCCGACGCGTTCTCCCAGATGTAGATCAGCGACGGCAGGGCGCCGACGGGCTCGTCGATGGCGTGCGGGACGCCCGGCACGAAGCTGATCATGCCGATCAGCAGCAGGGGCGCCGTCTCGCCAAGCGCGTGGGCCATGGAGATGATGGCGCCGGTCATCACGCCGGGCATGGCCAGCGGCAGGACGTGGCCGAACACCGTCTGGGTGCGGCTGGCGCCCATGGCCAGGGCCGCCTCGCGGATCGACGGCGGCACCGCCTTCAGCGACGAACGGGTGGCGATGATGATGGTCGGCAGGGCCATCAGCGCCAGCACCAGCCCCCCGACCAGCGGACTGGCGCGCGGCAGGTGCATGAAGTTGATGAACAGCGCCAGACCCAGCAGGCCGTAGACGATGGACGGCACGGCGGCCAGGTTGTTGATGTTGACCTCGATGATGGCCGTGATGCGGTTGCGCGGCGAGTATTCCTCCAGCCAGACGGCGGCGCCGACGCCGACCGGAATGGCGATCAGGGCCGTCACCATCAGCATCAGGGCCGAACCGACCACGGCGCCCAGCAGGCCCGCCAGTTCCGGCTGGGTCGAGTCGCCCTTGGTGAACAGGGCGGAGTTGAAGTGGGCGCGGATGGCGCCCGAGGCCTTCATCTTATCCAGCCAGTCCATCTGCGCATCGGAGACGCGGCGCTGGTCCTCGGGCTGATCGCGGGTGATCTTGCCCTTCAGATACATCTCGGCGTCGTCCGACAGCGGCGCGGCGATCGGCACGGTCTGGCCCAGCAGGCTGGGTTGGCGCGCGATCATCTTGGCGGCCTGGAACTTCAGCTCCGAGGACAGCAGCGACTTCATGGCCGCCGCCTTCGTCCCCTCTTCGTCGTCCTGAACGCCCAGACGGCGGACCTGCTGCTCGGCGGCGATCTGCTCGAAGTTGGCGCCCTGCGGGTAGGAACGGTCGATCCGCGCCGGATCCATATAGACCGGCAGGGTCACGGTGTGGGCGTAGAAGGCGGTGTAGCCCTGGGTGATGATGCTGCCGAGCAGGATCACCAGGAAGGCCAGCGCCACGCCGATGGCCGCGCGGCCGTACCAACGGAAGCGGGTCTCGCGCGCATAGCGGGCGCGCAGGCGGGCCTTCAGGCGCTGGGTGCGCGGGCTGACGCCGGTCGGGGAGGAAGCCGCGTCAGTCATACTGTTCCCGATAGGCTTGCACGATACGCATGGCGACGATGTTCAGCAGCAGGGTGACGACGAACAGCGTCAGCCCCAGACCGAAGGCGGCCAGCGTCTTAGGGCTGTTGAACTCCTGGTCGCCGGTCAGCAGGGTGACGATCTGGACGGTGACGGTCGTGACCGTCTCCAGCGGGTTCAGCGTCAGCTTGGCGGCCAGACCCGCGGCCATGGTCACGATCATGGTTTCGCCGATGGCGCGCGACACGGCCAGCAGCAGGGCCCCGGCGATGCCCGGCAGGGCGGCAGGCAGCAAAACCTTGCGGACCGTCTCGGACTTGGTGGCGCCCATGGCGTAGGAGCCGTCGCGCAGCGATTGCGGCACGGCGTTCAGGATATCGTCGGACAGGGAGCTGACGAAGGGGATCAGCATGATTCCCATGACCGCCCCCGCCACCAGAGCCATCTGGTTCTGCACCAGCGACAGATAGAGCCCCAGATCGTTCAGCGGCCCGCCGATCAGCATGTCGCCGATGCTGTTGAAGAAGACGCGCAGCGCCGGTCCCACGGTCAGGGCGGCGAAGAAGCCGTAGACCACGGTCGGCACGCCCGCGAGAACCTCAAGCGCAGGCTTGACCAGGGCGCGGGTCTTTCGGCCCGAGTATTCCGACAGGTAGATGGCTGAGAACAAGCCGATGGGCGCCGCCACCGCCATAGCGATCAACATGATCAGGAAGGTGCCTGCAAACAGCGGCACAGCCCCGAAAGCGCCCGACGAGCCCACCTGATCGGCGCGAATGGCGATCTGCGGGCTCCACTTGGTCCCGAACAGGAACTCGGTGATCGGCACCATGCTGAAGAAGCGCAGCGAATCGATCACCAGCGAGAAGATGATGCCCAGCGTCGTCAGCACCGCCACCGCCGAACAGGCGAACAGCAGGCCCGTGATCCAGCCCTCGACCTTGTTGCGCGCGCGCAGGTCCGGGCGGATGCGGGTGAAGACGAACAGCCCGCCCAGCACGGCGGCGATCAGGGCGGCGACGCCCCCGCCCCAGTTCAGGGTCGAGGCGATGCGGTGGGCGCGGCGGCCCTCGGCCGGCAGTTCCTCAGCATAGGGGGCGGGCCAGATCTGGCGCGCCTCCTGCCCGGCGCCGACCAGACGGGCGTCGGCGAAGAAGGCCTCGCGGCGGAACGGCTCAAGCTGGGCGACGCTGTCCGGCGCGCCCGCCCGCATCATCTGCTGTTCGATCGAGGTCGAGAAGACCGAGGCGGCGATCAGCATGGCCAAGGCCGGCGCTCCGACCCAGATCAGGGCGTAAAATCCATGTTGGCCGGGCCGCGAATGCGATCTCGCGCCTCGGCTCCGACGCACGGCCAGCGCCCGCCCGGCCACATAGGCCATGACGACGAAGGCGATCAGCAGCAGCAGGAAAATCCAGATCATCCGGTCCGATCAGCGCAGGAATCGATGAACGCGCCGGGTGCGGTGCGTTTCGGCCGGGAAACTGCCCGCGATACGTCAGCGGATTAAGACGGCTGGATGACAGTTATGTTACGGCGCAGGTCCGTCATATCGCAGTCCTGTGACGGTGAATCCGCAAACGCCCGGATTTCCTTCGCTTCCGTCAGCTTTCAGAGGTCGGCGCCAGCGGGAAACAGGCCGCAAAGACAGCCCCCTGCCCCGGCGCGCTGTCGACTGACAGGCCGCCTCGGTGGCGGATGATGATGTGCCGGACAATGGCCAGGCCCAGACCCGTGCCCTGACGATCGCCGCTCTTCTGTCCCTCGACACGATAGAAGCGCTCGGTCAGGCGCGGCAGATGCTCGCGCGCCATCCCCGGGCCGTGATCGCGCACGGTGACCACGGCGTAGCGCTGCCCCGCCTCGCGGTCCGGCGTCGCCAAGGACAGGCGGTTGCCTTCGGCCATCCGACTCGACATGGCCTCGTCCAGAGTACGGTCGATCTCGATGCCGACCTCGATGGTTCCGCCTGCGCTGGAATACTTCAGCGCATTGTCGATCAGGTTCTGCACCACCTGGGCGATCTCGTCCCGGTCGCCGGTCACGGCGGAGCCTCCATGCGGCAGGTCCGCCTGGATCGTCACCTGACGCTCGCGCGAGATGACGCTGACCGCATCGACCACGTCAGCCGTCGCCCGCGCGAGATTGACCCGCCCCAGCGGCGCGATGTGCTCGTTCAGCTCGATCCGGCTCAGGGACAGCAGATCGGCCACCAGACGCCGCATCCGATCGGCCTGCACCGCCATGATGTCGAGGAATTTGTCGCGCGCCTTGGGGTCATCCCGCGCATGGCCCTTCAGCGTCTCGATAAAGCCGGACAACGAAGCCAGCGGCGTGCGCAGTTCATGGCTGGCGTTGGCCAGGAAATCGACGCGCATCTTCTCCATGCGCCGCACGTCCGTCTCGTCGCGCAACGCCAGCAGGGCCAGGGAGCCGCCGCCCCAGTCGTTCGCCTCGCGCGCGGGAAGCGGGCGGATCAGGGCGCGCCAGTGGCGTTCCTGGGCGCCGCCGCCGACGTATTCCACCGCCCCGGCCACGCCCTCGAACAGGGCCTCATCAACGGCCTCAAGCACGCGCGGCTCGCGGATCACCGAGACCAGCAGCCCGGCCCCGGTCCCGCCCAGCCGAAACAGTTCGCGCGCGGAGGCATTGGCCAGGGCGATGCGGCGCCCGGCGATATCGTCCGCCTCGCCGCCGCTGATGATGAACAGAGGGTCGTCCAGCGCCTCGAACACATCGCCCAGCAGGGCTGCATCCGGGCCCAGGTCCACGGCGCCGCCGTCCAGTTCGGAGATATCCACCGGCGCCGGCGGCGTGCGGTTGACCAGCCACGTCGCCAGGATCACCGCGGCCGCGCCCGCCGCCAGCCAACCGGCCAGTTCCGGCTTCATCACCGCCAGCACCGCCATGACCACGACCGCCACGCCGCCGCTGGCGCCCGCGGTCCAGAGCCGGGAGGTCGCCGTAGGAGCTACGGGTGATGGCGGATGCTCATAGGGCATGGTGATCGACGTTATCTCATTGTTCAGCAGACCGGCGTTACACTGCCAGACTGGGGCGCCGACTCTTGGGAGGCCAGACGATACTAACGGCGTTTCTTCACGGATTTACGGCGGATTTTTAGACAGTTTTCGGAGCAAGCGGGACATAGCCCATGAGGACCGTGATCAACTGCCTCGTCTACGACCACGATTGGCGCCTTCTTCCGGTCGCCGTCTTCGTTTGCCTGTTCAGTCTGGCCACCGCCTTCGTATTGATCGACCGGGCCCAGCGGGTGGCGCGACGCCTGCGCCTGCCCTACATGGCGGCCGCGCCGCTGGTCGGCGGCGTCGGGGTCTGGAGCACCCATTTCATCGCCATGCAGGCCTACGACGCAGGCGTGCCGGCCCGCTATGATCCGGGCGTGACCCTCTTGTCGCTGGCGGTCATTATATTGGCGCTGGGAGCGAGCCTTACCCTGGGCTTCGCTGCGCTGGATCCCCGACACCGAGCGATCGTCACCTTCGGCAGAAGAATACCGGGGGGGCTGATTCCTGCGGTGACAGCAGGCTTCGGCGTCACAGCCATGCATTTTGTGGGCATGGGGGCGGTGCGTTTCTCCGGCGCCGTCATCACCTGGAATCTGCCGCTGGTTATCCTGGCGGTCCTGGGCGGCGTCGCAATCTTCAGCATCATCGCCTTCATGCCGGTGTGGCGCGATTGGCGCAGTATCGCGCAGGGGACGGCTGTCGCCGCGCTGGGCGTTTGCTGGCTCCATTTTATCGGCATGAGCGCCGCCGCCATCACGCCTGCGCCGGGGATCCTGATACCTGAAGCAGCCGCCTCTGCGCGTGTCATCAGCGCCTGGACGATGATCGGCGTTGGCCTGATGGTGCTGATCGCCACCTTTCTGACCGGCATGATCTGGTGGTCACGACGCAGCGTCCTGGGCCAGGTGATGGAAGCGATCCACGCCATGCCCGACGGCCTGGGCGTGTATGACGCCGACGACCGGCTCCAGATCTGGAACGAGCGATATCTCGACATCAGCCCGCATCTGGCCAATGCGCTGAAGGTCGGCGTCTCCTTCGAAGAACTCCTCGAGGTCGGCCTGAAGGCCAGCATCTATCCAGAAGCCGTCGGCCGCGAAAGCGCATGGGCGGCCGAACGTATGGCCCAGCGCCGCAACCCCCAGGGCCCGCGAGAGCTTCAGGTCGGTGAGCGATGGTTGCGCATCCAGGACCGTCGTACCGGCGGCGGCGGCCTGGTCACCGTCTGTTCGGACATCACCGACATGATCCGCAGCGCCGATGCCTTGGCCGAGGCCCGAGACGCCGCCGAAAGCGCCAACCGCGCCAAGAGCCGCTTCCTGGCCAATATGAGCCACGAGATCCGCACGCCCCTGAACGGCGTCATCGGCGTCGCCCAGGCGCTGGCGCGAACCGAGCTCAACCCCAGCCAGCATGAGATGCTGGGCCTGATCCAGTCATCCAGCCGCACCCTGCAGACTCTGCTCAGCGACATTCTGGACCTGGCCCGGATCGAGTCCGGACGGCTGGACCTGAAGGAGGAAGCCTTCGATCTGGCCCGCGTCGTCGAAGAAGCCGCCCTGCTCTACGCCGCCGCCGCGCGCGACAAGGGGCTGCAGTTCATCGTCGAGGTGGCGCCAGAGGCCCGCGCCTGGGTTATGGGAGACGCCGTTCGACTGAAGCAGGTGCTGACCAATCTGGTCTCCAACGCGGTCAAGTTCACAACCTCCGGCTTCGTCAGCCTGACCGTCGACGCCGCCCCGGCGCAGGGGCCTGAAACCCTGCGCTTCGTCGTGCAGGACACCGGCATCGGCTTCGACGCCGCCACCCGCGATCGCCTGTTCAACCGCTTTGAACAGGCCGACGGCGACATCACCCGCCACTACGGCGGGGG
>KB291759.1:0-24945 GCA_000318405.1 Brevundimonas diminuta 470-4 | reverse complement strand
CCCCCCGCCACTACGGCGGGTCCGGCCTGGGCCTTGCGATCTCGCGCGATCTGACGGCCATGATGGGCGGCGACCTGGACTGCGAGAGCGAACCGGGCGCGGGCGCCGCCTTCATCCTGACCCTGCCGTGGCGCGAGGTCGCCGCGCCTGACGCCGCTGCGCCCGCCTACCAGACGCCGGCCTGCGAGCCGCAGACTTGCGACCGTGCCCCACGCCGCCTGCGGATCCTCGCCGCCGATGATCACCCCACGAACCGGAGAGTGGTCGAACTGATCCTCGACCCGTCCCTTTTCGACCTGGTCTCGGTCGAGAACGGCGCCGAAGCGGTCGAAACCTACCGCGCCCAAGCCTTCGATCTGGTGCTGATGGACATGCAGATGCCCGTCATGGACGGCGTGACCGCGGTGCGTGAAATCCGGCTGCATGAGGCGGTCCTTGGCCTTACGCCCACGCCGATCGTCATGCTGACCGCCAACGCCCTGCCCGAACATCTGGAGCAGGCGCTGATCGCCGGCGCCGACCGCCACATGGCCAAGCCGTTCAGCGTCGAGGCCCTGCTGGCCACGGTCGCTGAACTGACTGCACAAACGCCTCAGGCCGCGGAAGCCGCGGCCTGAGATCGCCTTCATTCAACAGCGGCAGAGCCTATTCGTAGCCGTGCGCCGCTTCATTGATGACCTGGCTGGGCATGGACGAGAAGTCCACGCTCAGCGGCCGGTTCGCCTTGGATTGGAACGTCTTGATGACGTGCTCCAGGCGGCGGCGCGCTTCACGCTCGCCCTCGCCCGATCCGTCGAGCCCCAGCGGCGCCAGACAGAAGTCGATGATGGCCTGTGGTCTGCTCAGCGGTTCCATGGCGTGTTCCTTTCCTGTGAACTTAGGCTGCGTGGAACTGGGCGGTCTCGGTCGAGTCCTTCAGGGCCGTGGTCGAGGACTGGCCTGAAGAGATGACCGTGGCGACATCGTCGAAGTAGCCGGTGCCGACCTCGCGCTGGTGGCGCGTGGCGGTGTAGCCAGCGGCCTCATTGGCGAACTCGCGCTGCTGCAGCTCCGAATAGGCCGCCATGCCGCGATCGCGATAACCGCTGGCCAGCTCGAACATGCCGTTGTTCAGGCTGTGGAAGCCCGCCAGCGTCACGAACTGGAACTTGTAGCCCATGGCCCCCAGCTCGCGCTGGAACTTGGCGATGGTGTCCTTGTCCAGCTTGGCTTCCCAGTTGAACGAGGGCGAACAGTTGTAGGCCATCAGCTTGCCCGGATGCTCTTTCTGAACGGCTTCGGCGAACTTCTTGGCGTCGTCCAGATCGGGGTGCGACGTCTCCCACCACAGCAGGTCGGCGTATTTGGCGTAGGACAGGCCGCGCGCGATGCAGTGATCCAGACCCGTACCCGGCTTCAGACGATAGAAGCCCTCCGGCGTGCGGTTCTCGCGGTCGATGAAGGGGTGGTCCCGCTCGTCGATGTCCGAAGTGATCAGCTGGGCCGACTCGGCGTCGGTGCGCGCCACCGTCAGGGTCGGCGTGCCGCAGACATCGGCGGCCAGACGCGCCGCGATCAGGTTGCGCTCATGCGCCTGCGTCGGGATCAGGACCTTGCCGCCCAGGTGGCCGCACTTCTTCTCGGACGCCAGCTGGTCCTCGAAGTGGACGCCTGCGGCGCCCGCCTCGATGAAGGCCTTCATGATCTCGAAGCTGTTCAGCGGGCCGCCGAAACCGGCCTCGGCGTCGGCGACGATGGGGGCGAACCAGTCACGCCCCCCTCCTGGAATTTGGGCGCCGCCCTCGGCGTGCTCGATCTGGTCGGCGCGCTGCAGGGTGCGGTTGATGCGGCGGCACAGTTCCGGCGCGGCGTTGGCCGGATAGAGCGACTGATCCGGATACATGGCGCTGGCCGTATTGGCGTCCGCCGCAACCTGCCAGCCCGACAGATAGATGGCCTTCAGACCCGCGCGGACCATCTGCATCGCCTGATTGCCGGTCACGGCGCCCAGGGCGTTGATGTAGGGCTCGGAGTGCAGCAGCTCCCACAGACGGTTGGCCCCGCGCTCGGCCAGCGTATGGGTGATCGGCACCGAGACGCGCAGACGCAGAACGTCTTCAGGCGAGTAAGGGCGCTCAATGCCGTCGAAACGGCCGGCGGGCGAAGGAACCAGATCGGCGAAGGTCGTCATGTCTCGTCTCGGTCTCAATAAGGCGCGGCTGAAACCGCTGTCTCCGGGAACTGAACACGCCACCGTCATGATTGACACACCATCTATCCCAGCATTCAAGTCAAACAGTCACAATACGACACTTGCCACGAAGTCATGATGTGACATGATCGCGCCATGAACGTCGCCGCTGACCGCAAGCTGTTTCTGGGCGGCCGCCTCAAGCGGCTGCGGCGCGACCTCGACTTGTCGCAGACGGCGATGGCGGCGGATCTGGGCGTCTCCCCATCCTATCTGAACCATATCGAGCGCAACCAGCGCCCTGTCTCGGCCCAGCTTCTGCTGCGGCTGGCCGAGACCTATGACGTCGACTTGCGCAATCTCGGCCAGTCCGGCGGCCCGGCGTCAGAGGCGGAACTGTCCGAGGTCTTCGCCGACCCCCTGTTTCAGGGGCTGGCCGTGCCGCGCCACGAGATCATGCAGCTGGCCGAGGACCAGCCCGCCGCCGCCGACGCCGTGCTGCGCCTCTACCGCGCCTTCACCGACCGCCGCGTGCGCGACCGGGCGGAGGCTGAGGCGGGCGGCGGCGCGGCGCCGACCGACAGCCCGTCCGAATGGGTGCGCGAATACGTCCAGTCCCGCCACAACCATTTCCCCGACCTCGACGCGCTGGGCGAGGCCCTGCACGACGCCCTGCACGCCGAGGCCCCCGCCCCCGACGAAGGCTTCGAGGCGTTGGCCCGTGCGCGTCTGTTTGCCCGCCACGGCCTGACCGTCCGTACCCTGCCCGCCGAGGTCATGGTGGAGTGGACCCGTCGCTTCGACCCGCATCGGGGGCGGCTGCTGCTGTCCGACGCGCTGGGCCCGTCGTCGCGCGCCTTCGCCGTCGCCAATCAACTGGCCCTGATGGAGCATGGGGCCGAGCTTCAGGCCCTGACCGACGCGGCGGGGGCGCCGGACGCCCCGACGCGCAATCTGCTGAAGGCGTCGCTGACCAACACACTGGCCGCCGCCGTGCTGATGCCCTACGCCGCCTTCCAGCGCACGGCGGAAGAGACCGGTTATGACCTGGCCCGGCTGCAGGCCAGATTCGGCGTCGGTTTCGAGCAGGCGGCGCACCGGCTGACCACGCTTTCCCGGCCTACGGCCAGAGGCGTGCCCTTCTTCCTGATGCGGGTCGATCAGGCGGGGAATGTGTCGAAGCGCTACGCATCGGGCGCCTTCCCCTTCTCGCGCTTCGGCGGCGCCTGCCCGCGCTGGCGGCTGCACTCGGCCTTCCGCACGCCGGGCCGCATCATCACCCAGATCATCGAGACGCCCGATGGCGGCCGCTGGTTCACCCTGGCCCGCACCGTGGATCGCCAGGGTCAGGACGCCTTCACCGAGGGGCATGACCTGGCCATCGGCCTCGGCTGCGAGTTGAAGCACGCCCACCGCCTGATCTATGCGCGCGGTCTCGACCTGCAAAAGCCCGAGATCACGCCCATCGGCCCCGCCTGCCGCCTGTGCGAGCGCCACCCCTGCGCCGAACGCGCCGCCCCGCCGGTCGGTCGCGCCTTGACCGTCGACGACTGGTCCAAGTCCGTCAGCCCCTATCCGTTTGCCTGACGCGCTTCAGTGCGCCAGCATCAGCGCAACGGGCGCTTCGGTCAGCAGGGTCTGCGTCACCCCGCCGAAGATCCATTGCCGCATCCGCGCATGGCCCCAGGCCCCGGCGACGATCAGCCCGGCTCCCATTTCCTCGGCGCAATCGATCAGGCGTCGTCCGCCCGAGCGGTCGTCGTGCGCGCGGGCGTCGGGCTCGGCGGCGACGCCATGCCCGGCCAGCCACCGGGCGACGTCCTGCGTCCTGATCCGCGCCCCGTCTCCGTCCTCGGGGTCGCACAGTTCGACCACCCGCACGCTGTCGGCGCGCTTCAGCAGCGGCAGGGCCGCCTGCGCCGCCAGTCGGCTTTCACGCGTGTCGGTCCAGGCCAGCAGCGCCGGCGCATCCACCATTGATCGGACCGGATTGGGCGGCAGGACCACGACCGGCCGCCCCGCCCGCATGGCCAGATCGGCCGGATGCGGCGCGCGCCAGGCGCTGATCCCGCCCGCATCGCGCCCGACCAGGGCCGCGTCCGCCGCCCGCAGATGGCGCAGGGTCAGCGCCGTGGGATCGCCCACATCGCCCCGCCACTCGCCCTCGACCCCCGCCGCCTCGACGGCGGTGCGGAATCTCTGCTGGGCGGATTTGAGCGTGGTTTCATTCCGCGCCTGCTGGGCCGCCATCACCTCGCCCAGCAGTATGCCCGCGCCATAGGCGTCGGCGACGGGCGTCTCGGGGGCGCAACCCGAAACCCCGATCAGCCGCGCTCCATAGGCGCGAGCCAGGGCGCAGGCTTCAATCAGGCGAGCGGGGTTGTCGGCTTCGTCGTCGACGTAAACGATCAGACTGGTCCAGGACATGGCGGCCTCCTGTTTTCAGGACACGCCCTATCAACGCGCCAAACGCCGTTCCGCGCCTTGAGCCTGATCAATTCACGTCAGGATGACGCGCCCGTCCACGATCCGGTGCGGCACGCCCGCGCGGCCCAACAGGCTGGCGATCTCGGCCGCCGGATCGGCCGCCCCCTGATCCAGCATCCGCCCGATGTCGGCCGCCAGCGTCGGGTCGCCTGACACCCGCGTCAGAGCGTTCAGCCATTCGGCCCGGGACAGCACCCCGTCCCGGCGATTGGCGTCCAGCAAGGGGCGCAGGAAGCCGAACCAGTCGCCGCCGTCGCGCCGCTTCTGCGCCCCCTCGGCCGCCATGGCGAAGACGGCGCCGCAGGCGTAATAGGCGCGGTGTTCCCCCCGCTCGGCCGCCCCGGCCACGCCGCGCCCCTGGCTCAGGGTCACGCAGTCGTCGACCTCTTCCTGCAGGGCCTTGCGGTCGTCATAGGCCGGATCCAGCGCCTTCAGCGCCCGGAC
Organism: Brevundimonas diminuta 470-4; assembly: GCA_000318405.1. Classification (GTDB taxonomy): domain Bacteria; phylum Pseudomonadota; class Alphaproteobacteria; order Caulobacterales; family Caulobacteraceae; genus Brevundimonas; species Brevundimonas diminuta_B. The sequence goes on along the minus strand of KB291759.1, from coordinate 19,844 downwards.
CGCCATCAGGTCGGCCCCCCCCTCAGTGATCCAGGCGTCGCGGGCGAACTCGTACCGCACGGTCTGGCCCAGCCAGAAATGCGCGCTCTCATGGGCGATGAACCAGCGGGCGACCCGCTCCATCTCGGCCGTCGGCCGGGTCACGCCCGTCCCCTCGAACGACATGACGATCAGGCCGGGCAGGACGCTGCCCCCCATGCTGGTCATCCGTTCGGTCGGGCCGTTCCACGACACCATGACGACCGGCTTGTCGCCGCCCGCGCCGGGACGGCCCAGCCGCTGCATGTAGAACTGGCCCACGCGCGGGGCGAAGTCGCGAATCTTCTCGCCGATCCACGGCGGCAGATTGGGGTCCATGACGGTGGTCAGCCCCTCGCCCGGCGTCACCCGCGCCTGGCCCAGCAGGACATAGGACCGCTCGCCTGTCGTCGTCAGTTCCGCGTGACGCTCGCCATTGAACAGCACCGGGCCGTCCAGGTCGCGCCAGGTCACGCGCGAGGGTCCGCCGTCCAGATTGACCCCGTTCAGATCGGCCGGGACCGCCGCCGCCGCCTCGGGCGAGCCCAGGGCGAAGACATCCATCTGCCGCGTCGGCAGGGCCACGGCCCCGTCCGAGAAGACCAGGGTCTTGTACTCCGCCTCCAATTCAACCGCCTGAGGCTGAACGCTGAAGCGGACATGGCGCGGCACGGGGCCGCCGTTCGTGCTGCGGATGATGTCGTAGTGGCCGCGCCGCTCCATCACCACGCCGGGGGTCTCGACCGTCCACTGGCGCGGCCGCCACGGCTCGCGCACGTCGGAGATCAACGCCGAGTCCATGAAGGCCCAGACCACGGCGTCGCGGTTGAAGGCGTAGTCGACCGTCAACCGTCCGTCCGCGCGCGTCACCGTCACCTGCGGCGCCGCCTCGGCGTTCCAGCGAGCGGGCGCCGGCGTCGCGGCGCAGGCGGTCAGCAGGGCGACGACGGACAGGGCGGTTGCAGACAGGGCTTTCAGACGCACGAAGAGCAGTCTCCTATAGGGAACGGCGCAGCTTAGGGCTCTCAAACACCGCCCGTCACCTTACGGTTTCCTCAGCATTACGCCCCTTCGAGGGCGCGCCCCGCCGCGTCCAGCGCCTCGGCCATCGCCGCTTTCAGCCGGTCCGGCCCCAGGATGGTGGCCTGCTCGCCCCAGGTGAACAGATGCCAGGCCAGCTCGCGCATCCCTGAGGCGCGGAACCGCACCACGACCGCGCCGTCGGCCTGATCCTCGATCGTCTGGGTCGGATGCCAGCGCCAGCCGCGCGCCTCATTGGCGCCTTCGGGCGCGATGCGGACGGCGACCTCTTCGATCTCGTCCTGATAGATGCCGAAGGACTGGCTGGCGAAGGCGCCCAGGTCGAAGTCTTCGGGCGGGCGCGCCGTGCCTTCGCCCGCCTCGACCGCGCTCATCCGATCCAGCCGGAAGGTCTGGATGCGCCCGCTTTCGCGGTCGGCCGCCACCAGATAGTTGGCGCGCCCGAACATCAGGCCGCAGGGCGTCATGGTGCGGGTCCGCGCCTCGGCCCCCGGTCGGGCGTAGATGAAGTTCAGCGGCCGCTCGGCCAGCACCGCCCCGCGGATTTCGGCCAGCACCGTCTCGTCGGCGCTGGGGCGCGGTCCGGCCTGGACAGCGATGGTCTCGGCCCGGACCAGAGCTTCCAGATCGGGCGCCATACGGTTCAGCGTGGTCGACCGCATCGCCGCCTTCACCTTGCGCTCCAGACTTTCCAGCGCCGCCGCCCGTGCCGGTTCGCCCGCCGCGCGGAGGGCCGCCGCCGCCTTGGTCAGTTCCAGCATTTCGGTCGCCGTGGGGGCCTGTTCAAAGGCCGACAGACCGCCCCGGATGCGCCAGCGCTTGGTCGGCGGGTCCGACACCTCCTCGACCTGCGGAAACAGCATCAGCACCGCGTCGCGCATCCGTTCGGCCGTGCGGCGCCCGACGTTCAGCTGGGCCGCCATTTCATTCAGCGTCAGCCCCTCGGCGCTGGCCGCCATGCCCCGCGCCAGATCGATGACCATCGCCGCCTTGTCGTGCCGCAAGAAACTTCTCCACAGAGATACGTCCGAAACTGGCGTAATGGTGTCTCATATTCATCCTGTCAGCAAGAGGCGACGCCTTTCGCATCAGGAGTTTCCCCATGGCCTTCGTCCGCACCCCCACCGTCCAGAAACCCGCCCGCAAGACCTTCGCCGACCGCTACATGATCGTGCCGTGCGAGACCGAGAGCGATCTGGCCGTGATCTGGGACCGTCAGGAGGAACAGGTCGTGGATGTCATCAGCGCCTCGACCAGCCGCTACACCAACGAAGACGCCCTGTGGGACGAGTTCCACACCCCGCCGTTCAACGCCCGCTCGAACTGGCGCGCGGCGGCCTGAGACCAGGGCTGGGCAGGAGGGCGGATCAGGGAACCCTCCCCCGCGGCCCGACGTTGCGCCAGCGTGGCGGTTTGAAGGCCACGGGCTGGGGAGCCGAACGCATGACTTCGTCCAACGCCGCGCCTTCGCTGGAAGGCTTTGTCAAATCCGCCCTGCATCGGTCGTGGTGGCTGTTGTTGTTGCGCGGGATCGCCGCCGTCGCCTTCGGCGTGCTGACCTTCATCTGGCCGCAGATCAGCCTGCTGACGCTCATCATGGTCTATGGGATCTACGCCCTGGCCGACGGGATACTGGCCCTGATCGCGGCGATCCGCGGCGGCGGCATGGTCCCGCGCTGGTGGCTGGCGTTGGCCGGGGCGGTCAGCGTCCTGACAGCCGTCATCGTCTTCGCCTGGCCGGGCCTGACGGCTCTGGTCCTGGTCTATCTGATCGGCTTCTGGTCGATCCTGCGCGGCGTGCTCGAAATCGTCGGCGCCATCCGTCTGCGCAACGAGATCGCCAATGAGTGGAGCCTGGGCGCCGCCGGGGCCCTGTCGGTGATCTTCGGCCTGATCCTGGTCTTCATGCCGGGAGCGGGCGCTCTGGGCCTGCTGTGGTTGATCGCGACCTGGGCCGTGCTGTTCGGCCTGCTGCTGATCTGGGTCGCCTTCAAGGTCAGGACGCTGGCGAAGGCTTAAAGACCGCATTGCGCGCCGCGACCCGAGCGCGGATCTCGGCGCGCATACGCTCCAGTTCCGCCGCATCGATCAGGCGGCCGCGCAACACCACCGCCTCGGCGTCGCGCGTGGCGCTGACGTCCTTCAGGGGGTCGGCCTCCAGCACCAGCAAATCGGCCGACTTGCCCGCCGCCACGGCGCCGTAACGTTCGCCCTGGTTCAGGAAGCGCGGCCCGTCCACGACCGACCCCATCAGCGCTTCGCGCGGCGTCAGGCCCAGCTTCACATAGAGCTCCAGCTCGTCGTGCAGCGAGAAGCCCGGATAGTTGAACGAGTTCAGGAAGCCCGCGTCCGTCCCGGTCAGGATGGTCACGCCCGCATCGCGCAACATGGGCAGGGTGCGCGCGGTGACGTCCTTGACGAAGTGACGGTCCTCGACCTGCTGCGGCGTGGCCTGGGCCGCGCGCTGGATGCGCCAGTCATAGGTTGCCCGGATGCCCGGCCCGACATAGGCCAGACCCTCATCGTGCGAGTGGTCGTCCAGATCCAGATTGGCCAGCGTGGTCGAACCATAGAGCGTCGGCGACACCGCCGTGCCCAGTTCCGCCAGTCGCGCATAGACCCGCCGCGCCGTCTCCACGTCGAAGGTGTCGGCATAGCGCCGCATGGTCTCGGCATAGGTGTATTTGCCCGCCAGATAGTCGGCCGCGATAGCCGCCTCATCGCGCGAGCCCGCCTTCATGGCGTAGTCGAGATGCTCGATCGACGACAGGCCCGCCTCGGCGGCCTCCAGCACGGTGATGCTGGCCGGGATGTGGGCCGAGGTCTTCATGCCGCGCTTCTTCGCCTCCCGCACGGCGTAGAGGAAAAGTTCGGGCTTCAGCGTGTTGTCGGTGATCTTGACGAAGTCGACGCGCAGGGCCTGCAGCCGGTCCAGGGCGGCGTCCACGTCCGCTTCGCTGCCGGTCTCGATCACGCCCTTCCAGACGGGAGCGATGCCCTCGATCTTGGGGCCGGAGGTGAAGATGCGCGGCGCATCGGCCGTCGGCGGCGACGCGCGCCAGTCCAGCACCTGCTGCGCCAGATCGCCCGCCGCGTCGCGCACCGCGACCACGCCGTTGATGATGAACAGCGGCATCAGCTCGGCGTTCTCCTCGATCAAGGCTTCGCCGCCGCCGAAGTGGACGTGCATGTCCCACAGGCCCGGCATGACGTAGCGATCGCCCACGTCCAGCGTCCGTGCCGCCTGATAGCGGCCTGCCTCGCCCTCCGGGCCTACAGCCACGATGTCGCCGCCGCGTACGGCCACCAGTTGATCCGGCGTCGTCGTCCCCTTCTCCACGTCAACCACCGTGGCCGAGGTCAGCAGCAGGTCGACCTGCTGGACGGGCGTTTGGGCGGCGACCAGCGGCGCCAGGGCGCAGGCGGACAGCAGGGCGGTGGCGGCGATCAGGAAGTTACGCATGAATCCGCTATAGGCCCTTCGCTCGCTCGGGCAAGTCCATCAGGAATAGCGGCGTTTCCTGACCAGCCGCCGGAAAAGCCTCAGGCAGGGCGCCCCTGATCCGTCCCGATCCGTCCAGCCAGACACCATCCGCCGACCACTCTCGTTCGAACCCAGCCGCCCGCTGGAACCGTGAGCCACCGCCCCGATCCGGCCGTCAGGGTTTCGCGGCGCACGCCCGCCTTGGTGGCCAACTCGACCTCCAGCGCCGCGCCCATATAGGCGGTCCAAAGCTCGTCGACCTCGACCGCGCGCCAGTCATCCAAAGTCTCTGGCGTCAGCAGGCGATAGGCGCTGACCACGCCGCTGGGCGCCGTCTCTTCGCCGGCGGCCATCACGCGTCCCCAGCCGCCATTCTCAAGAGGCTTTAGCCCCAGGCTGTCGATGACTTCATCAACCGTGAATTCCACTTCCCCTCGCCCGCCCAGAAGTTTTGACACGACCGCCAAGGGCTAGATGACGTGGTTCGCCTCTTTCACCAACGCCCGGTCAACGCCGTCACACTTCAGACACAGAACGCCGTTTTTCTGGCTAGACATTCAGGGGGATTTGAAATGCTGATTGTGCTGATGTCGCTGGCTATCGCGCACGCCGAGCCTGCTGCGGTCGACGAGACGTGCACACATGATCGCGCCGCGCTTCTGGCCCTTTCGCCAGCAGATTTTGATCAGGATATGAGCAGCGGCTGGCGCCCCCTGGGCGAAAAGCCTGAATGCGCCGAACTCGCCGCTGATCTGCTCGCCGATTATCGCAAGGCGCGTTGGGGCGAGCTGACGCCGGGCGAGCTCCACCTCAACTATTGGCACGAGGGACAGTTGCGCGCGGGCCTGGGTCAAACGGATGCGGCGACACGGCTGATGATGGCCGGGGTGAATCCGGAAATGTCCCGCAGCGGTTTTTCCGACTATGCGCTCGGGACCATCGCCTTCCTGCATAAGGACCGAGCAGGCCTGCTGGCGGCCCGAGCGCGGCTAGCCGAACTGCCCAAACCGCCTGATTTTGATGACGCCGCCCGGCGGTTCAAAGCCCAATACGGGCTCGAGTTGAAGTGGCCCGCCAATCTCAGCGTTCTGGACGGGCTCATCGCCTGCTTTGATCGCCCCTACAATGAGGCCTACGGCGCCTGCTCGGCCGACGAGGGCCCGCCTGCCGAACGCCACTGACCGCCGATGAAGATGACCTCGCCGCCGCCGCGCCAGGGCACGCGGTTCAGTGGTCCGCCGGTCAGGCCGTAGCCGACCACGGCGTAGCGCACGCCGAGCTTGAGGGGCGCAGCCTCCACCGTCGTCTCGAACCCTTCAGGCGTCTGGCCATAGACGACCTGCCTCACGCCCCGGCAGTTACGGCCGCGCGCCTCTATCGACCAGATCGGGCGCATCATGGCGTTCGACATTTCATGCACGGCGATGCCGCTCAGACAGGCCGCTTCAGGCTTTGCAGGATCAGCGCCGAAGGTGGCGATCGGCCGCTCCAGACCGCCGCTGACGTGCACCGGAATCATCGCCGAACAGGCGGCCAGCATGGCGCTCGCCGCCGCCAGCGCCGCCCCGGCGCGCAGAACCGCACGGCGCTTCACCGCCTTCGTCCTCAGCACCCGCCATAGGGGACGTAGCCGACCTCGATCTCATCGATGCGGACAGTCTTCAGCTCACGCACCGCCATCTGGTCGAACTCGGCGCTGCAGTTGAAGGTCGTGTCGATGACGTAGTCCTCGCCCTTGGCCGCCTTGATGGCGTCGCGGATGCGGAAGGCGGCGTCGATGGTCGGGTCGCTGACCATCACGGCCGAGGCGCGGACGCCGGGCGAGACGCGCGGCCCCGCGCTTTCCAGATAGAGCCAGGGATTGGCCGCATTGCCGCACAGGGTCAGGCAGTCCGCCTTGAAGTCGGCGTTGCCGCGCACCGCCGCGAACTCGCCCATCGTCAGGTCGATCTTCTGGGGCAGGTCATAGTCCTTCAGCACGGCCAGGGCCTGGGCCGAACAGGCCGGCGTCATCGGCACGGCATAGCCGACGACCTCGCCGCCCTCGGCGCGGATGCGGACCGTGCAGCCGCCGATCTCATAGGTGCGGTCCTTGTCCTGAACCGTGCGGGCCGGGCCGAGCTTGGACTCCAGATAGGCGACCTGCACCCCCATCATCCGGGCGATCATGGGCGCGCCGCCGGCGGCAGACGCGGCTGCAGGCGCGGCCGTCTCGGCCGGGCCTTCGGCTTTCGCAGGCGCCTTATCCGCCTGACCGCATGCGGCCAGCCCCGCCAGCGCGCCGGTCATGGCGACGGTCTTCAGTCCCTGGAATACGGTCATCATCCCTCCACGGCTCAGGTTGAGCGTCGCAAGCCAACGCACCACGGCGCGAAGGGTTCTGATGCGCGCACTCAAAGCGCCTTCACGATCCCCTCGACCATCTTCTTGGCGTCGGCGAACAGCATCATGGTGTTGTCGCGGAAGAAGAGCTCGTTCTCGACCCCGGCATAGCCGCTGCCCATCGACCGCTTGATGAACAGGACGGTGCCCGCCTTCTCCACGTCCAGAACCGGCATGCCGTAGATGGGCGACTGGGGATCGGTCTTGGCGGCCGGATTGGTCACGTCGTTGGCGCCGATGACGAAGGCCACGTCGGCCGAGGCGAACTCGCTGTTGATGTCCTCCAGCTCGAACACCTCGTCATAGGGGACATTGGCTTCGGCCAGCAGGACGTTCATGTGGCCGGGCATCCGGCCCGCGACGGGGTGGATGGCGTATTTCACCTCGACGCCTTCTTCCTTCAGCGTGTCGGCCATTTCGCGCAGGGCGTGCTGCGCCTGGGCCACCGCCATGCCGTAGCCGGGCACGATGATGACCTTGGAGGCGTTCTTCATGATGAAGGCCGCGTCTTCGGCCGAGCCCTGCTTGACCGGCCGTGTATCGACCGTCCCGCCGCCCGTCGCCGCGCCCGCCTCGGCGCCGAAGCCGCCCAGGATGACGCTGATGAAACTGCGGTTCATCCCCTTGCACATGATGTAGCTGAGGATCGCGCCCGACGAGCCGACCAGGGCGCCGGTGATGATCAGGGCGATGTTCTCAAGCGTGAAGCCCAGCGCCGCCGCCGCCCACCCGGAGTAGGAGTTCAGCATGGACACCACCACCGGCATGTCGGCCCCGCCGATGGGGATGATCAGGGTCGCGCCCAGGATCAGGCTGATCGCGAACACGCCCCAGAAGGCCCACACCGCCGTGCCGCCCGTCCCGATCAGGATGCCGATCAGGAAGACCAGGGCCAGAGCCAGCGCAATGTTGATCAGGTGCCGCGCGGGCAACAGGATCGGCGCCCCGCTCATCCGCCCGTCCAGCTTGGCGAAGGCGATGACCGAGCCGGTGAAGGTGACGGCCCCGATGGCGACGCCCAGGCTCAGCTCGACGATGGACAGGGTTTTGATCCCGCCGCTCGTGGTGACGATGCCGAAGGCGTCGGGCGCATAGACCGCCCCCACCGCGACCAGACAGGCGGCCAGGCCGACCAGGGAGTGAAACGCCGCCACCAACTGCGGCATGGCCGTCATCGGCACGCGGTTGGCGATCACCGCGCCCGCGCCGCCGCCGACCACGACCCCGCCCGCGATCAGGGCCAGGGTCAGGGGATCTAGCGCGCCCGAGGCGCCCAGCGTCAGCAGGGTGACGCCGACGGCCAGGGCCATGCCGACCATGCCCAGCGTATTGCCCCGTCGGCTGGTCTCAGGGCTGGACAGCCCCCGAAGGGACAGGATGAACAGAACCCCCGCCGCCAGATAGGCCAGCGCCGCGATGGATGCGTTCATCCCCTCCCCCTCTTTCAGTCCTGAATCAGAAAACGTTGACGATGGCGGGCGCGCCGCCGTTGGTGCCTGCGGCCTTGGCTTCGCCGTCCTTGACCACCGCCAGGCCGACGGGGCCTTCGCCGCCGGTCTTGGTCACCTTGCAGCGGCCGTTGTCGCCCGGCAGGCGACCGGCCATCCGGCCCGAGCCGGTGTGGTTGATGCGGTTCATGTGGATTCCCCGGATCGTGACGGGGGTGAAGCCGCACTCCAGCGCCCAGCTGGCGCCCTGAGGCGCGACCACCGACCAGTGCAGGCCGTTATAAGGGTTCTTGCCCACCTCGCGGTCCGACTGCGCTGAGGCGGCGCCAGCGGCGACGACAGCGGCGGACAGGGTCAATGCGGAAATCAGGGAAGCTTTCATCACGCGATACTCTTCATTGGGTTAGCGTTTGACGGGTTGAGTGCGCGACAGACGCCACAGCGCCGCCGCAATGAAAAGAGGGCCCAGCAGCATCATCGCCCAGTCGAACATCGTCATCTCCCGATCCTGAATGATGATGCGCGTCAGCACGGCGGCGAACACCATGACCACGCCGCAGTCCTGGAACCGCAGCCGCCCGATGGGATCCTTGATCCGCACCCAGCTCATGATCCACAGCGCGACGCCCAGACCGGTGATGATCCAAGAGGCGTAGAAGGCCAACAGATAAGGGGATAAGCTCACGAGGCAGCCTCAATATTATCAGCCCGCCTCAGTCGCGCACGGACAATACGCACGCCGTTCCAGACGACCAGTCCCGCAAAAATTAGCGTGCCGACCACCAGCAGCCTGTCATCCTGCGTTGCTGCCCGCCATAACAACAGGCTAGCCGCGCCGGGATAGAAGACCAGCGCCAACGCCAGTTCCATACGGCGACGCATATCAACCGACAGCCTGCCGCCAAATACGGCCGCGATCAGAATGACCAGCACGCCGCCGGCCAGGAGCAGCGTCAGCGCGCCGGCGCTCAGGCTCGCCATCAGCGGCGTTCCTTCTTCTTGTACATGGCCAGCATCCGGCGCGTGACCATGAAGCCTCCGAGGATGTTGACGCTGGCCAGCGTCACGGCGGCCACGCCCGCGCCCTTGGCGATCCAGGCGTTCGGCCCGCCCGCCTGCGCGCTCATCGCCGCCGCCGCGATCAGGCCCCCGACGATGATGACGCTGGAAATGGCGTTGGTGACGGCCATCAGGGGCGTGTGCAGCGCGGGCGTCACGCTCCAGACGACATAGTAGCCGACGAAGATCGACAGGACGAAGATCGCCAGACGAAAGACAGTGGGATCGACGTGTTCCATCAGCCTCTCACTCCTTCATGCACCACGGCGCCGCCGTGGGTGACGACAGCGGCCTGGAGGATTTCCTCGTCCAGGTCGACGGACAGCACGCCGTCCTTGATCATCAACCCCAGGAAGGCGACCAGGTTGCGGGCGTAAAGGGCGCTGGCGTCCGCCGCTATGCGGCCGGGCAGATTGGTCCATCCGACGATCTTCACGCCGTTGGCCGTGGTCACGACCTCGTTCGGCTTCGAGCCTTCGACATTGCCGCCCGCCTCGACCGCCAGATCGACGATGACCGAGCCCGGCTTCATCGAGGCGACGTGCGCCGCCGTGACCAGATTCGGCGCGGGGCGGCCGGGGATCAGGGCCGTAGTGATCACCACGTCCTGCTTGACGATATGGGCGGCGGTCAATTCGTCCTGCTTAGCCTGATATTCGGCCGACATGGCCTTGGCGTAGCCGCCCGCCGTCTCGGCCGCCTTGAACTCTTCATCCTCGACGGCGACGAATTTGGCGCCCAGGCTCTCGACCTGCTCCTTGGCGGCGGGGCGCACGTCGGTGGCCGTGACGACCGCGCCCAGACGCCGCGCCGTGGCGATGGCCTGAAGTCCCGCGACCCCCGCCCCCATGACGAAGGTCTTGGCGGCGGCCACCGTCCCGGCGGCCGTCATCATCATGGGAAAGCCCTTGCCATAGGCGTAGGCCGCCTCGATCACCGCCCGGTATCCGGCCAGATTGGCCTGGGACGACAGCACGTCCATGACCTGAGCGCGCGTGATGCGCGGCACGAACTCCATGGCGAAGGCGGTGGCGTTGGCGCCCCTCAACGCCTCGACGGTCGCCTTGTCGCGCCAGGCGTCCAGCAGGCTGACGACCACCGCGCGGGGCTTCAGGGCGCTGATCTCGGACGCCGTGGGTCCGCGCACCTTCAGAAGCACGTCCGCCCCGGCCAACACCGCCGACAGGTCGGGCTTCACGCTGGCGCCCGCGTCGGCGTAGTCGTTATCGGGTATGGAGGAGCCAAGGCCCGTCCCGGCCTCGACGCTGACCGTCGCGCCAAGCGCAATCAGCTTCTTCACCGTCTCCGGCGTTACAGCGCAGCGCGTTTCGCCTTCACGGCGTTCGCGGGTGACGGCGATGGCGACGGCCAAGCGAATCCCTCCCACTCCCCAGGGTCGAACCGACGTTAGGCCGAAGCCGAAGCGGGCGTCAAAGGCGCACCTGCCTCAACGGGCGACTTTCTTGCCGGCCTGACCCGTCATCCGCCCCATGACGCAAAGTTCCACCCGAGACCCAGCCCTGAGGCGCAAGCAAAAGGCCCGCCGGACGCGCCGACGGGCCTTTCAATCACTTCAGTCCGGAAGACCGGGCTTAGTGGGCCTTCTTGGTCTTCAGCATGAAGAAGCCGATGACCGACACCACCACCGAGACGAGGAAGGCCGTGAAGAAGCCCGCGCCCACGCCGAACCACACCGTCAGGAACAGGATCACCACCGCCGTGGCCAGCGACACCCACTTGGTCAGGCCCAGAAACAGAGCCCAGGTCCAGGCCTGTTCCGAGATGTTCATTTCCCCGTGGACGTGGGGGGCGGTCGCTTCAGCGTGCTGGTCGGCCATGGGGTCTTCCAAAAAAAGAGTCGAGATTTCGACGGCTCTTATAGCGAGGCCAGCGCGCCGCTCAAGTCCGTGGGGTCTGAACCGGCTTTAGTCGAGGCTTTCCAGCACCGCGCGGGCGAAGGCGGCGACGTCGAACGGCTTGCCCGCCGGGTCTTCGCCGCGCCGCACGATGACGATGTCGCGGCTGGGCACGATCACCACATACTGCCCTCGATTGCCGAAGGCGGCGAAGGCATCGACCGGCACGCCTTCGGAACGGTTCATCAGCCAGAAGGTCGCGCCATAGCCGAACTCGCCCGTCGGCGGCTGCGGGCCGGTCGGCGCGGTGACATAATCGCGCCAGCCTTCGGGAAGGAGGCGACGCCCCTCCCACACGCCGTCCTGCAGATACAGCTGCCCGAAGCGCGCCAGATCGCGCGCCGTGGTCCAGACCTGGCTCGACAGGATGTAATTGCCCCGCCAGTCGGTCTCGGCCCAGGTGTGGGTCATGCCCAGCGCGTCGAACAGTTCGGCTGGCGGATGGACCGCAAAGCCCGGCGCCGCCGCCAGGGTCGCCAACAGGGTGTCGTTGTTGGCGTAGCGATAGACCGTCCCGACCGGCGCCAGCAGCGGCCAGCCCGGCGCCTGCTCATCGACCGCCACCCCGCCGAAATAGAGGCCGTCGGTGCGGTTGCCCGCCGTGTCGCTGGTCAGGCCCGACGACATCCGCATCAGGGCGTCGACGGTGATGGCCGCGCGCGGGTCGCCGGGCGCGCGCCAATTGGCGATGGCGGCAGGCGCCTTCACGTCCAGTTCGCCGCGCTGGACCGCCGCGCCGATGACGGTTCCGGCCAGGCTCTTGGCCACCGACCAGGTGCGCTGGGGCGTGTTCGGCCCGAAGTCGGCGCCATAGCGTTCCGCCACCCGCTTGCCGCCCTGCATCACCACCACGCCGGTCGTGTTGGTCCCCTCGCCGAAGCCCTGATCGAAGGCGCGGCCGACGGCGGCTTCCAGCGCACGAGCGTTCCCCTTGGGCCGCGCGGTCGGCAGGTCGGGCGCCGAGGCCCGACGCGCCAGCGGCGCCCGTTCAGGCGCAGCGCCCTGCACATAGCCCATCGGCTCGATGACGCAGCCGCGCCCGTCGGTCCAGGTCGCGACGCGCGCCGGGGCGGTCTGATCCCATGCGACCGAGACGGCGTTCCCAGCCATCTCGGCCTTCATGTCGCCGATCAGCGCCTGAAGCTCAGGATAGATGCCGACCAGTTCATTCACCTCGACAGTGGCGACCGTCCGCTGCGCGCCCGATGCACGGGCCGAGTGGACGGCGCTGCACACCGTCAGCGCCTTGTATCCCGCCGCCAGAGCGCGGTGGTTGGCCGAAGCCTCAGTCTGGGCGGAAACCGTCGTCGGCAGGGCGAGAACGGCGGCGAGAACAAGCAAACGGGACGCGATTTTCATGCGGCCACGCTTCAACGCCGCACGCGCCCCTGTCAACGCATACCTGTCAACGCATAGTCGTCAGGCCAGCGCCTCGAACCGGTCGATCAGGCCTTCCAGCCGCTTGGTCCCGATGGTCCAGAAGGCCGGGTCGCGCGGGTTCAGACCGAACGGTTTCAGCGCCTCGACATAGGTACGCGCCCCGCCGCCCGAGAGCAGTTCGCGATACAGGGGCGTAAAGGCCGCCGGATCCTTGGCCCGCGTCTCCATCAGCGCCGCAACCAGCAGGTCGCCGAACGCATAGGCGTAGACGTAGAAGGGCGCGTGGACGAAGTGGCTGACATAGGCCCACCAGTCTTCATAGCCGGTCAGGTCGACGGACGGGCCGAGGCTGGCGCCCAGCTCCTCCATCCAGATTTCGCGGATGCGTTCGACCGGCACCTCGCCCGCCGACCGCTCGTCATGGAAGCGCGTCTCAAAGCGGTGGAAGGCGATCTGGCGCACCACCGTGTTCAGCCCGTCCTCGATCCGGCCCGCCAGCAGGGCGCGCTGTTCGTCCGGCGTGGCTTCGGCCAGCAGGCGGTCGAAGGTCAGCCCCTCGGCGAAGATCGATGCCGTCTCGGCCAGGGTCAGCGGCGTGTCGGCCAGCAGCGATCCCTGCCCCGCCGCCAGCGTCTGATGCACCCCGTGGCCAAGCTCGTGCGCCAGCGTCAGCACGTCGCGCCGCTCGCCCATCCAGTTCAGGAAGACATAGGGGTGCCGATCCGCCGTCACCGGGTGGGCATAGGCGCCGGACTGCTTGCCCGCCCGCGCCCGCGCGTCGATCCACGGCCGGTCGAAGAACCAGCCCGCCCGTTCGGCGAAGTCGCCGCCCAGATCGGCAAAGCTGGACAGCACCACCTCGCGTCCGCCCGCCCAGTCATAGGCGCGCGACGCCGCCGCCTCGATCGGCGCATTGCGGTCCCAGTGGGCCAGCCGGTCCTTGCCCATCGCCCTGGCCTTCAGCGCGTAATAGCGATGCGCCAAACGCGGATAAGCCTCAGCCACCGCCTCGGCCATGGCGTCCACGCTCTCGCCGTCGACCTCATTGCCCAGATGGCGGCTGTCGGCGGGGCGTTTGAAGCCGCGCTTGCGGTCTTCCAGCGCCTTTTCGGCGGCGACGGTGTTCAGCACCATGGCCATGGTCCGGGCGATGCCGGAAAACGCCGTCGACAGGCCCTCGCCCGCCGCCTGACGCCTGGCGCCGTCGGCGTCGCTGAGGCGGTTCAGGCCCTCGGCCAGGGTCAGTTCCTCATCCCCGACCGAAGCGCGCAGCACGGCCAGAGTCTCGTCGAACAGGCGCGGCCACTGAGCCTGAATCGGTCCCCGCTCCGCGATGAAGGTCTCAAGCTCGGCCGACAGTTCGTGCGGCTTCATCGCCCGCACCCGGCGCAGCCACGGCGCCCAGCGCGCCGCCGGAGCATGGGCGGTCAGCGCCGTCTCCACCGCCGCCTCGTCCAGCGCATTGATCTCCAGTGTCAGCCAGACGGTCGGGGTGGCGATGACGGTCAGCTTCTCGCGGACATCGGCCTCGAACCCTTGCGCCGCCGCATCCTCGCGGTTGGTCGAGACGGCCAGGAAGGCGTAGGCGCCCAGCCCTCCCATCACGTCCGCCGCCTGTTCGTAAAGCCCGATCGCCTCGTCCAGCGCTCGGCCCAACTCTGCGCCCGACAGGGCGGCCAGCCGCCCCTGCCAACCGTTCATCCGCTCCACCAGCCCCCTGGCCCGCTCCAGGTCGGCGGCGATGCGGGGGTCTTCGCGCGAGGCGTAGAGGTCGGAAAGGTCCCACACAGGGGCGTCGGCGAATTCGGTCGGTTTGATGGGCGCGTTCATGCCCTTGGTTGTGGGGAGGCAGGCGCCGTGATGCAAGCCGCTTCCCTCTCGCTTGAGGGGAGAGGCTGGACGCCGCGCCGTCTGTCGGTTCACCCTGCCTGCAAAGTTCAGGACGAAGCCCGCCATGACCGACGCCGCCACCGACCCTACCGGCCGCGCCTCGCTGGACGGCGCGCGCGGGCTTGCCGGCATACGTATCGGCATCGGGCTGGCGCAGGGCCTGATCCTCTATCTGCTGTATCGCTCAGCGTCGGACAGTGAGGCCCTGGCCTGGCCCGCGACCCAACCGCCGCTGTTCGCCGCCCTGGTGCTGGCGGCCCTGTTCGCGCCCGTAATGCTGCTGGCGGGCGTCGGGCGGATGGAGTGGAAGGCGCTGGCGCTGTGGGGCGCCGTGGCGGCGGCGGTGCTGGCGCTGATGGGCTGGCACGACGCGGCCCAGCAGACGAAGGACTATTTCCACCCGCCCTATCTGAACTTCCCGGTTCTGGCCTTCTCGGCGGCGGCCCTGTTCATCGCCCATCACCTGATCGTGCCCGCCGTCGCCGCGAGACGCTGGATCGCCGACTTCGACGACTATTTCGACGCGGCGTGGAAGGCCGGGGTGCAACTGGTGCTGTCGCTGGGCTTCACCGGCGCCTTCTGGCTGCTGCTGTTCCTGGGCGCGGCCCTGTTCCGCGTCATCGGCCTCAGCTTCCTGGCCGATCTGATCAACGAGAAGTGGTTCTCCATCCCCGTCACCTGCCTGGTCTTCGCCGTGGCGGTGCAGCTGACCGATGTGCGCGGCGGGCTGATCCGCGGCGTGCGGACAGTGGCGTTGATGCTGTTGTCGTGGCTGCTGCTGGTCATCACTGTCCTGGTGGCGGGCTTTGTGGCCGCCCTGCCCTTCACCGGCCTGGACGGGTTGTGGAAGACGGGCAGCGCTACGGCCCTTGTCCTGTCAGCGGCCGCCGCCCTGATCGTGCTGATCAACACCGCCTATCAGGACGGACGCGAGGACAATCTGCCGCCGGTCGCGCTGCGCCTGGGCGCGCGGGTCGCCTCGGTGCTGCTGACGCCGCTGATCCTGATCGCCGTCTGGGGCCTGAGCCTGCGCATCGGCCAGCACGGCCTGACGCCCGACCGCATCATCGCCTCGGCCTGTGCGCTTGTCGGCCTGCTGTATGCCGCCGGATACGGCTGGGCCGCCCTGTCGCCGCTGTGGCGCAGGACCGCGTGGATGAAGCCGCTGGAGCGGACCAATGTTCTGGCCGCTGTCCTGACGGTGCTGGTCATCCTGGCCCTGTTCAGCCCCCTGGCCGACCCGGCGCGCCTCTCGGTCAACGACCAGATGGCGCGGCTGAAGCGCGGCGCCGTCAGCGCGGCCCGGTTCGACTACGCCTTCCTGCGCTATGATGCGGGCAAGGCCGGGCGCGCCGCTCTGGCCGAGTTGGCCAAATCATCCGAAACGGAAGTCGCCCGTCACGCCAGGGCTGCGCAGGCCTCGACCTCGCGTTATGACCTGCCGGACGCGACCACGCCCCCCCGCACCCCGAAGATCGCGCCCTGGCCTGCCGACAAGCCGTTGCCCGCCGGCTTCCTGGCGCCGACGGCGCCCCCTGATCCGCGCTACGCCTGCAACAGCGACGACAACTGCCTGGCGGCACAGCGCGACCTGAACGGCGACGGTCGCGATGAAATCCTGCTGGCGACCCCCTACAGGATCGCCCTGTTCGCTCAGGACGCCGATGGCCGCTGGACCCATCAGGGCGACTATCAGGTTCCGCATTGCCCCGGCCCGGGAGGCCGCGACCTGCGCGAGGCGCTCAAACATCCCGATCTGCAGCCCGCCGCCTCTCCCTGGCCCGATCTGAACATGGGCGAGTTGACCGGCCGGCTACAGCCAGAAGCCGTCTGCCCAAAATCCGCCGCCGTTAACCCCTGACTCAGGTCTCCGAAACCCGATCTTCATTCCCTCCGTTCTAGGATTGTGTCGAAACGAGCCAGTCCCGAGCCAATGAGGACGGCCGTTTGATGGTGATGTTGAAGGGTGTGCTCAAATGGCCAAGACCATTCTGGTCGTCGACGATGATCCTACCCAGCGCCGCCTGCTGCAGGCGGTGCTGGAGCGTGAATCCTATGCCGTCGTCCATGCCGAATCCGGCGGCGAGGCCATTGATCGGCTGACCAAGGGCGGCGGCGCTGACGTCGTGCTGCTGGATCTGGTGATGCCGGGCCTGTCGGGTCTGGAAGCTCTGGCCGAACTGCGCACGGCGGGCGTGACCACGCCGGTCATCGTGCTGACCGCCAACGGCGGCATCGAGACGGTGGTCCGGGCCATGCAGGCCGGCGCACAGGACTTCTTCGTCAAGCCGGTCGGACCGGAACGCCTGCTGGTCGGGGTGCGCAACGCCCTGCAGATGACCCAGCTGACCGCCGAGATCGGCCGTCTGAAGAAGCGCGCTGCGGGCCGCTCTTCGTTCGACGACATGGTCGGCGACAGCGAGCCCATGCGTATGGTCAAGGCGCTGGGCCAGCGCGCGGCCAAGTCCTCCATCCCCGTCCTGATCACCGGCGAAAGCGGCGTGGGTAAAGAGGTCATCGCCCGCGCCCTGCACGGCGCTTCGGACCGGGCGGGCAAGCCCTTCGTCGCCGTGAACTGCGGCGCCCTGCCCGCCAATCTGGTCGAATCCATCCTGTTCGGCCACGAGAAGGGCGCCTTCACCGGCGCCCATGAGAAACACGCCGGCAAGTTCGTCGAGGCCAATGGCGGCACCCTGTTCCTGGACGAGATCGGCGAACTGCCGCTGGACATGCAGGTCAAGCTGCTGCGCGCCCTACAGGAAGGCGAAGTCGATCCGGTCGGCGGCAAGCGCCCGGTCAAGGTCGACGTCCGCATCGTCTCGGCCACCAACCGCGATCCGGCCCAGCAGGTGAAGGAAGGCGCCTTCCGCGAGGACCTCTTCTATCGCCTGAACGTCTTCCCGATCGAGGCCCCGGCCCTGCGCGAACGGCGCGAGGACATCCCTGCCCTGGTCGACCATTTCATCGCCCGCTTCAACGTCGAGGAAGGCAAGCGCGTCACCGGCTGCTCGGCCGAGACCCTGGCCCTACTGCAAGGCTATGACTGGCCCGGCAACGTCCGTCAGTTGGAGAACGCCGTCTATCGCGCCCTCGTGCTGGCCGATTCGCCCCTGCTTCAGCCACACGACTTCCCGGCCATTTCCGGCGTCGCCGTGCCGCTGGAGTCGATCACAACCGCCTCCGTCGCGGAGACGGCGTCCGAGCTGGCGACCGCCGCCTCGCCGTCCGACGACAGCCAGCACGACAGCCCGGTCCGCATCACCGACGAACGCGGGCATGTCCGCACTCTGGAAGAGATCGAGCGCGACCTGATCCAGCACGCCATCGAGGTCTATGCCGGCCATATGTCCGAAATCGCCCGTCGCCTGGGCATCGGCCGCTCCACCCTCTATCGGAAGGTTCGCGAACAGGGGCTGGAGGAGCAAGTTCGAGAGGCGGGCTGAGGCCCCGCCCTCGGTCAGAGCAGGTCAGTTCGGCTGCGGCCCATAGCGGTTCGGTCCGACCGTCCCTTTCAGACACAGAAAGACGATCAGGACGAGCAGGCTCAGATTGTAGAGCATGCCCAGGCCGAACGTCAGGTAGAAAAGCCCCATCGGCGCATTCTCGGCCTGCGCCATCATCTGCTCCATTACGGAGGGGAAGGTCGCAGTCGCCGCCGCCAGAAGAACCAGCGGCAGCGCCGCCCACCAGCCCGCTCGTCCGGTATCGTGCAGCCGCCGCGTCACCGCTGCGGCCAGCAGGACGGCGGCCCCGGCCACAACGCCGCGTATGGGCCAGAATACGGCCCCCAGGTCCGGGGCCCATTCGCTGTCGAGCGGCGCCGCCTGTTCATGGGTCTCTGCGCTCTGGCGCGCGGCCTCAACCATCATCTCCGCCATCGCGGGCATCATAGCCAGGATCATTCCGACATAGGCCAGCGCCACGACCACCAGCGCATAGGGCCAGAAGCGTCCCCGACGATCGCGTCCGCTGAAATCCAGCAATCGCCTGAAGCCGTCCCATATCGCAGTCATCACCGCCTCGTTTTCGCCGCTTCAAAATCCGTCGTATTACGCAGCTAGGCTGACGCACCGCCGAAAAGGAAGGCTTTTATCGTGTCTCGACGCATCGCCACCCTCGCCCTGACGTCCATCATGGCGCTTACCGCCGCGTGTTCGAACGAGACCGCTCCGCCTTCCGACGTCCAGACAGCCAAGGCGTCAAAGGCCGCCCTGCCGCCCGAATGCGCAAACCACCCGCTTCTAGCCGCCATGCCGGCCACCCAGACCATCGCCGGCAAGCCGCTGACGGAGATCGAGTGTCAGGCCTTCTCCGTCTCGATGACCTACGGCGAACCAGGGACCAGCGCCCAGATCCTGCTGATCGATTCCCAGGCTCCCGTTCCGACTGAAAGCGGCCCCCTGTCAGGCCTGCTCGCCGGGGCTCAGGAGACCGCGTTCAAGAGCGTCGTCGCGGGCGTGGAAATGACCAAGGGCGTGCGTGAGATGGCCCTGTCGTCTCCCCCCGCCCTGGCCTCGATCGGCGGCGAGGACTACCTGGCCGTGGTCATGGACAGCCCGACCGGCGAGACGGTCGTCATCGGCGTCGAACCCAAGGATTCAGGCGGCCGCGTCGGCTCGCTGATGGGGGCGCTCAAGGGTCGCTACGGCCTGACCATCCACATCGAACAGGATGAGTTGTCCGGCGCCGCCGCCGCCCGCACGGCTTATCAGCCCTATCTGTCAGCCATGCGCCTGAACGCCCTGCCATAGGCAAGGAAAGGGCGACGATCTCGCTCGCCGCCCCTCTTCATCAGCTTCGGCTGACCGTCAGGGTATAGGAGCCCGTCTCATCACGCCGCGCCATGGCGCGTGGCTGATAGGGAGTGATGACGTAGGTCGTGTCCTTCGAGGCTTTCAACTCGGCGGTTTCACCATCGACCTCGCCCCGGAACACGGCGGCCCCGCTCTGGTCCGCCGCGTCGCTGATGTTGAAGTACAGGTTGGCGTTCGACGGCTTGAAGGCGACCTTCAGCGTCTGGCCGGAGGCGACGGGCACGGCGTAGACCGGCGCCGCATAGCCCGTCACCATCCCTTCCTTCGTCACCGACCCGACCCGCTCGAAGGTCAGCGTTTCCAGCGTGGAGCCTTCCTCGCGGACGAAGGCGCGCGCCGCCGCCTCGTCGACGGCGGGCAGGGCCTGGGTCGTCCCGGACGCCGGCGCAACCGCCTGGGGCGCGGCCGCCGG
>KB291758.1:57521-67916 GCA_000318405.1 Brevundimonas diminuta 470-4 | reverse complement strand
CCGGGGTCGAGCGCTGGGTCCGCGACCCCTACGCCCTCTACGCCCGACGCCTCCTGAACCTGGAGCCGATGGAGCGCCCCGGCGCCTCGGCCGAGGCGCTGGCGCGCGGCAACGCGGTGCACAAGGCCATCGAGCGCCTGACCGAGGACTGGCCCGACCTGCTGCCCGACGATCTCGACGCGGTGATCGAGCGCCTGCTGCTGGAGGAGCTGGGCGCCCACGGCTTCGAGGACGCCGCCATGGCCCGCGAGGCGCCGCTGGCGAGAAACGCCGCCCGCTGGCTGGCCGGGTTCGAGACCGAGCGCCGCGCGCGCGGCGTGGCCCTGCTGATCGAACAACAGGGCGCCCTGACCTTTGAGGCGCCGGGGGGCCCCTTCACCGTCAAGGCCTACGCCGACCGCATCGAGGTCGGCGCCCTGTCCGCCGCCGTCATGGACTTCAAGACCGGCCAGATTCCGTCCGCCAAGCAGATCAAGGCGGGCTTCGCGCCCCAACTGACCCTGACCGGCGCCATCCTGGCCGCCGGCGGGTTCAAGGACACCAACGGCCCCGTCCCGCCGGAGGAGCTGACCTATGTCCGCGTCGTCGGCCGCAAGAAGGCGGGCGAGGTCGCCGTGCGCGCGGCCGGGCCGGAGGCGCAGGCCCTGTCCGACGCCGCCCTGCAAGGCCTGATGGCCCGCGTCGCCGAGTTCGACCGGCCGGAGACGCCCTACCTCTCGTGGGCCGCGCCGCACCTGATGGGCAGCTACAGCCCCTACAACCTGCTGGCCCGCGTCTGGGAATGGCACGTCATCGGGGGCGGCGAAGAAGGAGAGGCGGAATGAACCTCCACGTCCGCGACGCCCTCAACCCTCAGATCCGCGCCGCCGACCCGGCCCGCTCGGTCTTCGTCACCGCCAACGCCGGATCGGGCAAGACCACCACCCTGGTCAGCCGGGTGGCGCGCCTGTTGCTGGGCGGCGCCGCGCCCTCGGCCATCCTGTGCGTGACCTACACCAAGGCCGCCGCCGCCGAGATGCAGGCCCGCCTGTTCGAGACGCTGGGCAAATGGGCCGTCATGGACGACGAAGAACTGTCGGCGGAACTGGCCAAGCTGGACGACAGCGACCCCGCCGCCCTCAACCCCGCCCGCCTGTCCGAGGCGCGCCGCCTGTTCGCCCGCGCGCTGGAGACGCCCGGCGGACTGAAGATCCAGACCATCCACGCCTTCTGCGAGAAGCTGCTGCGCCGCTTCCCCATCGAGGCGGGCGTGTCGCCGCGCTTCACCGTGCTGGAGAATGAGGCGGCGATCGCCCTCAGCCACGCCGCGCGCGAGGATCTGGCCCGCGCCGCCCTGACCGACGCCGAAGGACCGATCGGCGAGGCCTACAGCCATTTCGCGGTCGAGCTGGACTGGGGCCGCTTCCAGGATCTGCTGGCGCTGATCGAGGCCAGGCGCGCCGAACTGACCGACTATGTCGCCCGCGTCGTCGACGGCCGCGCGCCCGGCCCCTACGTCCTGACCGGCGCCGATCCGAAAGCTACGCCCGAGGACATCGAGGCCGACTTCCTGCGCTGGCTGGACCGGGGCGAGGTCCGCCGCATGGCCGAGCTGATGGCGACCGGCTCCAAGACCGACAAGGATCGGGCCGCCGAACTGATCCACGCCCTCGACCACGACTGGAGCTTCAACGGTCTCGGCGTCGTCTTCCTGACCGGCTCCGGATCGCCGCGCAAATCGATGGCGACCAAGCAGGCGCCGCCCGACGCGGCAGGCTGGCTGACCGATCTTCAGGACAAGTTTCTGGCCGCCCGCGACCAGCTGCGCGCCGCCAAGGTCGCCGACGACACCATCAAGCTGCTGACCCTCGCCAACGCCCACGCCGCCCTCTACGAAGCGGCCAAGACGGACCACGGCGCGCTGGACTTCTCCGACTTGGTGGCGCGCACGGTCGAACTGCTGACCGTCCGCTCGACCGCCGCCTGGGTGCTGTACAAGCTGGACGGCGGCGTCGACCACGTCCTGATCGACGAGGCTCAGGACACCGCCCCCGAACAGTGGGCCATCATGCGCGCCCTGACCGGCGAGTTCTTCACCGTCCCCGACACCGACCGCACCGTCTTCGCAGTGGGCGACGAGAAGCAGTCGATCTACTCCTTCCAGGGTGCCCGGCCTGAACGGCTGAGGCAGGAGGCGCAGGTCTATGACAGGCTGATCACCGGGGCGGGCGGCGCCTTCGAGGGCGTGCCGCTGGAGACCTCCTACCGCTCGACCGAGGCGGTGCTGTCGTTCGTGGATGAAGTGTTCGGCACGCCCGAGCGCGCCCGCGCCCTGGTCGGCGAGACCGGCGAGATTCCGCACCACACCGCCGCCCGCAAAGGCCAGCCCGGCGCCGTCGAACTGTGGCCTCTGTTCATCGATGAAGCGCCGCCCGAGCGCGACGCCTGGACCGATCCCGTCGATCAGGAGGGGACCGCCAGCGCCCGCAAACGCATGGCCCAGACCCTGGCGCTCGAGATCAAGCGTCAGGTCGAAACCGGCGCCGTCGTCTTCGACAAGGGCGGGACGCCTCGCCCCTGCGGTTACGGCGACTTCCTGATCCTGGTCCGCCGTCGCGACGCGACCTTCGAGGAGATTATCCGCGCCCTGAAGGCGGCGGGCGCGCCGGTGGCGGGCGCCGACCGGCTGAAGTTGTCGCAGCACATTGTCTTCGACGACCTGAAGGCGCTGGCCCGCTTCGCCCTCTTCCCCGGCGACGACCTGACCGTAGCCGAGGTGCTGCGCGGCCCCTTCTGCGACGTGGACGAGGACAGCCTGTTTGAGCTCGCCGGCCTTAAGGACCGCAAGGGCCTGTGGCGCGAACTGAAGCGCCGGGCGGACGAACGGCCGGAGTGGGGCCGGGCGCTGGACCTGCTGCGCGCGGCGCGCGGCGCCCGCGACCTCGACCCCTTCGGCTTCTTCTCCCGCCTGCTGAACCGGGTCGACGCGACCGGCCAATCAGGCCGCGCCCGCATCCTGACCCGTCTGGGGCGCGAGGCCGAGGAAGCCGTCGACGAGACCCTCAATCAGGTGCTGGCCGCCGAGGGGCGCGGCGGGACCGATCTGGAGACCTGTCTCGCCCTGCTGGAAGCCGCCGACGTCGAGGTGAAGCGCGAACTGGAAGGCCCGCGCGGCGAGGTCCGCGTCATGACGGTCCACGGCGCCAAGGGGCTGGAGGCGCCAGTCGTCATCCTGCCCGACACGACGATGAAGGCGAAGGCGCAGGGGCCGTCGTTGATGCCCGTCCCGCTGGAGGACGGCGCCGAGGCCTGGCTGATGTGCCCTGGCTCGTCCAAGGAGGACTGCCCCGCCTCGGCCGACGCCCGCGCGGCGCGCGAGGCGCGGGTGGGCGATGAATCCCTGCGCCTGCTCTACGTCGCCCTGACCCGCGCGCGCGATCGGGTGATCGTCATGGGACGCGGCTCCAAGCGCGCGCCCGAGGCCGGGGACTGGTGGTCGGTGATCGAGGAGACTTTCAACCGGCTGGGCGATCAGGTGCGCGAACTGGACGGCGGCGTCCGCCGCTACGGCGCCGATCCCGACAGCCTACCCGCCGCCGTCGCCACGGCTGCAATCCGGCCCGAGGCCCCCGCCTGGGCGCGGACCAACCCGCCACGTGAGGCCGCCGCCCGCTTCGCCTCGCCCTCGCAGATGCAGGAGCAGAAGCGCATTCCCGCCCCGTCCCCGCTGGCGCGCGGCGAAGGCCCCGGCGCCGGGCTGGGCCGGTTCCGGCGCGGCGACCTGATCCACCGCCTGCTGGAGCGCCTGCCGGACCTGCCGTCGTCCGACCGCCCCGACGCCGCACAACGGATGCTGGCCCGCGAGCGCGACTTGACCGAGGACCAGCGCGCCGAGATGATCGCCGCCGCCTTCGGCGTGCTGGACGACGCCCGCTTCGCCCCCGTCTTCGGCCCGGGCAGCCGCGCCGAGGTCGCCCTGACCGGGACCGCGCCCGACCTGCCGTCCGGCGTGTCGATCTCGGGCCGCATCGACCGGCTGGTGGTCACTCCACAACGCGTATTAGTGGTCGACTTCAAGTCCAACCGCCCGGCGCCCGACGACGTCGAGGGCGCCGATCCGGCCTATATTCTGCAGATGGCCATCTACGCCGCCGTCCTGCGCCGCCTCTATCCCGACCGCGCGGTCGAGGCGGCCCTGGTCTGGACCGACGGGCCGAAGCTGATGGCGGTCCCGCAACGCCTGATGGACGCCGCTCTCGAAAATGCGCGTTGATTTGTGCGGGATTCGCACCCACATCTGTGCCTGAACGTCGGACCGTCCGGCGCGAAACAATCCGCGCTCATGCAGCAAGCCGCCGTGCGGCGAGCGATAGCGCACCAACAAAGGCGCTCAAGCAGCGAGCCGCCGCGCGGCGAGCGATAGCGCTCTTAAGGAGACCATTCATGGCGACTGTGAAAGTCACCGACGACAGCTTCGACGCCGACGTCCTGAAATCCTCGACCCCCGTCCTGGTGGACTTCTGGGCCGAGTGGTGCGGCCCCTGCAAGCAGATCGGCCCGGCGCTGGAGCAGATCGCCGACGAACTGGCGGGCAAGGTCACGGTCGCCAAGGTCAACATCGACGACAGCCCCATGGTCCCGTCCAAGATGGGCGTGAAGGGCATCCCGACCCTGATGCTGTTCAAGGACGGCCAGATGACCTCGATGAAGGTCGGCGCCATGCCCAAGGGCAAGATCGTCGAATGGCTGGCCGAAGCCGGCGTGAAGGCGGACTAAGAATTCTCCCTCCCGTTTAAGGGAGGTGTTGAGGTCGTCAGGCCGAAACCGGGTGGGGCGGCGCTTTGCGAAAGGCGCCGCCTTTTCCATGCCCGCCCTGCAAGAGCCTATTGCGGCCAGGTCT
This sequence comes from Brevundimonas diminuta 470-4, assembly GCA_000318405.1. GTDB lineage: Bacteria > Pseudomonadota > Alphaproteobacteria > Caulobacterales > Caulobacteraceae > Brevundimonas > Brevundimonas diminuta_B. The sequence continues at coordinate 63,037 of KB291758.1, read as the reverse complement.
CGCGGCTGGCGCCCAGCACTTCGCCCGCCAGATACAGCGAGCCGCAAATGACCACCCGCCCGGCGCCCAGGGCCAGGGCGCGGTCCAACGCGGCGTCCACCGATTCAACCGCCATGGCGCCGAAGCCGCGTCCCTGCGCGACGGCGGCCAAGGCCTCCGGCTCGGCGGCCGCGCCGTCGAAACCGACAGTGAAGACCTGGGCGTCGATGCCTTTCAGCGCCTCGAAGAAGCCTCCAGCGTCCTTGTTGGCCAGCATGCCGACGATCAGGGCCGTGGGGCGCGGCGCGCGGGCCTGACGGTCGGACAGGGCGCGGGCCAGGGCGCGGGCGGCGTGGGGGTTGTGCCCGCCGTCCAGCCACAGTTCGGCGTCCGCCTTTTGGGCCTTGTCGGCATAGGGGCCGGCCGTCAGCCGCTGCATCCGCGCGGGCCAGCGCACGGCCTTCAGTCCCTCGGCGATGGCCGCTTCGGGCAGGTCCAGCTCCAGCGCGGCGGCGATGGCCACGCCGGCATTGTCGAACTGGTGCGCGCCGGACAGGGCGGGCGCGGGCAGATCGAGGAACCGCTCCTGATCCTGATAGACGAGGCCCCCGCGCTCGGCCCAGGCGTCGAAGTCGACCCCCATGACGGTCAGGGGCGAACCGACTTCGGCCGCGCGGCGCTCGATCACGGCCATGGCCGCCTCGGATTGACGCGCCACGACGCCGCGCGCGCCTGCTTTCAATATGCCCGCCTTCTCGCCCGCCACGCCCTCTATGGTCGTACCCAGAAACTCAGCGTGGTCCAGATCGACGGGCGTGATGACGCTGAGCAGGGGCCGGGCGATGACGTTGGTGGCGTCCAGCGATCCGCCGAGGCCGACCTCGATAACGGCCAGATCGGCGGGGGTCTCGCTCATGGCCAGGAAGCCCGCCGCCGTGGTGCTTTCGAACACCGTGGCTTCGCCGCCTGTTTCAGCCATCGCCGCCTCGACCCGGTCGAGGATGGCGTTCAGGGCCTCGTCCTCGATCAGCGTCCCGGCCAGCCGGATACGCTCGTTAAAGCGCACCAGATGCGGCGAAGTATAGGCGTGGACGCGCAGGCCCGCCGCCTCGGCGATGGCGCGGATCAGGGCGACGGTCGAGCCCTTGCCGTTGGTGCCGGCGACATGGACCACCGGCGGCAACCTGTCCTGCGGATTCCCGAGCGCCTCGCACAGGGCCCGCATCCGATCCAGCGACAGGTCGATGCGCTGGGGATGCCGGGCGCGCAGGCGTTCCGAAATCGGGTCCATGAAAAGAGCCTGCGGTTAGGCAGCCTTCTTCTGGGCGGAGCCGCTCATCAGCATGGACAGGATCAGGCCCAGCGTGGTCGGCAGGTCGCCGCGCGACACCACCTTGTCCACCATGCCCTTGTCCTTGAGGTATTCGGCGCGCTGGAAGCCCGGCGGCAGTTTCTCGCGGATGGTCGTCTCGATCACGCGCGGACCGGCGAAGCCGATCAGGGCGCCCGGCTCGGCCAGGTGGACGTCGCCCAGCATGGCGTAGGAGGCGGTGACCCCGCCCGTCGTCGGGTCGGTCAGCACCACCACGTAGGGCAGCTTGGCCGCCTTCACTTCCTGAACGGCCAGGGTGGTGCGGGCCATCTGCATCAGGCTGAGGGCGCCTTCCTGCATCCGCGCCCCGCCGGCGGCGGTGTAGCAGACCAGGGGAACATTGCGCTTCACCGCCTCGCGCGCAGCGGCGATGAAGGCCTCGCCCGCCGCCATGCCCAGCGACCCGCCCATGAAGGTGAAGTCCTGAACGATGACCACGGCGGGGGCGCCGCCGATGCGGCCATAGCCGATGGCCATGGTGTCCTTGCGGCCCGCCGCCTTGCGCGCTGCCGACAGGCGGTCGCGATAGGGCTTGCCGTCCGAGAACTTCAGCGGGTCCTCGGGCACGTCGGGCGTGTCGATGGCCTCATACAGGCCGTCGTCGAAGGTGGCCTTCAGACGCGTCGGCGCATTGATCCGCATGTGACGGCCCGACGGCGTGACCCACAGGGCCGCCTCCAGGTCCGAGCGGAACAGCATCTCGCCCGTGTCGGGGTCCTTGACCCACAGATTGTCGGGGGTGTCGCGCGGGCTGACAATCTTGCGCACGCCCGGCGCGAAACGCGACAGCCAGCCGCCGCGCGGCTTATTCTCGGGATTTTTATCGACCATGGGCGGGCCTTTAGACGGTTTCCGCGAGGAAAGCACTATTTTGGGGCGCATTCGCCCGCGCGGTTTTCACCGCATCGGCCAGCGCCTTCACCTTGGCCAGAACGCGCGGGACAGCCGGTTCGTTCGCCTCCAGAGCGGCGGCGACTTCGTTCACGAAAACCGAACCGGCGACGACGGCGTCGGCGACGCGGGCGATCTCGGCGGCGCGTTCGGGCGTGCGGACGCCGAAGCCGACGGCGACAGGCAGGCCGGAGGCGCGACGCACACGCTCGACCGCGGGCGCCACCTCGGCGGCGACAGCCTCCTTCACCCCTGTCACCCCGGCGACGGAGACATAGTAGACGAAGCCCGAGGCGCCCCCGGCCAACACCTTCAGACGCTCGTCGTCGGACGTCGGCGTGGCCAGCCGGATCAGCGAAACCTCGGCCGCGTCCAGGGCGGCGGACAGCGGCCCGGCCTCTTCCGGCGGGCAGTCGACGACGATGATGCCGTCCACCCCGGCCTCGGCCGCATCGCGGGCGAAGGCCTCATAGCCGTAGGATTCCACCGGATTCAGATAGCCCATCAGGATCAGCGGCGTGTCCTGATCGCCCTTGCGGAAATCGGCCACCAGATCGAGCGTGCCGCGCAGGGTCATCCCCGCCTTCAGCCCGCGCAGGGCGGCGCGCTGGATCGGCGGCCCCTCGGCCATCGGGTCGGAAAAGGCCAGGCCCAGTTCGATCAGATCGGCCCCGGCGGCGGGCAGGCCCTTCAGGATCTCCAGCGCCTCGTCCCGGCTGGGGTCGCCGGTCATGACATAGGGAACGAAACCGGCCCGGTTCTCAGCCTTCAGCCTGGCGAAACGGGCGTCGATGCGGGCGGTCGTCATTGCGGCAGGGTTCCCGCAGCCGGGGAAGCCGGGCCCGAGGTGCAGACGTCGCCCGGAATGACGGCGAAGCCCAGATAGCCCGGCGCGGTCGCCTCGGCCGGTTTGCTCTCGTCGTAGAAGGCGATCATCTGCAGGCCGTCGCAGCCGCCGCCCTCGCGGCGCCGCACGAAGATGACGCGGTTGTCGTCGCCGTCGGCCGCCAGCCAGTTGAGCGAGGCCAGATGTTCCGAATAGGCGTCGGCCAGGGCGCCGATCTGATCCAGCTGCGCCGTCACGCAGAAGGCGGGGCTGCGCAGCAGGCCGCCGCAGTCGGCCGCCTCGGTCGCCGGAGGCAGCACCGGCATTCCCGTCGCCGCCGGGCCGGGCGGGACGGTCGGCGCCGTCTGCACCGGCGCCTGGGGGGCGGGCGCAGCGGTGTTCTGCGCCAGGGTCAGGCTGGGGGAAGCGGCCGCCAGAACGGCGGCGATCAGCAGGGTCTTCATCATTACAACTCCACGCCCAGGTGTTGAGCCACGGTGTTAATGTCCTTGTCGCCCCGGCCGGACAGGACGATGACCAGATCGCCCCCCTTGCCGAGTTCCCGGGCCACCTCGCCGGCGCGCGCCAGGGCGTGCGACGACTCCAGCGCCGGGATGATGCCTTCCAGTTTGCACAGGGTCTGGAACGCTTCCAGCGCCTCGTCGTCGGTGGCCGACAGATATTCGCCGCGACCCAGATCGTGCAGCCAGGCGTGTTCCGGTCCGATGCCCGGATAGTCGAGGCCCGCCGAGATGGAGTGGCCCTCCAGAATCTGGCCGTCGGCGTCCTGCAGCAGATAGGTGCGGTTGCCGTGCAGCACGCCCGAGCGCCCGCCTTTCAGGCTGGCGGCGTGGTCAGGCGTGTCCAGGCCGAGGCCCGCCGCCTCCACCCCGATCAGACGCACGCCCTCGTCCTGAATGAAGGGGTGCATGGCGCCGATGGCGTTCGATCCGCCGCCGATGCAGGCCATGACCGCGTCGGGCAGGCGGCCGATCTGGCGCTGGGCCTGCGCCTTGATCTCCTTGCCGATCACCGACTGGAAGTCGCGCACCATGGCCGGATAGGGCGCCGGGCCCGCCGCCGTACCGATGATGTAATAGGTGTCGGCGACATTGGTGACCCAGTCGCGCATCGCCTCGTTCATGGCGTCCTTCAGCGTCGCCGCCCCCGCCGTCACCGCCGAGACCTCGGCGCCCAGCAGCTTCATGCGGAACACGTTCGGCTGCTGCCGGGCCACGTCGACGGCGCCCATGTAGACGGTGCAGGGCAGGCCGAAGCGGGCGCAGACGGTGGCCGAGGCGACCCCGTGCTGACCGGCGCCGGTCTCGGCGATGATGCGCGTCTTGCCCATGCGGCGGGCCAGCAGGATCTGGCCCATGCAGTTGTTGATCTTGTGCGCGCCCGTGTGATTCAGGTCCTCGCGCTTCAGCCAGATCTTGGCGCCGCCGAAATGCTCGGTCAGCCGCTCGGCGAAATAGAGCGGGCTGGCGCGGCCGACGTAATGCTCCAGATAGCTGTCCAGTTCGGCCTGGAAGCTTGGGTCCGCCTTGGCCGCCTTATAGGCCGCGTCCAACTCGTGGATCAGCGGCATCAGCGTCTCGGGCACGAAGCGGCCGCCATAGGGGCCGAAGCGCCCTTCGGCGTCCGGCCAGGCGTAGGAATTCGAAAGAGCGTTCACAGTCTGGGGCACAACGAAAGTCTTCAGGGAGGAAGGCGACGAAATCAGGACCGCAAGGCGGCGTCCAGAAAAGCTTTGATCAGGGCCCGGTCCTTAACACCCGGCGCGCTTTCAACGCCAGAGGAGACATCGACCATCGGCGCCCCGGAAATCCGCACTGCATCAGCAACATTTTGCGGGTCCAGCCCGCCCGCGAGGAACCAGTTTGCGGGAAGCGCCCGGTTCTGCATCAGCCTCCAGTCGAACGAGGCCCCCACCCCGCCGGGCAGATCGGCCCCTTTCGGCGGCTTGGCGTCGAACAGCAGGTGATCGGCGACGCCGGTCCAGTCGGCGACGTTGGCGAAGTCCGCCTCATCCCGGATCGGCAGGGCCTTGATGATCCCCGCCCCCGTGAGCCGCCGCACCTCGGCCGCGCGCTGCGGCGTCTCATGGCCGTGCAGCTGGATCAGGTCGGGCCGCAGGATCAGGGCGACCTCGCTGAGCAGGGCGTCGTCGGGGTCGACCAGAACGGCGACCACCTTCGCTTTTCCGCGCGCCCGATCGAACAGGGTCGCGGCGTGCAGCGGCGGAATGTGACGCGGGCTCTTGGGAAACACCACCGCCCCGACAAAGGCCGCCCCGCCGCCCAGCGCCGCATCCAGCGTATCCGGCGTCGTCAGGCCGCAGATCTTGGTGAGTGTCATGAGAGGCAGGTGCGCGACTGTGGGAAGGAGGTCAAGCACGCCCTTTTCTTCCCGCTCACCCGGCGGACGCCGGGGCCCAGTGCTTTG
>KB291758.1:48364-57501 GCA_000318405.1 Brevundimonas diminuta 470-4 | reverse complement strand
GTCCCGGCGTCCGCCGGGATGAGCGGAATTTTAAGCCGCGAAGATCGAGGCGATCTCATCCTCGTTCAGCAGCCGCCAAGCACCCGGCGCCAGCTCATCGGGCAGCGCCAGCCCGCCCAGCCGTTCGCGGTGCAACGCCTCGACGTGATTGCCCGCCGCCGCGAACATGCGGCGCACCTGATGATAGCGGCCCTCCGTCACCGTCAGCCGCGCCTCGGTCGGCGAGATGACCTCCAGCACGGCGGGCGCCAGCGGCTTGTCCTCGCCCTCCAGCACCAGTTCGCCCGAGGCGAACAGCGCCCCCTCCGTCCCGTTGAGCGGCCGCGCCAGCGTCGCGCGATAGACCTTGGCCACATGGCGCTTGGGGCTGATCACCCGGTGCAGCAGGTCGCCGTCGTCGGTCAGCAGCAGCAGGCCGCTCGTCTGCTTGTCCAGCCGCCCGATGGTCGAGATCGCCGGGTCGCGCCGCCGCCAGCGGTCGGGCAGGACGTCATAGACCAGCGCCCCGTCCTCCTTGTGCGAACAGGTCATGCCCAGCGGCTTGTTCAAAAGGATGACGAGACCCGGCACGGGGTCCAGCGGCTCGCCGTCGATCTCCATGCGCGTCGGCAGATCGGGCGTCACCGGAATGCGCTTCGACACGTCGGTCAGATCGGCGCCGTCCAGCACGATACCGCCCGCCTTGCCCAGCCGCGCCATCTCAGCCCGCGACCCGTAGCCCATCGAGCCCAGCAGCTTGTCCACGCGGGACGTAGGAATCTTCTTGCTCATGCCCTAACGCCCTTCGGGCTGCTTGAGGGCGGGTTCATTTCACCGCCTCGAAAATCTTATAGCCGCCCTGATCAACGACCATCCGCACCCGTTTGAAGGCGGCGTCCAGTTCAGCCTCATAGGGCAGGTGGCGGTTAGCGACGATCCAGGCGGTCCCGCCCTTCCTCAGCATCTCGGCCGCCTTGCGGATGAAGGCCTGCCCCAGCCGCCGGTCCTCGGCGCCGCCGTCGTGGAAAGGCGGATTGCTGACGATGAAGTCCAGATCGCCCGCCGCCTCCAGCGTCCGCACATCGGCCCAGTCGAAGCTGGCGCGCGCATCCTCGACGTTGCGCTTCGCCGCCTCGACCGCGCGGCGGTCGATGTCGACCAGCCGCAGGGCCGTCACGGCGGGCGCGCGCAGCACCACCGTCGACAGCGCCCCGAAGCCGCAGCCCAGATCGGCGCCCGCCCCCTTCAGCGGCGGCAGCACCTGCGCCAGGAGCGCCGTGCCCGGATCGATCCGGTCCCAGGCGAAGACGCCCGGCTGAGACCACGCCTCCAGCCCCGGAACCATGCGCGGCGCGCCCGCTTCGATGGCGGCCTCCAGCCCCTCGACCGTCTCGGGGCGGATGACGATGCAGCGGCGGTGATGGGCCTTGGCCGTCTCGGCGACCTCAAGCCCGAAGCCTTTCAGCTCCTTGCCCAGCCGCGAGCCGCCCTTGTCCTTGGGCGCCATGACGTCCAGCCGCCCGCCGGGCTTCAAGGCCTTCAACGCCAGGGCCAGCGTATAGCGCCGCTCCACCGCGCCGGGCGGGGCGTAGAGCATCACCCCGTCGGCCGATCCGGGCGCGACCGTCTCCAGCGCCGTCGAGCCGGGGATCAGGGGCGAGGTCTGGGTCGCCGTCGCGGGCGGATCGAACACGACGGGCGGGCGGCCGTAGAGAAGCATGGTCATCCCCCGCCTATAATCCCTTCCCCCCTCGCCCGAGAAGCCGCCCGCGCCTAAGCTGTCGTCCATGCCTGAATTACCCGAAGTCGAAACCGTCCGTCGCGGCCTTCAGCCCGTGCTGGAGGGCGCCCGCCTGAGCGCGCCGCGCCAGAACCGGCCGGACCTGCGCTTTCCCTTTCCCGAACGCTTCGTCGAGCGGCTGGACGGGGCGACGGTGCTGCGGCTGGATCGGCGGGCCAAGTATCTGCTGTTCCCCCTGTCGACCGGCGAGACCTGGATCACGCACCTGGGGATGACCGGCCGCTTTACCCTGGAAGGGGTCGCCCCCGGCGTGTTCGAGACGGACGCGCCCGTCATCGGCAAGCATGAACATATGAGCCTGACGGCCGACCGGGACGGCGTGCTGACGCGACTGGGCTACGCCGATGCGCGGCGCTTCGGCTTCATGGGCCTGATCCCGACCGAGGCGGTCGAGGGTCACGCCTGGTTCGCCAAACTGGGACCGGAGCCGCTGGGCAACACCTTCTCGGGCGCCCATCTGGCCGAGGCCTTTGCGGGCAAGGCGCAGAACATCAAGGTCAGCCTGCTGGACCAGAGCATAGTGGCGGGGCTAGGCAACATCTACGTGTGCGAGGCCCTGTACAGGGCGCGCATCTCGCCCCTGACGGCGGCAGGCAAGGTCAGCCGCCCCCGGCTGGAGCGACTGGCGGTCGAGGTCCGCAACGTCCTGCACGACGCCATCGCGGCGGGCGGCTCGACCCTGAAGGACTTCGCCAACGTCGAGGGCGGCCAGGGCTATTTCCAGCACCGCTTCGACGTCTATGGCCGCGAGCATGAGCCGTGCCGCACCGAGGGCTGTCGCGGCGTGGTGAAGCGCATCGTGCAGGGCGGCCGCTCGACCTTCTTCTGCCCGGTTTGCCAGAAGGGGTGAGGGGTGTTCCTGTGAGCGGCCCGAGGCGCTAGACCTGCTCCGAACGAGTTGAGAGGAGCGCCTGATGGCCGACGCCTATTCCACCCTGCTGATCGAACGCCACGCGGACGGCTATGCGGTCGTCACCCTGAACCGGCCCGAGGCGCTGAATGCGCTGAACACCACCCTGACCGGTGAACTGGGCGACTTCCTGGAAAGCGTGGCCGATGACGACAGCGTGCGCTGCATCGTCCTGACCGGCTCAGCCAAGGCCTTCGCGGCGGGCGCCGACATCAAGGAGATGGCGGACCAGGCCTATGCCGACATGTATCGCGGCAACTTCTTCGCCCGCGCCCACGACCGGGTGGCGAACTTCCGCAAGCCGATCATCGCGGCGGTGTCGGGCTATGCCCTGGGCGGCGGCTGCGAACTGGCCATGCTGTGCGACTTCATCATCGCCTCGGAGACGGCCAAGTTCGGCCAGCCCGAGATCAACCTGGGCGTGGCGCCCGGCATCGGCGGCTCTCAGCGCCTGACCCGCGCCGTGGGCAAGGCCAAGGCGATGGACATGTGCCTGACCGGCCGGATGATGGACGCAGCGGAAGCCGAACGCTCGGGTCTGGTGTCCCGCGTCGTCGCCTCCGACGCCCTGCTGGACGAGGCCCGCGCCGCCGCCGCCAAGATCGCTGGCCAGTCGATCCTGGCCGTCATGGCCAACAAGGAGCTGGTCAACGCCGCTTTCGAGACGACGCTGGCGCAAGGGGTGGTGTTCGAGCGCCGCCTGTTCCACTCCCTGTTCGCCTTCGACGACCAGAAGGAGGGCATGGCCGCCTTCGTCGAGAAGCGGAAGCCCGCCTTCACCGGCCGCTGAATCCATGTCGGGGCCGGATGAAACGAGGCGCAAACCCCGGCCCCGACTCAATTCCCCCCGGATCGCGTTGACCGTTCGGGGGCTTTCCGCTATAGCCGCCCGCTCTTGAGATTTTCTCGCCGTGGACGTGTGGTTTACGGCGTTTTCGTTCGAAGGTTTTTACCCGATGGCCAACAATGCAGGCGCCCGCAAGGCGATCCGCAAGATCGAAGCGCGGACCGAAGTGAACAAGGCCCGCCGTACCCGCGTTCGCACCTACCTGCGCAAGTTCCAGGAAGCCGTCACGGGCGGCGACGTGGAAACCGCCAAGGCTGCGTTCATCACCGCCCAGTCGGAACTGATGCGCGCCGTGTCCAAGGGCGTGGTTCACAAGAACACCGGCTCGCGCAAGGTCAGCCGTCTGGCCGCCCAGCTGAAGAAGCTGTCGGCCGCCTGATTTCGCAGGGGCGTTCGGACGGGCCTTCACGGCTTCGTCAAACGACGCAATGCGACGGCTACGGAAGGCCCTTAACCGGCGTTTCGTAAAAGAATGCAAGAATTTCAACGGCGAGGAAGCGCAAGCTCCCTCGCCGTCTTGCTGTCTGCTTCTAACTTACGCTTGCCGATTCCGGTTATTGATTGAGGCGAAATCGCCATTTTCCTAAGCCCTGCCGAGGTTTGCCGGAGTCAATCAATTTAAGTGCGAATCTCGACTCGAATCAGCGTTGATCTCCGCCGTTCCGGGGGTAAGTTGAGGGGGTAACGCACTTCGGTCCTTTCTGGATGAAGACGAGGGAAATCAATGGTTTCCCCCGGCGCGAGATGTCTGTCTGTGAGTACGACCCCGCTTGCGAAGCCCGGCTTCGCGAGACGAGAGAAGTCGTCCCCGGACCTGCGTCTCGAAGGGCGTTCGTCGGTGATAACTCTTGTGGCGGGTGTTCTTCATGATCGGGGGCGTGGCGATGGCGGGTATGACGGATCCCAACCGTATCTGGACCGAGGCGGCGGACCGCCTGAAGGCCGAGATCGGCGACGGACCCTTCAGCAGCTATATCGCGCCTTCGGCGGTGCGCGTGGATTCTCAGGGCAATCTGATCCTGGTGACCCCGACCGCCTATGCGCGCGACTGGGTGCGCAAGAACGCCCTGCGCCGGATGAACGAGCTGTGGCTGGGCCTGGACGGCCTGTCGCGCCGTCTGGAAGTCCGCTGCCGCGCCGAAATGGGCTCCGTGCCCCCGGCCTCGGCATCGCGTGAAGCCCCGCGTCTGTCCTCGATCAGTTCCGCGCCTGCCGCCGCCCCTTCGGCCCCGGCTTTCGCCCCCGCCTTCGCCCCCGCCACCGACGGCGCGCGCGCCGTGCGCGCCGCGGGCCTGCAGGAGCGCCTGACCTTCGACAGCTTCGTCGAGGGTCACGGCAACGCCTTCGCCCTGGCCATCGCCAAGCAGGTGGCGTCCTGGGCCGACGGCCACTTCAACCCCGTCTTCTTCTGCGGCCCCTACGGCTACGGCAAGACCCACCTGCTGAACGCCATCGCCTGGGAGGCGCAGCGCCTGCGCCCCGACGCCAAGGTGGTCTATCTGACCGCCGAACGCTTCCTGTCGACCTTCGTGCGCGCCATGCAGGACCGCTCGACCGCCGCCTTCAAGGAATCCCTGCGCTCGGCCGACATGCTGCTGCTGGACGACGTCCAGTTCGTGGGCGGCAAGACCAGCACCCAGGAAGAGCTGCTGAACACCCTCACGGCCCTGATCGAGGACGGCAAACGCATCGTCCTGTCGGCCGACCGCGCGCCGGTGGCCCTGACCGATGTCGAGCCGCGCCTGCGCAGCCACCTGGCCGCAGGCCTGACCTGCCCGGTCGAGGCGGCCGATCGCGACCTGAAGGTCGCCGTCGCCCAGTCGCGCCTGAACGCCCTGGGCAAGCTGGGCGTCGTGTCGGGCGAGGCCCGCGCTGATGTGCTGGAACATCTGGTGGACCGCACCCCCGGCTCGATGCGCGAACTGGAAGGCGCCGTGAACACCCTGGCCGCCGTCGCCGGAAGCCGCCTGTCGGCCCTGACCGTCGAGGAAGTCCAGACCCTGCTGGGCGCCGCCCTGCGCACGGGTCCCGAGCGCCGCATCACCGTCGACGAGATCCAGAAGACGGTGGCCGAGCACTTCAACCTGAAACAGGCCGACCTGCTGAGCGAGCGCCGCACCCGCGCCATCGCCCGCCCGCGTCAGATCGCCATGTATCTGTGCAAGCAGCACACGACGCGGTCCTATCCCGACATCGGCCGCCGCTTCGGCGGGCGCGACCACACCACCGTCCTGCACGGGGTCCGCAAGATCGAAGAACTGATGCCCAAGGACGACCAGATCGCCCGCGATGTGGAAGCCCTGACGCGCAAACTGCGCGGGTAACGCCTTCCCTCCCCGCTCATCCCGGCGAAGGCCGGGACCCAGATTGCAAGACGCGACATCTGCCGCCACGGCTCGGGTGCGCCCGTTACAGCCAGCCTCAAGCCTGCATCTGGATCCCGGCCTTCGCCGGGATGAGCGGATTTTAGGAGCGCCCGCCCTGTGGAAATCGGGGGCAGACGGCGCGCAGACGCCTCTGCCCGTTGCCCCTTTCGCTCAATGCGCTAGTGTTCCCGCCCATATTTACGGCGGCGCTGCTTCGACAGGGCCGCGACCGGGCGAGACCATATGCAGCTGACCATCGAACGTTCCGCGCTTCTTCGGGCCCTGGGGCACGTCCAGAGCGTGGTCGAGCGTCGCAACACCATTCCGATCCTGTCCAACGTGTTGCTGAGCGCCGGGCGCGACCGCCTGTCGTTCGCCGCCACCGACCTGGACATGGAGATGGTCGACGAGGCCGAGGCCCAGGTGAACGTCGAGGGCCAGATCACGGCCCCGGCCCACACCCTTTATGAAATCGTGCGCAAGCTGCCGGACGGCGCCGAGGTGTCGCTGACCTATTCGGGCGACGATCCGCGCCTGGTGGTGGCGGCGGGCCGTTCGCGCTTCAACCTGCCGGTGCTGCCGGCGGGCGACTTCCCGGTCATGTCGACCGAGGCTTCGGGCGCGCGCTACACCCTGCCCAAGGAAGATCTGGCGCGCCTGATCGACAAGACTCGCTTCGCCGTTTCGACCGAAGAGACGCGCTACTATCTGAACGGCCTTTATCTGCACACCGTGGCCGACGGCGGCATTCCGCTGCTGCGCGCAGTGGCCACCGACGGTCACCGCCTGGCCCTGGCCGAAACCCCGGCGCCGGAAGGCGCGGCGGGCGGCCCCGGCGTCATCGTGCCGCGCAAGACCGTCGATCAGGTCCGCCGCCTGCTAGACGACGGCGCAGGCCCGGTCGAGGTCCAGGTCTCGGCCCAGAAGATCCGGTTCGAGTTCGGCGAGGCCAGCCTGACCTCCAAGGTCATCGACGGCGCCTTCCCCGACTACCTGCGCGTCATTCCCAAGGGCAACGACAAGCAGGCCGACATCGACAACGCCCTGTTCGCCAAGGCCGTCGACCGCGTCGCCACCATCTCGGCCGAGAAGAGCCGCTCGGTGAAGCTGGCCTTCGACAACGACCGGGTGAAGCTGACCGTCCGCAACATGGAAGCCGGCCAGGCTGAAGAAGAAGTCGAGATCGGCTATTCCGACGAACCGTTCGAGATCGGCTTCAACGCCCGCTACCTGCTGGACGTCGCCGGCCAGATCACCGGCGAGACCGCCCACTTCAAGTTCGCCGATCCCGCCAGCCCGACGCTGGTGCTCGACCCGGCCGACGTGGGCGTCCAGTACGTGCTGATGCCGCTGCGGGTGTAACCACACCGCTCACCCCGGCGGACGCCGGGGTCCAGTGAGAGCCGCGCCGGGAGGTTGAATGTTTTTCTACACCTACATCCTAGCCGGTCGCCGCAACGGCGTCCTCTACACGGGATCGACCGACGACCTGCTGAAGCGGGTTGTCGAGCATCGCGAGAAGCTGCGCGGCGGTTTCACGGCGAGATATGATGTCTCTCGCCTGGTCTGGTATGAGCACCACGGCACGCGCGACGAGGCCTTCCGTCGTGAGCGCCAGATTAAGGAATGGCGCCGCGCATGGAAGCTCGATCTGATCGAGCGGATGAACCCGGCTTGGGATGATCTGCTTCCTACGCTGCTTTGATGTGTGCTGAGCCTCCACACCGCTCATCTCGGCGGACGCCGGGATGCAGTCCTTTGGCCAAAGCACTAGAGATGTCGTTCTCACTGGGCCCCGGCGTCCGCCGGGGGGAGCGGTTTCATATGCAGCCTCTGCCCGTCAATTCGGTGTATCTGCTGCTGAACGCATGATCACCTCCCTCGCCCTTACCGACTTCCGCTCCTATGCGGGCGCGACCCTGCCGGTTTCCGGCGGGACGGTGGTGCTGCATGGGCCGAACGGGGCGGGCAAGACCAATCTGCTGGAAGCCATCAGCCTGCTGACCCCCGGCAAGGGGCTGCGCGGGGCGACGGCGGCGGAGATGGGACGGCGCGAGCCGGGCGAAGCGGTCGGGCGGCCCTGGGCCGTGGCGGCGACGCTTGAAGGGCCGGACGGCGACGAGGTTCGCCTCGGCACCGGCGTCCAGACGATGGGCCCTTCGGCGCGACGCATCGTGCGCATCGATGGCGAGACGGCGCCGCCGGGACGGCTGCTGGATCATTTACGCCCTGTCTGGGCCACGCCCGAGCAGGACCGGCTTTTTTCCGACGCCCGGGCCGAGCGGCTGCGTTTCTTCGACCGACTGGTTTTCGCCGCCCATCCTGACCACGCCGCTGTCGTCTCGACCTATGAGAAGGCCCTGCGCGAGCGGCTGCGCCTGCTGACCGACGAGACCCGCCCGGCCGATCCCCTGTGGCTGGACGCGCTGGAGGCCCGGCTGGCCGAGAGCGGCGCCCGCGCCGCCGTGGCGCGCGCCTCTGCGCTGAAAGAACTTCAAACCGGGATCGACGCCCGCGCCGACCGCCCCTTCCCCCAGGCCGATCTGGGGCTGGCCGGTCCGGCCGAAGAGATGGCGGCGGCAGGCGCGGACGAAGCCGACATCGTCGAGGCGCTGGGCGAAGGCCTGATGCGCGCCCGCGCACGCGACGCCGCCGCCGGGCGCAGCCTGTTCGGCCCGCACCGCTCGGACCTGACCGCCCTGCACCGCGAGAAGAACCGGCCCGCCGCCGAAGGCTCGTCGGGCGAGCAGAAGGCGCTGGTGCTGAACCTGATCCTGGCCCAGGTGACGCGCCTGGCGGACCAGCCCGCCCAACCGATCCTCCTGCTGGACGAGGCCCCCGCCCATCTGGACGAAGCCCGCCGCGCCGCCCTGTTCGACGAGATCGAGGCGCTGAAACTTCAGGCCTTCATGACCGGGACGGAACGACCGCTGTTCACGGCGCTGGAGGGCCGTGCGCAGTTCGTGGCGGTGGAAGGCGGCGGGCTGTCCGGATAGGGCTTAAAGGCTCGCTTTTCCCGTCGAATTTCCTATATATCTGAGACTTCGGGACGTGCTGATTTGCACGCCTGAGACGGGCGGCCTGCGTGTCGCCTCTTCCCTGTCCGCCCGCGGACCCTGAGCCGACGTTTTCATGACCGAACAGACTGCTCCCTCGCCCGAGTACGGCGCCGATTCCATCAAGGTTCTCAAAGGCCTGGACGCGGTGCGCAAGCGCCCCGGCATGTATATCGGC
>KB291758.1:506-48344 GCA_000318405.1 Brevundimonas diminuta 470-4 | reverse complement strand
TGCGCAAGCGCCCCGGCATGTATATCGGCGATACGGACGACGGCTCGGGCCTGCACCACATGGTCTATGAGGTGGTGGATAACGCCATCGACGAGGCCCTGGCCGGCCACGCCGATCTGGTCACCGTCACCCTGAACGAGGACGGCTCGGTCACCGTGACCGACAACGGGCGCGGCATTCCGGTGGCCACCCACGCCGAGGAAGGCATCTCGGCCGCAGAGGTCATCATGACCCAGCTGCACGCCGGCGGTAAGTTCGACCAGAACTCCTACAAGGTGTCGGGCGGCCTGCACGGCGTGGGCGTCTCGGTGGTCAACGCCCTGTCGGACTGGCTGGAACTGGTCATCTATCGCGAGGGCAAGAAGCACAGCGTACGCTTCGAGCGCGGCGACACCGTGCGCTCGCTGGCCGTCATCGGCGACGCGCCGATGCGCGAGGACAAGGGCCGTCTGCTGACCGGCACCGAGGTCACCTTCTACCCGTCGATCGACACCTTCAGCCACATCGACTTCGACCTGAAGACGCTGGAACACCGCCTGCGCGAAATGGCCTTCCTTAACTCGGGCGTGGTCATCAAGCTGAGCGACAAGCGCGGGCCCGAGCCGGTGGAGATCCTGCTGCACTATGAAGGCGGCGTCGAAGCCTTCGTGCGCCACCTGGACAAGTCCAAGACGCCGATCCTGAAGGACGTCATCGTCATCCGCGGCCAGAAGGACGGCATCGAGCTGGACCTGGCCATGTGGTGGAACGATTCATACCACGAGACGATGTTGTGCTTCACCAACAACATCAATCAGCGCGACGGCGGCACCCACCTGTCGGCCTTCCGGGCCAGCCTGACGCGCGTCATGGGCGCCTATATCGAAAGCTCGGGGCTGGCCAAGAAGGAGAAGGTCTCCGTCTCCGGCGAAGACGCCCGCGAGGGCCTGACCTGCGTCCTGTCGGTCAAGGTGCCGGACCCGAAATTCTCCAGCCAGACCAAGGACAAGCTGGTCTCCTCCGAGGTCCGCCCGGCCGTTGAAAGCCTGTGCACCGAAGGCCTGTCGACCTGGTTCGAGGAACATCCGGTCGAGGCCAAGCTGGTCGTCTCCAAGATCATCGAGGCCGCCTCGGCGCGTGAAGCCGCCCGCAAGGCGCGCGACCTGACCCGCCGCAAGTCGGCGCTGGAGATCAGCTCCCTGCCCGGCAAGCTGGCCGACTGTCAGGAACGCGATCCGGCCAAGTCCGAACTGTTCATCGTCGAGGGCGACTCGGCCGGCGGCTCGGCCAAACAGGCGCGCAACCGCGAGAACCAGGCCGTCCTGCCCCTGCGCGGCAAGATCCTGAACGTCGAGCGCGCACGGTTCGACCGGATG
Source organism: Brevundimonas diminuta 470-4 (assembly GCA_000318405.1). GTDB lineage: Bacteria > Pseudomonadota > Alphaproteobacteria > Caulobacterales > Caulobacteraceae > Brevundimonas > Brevundimonas diminuta_B. The sequence goes on along the minus strand of KB291758.1, from coordinate 46,989 downwards.
CTGTCGTCCGACACCATCGGCACCCTGATCCTGGCGCTGGGCACGGGCATCGGCCGCGACGACTTCGACGCCGACAAGCTGCGCTATCACAAGATCATCCTGATGGCTGACGCCGACGTCGACGGCGCCCACATCCGCACCCTGCTGCTGACCTTCTTCTATCGTCAGATGCCGGAACTGATCGAACGGGGCCACGTCTACATCGCCCAGCCGCCGCTCTATAAGGTCTCCAAGGGCAAGCAGCACCGCTACATCAAGGATCAGGCGGAGATGGACGCCTATCTGATCGAGGAAGGCAGCGCCGAGGCGACGCTGGAACTGGCCTCGGGCGAGGTGCGCGCCAGCATGGACCTGCAGGAACTGGTTCGCGAGGCCAAGGCGTTCAAGGCCCTGGTCGACCGCCTGGCCAGCCGCGCCCCGGCCTTCGCCATCGAACAGGGCGCCCTGGCGGGCCTGTTCGACGAGAGCACCGGCGAACTGTCCGACCGCGCCGCGCGCGCGGCCGAGCGGCTGAACCTCTACGCCGAAGAGGGCGACGGTCCGTGGAGCGGCGAACTGGCCGCCCAGGGCGGAGTGGCCTTCTCGCGCGTGCGCCGCGCCGTCAGCGAAACCATCGTGCTGGACGAGGTGCTGGGCCGTTCGCTGGACGCCCGCCGCCTGGCCGAGCGCGCCGCCGCCTTTGACGGCCTGTTCGCCACCCCGGCCGTCTATCGCCGCAAGGACAAGACCACGACCATCCGCGGCCCGCTGGACCTGCTGGCAGCCGTGCTGGACGCAGGCAAGAAGGGCATCGCCATCCAGCGCTACAAGGGTCTGGGCGAGATGAACCCGGAACAGCTGTGGGAGACGACGCTGGACGCCAACGCCCGCACCCTGCTGCAGGTCAAGGTCGAGCACGGCGACGACGCCGACGACCTGTTCGCCAAGCTGATGGGCGATGTGGTCGAGCCCCGCCGCGAGTTCATTCAGGAAAACGCCCTGGACGCCGCCGTCGACGCCTGACGGCTAGAACATCATCAATACCGTGTGGACGAACAGGACGATCAGTCCTGTTCGCTGCACCGCGACGCCGGGCCAGATCAACATCGGAATGATGCAGGCGTAGCGCACGCCCTGATAGATCAGAAAGCCGAGCACCGCAGGCAGAATCTCTTCCTTCCCCGCCACGGTGTAGATCACATTGACGACGCTGCTCGCCAGCACCGGGATCAGCAGGGCGCCGACCAGCACCCGACGATGCTGGCCGTAATAGGCCTCCAGCGACGCGACTTCATCATAGCGGGGCCGGATGACCTGGCTGATGAAGATGTACGGCAGGGCCATCGCCAGACAGATGAAAAGCTCGCCCGCCCCCAGCCTCATGTCGGCCTGGGCGCGGAACAGGGACAGCCACTGCTGGCAGGCGGCCGCCAGTACGACGGCGCCCAGAAAAGGGACCGTCCAGCCGATCCTCACCCGGCCGCGTGCCTTGTACATTTCGGCGAAGGCCGTCGCGACATTGGCCACCGCCAGCCCGAGCAGAAGAGCGTAAAAGGCGAAGAGCGCCTCGAATTCCTGCATGCCGTCCCCCGATCGTCGGGACGCATTAGTAACCCTGTTTTTCGAGATCGGAAGCGCTTATTCGTCCAGCCTGCGAAGGCCGCCGGGCAGCGCCCGACTAGGCGACCTCGACCCGGTTACGGCCGTTCTGCTTGGCGCGGTACAGGGCGTCGTCGGCCTGTTTGACCAGATAGTTCTCATCCGGATGGCCGCCATGTTCGGCGACGCCGATGGACACGGTGACGTGGAAGGGCGCCAGGCCCGACGCCGTGACGGCCTTGGCCGCCAGGGCCTGACGCATCCGTTCGGCGATGATCACGGCCTGACGCAGATCGGTTTCAACCAGGACGACCAGGAATTCCTCGCCGCCGTAACGGAAGACGAAGTCGCTGGGCCGCACGTTCTCGGTCACGGCCTCGGCCACCTGACGCAGCACCTCGTCGCCGATCGGGTGGCCGTGGGTGTCGTTGATCCGCTTGAAATGGTCCACGTCGAGCAGCAGCACCGACAGCGGCGTGTGGTTGGCGTTGGCGAAACCGATCTCTCGGCTCAGGATCGACGACAGGAAGCGCCGGTTCAGGGCGCGCGTCAGCGGATCGCGTCCGCCCTCCATCCCCGCCAGCCCCTGAAACATCTCGTTCAGCAGGAAGGCGACCTCGTCCACCGCCGCTTCCAGCGCCGTCAGCGGGGCGGCCAGGTCGGACGGAGCGGCGCCGGGAAGGAAGCGGGGCAGCAGTTCGACATCGATGCGCTCCATCGCCTCGTTCAGACGCGCCAGATGCGGCGAGCCGTCGAACAGGAAGTCGGCCCGGTGCCGGATCCACAGGCCGAACGGCGAGGCGCTGAGGGCGCCCGCCCCGTCCACCCCGCCCGAGGCCAGGATGCGGAACAGGGTCTTCTGGCTCCATTCCATCAGGCCCGCGCGCTGGCTTTCACGCTCGAAATTAACGTCCTGGTCCAGCGAAAAGAGGCGATAGGCCTCGTCCAGCCGCGCGCGATTGCTGGCCCCCTTTTCATAGGACTGGCTCATCAGGCGCAGGGCGTGGTCGATGCGCTCGCCGGACAGCCGCAACAGGTCAAAGGCGGCCGGCTCGCTCGCCAGCACCTCCGCCAGCCGCCGCTTCAGCACCGCCGCCCCCGCCATGACCAGATGCATCGGAATCTTGATGCGGGCGTGAACCTCGCCGATCTTGACCTGGCGCGCGACGAAGCCGGCTTCGTCGCCATCGGCCTCGGGCGCGAACAGGTCGATCAGCCAGCGACGCAGAGACGGGCTCAGCCGCTCCTGCACCACCGAATGGTGCAGAAAGGCGCGCGCCTCCTCATGCGCCAGCAGCGCGTCGTAGAAGGCCGCCACCAGGGCCTCGGCGTGGTCCTGAACCAGGTGACGCAGACGGCGCACCGACGCCGGATCGGCGACGCCGAACTGCGCGGCCTGCTGAGGGTCGGCGAGCGCCGGAAATGAAGGCTGCAAGATACGGCTCGATACTGTTACGCGACGTCGCATCGACGCCCGGCCGCCCTTAGCCCCAAGCGATCAGGCGGACAAGCCGACCGGGCCTCGCCTCATGGTCAGCGCGAGTCGGGGCGCCCGGCTTCGATAAAGGCGCGGATCGTCGGGAACGCCGCCGTCCCGCGCTTGTCCTCGCAGACGATCTCCTTGACGAAGGAGTCCAGAGAATTGCGCGCGATCGGCTCGAAATCATAGCCGTCGTCGATCCGCTCCTGCTCGGCGCCGTCCGGGCCGTAATAGACTTCTTCGCCCGCCTTCGACTGGTTGGCGGCGCAGCGGAAGCTGATGGTCCCGATGCTGTGCGACAGATCGGTCGGCCCGCCCTTGGCGGGCACGCGGGCCAGCCGGGCGCTGGTCACGCCGCCAGCCTGGGCGATGGAATCGACGTCCACCATGAAGGCGGTGGCGGAGCTGCGGGAAATGACGTTCCAGTTTTCGGCCAGGACGGGCGATGCGGTCAGCGCCGCGATGGCGGACAGGACGATGATGGATTTCTTCATGAGAACCTCCCCAGATCGGGTGATTTCACTCCTGATCGCGAAGAAATTCAATCCGCCCTCACCGCAGGCTGTCGCCGAGGTTTCGCCGCTATCTGACGGCAGGCTGGCGCCATGAGCCGGTATCCCGCTGTCCTGTCCGCCCTGTTCCTGAGCCTGACGGCCGTCGCAGCGCCCGCATGGGCGCGCGCGTCGACCGTCCCGCCCGCCGCGACGCCTGCCGGTTTTCAGTCCTCGCGCATCGTCGTGGAAACGCGGGGTCAGGGGCCGGACGTGGTGCTGATCCCCGGCCTGGCCTCGACCTCGGCGGTCTGGAGCCGCACGGCGGCGGCGCTGCAGGACCGCTACCGGGTGCACCTGATCACGGTGCGCGGCTTCGGCCCGCTGGCGGCGGCGGGCAACGCCGAAGGCCGTATCGGCGGCCCGGCGGCGGCGGAGATCCTGCGTTACATCAATGAAGCGGGTCTGGATCGGCCCGCCCTGATCGGCCATTCGATGGGCGGGCAGATGGCCCTGCGCGTCGCGGCCGAGGGCGGGCCCCGCGTCGGCCGGGTCATGGTCGTGGACGCCTCGCCCTTCTTCCCGTCCCTGATCAGCCCCGGCTCGACGGTGGGCGATGTCGAGCCTCTGGCGCGGCTGGCCTATCAGGGCCTGATGCTGCTGGGCGATCAGGCCCTGCGCACCCAGGCCGCCTCCCTGGGACTGGAGCTGGGCGGCGCGGCCGACAGCCTGTTCAACGGCCTGGGGTGGCAGGGCGGCGACCGGCGCGTCCTGGCTCAGGGCCTGTACGAAGTGATGACGGTGGACCTGCGCTCGCGCCTGCCGCTGATCCAGGCCCCGGTCACCGTCGTCTATGGCTGGAGCCCCGACGCCGACAGCCCGCGCAGCCACGTCGACGGCCTGTTCCGCGACGGCTACCGCTCCCTGCCCCGCCCGGCGACCTTCGAGCGGATCGAGGGCGCCGAGCACATGGTCATGATCGACCGACCGCGTCAGTTCCAGCAGGCCGTCGACCGCTTCCTGCGCTGAGGCTTCAGTTCGGCTGAAGCCTGCGGATCGAGGCCAGCAGCCCGGCGTCGTCGCCCATGTCGCCCTCGATGACATACTGGGGGCGCTGCGGCTCGTTGTTGCCGCGCGCGCGGCCGCGATAGACCTTCATCGACGGCCTCGATGGCCGGTTCCGGATGGGCGGCCATCCAGTCGTCGCCCCACAAAACCTGGGCCATCAGCTGGCTCCAGTGTGACGAGCCCCCGCCGTTGCCGCGCAGGTCCAGCACCACATAGGGAGCCAGTCGCAGGGCCTCCTGCTTGGCCTTCATATCGGCGATCAGGGCGGTCAGTTCAGCGTAGATATCGCCGGTGGGGTCGCCGTTGAACGAGGGCGTCGAGATCCAGAAGCCGCCGTCGTCGAAATGCTTCAGGTCGAATCCCGGCCGGCCCGGCATCAGCGCCATGCGGCGATCATTCATATCGTCGGGGCTGGCGCGCCAGTTCAGGGCGTAGGTTCTGGTCGCGCCGTCGGCCTCGAAACGACAGGACTTCATTTCAGTTTGCCAGGGATTGTCGGCGCTGAGGAACATCCAGTCGCCGAAACGGGTCTTGATCGCCTCCAGGAACCAGCGGCCACGGAACTGGCCGATGCGCCGCTCGGCCAGGGTCGCGGCCTCGACACCGTCGCAGTCGATCAGTCGGGCGCCCAAAGGCGGGACGGCGGCGTCGGCTTCGTCGCGGTTCGCCACCACCTGATCGTCGCCGCGATAGACAGTCAGGAAACCGGGCCAGCGCAGCGGAAAGCCGAAGTCTCTCTGGGTCATGCTGATCTGGACGTGGCCGTCCTCGAAGCTGGCGACATAGGCGCGCAACGCCCACCACCAACCGCCCGCGTCGGTCGTCGTCCTGGCCCGATCCAGCGCCGTCGCCAGCCCCTGATCGAGGCGGGCGCGGAATCCGGGGTTGAGCGGATCGTGTACGCCGGGATGGCTGTCGACCATGATGTCGTGCAGGGCGGTCGCGTCCCGGACAAGGGTCGCGGACCAGTCGCGCGGCTGCTGCATGGGCTGGGGCGCCTCGGCCGCAGGCGCATCCTGGGCCAGCGCCTGCGTCGCGCCCATCATCGCCAGACAGGCGACGCCCGTCGTCAGAAACCGTTTCATGCCTGCTCTTCCTCCCGGATGCAGGATCAGAAATGACAGGGCGACGAGGGGGCTTCCAGTTACGCTTTGGTCATGGAAGATCGATCAGGCTGCGGCGGCGAGGGCCTCCAGCACGCCCTTGCCGTAGCGTTCCAGCTTGCCCGCGCCGACGCCGGCGATGCGGCCGAGGGCGTCGAGACTATGCGGCTCGTTGAGGGCGATCTCGACCAGGGTCTTGTCCTGGAAGATGACATAGGGCGGCACGCGCTGTTCGACGGCGCGGTCGCGGCGCCAGGCGCGCAGGGCTTCGAAGCGGGCGCGCACGTCGGCGTCCAGCCCCTCGACCGCCAGATTGCGCCCGGCGTTGCGGCGCGGCTTGTCCAGCGCCACGGCCCGGATCGGCGCCTGACGCACCCGCACCGGCCGCTCGCCGCGATAGACGGCCCGCACGGCCTGCGCCTCGCCTAATCGGATGATCGGCTTGCCGTCATTGGGGTCCTCGACCAGCAGGCCTTCGAACAAAAGATGGTCGATCACGTCGCGCCAGGCGGCCAGCGACAGGTCGGCGCCGATGCCCCAGGTCGACAGCCCCGCCTCCCACGGCTGGACGTCCTTGGTCTTGCCCAGCAGGTGATCGATGATGCGCGTCCGGCCGAAGCGTTCGCCCAGGCGCTGGACCGCAGCCAGGGCCTTCTGCGCCGGCACCACGGCGTCGAAGGTGGCGGGCGGGTCGCCGCAGATGTCGCAGACGCCGCACGGCTGGGCGTCCTGCTCGCCGAAATAGCGGCGCACCGCCTGGGGCCGACAGGTCGCGCCGTCCAGCATGGCGAACAGCTGGCGCACCTTGCGGGTCTGGACCTGTTTGACCTCCTCGGCCATCGGCCGCCCCTCAAGGCGGCGCAGGGACCAGGCGATGTCGGACGGGCCGTAAAGGGTGATGCCCTCGGCCGGTTCGCCGTCCCGCCCCGCGCGGCCGATCTCCTGCCAATAGGCCTCCAGAGAACCGGGCGGATCGGCGTGGATGACGAAGCGCACGTCCGGCTTGTCCACCCCCATGCCGAAGGCGATGGTCGCGACCATGACGGCGCCGTCCTCGGCCAGGAAACGCTCCAGCCGCCGGTCGCGCTCACGGGCGTCGAAACCGGCGTGATAGGCGATGGCGTTGCTTCCGGCGTCTCTCAGGGCGTCGGCCACCCGCTCGCAGCCGTCGCGGCTGCCGCAATAGACCACGCCCGACTTGCCGCGCCGTTCGCGCACCAGTTCGATGACGGCGGCGTCGGTGCGGGCGCGCGAGCCGTTGACCTTGCGTTCGGCGGACAGCTGAAGATTGGGCCGGGCGAAGCTGTCGACGAAGACCCGCGCCTCGCCCAGCCGCAGCGAGGCCAGGATGTCGTCACGCGTGCGGGCGTCGGCGGTCGCCGTCACCGCGATGCGCGGCGTGCCAGGGAAGATCTCGGCCAGTCGACCCAGGGTGCGGTAGTCGGGCCGGAAGTCATGGCCCCACTGAGACACGCAGTGCGCCTCGTCGATGGCGATCAGACTGATCGGCAGTTCGGCCAGCCGGTCCAGCATGGCGCCGGACGCCAGCCCTTCAGGCGAGACGTAGAGCAGGTCCAGCTCGCCCGCCCGCGCCGCCCGCCACACGGCCGAACGCTCATCCATCGTCAGGCCCGAATCCAGACGCGCGGCGGCCACCCCCTGCTGTTTCAGCGCCTCGACCTGATCGGTCATCAGGGCGATCAGCGGCGACACGACCAGGCCGACGCCGGGCCGCAGGATGGCGGGCACCTGATAGCAGACGCTCTTGCCGCCGCCGGTCGGCAGCACGGCCATCACGTCGCGTCCGGCCAGAACCTCCTGGATCACATCGGCCTGCAGGCCCCGAAAATCCGCATGGCCCCAGACCCGCTCCAGCAGCTTCCGCGCCTCGTCCAGGGTCGGAAAGGCGGCGTCGGTCGGGCGAGGGTCGAACATGGCGGGCGTTGTGCCGTATTCGTTCCGAGGTGTCATCCCGTCATCGCCGCGCCGTCGCGATGCGCGGCCCCCGTTGTCACGAGACCGCTTTCGGGCTTACCTCCGCGCAACAACGGAAAAAGAGCCCCGCATGACGGACACGCCCGCCGGAACCGGCAAACGCATCGAACTGACTATCCGCGCCCTGATCCTGGGCTGTCTGCTGGCGGCGGTCTTCACGGCGGCCAACACCTATCTGGGTCTGAAGGTCGGCCTGACCTTCGCCTCGGCCATTCCGGCGGCGGTCATCTCCATGGCCCTGCTGCGGGCCTTCCGCGGTTCGACCATCTGGGAAAACATGACCGTGCAGACCGTGGCCTCGGTCGGCGGCGCCATGAGTTCGATCATCTTCGTCCTGCCCGGCCTGGTCATGATCGGCTGGTGGATGGACTTCCCGTTCTGGGAATCGGTGATGATCTGCATCCTCGGCGGCGTGCTGGGGGTGACCTTCTCCATCCCCCTGCGCCGCACCCTGGTCGTTCAGGGCGGCCTGCCCTACCCCGAAGGCGTCGCCGCCGCCGAGGTGCTCAAGGTCGGCTCGCCCGGCGCTGAACAGACCGAGGAGGCCGTGCGCGAGAACCGTTCGGGCCTGTTCGTGGTCATCGGCGGGGCGATCGCCTCGGCCTTCTTCGGCTTCCTGGCCGCCGCGCGGGTCTTCGCCGCCGAAACCGCCGCCTTCCTGCGCCTTCCGACCGCCCTGGGCGGCGGGGCCACCGGCGTCGGCTTCTCGATGCAGTTCGCCCTTCTGGGCGCCGGTCACCTGATCGGCCTGGCCGTCGGCCTGACGCAGCTGTTCGGCCTGGTTCTGGCCTGGCTGATCTTCGTGCCCATCCTGACCTCGCCCGAGTTCGCGGCCTGGGCCGCCGCCCACGGCCTGCCGTCGGTCGCCGCCTCCGTCCCGGCCGACGCCGGAGCCGAAGGTCTGGCCATGACCGTCTGGGCGCGCGAAGTCCGCTTCATCGGCGCCGGCGTCATCGGCGTGGCCGCCCTGTGGACCCTGGCCAAGCTGGCCAAGCCGCTGGTCGCGGGCCTGGCCTCGGCCGTCTCGGCCCAGTCGCGCCGCGCCCACGGCGAGACGCTGGAGCTGACCGAGCAGGACATTCCCATCAAGATCGTCGGCCTGCTGTCGGTCGCCGCCTTGGTCGGCATCGCCGGGCTTCTGGCGGTCGTCGCCCAGGGCACCGCCCTGGCCGGTTCGGCCCCGCTGCTGATCATCGGCGGCCTGGTCTATGTCGTGGTCATCGGCTTCGCCGTGGCGGCCATCTGCGGCTACATGGCCGGGCTGATCGGCTCGTCCAACAGCCCTGTGTCGGGCGTCGGCATCCTGGCCATCATCATCGCCTCCCTGCTGATGCTGGGCGTCCTGGCCGTGGCGGGCGTGCCGGCTGACCCTTCGGTCATCGCCTTCGCCCTGATCGTCACCGCCATCGTCTTCGCCGTGGCCGTCATCGCCAACGACAACCTGCAGGATCTGAAGACCGGCCAACTGGTCGACGCTACGCCGTGGCGCCAGCAGACGGCCCTGCTGGTCGGCGTCGTCGCCGGCGCCCTGGTCATCCCCTTCGTGCTGGACATGATGAACCAGGCCTTCGGCTTCGAAGGCGGCCCGCCCGCCATCGTGCAGGGGTCGCAGACGCTCGCCGCGCCTCAGGCCACCCTGATCTCGGCCCTGGCCAAGGGCGTCATCTCGGGCGACCTGCGCTGGGACCTGATCGGCGTCGGCGCCGTGGTCGGCGTTCTGGTCATCATCCTCGACGTCGTCCTGCGCCGCACGACGAACGACAAGATCAAGCTGCCGCCGCTGGCTGCGGGCATCGGCGTCTATCTGCCGGCCGCCGTCACCACCATGCTGGTCGTGGGCGCCGTCTGCGGCTGGCTGTACGACCGGGCGGTCAAGTCGACCCGCTACGCCGACGTGGCCCGCCGCATGGGCGTGCTGCTGGCGTCCGGCCTGATCGTGGGCGAGAGCCTGTTCGGCGTCTTCACCGCCGCCGTGATCGTCAGCGCCAAGAACGAAGCGCCCTTCGCCCTGCTGCCGGCCGACAGCGGCTGGCCCGCCATGTGGGCCGGTCTGATCGCCTTCGCCGTCCTGACCTACGCCCTCTACGCCTGGGTGCGTCGCCGCGCCGCCAAGGTCTAAGGGCGGCCTAGAGGGCGGCGGCGAAGGCTTCCGCCGCCCGACTGGCGCCGCGCTCGCGGTGCCGCAGCCGATAGAAGGGCCGCTCGGGAAGATCCAGCGGCAGGCGGACCAGCCGCCCCGCCTCGATCAGGGGCCGGGCCGCCAGTTCCGAAATGGCGGTGACCAGCCCCCCGCCGGCGCCGCCGCTGGCCGCCACCGCCGTCAGGATCGCCTCATTGGACGGCAGCACCAGCGCCGTCTTCAGGTCCGACGCGGCCATGCCGCGCGGCAGAGCCGCCTCGAATTCGCTGCGGGTGCCCGACCCCGCCTCGCGCAAGGCCCAGTCCAGCGCTTTCAGGTCCGCCGCCGCCAGCGCCGCCTCGCGTCCGGCCAACGGATGATCCGGCGCCGCCACCACGATCAGCCGGTCGGCGCCGATGCGGGTCCGCTCCAGACGGGGCGCATCCTCGGCCCCCTCGATCAGGCCCAGCTCCGCCTCGCCCGCCAGCACGGCCTCGACGACCCGATGGGTGTTGCCGATCGACAGATGCAGCTCCACGCCCGGATGGCTCTGGGCGAAGGCGGCCATGCGCGGCGGCAGCCAATAGGCGGCGATGGTCTGGCTGGCGAACAGCCGCACCGAGCCGCGCTTCAGCCCCGCCAGTTCGTCCAGCAGCCGCTCGGCCGCCTCGGCCCGCGCCAGCACCGCCTTGGCTTCCGGCAGAAACGCCGTCCCCGCCGCATTCAGCGCCAGGCCCCGTCCCACCCGGTCGAACAGCCGCGCGCCATGCCGCATCTCCAGCGCACTGACCGCCGCGCTCACCGCCGACTGCGTCAGGTGAAGCGACTCGGCCGCACGGGTCATATGCAGGCGTTCTGCCACGGCGACGAAGATGCGCAGTTGTTCCAGCGTCATGAGCGATTGATCAATTATATCGATTGTTAAGTCCATAACTATGCGTTGGATCGATCGAACGAGAGGTCAGATAAACGGGCATGACCGTCGCGCTTGCTCCCGCCGCCGCCTCTCGCCGTCTGGCCGGCCCGCTGGCGCTCCTGCCCGGCGTGGCCCTGTCCGCCGCCATCGGCGCCGTCGCCTTCGGCCTGCAGATCATTGAGGCGCGCCTGTTCGGTCAGGCGTGGATCGAGGGGCTGGTGCTGGCCATCCTGATCGGCGCGGCCCTGCGTCTGGCGTGGACGCCGTCGTCGCTTTGGTCGCCCGGCGTGAACTTCAGCGCCAAGACCCTGCTGGAGGTGGCCGTGGCCCTGCTGGGCGCCACCGTCTCGGGCGCGGCTGTCGCGGCCTTGGGCCCTTGGCTGCTGCTGGCCATCGTCGGCGTCGTCGCCCTGGCCATTGTCGGGGCCTATGCGCTGGGCCGGGCCTTCGGCCTGCCGCCCGCCATGGCCCTGCTGGTCGCCTGCGGCAACGCCATCTGCGGCAACTCGGCCATCGCCGCTGTCGCCCCCGTCATCGAGGCCGAGGGACAGGACGTGGCCGCCGCCATCGGCTTCACCGCCGTTCTGGGCATCGCCGTCGTGCTGCTGGTCCCCGTGGTCGGCGCCCTGATGGGCTATGACGCCACGCGCGTGGGCGTGCTGGCGGGCCTGACCGTCTATGCGGTGCCGCAGGTGCTGGCCGCCGCCGCCCCCGCCGGTCTGGCCGCCGTGCAGACGGGCGCCGTGGTCAAGCTGGTGCGCGTGCTGATGCTGGGGCCGGTCTGTCTGGTGCTGGGCCTGATGCGGTCGAAACAGGCCGCAGGCGGGCGCGGGCCGAAGCTGCACCAGATGGCGCCGTGGTTCATCCTGGTCTTCCTGGCCCTGATGGCCGCCCGCTCACTGGGCTGGCTGCCGGAAGCGATCCTGCCGCCGCTACAGGTTTCGGTTTCGGCCCTGACGCTGATCGCCATGGCCGCGCTGGGGCTGATGGTCGATCCGCGCGCCGTGGTCCGGGCCGGACCGCGCGTCGCCGCCGTCGCCGCCCTGTCGGCCCTGCTGATCGGCGCCCTGGCCCTGGGCGTGATCGCCTTCCTGCCGCTGGGTTGATCGGCAGGACGCGCACCGGACTGGCGTTTTGGCCCGCATCCCTGTAAGAGGCGCCCCGAACCCTTCCCTTTTCTGCAATCTTCTTGCAGCGGCGCGGCCCATCCGTGACCGAACACAGTCCGCCCGAGCCCGACATGAACCTTCGTAACGTCGCTATCATCGCCCACGTCGACCATGGCAAGACGACCATGGTGGACGCCCTTCTGGCCCAGTCCGGCCTGTTCCGCGCCAATGAGGCGACGACCGAACGCGCCATGGACTCCGGCGATCAGGAGCGCGAGCGCGGCATCACCATTCTGGCCAAATGCACGTCGATCCTGTGGAACGGCAAGGCGGGCGAAACGCGCATCAACATCATCGACACGCCGGGCCACGCCGACTTCGGCGGCGAGGTCGAGCGCATCCTTGGCATGGTGGACGGCTGCGTCCTGCTGGTCGACGCCGAAGAGGGCGTCATGCCCCAGACCAAGTTCGTGCTGACCACGGCGCTGAAGATGGGCCTGCGTCCCATCCTGTGCATCAACAAGGTCGACCGCGCCCACGCCGACCCGGACCGCGTGCTGAACGAGACCTTCGACCTGTTCGCCGCCTTGGGCGCCACGGACGAGCAGCTGGACTTCCCGGTCATCTACGCCTCGGGCCGCTCGGGCTGGGCGACGCTGGACCTGGCCCAGCCGAACGACAACCTGCACCCGCTGTACGACCTGATCGTCGAACACGTCCCGGCCCCGGCCGCCCAGGCGCGCGTCAACGAGCCGTTCCAGATCCTGAACGTCCTGATCGAAAGCGACCCCTTCCTGGGCCGCCTGCTGACCGGCCGCATCCACTCGGGCAAGGCGGTTCCGGGCATGGCCATCAAGGCCCTGTCGCGCGACGGCAAGACCATTGAACAGGGCCGCATCACCAAGGTTCTGGCCTTCCGCGGCCTGAAGCGCCAGCCGATCGACGAGGGCGTCGAGGCGGGCGACATCGTCGCCATCGCCGGCATGTCCAAGGCCACCGTGGCCGACACCCTGTGCGCGCTGGAAGTGACCGAGGCGCTGGACGCCCTGCCGATCGATCCGCCGACCATCTCCATGACCGTGGGCGTGAACGACAGCCCGCTGGCCGGCCGCGAAGGCGACAAGGTCCAGTCGCGCGTCATCCGCGACCGCCTGCTGAAGGAAGCCGAGGCCAACGTCGCCATCCGCATCACCCAGACGCCGGACTCCGACGCCTATGAAGTCGCCGGTCGCGGCGAACTGCAGCTGGGCGTGCTGATCGAGAACATGCGCCGCGAGGGCTTCGAACTGTCGATCAGCCGTCCGCGCGTGGTCTATCAGACCGGCGAGAACGGCGAGCGCATGGAGCCGATCGAAGACGTCGTCATCGACGTCGACGACGAATTCTCGGGCGTGGTCATCGAGAAGCTGTCGGCCCGCAAGGCCGAGCTGACCGACATGGGCCCCTCGGGCGCGGGCAAGACCCGCATCCAGCTGAAGTGCCCGTCGCGTTCGCTGATCGGCTATCAGGGCGAGTTCCTGACCGACACGCGCGGCTCGGGCGTGCTGAACCGCGTGTTCAGCCACTATGAGGCCCACAAGGGCGCCATCGAGGGCCGTCTGAAGGGCGTGCTGGTGTCGAACTCGGACGGCGACACGGCGGCCTTCGCCCTGTGGAACCTGGAAGACCGCGGCGTCATGTTCGTCGGCGCCGGCGAAAAGACCTACCAGGGCATGATCATCGGCGAGAACAGCCGCTCCGACGACCTGGACGTCAACCCGATCAAGGGCAAGCAGCTGACCAACGTCCGCGCCTCGGGCAAGGACGAGGCCGTGCGCCTGACCCCGGCGCGCAAGATGAGCCTGGAGCAGGCCATCGCCTATATCGAGGAAGACGAACTGGTCGAGGTCACGCCCAAGTCGATCCGTCTGCGCAAGGAGGTCCTGAACCCCTCCTTCCGCAAGAAGCGCGTCCGCGCCGACTGATCGGCGGCGCCACGCTGAAATGAAGAAGGCGGCTCGCAAGAGCCGCCTTTTTTGTGCGCCGAGGCTACTTCTTCAACCCCAGCAGCCCCAGCCAGCCGCCGCTGGTCAGCAGGGCCACGTCCAGCAGGGCCAGTGGCAGGGGCGCGCTGGGCGGGGCGGCGATGAACTTTGATCGCCAGTCGGGGCCGAACTTGGCCTTGTAGGCGCGCAGGCCCTGGAATCCATAAACGGCGCCGCCCTCTTCAAACACCAGGGCGCCGACGCGAGCGAAGACCGGCGCCATCCGCCGATCCTCCAGACCCGACAGCGGCGCCATGCCCAGGTCGAGACGCTCCAACCCCTGCTCGCGCGCCCACTGCGCGGTGCGCGTGAACAGATAGTCCATGACCCCGTGCGGCCCGTCAGGGTCGTAGCGCATCAGATCGATCATCGCTTCGCGCCCGCCCGCCCCGACCAGAAGATTGGCGAAGGCGACGATGCGGCCATTCTCGCGCACCAGCGCCAAGCGTTGGCCATCGAGGTATTCCGTGTCGAACCGCCCCAGAGAAAAGGCTTTCTCCGAGCCATTGTGATGGTTCAGCCAGGCGTCGGAGACGGCGCGTAGCTCGGTTTCCAACCCGCGCGCCGAGCCCGGCGGCGCCACCTCGAAGCGAGCCCCCTCGCGCTCGGCCCGGTTCAAGGCGGTGCGCAGGTTCTGCTTGCCTTTACCCTCGGTCGAGAAGCGGGCTGCGTCGATCACGGCCGCCTCGCCGACCTTGCGCACGGCCAGGCCCAGAGTGGCGAGGTCGGCCAAAAGCCCTTCGCCTACGGAATAGAAGACCGGCGCGCCGCCGTAGCTATCGGCCATTTCGGCAAAGGCCCACAGCAGTTCAAGCCTTTCCTCGCGCAGCCCGGCGGGTTCGCTCATCGCGATCCAACGGCGGCCGCGCACGCGATAGGCGATGAAGCTGCGACCAGACGGACTGAACAACAGAGCCTTGTCGCCCAACAGGGCGAGGCCCGCCTCAGGGGTGGCGATCTCGGCCGTCTCCAGCGCCAGCCGCGCCCGCTCGACCTCCGCCGGCGCCGCCGGCCCGTGGGTGCGCGCGCCCGGCGCGGTCATTAACGAGCGTATGGCCACCGCCAGGGTCAGAACCGCCAGCACGGCGCCGGCGCGCAGAAAGCCGGACGCCTGCTTGTCGATCAGAAAGGTCCACCACAACTCGTCGGTATAAGCCGTGTCGCGATAGGCGAAGAAGCCGAGCCACAGCATGGCCGCCACCGCCGCCGCCAGCATGAGCAGCCACCCCGGCCTCAACGGCTCGCCCAGACGCGAACGGCGGTTGAAGGCCGCCCGGCATGGCGCCAGCAGAGCCGCCGCCAGCGTCAGCTCGATCGCCTGGGCCCAGTCCAGCCCCCTCAGCAACGAGAAGACCGCTCCGACCAGAAGGACCGCCAGCGCCGCGTAATAGGCGCCCCGCCGCCGTCGCCACAGCCCCGCCGAAATCAGCAGCAGCACGAAGCCCGTCACGCTGGCGGCGAAGTGCGACAGGTCGATCAGCAGCGGCGGAGAGAAACGGCCCAGCGCGGCCAGCCGGTCGTTAAAGGCCGGCGTCGCCGCCGACAGCAGCATCACCCCGCCCAGCAGGAAGGTGGCGGCCGCAAACATCTGCGGCGTCAGTTCATAGGCCAGTCCCGCCAGGCGGCGCGCGATGCGCCACGGGTCATGTTTTGCGCTGGATTTGGTCAACCACCCTCCGGTGAGCAAGAATCGGCCGTTTGGGGCCAGTAAAAGGTCATTTCAGGGCAGGCGAAACCATCCTGGATCACGGGGGTTCATTTTTTCGCGAGCGCCGAGCTCGCCCTTCCAGGAGTTTCTCATGATCCGCAAGACCGCCCTGCTGACCGGCATCGCCGGCGCCTTGTTCATCGCCGCCCCTGCCTTCGCCCAGGACGCCACGACGTCGCAGACGCCCGAACCGGCTCCCGCTGAGGCGGCTGCGGCTCAACCCCAGAGCCTGACCCTGACGCCGGGCTCGACCGTCAAGAGCGCTGACGGCTCCGAGATCGGCAAGCTGGTCGGCGTCCAGAACGGCGCCAACGGCCAGGAACTGACCGTCCGCACCGCCGACGGCCAGGTTCGCCCGGTGCCGCTGGCCGGCATCCGCCAGGACGGCTCTGACATCGTTGTCGACGCCAGCGCCTCGGACATCCAGTCGGCTCCCCCGATCGCTTCGGACACGGCTGAGCCGACCCCCGACGCAACGGACACGCCCCCGGCCGACGCCCCGCCGGCCGATGAGCCGACCAGCGACGAACCGCACGGCGACGAACCTCACTAAATCGTCTGGTTCGACGGCAAAAGGGGCGGCCCGACGGGCCGCCCCTTTTTTCTTGTGCGATGAAACGGTCGATCAGGTCCGTCGCTTCACCAGACCGAGCAGGAACAACAGCACCACGGCGCCGATCGTGGCGACGATGATGCCGACGATCCAGTTGCCGGCCGCGTCCACGCCCAACAGATTATTGGCCAGGAACCCGCCGATCAGCGCGCCGACCACGCCGACGATCAGATTGGTCAGCAGGCCGTGGTCCCGCTTCATGATCTTCTCCGCCAGCCATCCGGCGACGATGCCGATGATGATCCAGGCGATGAATCCAAATCCACCCATGTTTCTTCCTTCCTGAAAAGGCTGTCCGCCTTGGCCGTTAATGCGCGTACGCCGCCGCGGTTGCCTGATGTCGTGCGTCTTCCCCGCTGAGGGGAAGTCGGCACGCCGTTTGCGAGCTTCCTCCCGTCACGTGCCGAACCGGCACAGCCTCCACGATGGGAGAGGGTTCATGGCCGCCGAAATCGACCTGCACCTGGGCCGTCGCCTGCGCCGACGTCGCCGTCTTCTGGGTCTGACCCAGCAGCAGTTGGGCGATCGCGTGGGCGTCCGCTTTCAGCAGATCCAGAAATACGAATGCGGCGCCAACCGCCTGTCCGCCGCCCGTCTGTGGGAATTGGCCGAAGCGCTGGAGACGCCCGTCACCTATTTCTACGACGGCCTGTCCGCCGAGGCCGCCGCCTTGCCCGTCTCCGCTGCGCAGCCGACGCTCAACGCCGCCTGACGCTCGCCCTTCCCGTCTGCAGACCCTCGCCCCGCATCAAAGGACCGTGTATCCGGCTCGCATGACCGAGCTGGAATCCTTCGCCGTCGAACTGTCGCGTGAAGCGGCGCGCGTCGCCCTGCCCTTCTTCCGCGGCGCCTTTGCTCAGGAAGACAAGGGCGTGCCCGGCGCCTTCGACCCCGTCACCGAAGCCGACCGCGCGGCCGAGGGCGCCATTCGCCGCCTGATCGCCGCCCGCTATCCCGATCACGGCGTCATCGGCGAGGAGTACGGCGAGGATCGCCCCGACGCCGAACACGTCTGGGTGCTGGACCCCATCGACGGCACCCGCGCCTTCATCGCCGGCCTGCCGCTATGGACCACCCTGATCGCCCTGCGCCGCGACGCCGCCCCTATCATCGGCGCCGTCGGCCAGCCCTATCTAGGCGAGATATTCCTGGGCGGCCCGTCCGGCGCGCGTCTCTTGAAGGGCGACCACGAGACCCCGCTCAGGACCCGGTCCTGTCCGAAACTGGATCAGGCGCTGATCGCCACCACCGACCCTGAAATCTTCACCGGCGCCGACAGGACCGCCTGGGACCGGCTGCGCGCCTCGGCCCGCCTGGCCCGTCTCGGCTGCGACGCCTACGCCTACGCCATGGTCGCGGCAGGGAGCATCGACCTGGTGGCCGAGAGCGAGCTTCAGGTCTGGGACTGGTCGGCGCTCAAGCCTCTGGTCGAGGCGGCGGGCGGCCGGTTCACCGACTGGCGCGGCCAGCCCCCGCATGAGGCCGACGGCCGCGTCCTGGCGGTCGGCGACGCGCGCCTGACGGATCAGGCCCTGGCTCTGCTGGCCGCCGCCTGACCGATCAGGCGGGCTCGGCCGTCCGCGCGGCCGGAGAGGTCGAGCCCGCTTCCGGCCCCGGCGCCACATAGTCGGCCAGGGCGTCGAACTCGTGCAGGAAGACCCCGCGCAGTTCGTCGACCTCCATGATCACCTCATGCTTGGCGGCGGGGACCTCGACATAGCGGCCGCGTCCCATGCGCCGGGCCGCCCAGCGGTTGGTCTGTTTCCAGACCTTGTCGTCCTCGGCCGCCTGGACCACGCAGACCGGGATCTTCACGCCCTTGAGCGCGCGCGGTTTCAGCGCCCGCTCGCCCGCATCCAGGGCGAAGGCCAGCCAGCCCCAGGTCGGACCGCCGATGGCCAGGTGCGGGCAGGCGTAAAGCTGCTGACGCCACAGGTCGTAACGCGCCCGGTCGGACGTCAGGGCGTCGTTATCGAAGGTGTGGTCGAAGGGGTCGTCTGGATCGTCCAGCACATAGTCGCCGCCCTTGCCGTGGCGCAGCGCCCAGCGCACGGCCAGTTTGACCGTCCACATCGATCGCTTGCCGGTCTTGATCCGCAGCATGGGGCTGGACAGTACGGCCCCGGCGAACCGGCTCTCGCCCGTTTCCAGCGTCAGCAGGTTCAGACACCCGCCCATCGAATGGCCGACCATGATCCAGGGCTTGGGCGCGCGCGCCTCATAGGCGTCGAGCAGGCGGGCGTAATCGTCCAGGAATTCCTCGACCGCCCGGGCGTGGCCGCGCAGCCGGTCCGGCAGCAGCCGCGCCGACAGTCCCTGCCCCCGCCAGTCGTGCGCCAGCACGCAAAAGCCGCGCGCCAGGAAGTTGCCGATCAGCTCGAAATACTTCTCGATCGGCTCGGTGCGGCCGGGGCTCAGCACCACCGTCCCGCGCGGCGTCTTGGCCTGCAGGGTCGAAGGCGTCCAGAAACCGGCGCGCAGTCGCAGGCCCCCGGCGCCCCGGAACCAGTCCCCCTGCCCCCCCGGCGGACAGGCGGCGCCCGGCACGCCCATCAGCGGCGCATGGGCGGCGAAGGCGGCGGGGCGGGTCACTCGGGCTTCCTGAACTTCAGCGTCATGCGGTCGCTTTCGCCGATGGCGTCATATTTCGTCCGGTCGAACTCGGGATCGGCGGGCTGGCCCATCGGCGCCGTCAGGCGGCGCGGCGCCAGGGTCTCGACTCCGAACGGATGGTCCTTGGTGTCGTCCGGGTTGGCGTTGATCTCGGACGCCTCGACAAAGACGAAGCCCGCCTCTTCGGCCAGTTGGCGCACGAAGGCTTCCTGCACATAGCCGTTGGCGGCGGCGGGGTCCTGATCCTCGTCCGGCTGAAGACGATGCTGTTCGATCCCCAGGATTCCGCCCGGCCGCAGAGCCGTGAAGGCGTCGGCGAAGGCCTTTTCAGCGATCCCCGCCGCCATCCAGGCGTGAATGTAGCGCATGAACAGCACCATGTCGGCCGTACCCGCCGGCGCCACCGGGTCCGAGCCCGGGCCGAAGGCGGTGAACTGCACCGGCCCGTACAGCTTCTTGGACCCCAGGATGCGGGCCTTCAGCGCATTATTGATGGCGACCTGGGCCGGGTCGGCGTTCGGCCCCTCGACAAAGCCCGCCAGATACAGCGTCCCGCCGCCCCGGTTCAGATAGGGGGCCAGAATCTCGGCGTACCAGCCGCTGCCCGGCCAGAAATCCACCACCGTCATCTTCGGCTGCAGGCCGAAGAAGCGCAGCGTCTCGACCGGATGGCGCCAGACGTCGCGCGCCTTGTCGTCGGCCGTGCGCCACGAACCGGCGACCGCCCATTCCAGCGAGCCTTCGGGCGGCCCCTTGGGCGCCTCAGGGTCGGAAGGCTTCGGCGCCTCGTCCTTGCGGCCGCAGGCGGCCAGGCCGAACAGGGGCGCGACCAGGGCCAGGGCGCTGGCGCCGGCCAGGACGGATCGCCGCGTCGATCGTTCTGTCATGCGCGCTTCCTCTCGCCGCCTGCCTGCTCGTTCAGGGTGTTCGTCTGGGGCTTAAGGCGCTTCTGCGCCAGGGTCAAAACCACGCACTGCATTGTCATGAGAGACGCGTCAGTCGGCGGCGTAGGGCTTGCGGAAGCGCAGGGTCATGCGGTCGCTTTCGCCGATGGCGTCCAGCGCCGCGCGTTCATCGGGCGTCAGCGTCCGGCCGGCGCGCTCCGAGGTGCGGGTCGGTTTCAGGCTCCACACGCCGAAGGGATGATCGCGGTCGTCCTTCGGATTGGCGTTCAGCTCGCTGCGGGCCTCCAGTTCGAAACCGGCGCGGCGCGCGGCGTGGATGACCCAACTCTCGGGCACATAGCCGTTCGGCGCCGTCTCGGCCACGTTCAGTCCCTCGACCGCGCGGTGCTGTTCCACCGCCAGCACGCCGCCGGGCTTCAGCGCCTTGAAGAAGGCCGCCAGATAGGGCTCGGCCCGGCCGTCGCGCGACCAGTTGTGGAAGGCGCGGGCCACCACGACCATGTCCGCCGTCCCGTCCGCGACGCCCATGCTCTCCGTGGGACGGCTTACCGGGACATAGCGCCCGCCGGTCGCCGCCGCATAGGGCTCCAGGATGTTGCGCCACCATCCGGCGGCGCCCGGCTCGATCTCCACCACCGTCAGGCCCGGCTGCAGCCCCCAGAACGTAAGGGTCTCGAACGGGTGGCGGTCGCCGTCGCGGGCGCGGTCCGCCTCAGGCCGGGCGGTCGAGGCCACGGCCGCCTGAAGCGCGGCGTCCTCGCTGAGGGCCGGCATCTCCATCGACAGGCCCTGACGACGCGGCAGGGCCGTCGCCTCGGACGGCGCCGCCTGCGCCAGGGCGGCCGTGGCGACAAGGGGCGAGCCGAGGACGGCCCCGGCAAGGGCGATGAAGGCGAGGGTTCGCATGAAGGCTCCAGCCGCTTCCCAAATACTGAAGGTAAAATCCTTACGGCGCTTCGCGGCCTCTGCAAGGCGTCGATACGGCGGAGCGGCGATTTCGCGCGGCCCCTTGCGCCCGAAAAACGGCCTCCTACCTCTTCATCCGAGAGCGCCGATCCTCGGGCTCTCCAGACCTGACGGGGCCGAATGCGGACCGCCGGGACTGAAACCCTCCGTCGTCCGGGGCCAAATCGCCGGGCGGCTCAACCTTGCTGAATGTCAGAAGGATGACCCATGCGTACCTATGATTTCTCGCCGCTGTACCGTTCCGCCGTCGGTTTCGACCGTCTGGTCCGTCAGCTGGAAACCGCCGCGCGCTCCGGCTCGGAAAACGGCTGGCCTCCCTACAACATCGAAACGACGGGCGAGGACGCCTATCGCATCGAGATCGCCGTCGCCGGTTTCGCCGCCGATGAGCTGAACATCGAGGCCAAGGAAAACCTGCTGACCGTCACCGGCAAGAAGGCCGCCAACGACAGCGACGGCGCCCAGCGCACCTTCCTGCATCGCGGTCTGGCCGAGCGCGACTTCGAGCGCCGCTTCCAGCTGGCCGACTATGTGGTGGTCAAGGGCGCGGCCCTGGCTCACGGCCTGCTGACCATCGAGCTGAAGCGCGAACTGCCCGAGGCCCTCAAGCCCCGCAACATCGAGATCGCCGCAGGCTCGCCCCTGATCGAGGGCAAGGCCGAATCGAAGGCCAAGCAGGCGGCTTAAGGCCTTTTCGCCTGAGTGACCGATCCGAGGGGCGGCGTTCGCGTCGCCCCTTTTTCGTGGGCGGATTCTAACCCGCGTTCAGATCGGACAGGTCCAGCCCGCGCGCGCCGCCGGTCTGGGCGCCGGTGAAGTCGGCCTGTCGGGTCTGGGCGCCGTGCAGGATGGCCCGGCTCAGGTCCGCGTCGACCAGCACGGCCCGGCGCATGTCGGCCCCCGTCAGGTCGGCGCCGCGCAGGTTCGCCCCGCTCAGATCGGCGGACATCAGTCGATCCGCCGTCAGCATCAAGGGCCCCAGCTGGGCCTCACGCAGGTCCGCCCCGTTCAGCCGCGCCCGAGTCAGGCGGGCGCCGCGCAGGTCCGCCCGACGCAGATTGGCCGAGCGCAGGTCGGCGCCTTCCAGCTGCGCCCCCTGAAGCTGCACCCCCTCCATATCCAGGCCGTAGAAGACCGCCGCCTTGGCCGACAGGGCCGTCAGATTCAGCCCGCGAATGCTCTCCAGCGGCCTCAGGTCGACCCCGTCGAACACCGAAGGCTGGCCTGCCGCGCCGCCGGTCTCGCACCACTGGGCGTGTTCGCGCAGCATCTCGGCGGCGGGCATCTCGCTGACCGGCTCGCCCGCCGGGCGGTTGTCGACCAGGGCGCCGTCCATATTGGCCCCGTCGGTCCGCCACATGGCCGCCTTGACCCCCACCAGTATGGCGTCGCTGAGGTCCGCGCCCGACAGGTCGGCGCCCGACAGGTCGGCCCCGGCCAGATCGGCGCCGCGAAAGCTGGCCTGTTTCAGATTGGCCCGGACCAGCTTGCAGTCCTTCATGACAGCGTCGGTGAAGTCAGCGGCCACGGCGATCACGCCGGTCATGCGCGACCGCTGAAGATTGGCGCCCGCCAGCACGGCCCCCTGCGCCTGCGTGTCGGACCGCTTGCGCGCCTCGACGACACGAAAGCCCAGCTTGGCGTCCTTGGCCGCGATGGTCCCTTCGCGCAGGTCGGCCTCGAACAGGTCGGCCCCCGACAGGTCCGCGCCGCGCAGGCAGGCCCCGCGCAGGTCGGCCCGGCGCAGGCTGGCGTCGACCAGGGTCGCATCCTGCATGTCCGCGCCGAAGAAGTTGGCGTTGTCCAGCTTGGCGCCCGTCAGGTCGCAGCCGATCAGGCAGGCGGCGGTGAAGTCGGCGTCGGCCAGATTTCGGCCGCGCAAGCTGACCCCCGACAGGTCCATCCAGGCGAACACCGCCCGCGCCCCGCCCGGCCGCGCCTGCCACAACCGGTCGTGCTTCAGGCAGACGGCGTCGACCTCTTCCTGAGTCAGCTTCCTGCGCACGGGTTCGACGGCCTCGCTCATGGGGCCGTTTATGGCTTACGCCGGATTAAGGAAGCTTTGCGGAAACAAGGGTTTTCCGCGGCCCGTCTGTACGGCCGCGCCGCCTATTCCGTCAGCAGCCCCTGTTCGCGCAGGGCCTCGGCCAGTTCGCCCTCCTGGGTCCACAGGCGCGTATAACCCGCCTCGCCCAGCCGGTTCAGCTCTGTCGTCAGATCGGCGCGCGGCGCGGCGGCGAAGCGGCCGTCGAAGCCCGCGCCGTCCTCGCTGACCCGCACCATAGGACGGCCTGTCTCAAGCCTATGCAGGAAGCCCTCGCACAGGACGGCGGCCTCATCCGACAGCAGCCCCGTCTCGACCGTCAGGCCCGACTGGCGCAGCCGCTCCGTGCCCCGGCCGGAGGCGAAGGGCGACGGGTCCAGCGCCGCGATCACCACCCGTTCCACCCCGGCCTCGGCCAGGAAGTGGGCGCAGGACTTGCGGCCCGACGAGCGGGCGCCGCACGGCTCCAGCGTCACATAGGCGGTCGCGCCCTTCACGGCCTCGCCCGCCTCGGGCACGGCCTGTTCCTCGGCGTGCGGGCGTCCGCCCGGCGCCGTCGCCGCCTCGGCCAGCACGACCCCGTCCTTGACCAGAACACAGGCCACGGCCGGATTGGGCCAGGTCTCGCCCATGCGGCTCAGGGCCAGGTCGATCGCCCGCCGCATGAAGACAGCGTCGTCCGCCGCCCCGCTCACGCGATCACTCTCGCAATGGGGGGCAGGGCCTGCGCCCGCCCTTCGTCCAGATAGCGGGCGGCGACCGGCTTCAGGTCGGCGTCCAGATCGATCTCCAGCGGGTTGCCGGTCGGAATCTCGACGTCGACGATCCTGTCGTCCGGCACGGCGAACAGCAGTTTGACGATGGCGCGCAGGGAGTTGCCGTGGGCGGCGATCAGCACGTCCTCGCCCGCCTTTAGGCGCGGAGCGATCTCGGCGTCCCAATAGGGCTGCACCCGGTCCAGCGTCGTCTTCAGGCTCTCGGTGTCCGGGATTTCCTTGCCGGCGTAGCGGGGGTCCCCGGCGAAGTCGAACTCGCCGCCCGGCGCCAGCGGCGGCGGCGGCACGTCATAGCTGCGGCGCCAGACCTTGACCTGATCCTCGCCGTGCTTGGCCGCCGTCTCGGCCTTGTCCAGCCCGGTCAGGCCGCCGTAGTGGCGCTCGTTCAGGCGCCAGTCCTCGATCACCGGCACATCCTTGAGGCCGGCCGTGTCCAGCGCCAGGGCGCCCGTGCGCTTGGCCCGCTTCAGCACCGAGGTGAACATGACGGCGGGCTTGAAGCCGGCCTGCGCGATCAGCTCGCCGCCGCGCCGGGCCTGGGCCTCGCCCTCGGCCGTCAGGTCGACGTCGACCCAGCCGGTGAAGCGGTTCTCCAGGTTCCATTGGCTCTGGCCGTGGCGAAGCAGGATCAGGCGGGTCATCAGGGTCTCCGGGAGCATCCGTATCTTGAAGTTCTCGCTAGGCCCCCGACGCGGGGGCGGTCAAGGTTTCGCCGCATCAGGATAAACACGGCAGCCATAACAATGGTCGCGCGTTGTGGCCTCTCGTGCGGGGCGAGGCTATAGGGCCAGACAGATTTGCGACCCCGCCCCTCTCAGCGGCCTATTCAGGAAAAACCATGCAAAAGCCCCGTCAGGACATCCGCCCCAACACTGCGGAATATGAAACCCTGCCACTGGTCAAGCCGACCGGCTTTCGCGAATACGACGCCCGCTGGATTCTGGAAAAAGAGATCAACCTGCTGGGCATTCAGGCCCTGGGCCTGGGCCTCGCCACCTATGTCCACGAGATCGGCCAGACGCCGAAGATCGCCGTCGGCCACGACTTCCGCGGCTATTCCCTGTCGGTGAAGCAGGCGCTGATCCTGGGCCTGCTGGAAGGCGGGATGGAGGTGTTGGACATCGGCCTGGCCCTGTCGCCGATGGCCTACTACGCTCAGTTCGCCCTGGACTGCCCCTGCGTCGCCATGGTCACCGCCAGCCACAATGAGAACGGCTGGACCGGCGTGAAGATGGGCGCACAGGCGCCGCTGACCTTCGGCCCCGACGAAATGGGCCGTCTGAAGGAGATCGTCCTGAACGGTCAGGGCGTCGCCCGCCCCGGCGGCCGTCTGGAGCGCGTCGAGGGCTTCCGCGAGACCTACATCAAGGACGTGGCGTCCAAGGTGAAGCTGTGCCGCCCGCTGAAGGTCGTGGCCGCCTGCGGCAACGGCACGGCCGGCGCCTTCGCCCCCGAGGTGCTGCGCCTGATGGGCGCCGAAGTGATCGAGATGGACACGGACCTCGACTACACCTTCCCCAAATACAATCCGAACCCGGAAGATCACGCCATGCTGGTGCAGATGGCGGCCAAGGTGAAGGAGACGGGCGCCGACCTGGCTCTGGGCTTCGACGGCGACGGCGACCGCTGCGGCGTGGTCGACGATACGGGCGAGGAGATCTTCGCCGACAAGATCGGCCTGATGCTGGCCCGCGACCTGTCGGCCATCCACCCGAACGCGACCTTCGTCGTCGATGTGAAATCGACCGGCCTGTACAAGACCGACGAAGTACTGAAGGCCAACGGCGCGACCACCGTCTACTGGAAGACCGGCCACTCCTACATCAAGCGCAAGACCGCCGAACTGGGCGCCCTGGCCGGGTTCGAGAAGTCGGGCCACTTCTTCCTGTCGGGCGATCTGGGCCACGGCTATGACGACGGCCTGGTGGCGGCGGGCGCGGTGCTGGCCATGCTGGACCGCAACCCCGGCAAGTCGCTGTCGGAACTGAAGACCGCCCTGCCCGACGCCTGGACCAGCCTGACCATGTCGCCCCACTGCGACGACGAGCTGAAGTATGACGTGCTGGCCAGGGTCGTGAAGGAATACGAGGATCTGGGGGCCTACGGTGGCTCGATCCTTGGCCGCAAGATCGTCGAGGCCATCACCGTCAACGGCGTGCGCGTCCATCTGGAGGACGGCTCCTGGGTGCTGGTCCGCGCGTCCTCCAACAAGCCCGAACTGGTCGTCGTGGTCGAAAGCATGCGCTCCGCCGACGACATGCGCGACCTGTTCCGCAAGGAAGTGAAACCGCGTCTGGCCGCCCACCCGGAAATCGGCGCCTTCAACCAGGAAATCTGATTCCGGTTTGACCGGCGGCGGCGTCGTGGACAATGGTCGTTCCATGAACGACGCCGCCTCCCTCCCCGTGGTCATCGTCGGCGGCGGGTTCTCCGGCGCCATGCTGGCCGCGCGCCTGGCCGAACAGGGCCAGGCCTCGGTTCTGATCGAGCGCGGCGAACAGGCGGGCCTCGGCGTCGCCTATTCGGCCGTGCTGGACGCGCACCGCCTCAACGTCCGCTCCGAGCGGATGAGCGCCCGCCCCGACCGGCCGGCCGACTTCACCGGCTGGCTGGCGCTTCACGCCCCCGATTTCGCCGACCCCAACGGCTTTGCGCCGCGCCGCCTCTACGGCCGCTATGTGCAGGACCGGCTGGCCCAGACCGAAGCCGCCCATCCCGGCCTGATCCGCCGCGTGAAGGGTGAGGCTGTCCGCATCGAGGGCGAGACCGTCATCCTCAGCGACGGCGCCCGCGTCCCCGGCCGCGCCGTCGTGCTGGCCACCGGCAATCCGCCGCCGCGCCCGACCGTTGCGGGCGCCGCCCCCCGACGCATCGCCGACCCTTGGAGCCCCGACGCTCTGAGCGACATCGCCCCCGCCGACGACGTGCTGATCCTCGGTTCGGGCCTGACCATGGTCGATGTCGTCCTGGCGCTTCAGGCCCGGAACTGGCGCGGCCATGCGACGGTCGTGTCGCGACGCGGCCTGCTGCCGCTGGCCCACGGCGCCCATCATGACGCCCCCCTCGATCTGCCGCCCCGGGCGCTGACCGGCCCCCTGTCCGACCGTCTGGCCGCCGCCCGCCGTCTGGCGCGCGACCACGGCTGGCGCCGCGTGATGGAAGGCTATCGTCCGATCACCCTCGACCTGTGGCGCGCCGCCACGACCGCCCAGCGCGCCCGCTTCCTGCGCCATCTGCGGCCCTGGTGGGACGTGCATCGACACCGCATCGCGCCCGAGGTCGCCGCCGAACTCGAGGCCTTGAAAGCCGCCGGCCGCCTGACGATCATCTCCGGCCGCGCCCAGTCGATCACCGCTGATCGCGAAGGCGCGACCCTGACCATCCGCACACGGAATGGCGCGACACAGATGCTGTCCGCCGCCTGGCTGATCGACTGCACCGGCCCCGGCCACGACATCGCGCGCGCGCCGCTGACCGCCGCCCTGATCGCTGAAGGCCGCGCCCGCCTCGACGCCGCCGACCTCGGCCTCGACCTGGACGACGACGGACGCGTCCTGCACGCCGACGGCGCCGCTGATCCCGCCCTGTTCGTCCTTGGCCCCCCCGCCCGCGCCGCCTTCTGGGAAACGATCGCCGTGCCGGACATCCGCCAGAGGATCGAGGCGCTGGCCGCCGTTCTGACGCCTTAACCCGCCGCCTTCACCGCCTCGGCGACGTCGTTGACCACGCGCCTGACCAGGGCCTCGTCGTCGCCCTCGGCCATGACGCGGATCAGCTTTTCCGTGCCCGAGGGGCGGACCAGCAGCCGGCCCGCGCCGTTCAGGGCGGCTTCCGCCTCGGCCATCGCCGCCTTGACCTTCTCGTCCTCCAGCGGCTTTCCAGCCGTATAGCGGACGTTCTGGAGCAGTTGCGGCACCGGCTCGAACTGGCGCGCCAGCTCGCTCATCGGCGCGCCCGCCTCGACCAGGACGGCCAGCACCTGCAGCGCCGCCATCAGGCCGTCGCCGGTCGTGGCGTGATCCTTCAGGATGATGTGGCCCGACTGTTCGCCGCCGATGTTGAAGCCGCCCTCGCGCATCCGCTCCATGACGTAGCGGTCGCCGACCTTGGTGCGCTCCAGCGTCAGGCCCTCGGCCTTCAGGCGGCGCTCCAGCCCCAGGTTGGACATGACGGTGGCGACCACGCCACTGCCGTTCAGCCGCCCGCGCTTGGCCCAGTCCAGACCGATCAGGGCCATGATCTGGTCGCCGTCGACCACATGCCCCTTCTCGTCGCAGATGATGACCCGGTCAGCGTCGCCGTCCAGGGCGATGCCGATGTCGCAGCGATAGCGTTTCACCGCCTCCGACACTGTGGCCGGATGGGTCGAGCCGCACTCGGCGTTGATGTTCAGGCCGTTCGGCTCCACCCCGACGGGGAAGACCTCGGCGCCCAGTTCATAGAGGGTCGTCGGCGCCACGCGGTAGCCCGCGCCGTTGGCGCAGTCGATGGCGATGCGCAGGCCCTTGAGGCTCAGCCGCTTGGGGAAGGCCTGTTTGGCGATCTCGATATAGCGCGGCGGGGCGTCGTCGATCCGCTTGACCCGGCCCAGCTTGTTCGACGGGGCCAGGTCCTGATCCAGGGCCTCGTCCATCATGGCCTCGATCTTCAGCTCGATCTCGTCCGACAGCTTGTAGCCGTCCGGGCCGAACAGCTTGATCCCGTTGTCGGCGTAGTCGTTGTGCGAGGCCGAGATCATGATGCCCAGGTCGGCCCGCATCGAGCGGGTCATCATCGCCACGCCCGGCGTCGGCAGCGGTCCGAAGGTGCGCACGTCCATGCCCACCGAGGCCAGACCCGCCACCAGCGCAGGCTCGATCATATAGCCCGACAGGCGGGTGTCCTTGCCGATCACCACCAGATGGCGCCGATCGTCGTCGGTGCGGAACAGCCGCCCGGCCGCCAGTCCGACGCGCAGGGCCACCTCGGCCGTCATCGGATGGGTGTTGGCCCGGCCACGAATCCCGTCGGTGCCGAAGTATTTTCTCTCGCCCAAGAGGCCGTCCTTCGCTGGCGGCCCCGGAATTGCAAAGAAACCTTCCGAAACCCATTTTTTGATGTCGTCGCCCCCGCGATTTCCTAGAGCGGAGATCAAGGGCGGAGGCTGAACCCTCTCGCTTACCTCAATTTCGCGGCCCGGCGCAAAGAGCGGCGGCTGCGTTCCGTTCGGAGCAGACCTCATGTGCGGCATCATCGGCGTCACCGGAACCGGCCCCGTCGTCCCTCGCCTGATCGACAGCCTGAAGCGGCTTGAGTATCGCGGCTATGATTCCGCCGGGATCGCCGTCCAGTCCGAGGGCCGCATCGAGCGCCGCCGCGCCAAGGGCAAGATCCGCGAACTGGAGGCCGTGCTGGCCGCCGAGCCGGTCGCCGGGGCCGTCGGCGTCGGCCACACCCGCTGGGCCACCCACGGCGCGCCGACCACGACCAACGCCCACCCGCACAAGGCCGGGCGCGTCTGCCTGGTCCATAACGGCATCATCGAAAACTTCGCCGAACTGAAGGCCGAGATGGAGGCCGAGGGCCGCGTCTTCGAAAGCCAGACCGACACCGAGGTCGTCGCCCACCTGCTGGATCACAAGCTGGCCGCAGGCATGGCGCCGCTGGACGCCTTCAAGGCCACGCTGGATCGACTGACCGGCGCCTACGCCCTGGCCGTGCTGATCGAGGGCGAGGACGAACTGATCCTGGGCGCCCGTCGCGGCAGCCCTCTGGTCGTCGGCTGGGGCGAGGGCGAGATGTATCTGGGCTCGGACGCCCTGGCCGTCGGCCCCTTCACCCAGAAGATTTCCTATCTGGAAGAGGGCGACTTCGTCGCCGTGACCCGCACCGGCGCGCGCATGTTCGACGCTTCGGGCCGCCCGGCCGACCGCGCCGTGGTGCAGGTCTCGGCCTCCTCAGCCCTGGTCGAGAAGGGCGAGTACCGCCACTTCATGGAAAAGGAGATCCACGAACAGCCCGACAGCGTCCAGCACACCCTGTCGGAATATCTCGACCTGGTCTCCGGCAAGGCCAAGGTTCAGGCCGTGGACTTCGCCGCCCTGGACCGCATCCAGATCGTCGCCTGCGGCACGGCCTTTTACGCCGCCCAGATCGGCCGATACGCCTTTGAGAAATACGCCGGCCTGCCCTGCGACGTCGAGATCGCCTCGGAGTTCCGCTATCGCGACCCGGCCCTGTCGCCCGGAACGCTGGCCGTCGCCGTCAGCCAGTCGGGCGAGACCGCCGACACCCTGGCGGGCCTGAAATGGTGCAAGGCGCAGGGGCTGAAGACCGCCGCCGTCGTCAACGTCCACACCTCCTCGATGGCGCGCGAGGCTGAAACCCTGTGGCCCACTCACGCGGGGCCGGAAATCGGCGTGGCCTCGACCAAGGCCTTCACCGCCCAGGTCGCCGCCCTGCTGTCGCTGGCCGTTGCGGCGGGCGTGGCGCGCGGCCGGATCGACGCCGTTCAGGAAGCCGAACTGGTCAAGGCCCTGTTCGAGGCCCCGCGCCTGATCTCGGAAGCCCTGCAGATGGACGCGGGCATCCATGCCCTGACGCTGGACCTGGCCAAGGCGCGCGACGTCCTGTTCCTGGGCCGCGGCCCCATGTTCCCCCTGGCGATGGAAGGCGCGCTGAAGCTGAAGGAGATCAGCTACATCCACGCCGAAGGCTATGCGGCGGGCGAGCTCAAGCATGGCCCCATCGCCCTGATCGACGAGGCGACCCCCACCGTGGCGCTGGCCCCGCTGGACGACCTGTTCGAGAAGACCGCCTCCAACCTGCAGGAAGTCGCCGCGCGCGGCGGCCCGGTCATCATGATCACGCCCGAGACGGCGCCGGCCCTGCACGGTGCGGGCGTCCGCCGGGTCCACGCCCCCGACTGCCCGGCCCTGATCGCGCCTCTGGTCTACGCCGTGCCGATGCAGCTGCTGGCCTATTACACCGCCGTCCAGAAGGGCACGGACGTCGACCAGCCCCGCAACCTGGCCAAGTCCGTGACGGTGGAGTGACAAGACTTCCTTCTCCCCTTGTGGGAGAAGTGGGCGCCGGAGGCGCTCGGATGAGGGGTGTGAACGGGACGCCAGATGAGGGGCGCTGTCGGCTGAAGCAGATTTCATGCCGCGCGCCGACACCCCTCATCCGGCCTGCTCCGCAGGCCACCTTCTCCCACAGGGGGAGAAGGATGCTTCTCATTGGCCCGACCTTCAAATACCCCTATGACAGGCGCCCCAAGGCTGATCAGGACGATCCATGACGACCTCCCCCGCCCGCCTTCGCCCAGCCCCTCTGCGCAAGGCGGTCCTGCCCGTGGCCGGTCTCGGCACGCGGGTTCTGCCCGGCACCAAGACCACGCCGAAGGAGCTGCTGAACGTCGTCGACCGGCCGATCCTCTCCTACATCGTGGAAGAGGCGCGCGAGGCGGGGATCGAGCACATCGTCTTCGTCACCGGCCGCGCCAAACAGGCGATCGAGGACTATTTCGACCACCAGATCGAGCTTGAGGCCCAGCTGGCGGCCAAGGGCAAGACCGAGATCCTGGCGACCATGAACGCCGAGTTGGCCCAGGCCGGGGAGATGAGCTTCACCCGCCAGATGCAGCCCAAGGGCCTCGGCCACGCCGTCTGGTGCGCCCGCGACATCATCGGCCCCGAGCCGTTCGCCGTCATCCTGCCCGACGTGATCGTGGATTCGCGGCCCGGCGCCCTGAAGCAGCTGGCCGAGCTCTACGCCGAGGTCGGCGGCAACGTCATCGGCGTCGAGGCCGTGCCCGAGGCCGACACCCATAAATACGGCATCATCGACCCGGCCTCCCACGACGGCCGCCGCTACGCCATGAAGGGCATGGTCGAGAAACCCGCCCAGGGCACGGCGCCGTCGAACATGTCGATCTCGGGTCGCTACATCCTGCAGCCGGAAATCTTCGACCTGCTGGAGACGCAGGAGCGCGGCGCCGGCGGCGAGATTCAGCTGACCGACGCCATGGCCCGGCTGATGCAGTCGCAGACCTTCACCGCCTATGAGTATGAGGGCGTGACCCACGACTGCGGCGACAAGATCGGCCTGCTGCGCGCCAACGTCGCTCTGGCCCTGAAGCGCCCCGATCTGGGCGACGCCGCCCGCAGCGCCATCGAAGGCCTGCTGTGATCCGCCCCGCGACCCCGGCCGACGCGCCCGCACTGACCGCCGTCTGGCGGCGCGCGGTTCAGGCGACGCACCACTTCCTGACGCCCGAAGCGATCGACGCCATCGAAGTTGACGTCTCCGCCTGGCTGAACAGCGGCGACCCGAACCTGTGGGCCTATGAGCGCGACGGGGCGCCGATCGCCTTCCTGGGCCTGAACGACGACGAGCTGGCCGCCCTGTTCGTCGATCCGGGCCAGCATCGCTCGGGCGTCGGACGCAGCCTGGTCGCGCACGCCCTCGCACACGGCGCCCGCCGGCTCAGCGTCAATGAGGACAACCCCGCCGCGCGCGCCTTCTACGAACGGCTGGGCTTTCAGACCGTGGGCCGCGCCGAAACCGACGACGCGGGCCGCCCCTATCCGTTGATCCTGATGGCGATCGGCGCCGATCCGGCCTGATCCCAGCGAACCGCCGTCGCCTGTTGTGATCGCAAGGCGTCGAAAAAGCCGTCATTTCAAGGGCCGCACACCGCGGCGATCCATCCGGCCTGCCTGATCTCGCCGTCGGCTCATCCTGTCCGGTCCAGGAAGGCGAACCCGCCGATTTCAGACGGATTCAGACGAATTGGACTCTGTTTTTCCGCCCGCGTCGCTTTCACCGCTCCCCGCGCGCCACGCTTTCGCCCTCTCACGCGTTCGGCTAGGCAAGAGGGGTCGTTGAAAACGAGGTTCGACCGATGCGCGTGATGATTCTGGGCGGCGACGGCTTCTGCGGCTGGCCCACGGCCCTGCACCTGTCGGCCCGCGGCTGGGAGGTGCTGATCGTCGACAACCTCAGCCGCCGCAACATCGACAATGAGCTGGAGATCCGCTCCCTGACCCCGATCCGCACCATGGGCGAGCGCATCGCCGCGTGGAAAGAGGTGTCGGGCCGCACCATCGACTTCGTCAACCTGACCGTCGGCAAGGAGTTCGACCGCCTGGTCGCCCTGATCAAGGACTGGGCGCCGGACAGCGTCGTCCACTTCGCCGAACAGCGCGCCGCCCCCTATTCGATGAAGTCGGCGCGGCACAAGATCTACACCGTCGACAACAATCTGAACGCCACCAACCATCTGCTGGCCGCCATCGTCGAGAGCGGGCGGGACGTGCATCTGGCGCACCTGGGGACGATGGGGGTCTACGGCTACACCACGGCGGGCCTGCGCATTCCCGAGGGCTATCTGAAGGTCACGGTCGACACCGACCACGGCCCCGCCGAGCAGGAGATCCTGTTCCCGCCGAACCCCGGCAGCATCTATCACATGACCAAGACGCAGGACGCCCTGCTGTTCCAGTTCTACGCCAAGAACGACGCCCTGCGGATCACCGACCTGCACCAGGGCATCGTCTGGGGCGCTCAGACCGAGGAAACGCGGCAGGACGAGCGCCTGATCAACCGCTTCGACTATGACGGCGACTACGGCACGGTGCTGAACCGCTTCCTGATGCAGGCGGCGGTCGGCTATCCGCTGACGGTGCACGGCTCGGGCGGCCAGACGCGGGCCTTCATCCACATTCAGGACACGGTGCGCTGCGTCGAGCTGGCGCTGAACAACCCGCCCAAGCGCGGCGACCGGGTCAAGATCCTAAACCAGATGACCGAGAGCCGCCGTGTCCGCGATCTGGCGCAGATGGTGGCCGACCTGACGGGCGCGGAAATTCACAACGTCGCCAATCCGCGTCAGGAGGCCGACGAGAACGAACTGGTCGTCGCCAATGACCAGTTCCGTGAACTGGGGCTGAAGCCCATCACCCTGGCCGAGGGCCTGATGGCCGATGTGACCGAGATCGCCCGCCGCTACGCCGACCGCGCCGACCGCGCCAAAATTCCGTGCGTCACCGCCTGGAACGCAGGCCGCGCCGAAGCCCTGCGCGAGGAGGCTGAAACGACCTCCGCGCCTTCTCCCGTCCGCGTCCTGTCCGCCTGAAAGATCGAAGCCCGATGATCGAACGCTCCGCCGCTCCGTCCTTGCTCGTGTTCGGCGGCGGCTATCTGGGACAGGCCGCGGCGCGCGAGGCCCTGCGCCGTGGCGGCCCGGCCTTCGCCACCTCGCGCGATCCGCAGACCCGTCAGTCGCTGGCGGCGCAGGGGATCACGCCGGTCGACCCGGCCGACGACAAGGCTCTGAGCGCGGCGCTGTCCGCCGCACAGGCCGTGTTGATCACCACGCCGCCGGATGCCCACGGCTGCCCGGCCCTGCGCGCTTTGACGCCGCTGGCGGGCGACGCCTGGCCCGACTGGATCGGCTATGCCTCCTCCACCTCCGCCTACGGCGACCGGGCCGGCGGCTGGGCCTTCGAGGGCGATCCGCTCAACGCCGCCACGCTGGAGGGCGCCCGCCGCGCTCGGGTCGAGCGGGACTGGCTGGACGGCGCCCAGGGCATGGGGCTGACGCTGCAGGTGTTCCGCCTGCCCGGCTTCTACGGCCCCGGCCGCAGCGTCATCGACCGCCTGCGCGCCGGGACCGCGCGTCTGGTGAAAAAGCCCGGCCAGGTGTTCAACCGCATTCATGTGGACGACATCGTCTCGGGCCTGTTCGCCTCCATGGCCCGACCGCGCCCCGGCGGCGTCTACAATCTGACCGACGACGAACCTACGCCTGCCGACGTCGTCACCGCATGGGCCGCCGAACGCCTGGGCCTGCCGCGTCCGCCCGAAGTCGACTGGACCGCCCCCGAAGTCAGCGAGGCCATGCGCCGCTTCTATCTGGACTCCAAGCGCGTCTCCAACGCCCGCGCCAAGGCCGAGCTGGGCTGGTGTCCCCGCTATCCCTCCTACCGCGAGGGGCTGGAGGCGATCCTCGCCGAGAAGACCCTCTGACATGCGAAAGGCGCGCCGACCGAAATCGACGCGCCTTCCCAAACCACGCTCAGCCGCGCTCAAGCAGCGAGCCGCCGCGCGGAGAGCGGTAGCGCCCCTTGCCTCAGAAAGGCAGGATGTTGCGCTGGCGGCTGTAGCTCATGGTGCCGACGTTGGCGCCCAGACGCACGCCGACGCCGGTGCGGATCGGGGCCAGGACAATGCCGTCGGCGCGCTGATAGTTCACGCCCAGACCGGCGACCAGATAGGCCGAGCCCTCGACGCCCGGATAGCGGCGATACAGCATGTCGGGGTGATAAAGGCCGTAGACCAGGGTGAAGACCCGGCTGGCGTTGCCGCCCCAGTCCCAGCCGATGGAGGCGCCCTGCCAGAACACCTCCTGTGAGGCCGACAGATCCTTCATGTGCAGGGCGCCCCGGCCATAGCGCAGGCCGGCCACGACGGCGCCGGCGCCTTCTTCGCCCGCGATATAGGCGGTCGGGCGGTCGCCCTGTTCGGCGAAGATGCGCTCGATGGCGCCGCCCACGGCCTCGGCCGCGATGCCCAGCTCGCGCGAACCGGCCGCGACCAGTTCGTCGAAGGTATAGGCCTGGGCGTTGTTGTCCGAGGCGATCGGATAATTGGGGTCCGCGGGCGGACGGCTGGCGCAGGCCCCCAGACCGGCGGGCAGGGCGCCCGCTGCGGCGAGGCCGAGGCTGGTGCGGATCAGTTGACGGCGGTGCATGTCGAGGCTCCCGGCTAAGGACGGTCCGCCCGTCGTCGCGGGCTTGGCCTACCGTCCGTGCCTTTTACGGCAGCCTTGGGGCTTTAAGGTTAACCGAAGATTGCTTGGCCGCAGAAGTTCCGGCGGCCCGTGTCTCAGGCCGCCGGATTTTTCTGCATTCAGGCGCGCAGGGTCCCGCCCGCCTTGGCGGCTGCGGCCTTGACCTTGGCCATCAGGGCCTCGATCTCGGCCTCTGCCAGGGTGGCGGCGCGGGGCTGGATCTCGACCTCGATCGCCACCGACTTCTGGCCCTCGGGCACGCCCTGGCCCCGATAGACGTCAAAGACACGGACATCGGCGATCAGGGCCTTGTCGGCGCCCGCCACGGCGCGGGTCAGGTCGCCCACGGCCTTGGCCTCGTCCATCAGGAAGGCGAAATCGCGGGTCAGGGGCATCAGGTTCGGCAGGTCCGCCGCACCGCGCGCCTTGCCGCCCTTGCCGCGAGGCTCGGGCACGGAATCGAGCACGATCTCGAACGCCAGCATGGGGCCGGCGGCGTCCAGCGCCTTCAGCACGCGCGGGTGCAGGGCGCCGAACTCGACGATGACGTTCTTGGGCCCCAGTTGAAG
Source organism: Brevundimonas diminuta 470-4 (assembly GCA_000318405.1). Taxonomy (GTDB): domain Bacteria; phylum Pseudomonadota; class Alphaproteobacteria; order Caulobacterales; family Caulobacteraceae; genus Brevundimonas; species Brevundimonas diminuta_B. The sequence continues at coordinate 11,139 of KB291758.1, read as the reverse complement.
CCGGGCCGAGCGGCCGGGGTGCCACCAGTCGCGGTTCGAGCCCTGCGCCAGTTGCAGGGAGGCGACCGGGGCGCCGATCTCTTCCAGCACGGCCAGCAGGTCGCCCTTCAGCGCGAACAGGGGATCTTCCCCCGCCCCGCCCCAGTGGCGGTCGGCGTGCGGCGCGATCAGGCCCGCGATAACGGTGCGCTGGCCGGTCGGCTGATCGTCCAGATAGATGGGACCGATCTCGAACAGGGCGACGTCGGCGTGGCCGCGCGCCGCGTTGCGCGCCGCCGCCTGGATCAGGTTCGGCAGGGCCGAGGGCCGCATGCAGTCCAGATCGGCCGCGATGGGGTTCTCCAGCACCAGACGCTCGTCGCCGCCGCCGAACAGGCTCGCGATCGACTGCTTGGTGAAGGACCAGGTGACGGCCTCGGCATAGCCCAGAGCCGCCAAGGCGCGACGGGCCGTGCGCACGCGCGCCTGACGCGGGCTCAGCACCCCGCCGGGGGCCGGGGCGACCGGCGGCAGGGGCGCGTCGGGCAGGGCGGCGTAGCCCTCGATGCGGGCGACCTCCTCGACCAGATCGGCCGGGCCTTCCACGTCGCGGCGCCACGACGGCGGCGTCACCGACCAGGGCGAGCCGCGCATGACGGTGAAGCCCAAGGCGAACAGGATCTCGAAGATCCGGTCCTCGCTCAGGTCCATGCCCGACAGCCGCTTCACATAGGCCGGATCAAAGGCGAAGGCGGCGGGCGCTGCGGGAGCGGCTCCGGCAACCGTAACCGTCGACGGCTCGCCGCCGCACAGGTCCAGGATCAGTTGCGTCGCCAGTTCCAGCCCCGGCACGACCGAGGCCGTGTCGACGCCGCGCGCGAAGCGGTACTGGGCGTCCGAGTTGATCCCCAGCGAGCGGCCCGTCTGCGCCGTAGTGATGGGATCAAACCAGGCGCTCTCGACGAAGACGTCGACCGTCTCGTCGGAACAGCCGGTCGAGACGCCCCCCATGACGCCGCCCAGGCCGATGGCGCGCTGGCCCCCGGCGTCGGCGATGACGCAGTCGGCGGCGCCCGGCGCATAGGTCTTGCCGTCCAGCGCCTCGATCTGATCGGCCTCGCCGCGACCGGCGCGCACCACGATCTGGTCGCCCGACAGGCTCGCCAGGTCATAGACGTGCAGCGGCCGCGCGCGGTCGTAGGAGATCAGGTTGGTGATGTCGACGAGGCGGTTGATCGGACGCAGGCCGATGGCCGTCAGCCGCTGTTGCAGCCACTCCGGCGAGGGGCCGTTGCGCACGCCCCGGATCACGCGACCGGCGAAAACCGGGCACAGCTCGGTCGCCTCCAGCGTCACAGAGACGGGGCTGTCGAAAGCCCCGGCGATCGGCGCGATCTCCGGCGTCGTCAGCTTGCCGAGCCCGGCGGCGGCCAGGTCGCGGGCGATGCCCGCCACGCCCAGCCAGTCGGGGCGGTTCGGCGTCACCTCGAAGTCGATGACCGGCTCGGCGCCGAAGACGCCGGCGGCGGGCGCGCCGACCTGCAGATCGTCGGACAGCTCAAGAATGCCGTCGCTGTCGTCAGCCAGTTCCAGCTCGGCGCCCGAGCACAACATGCCGTTGGACACCACGCCGCGCACCGGCTTCTCGACCAGGGTCACGCCCAGACCCGGCACATAGGCGCCGATGGGGGCGTAGATGGTGGTCAGGCCCGCCCGCGCGTTCGGGGCGCCGCAGACGATCTCCTTCATCCCGTCGACGGTCTCGACCTGACAGACCTGCAGCCGGTCGGCGTTCGGGTGACGCTCGGCCGACACGATCCTGGCGACCGTGAAGGGGGCCAGGGCGGCGATGGGATCGTGGACCTCCTCGACCTCCAGTCCGGCCATGGTCATGGCCTCGGCGACCTGATCGACCTGCGCCTCGGTGTCGAGGTGGGCCTTCAGCCAGGACAGCGTGAACTTCATTGGGCCGTTCCCGACTGGGACAGGGCCGCCACCATATTGTCGAGGAAGTCAGACGGGCCGGTGAAGCCGACGCCCAGGAAGTTGCAGTTGATGAACTGGCAGTTCTTGAACGGGATCGGCCCGGTGACGCGCTGAGGCCCCATCGGCGTGAGCATCAGGTTGCGCGGATCGCCCTTGGCGTCGCCCATGTTGCAGCCGTCGAAGTTGCAGCCTTCCAGCGGCAGCAGGACCGCAGGGCCTTCCATCAGACAGTTCTCGAACCGACGGTTCTCGATAACGGGCAGGCCGGCGCGCGCCGCCTCCATGAACAGCTGGGGCAGCCACACGTTCTTGCCGACATAGGTGGGGCCGGGGCCGAGCGCTTCGAGGGTGATTGTGGTGTCAGTCATTGGAATCTTTCAAGGAACACAGGAGAGGGCGAGCGGCGCCGCTCCCGGCGCCCGCAGGCGTCACCCCTTGTTTTGCGCCTCGGCGCGCGCGCTCAGCAGGCCCTGCTCCAGTTCGTCCAGCGCTTCCCTGGCGCCGGTGAAGGCCACCTGCACGAAACGGCAGCGCACGAAGCGGCAGTTGGACATGCCGATCGCCCCGGCGATCATGGAGCCGCGCGGGTCCAGCAACAGGGTGCGCGGGTCCTCGGCCACGCCCATGTTGCAGCCGTCAAAGGTGGTGCCGTTCATGACCGCCATCACCGCCGGACCTTCGATCAGGCATTCGGTGAAGGTCTTGCCGTCGATGAAGACCTGTCCGGCGTTCATGTGATGCACGGCCAGAGACGGCAGCCAGACAGCTTCCTTCTCAAACGTGGTGCGGGCGACGATTTCGCGGCCCAATTTTTCTTCGGGCGACATCTCGGTCTGGTCGGTCATTGGCGTGTTCCAGTTCAGCTGAGGCCCGACGCCGGGTTCGGCGCGGCAAAGGCGGAGAAGCCGTAGTGCGCCAGCCAGCGCGTATCGGCCTCGAACATGGGGCGCAGGTCCGGCACCCCGTATTTCAGCATGGCCAGGCGGTCGACGCCCATGCCGAAGGCGAAACCCTGATACTCGTCCGGGTCGATGCCGCAGTTGCGCAGCACGTTCGGGTGCACCATCCCGCAGCCCAGGATCTCCAGCCAGTCCTCGCCCTCGTTCAGGGTCAGCTTGCCGCCGGAACGGTCGCAGCGAATGTCCATCTCGGCCGAGGGCTCGGTGAAGGGGAAGTGGTGCGGGCGGAAGCGGGCGTGCACGTCGTCCAGTTCGAAGAAGCGGGCGATGAAGGTTTCCAGCGTCGTCTTCAGGTGGCCCATGTGGATGTCGCGATCAATCACCAGACCCTCGATCTGGTGGAACATCGGCGTGTGGGTCGCGTCCGAATCCTTACGGAAGGTGCGGCCCGGCGCGATAATGCGGATCGGCGGCGTCTGCGACATCATGGTGCGGACCTGCACCGGGCTGGTGTGGGTGCGCAGCACCTTGCGCTCGCCCGTTTCCGGGTCGGGCTTCAGGAAGAAGGTGTCGTGCATCTCCCGCGCCGGATGCTTGGGCGGGAAGTTCAGGGCCGTGAAGTTGTGGAAGTCGTCCTCGATGTCCGGCCCCTCGGCGACCGAGAAGCCCATGTCGGCGAAGACGGCGACCATCTCGTCCATGACCTGCATGGTCGGATGCACCCCGCCCTTGCGGCGCGGGCGGCTGGGCAGGGTCAGGTCGACGCGCTCGGCCAGCAGGCGGGCGTCCAGTTCGGCGGCCTCCAGCTCGGCCTTGCGGGCGGTCAGGGCGGACGACACCCGGTCGCGCAGGCCGTTGATGACGGGGCCGCGCTCGCGGCGCTCATCCGGGCTCAGCGCCCCCATGCCTTTCAGCAGGCCCGAGATCGAGCCGGACTTGCCGAGGGCGGCGACGCGGATGTCCTCCAGACCCGCCACGCTCTCGGCCGAGCCGATGGCGTTGATGAGGTCCAGTTCCAGTTGAGCGAGATCGGTCATGCAGGTTCGTCTAGCCGCTAGGAACGAAAGCAAAAAGCCCCCCGGCGCGAACCGGAGGGCTTTTGCTTCATCCCGGGTGGGAGGAAAGCTTAAGCGAGGGCCGCGCGAACCTTGTCGGCGATGCCCTTGAAGCCGGCTTCATCGGCGGCGATGGCGGCCAGAACCTTGCGGTCCAGCTCGATGCCCGCCTTGTTCAGGCCGTGCATGAACTGCGAGTAGGTGAAGCCTTCGGTGCGGGCCGCGGCGTTGATGCGCTGGATCCACAGGGCGCGGAACGAGCGCTTCTTGTTGCGACGGTCGCGGTAGGCGTACTGACCGGCGCGATCCACCGCGGCCTTGGCGGCGCGGATGGTGTTCTTGCGGCGGCCGTAGAAGCCCTTGGCCTGCTTCAGGACTTTCTTGTGCTTGGCGTGGGACGTAACGCCCCGAGTGACGCGAGCCATTGTGATTTTTCCCTTCGGGAAGCCTCTAACGTTCGCCGCGCGGCGGCTCACTGCATGAGAGGCTTAGTTCAAATTCGATTATGCGGAGAGGATCAGAGTTGCAGCGCGCCGATCAGGCGTACGGCATGTAGGACTTGATCTTCTTGGCGTCGGCGTCGGCCATGACCGAAGTGCCGCGGTTCTGGCGGATATACTTCGAGTTGTGGCTGATCAAACGGTGGCGCTTGCCGGCCACGCCAGCCTTGACCTTGCCCGTCGCGGTGAATTTGAAGCGCTTCTTGGCGCCCGACTTCGTCTTCAGCTTCGGCATTTTCACTCTCTTTATTGAGGGGTCTACCGCCCTTCGGGCGACTTGAGCCCCAAGGTCGGATGACCGATTTAAGACCGCCCAGGCATGCCTGTTCGCCCGGCGGTCCGGTACGCGAAGGCGCGGCTTTTACGCCAAGAGGCGGGCAGAGGCAAGAAGAGTCCGCGCCGGGTGGTGACGTAGATGTTTTCGGGCGGTTGATAAGGCGCTGGGCGGCCTTCAGCGCTGGGGGGTGATCAACGGAGTTCGCCCATGCGCAGCCGCCCCCATTATATCCACTTCCGTCGTGGCCGTCAGCTTTTCGGCGTCCGGCGCGTGACGGCCGGAGACCGCCTCCAGTTCGTCGGTTCCCTGAACGGCATCGACTGCGGCACCTGGCCCACCAAGGAGGCCGCTGTGCAGGCGCTGCTGCGGCGCGCGGCGTCGAACGTGCCCTACTAGTCCTCTCGTGCTAAACTTGCGCCAGATGCTGTCACCAACCCGAGAACCCTCGTGAGCCGTCCTCCTTTGGACGAAGACGACGATGCGGTCGCCGCTGACGTCGCGCGTGCGATCCGCAGAATCTTGGTGGATCACGATCACCCGCTGACGCGGGATGAGGCGAAGGAACTGGAGGCTTTGAAGGCCAAGCTTCCGCGTCCGTCGCGTAAAACTATGCGCGACCTCGGTCGACGCCTGGCTATGCCCGAAGACCCTCAGGACTGACCGACTCCATCCGCGTGCTGGACCAAGGATGCGGTCGCCGGGTCATACTCATAGGCGGTGATAGTCTGGTTGGTGATCCGCTCCACCACCTCGTCGATGACGTGTAGCGGCACTAGGTGTTCAGTCCAGGCATCTGGTGGATCGGATTGACGATGAACCGGTCAGGCTCTGACGTCCAGATTCTGGCGATGTATTCGTAAGGCGTGAGACCGTTGAGGGTCTTGAGCCTTCGGGCGAAGTTGTAGGCGGCCATAAAGTCGGCGAGGTGCGTACGCAGTTCGTCGTGGCTGTCGTAGTGGAAGCGTTTGACGGTGGCGTCCTTGATGGTGCGGTTCATCCGCTCGACCTGGCCATTGGTCCACGGATGGTTCGGCTTGGTCAGCCGGTGCTCGATGTCGTTGGCTTCGCAGATCATGTCGAAGCGCATCTGTCGCGAGAAGGCGGTGTTGCGGTTGCGAGGCTGCTCGGCGAACTGGATGCCGTTGTCGGTCAGGATCGTGTGGATCTTGTACGGCACGGCCTCCAACAACTGTTCGAGGAACTCCCAGGCGGTTCGTCTGTCGGCCTTGTCGACCAGCTGGGTGACAGCGAACTTGCTGGTGCGATCAATGGCGACGAACAGATAGAGCCTGCCCTCGGCCGTCTGCAGCTCGGCGATATCAACATGAAAGAAGCCGATCGGGTAACGCTTGAAACGCTGCCGCTTCGGCTTGTCGCCTTCGACATCCGGCAGGCGTGAGATGCCGTGTCGCTGCAAGCAGCGGTGCAACGCTGAGCGCGTCAGGTGCGGGATGGACGGCTGCAGGGCGTAGAGGCAGTCGTCCAGCGGCAGCAGCGTGTGCCGCCGGAACGCGACGACCATCGCTTCCTCGGCTTCCGTCAGAACCGTCGAGCGCGGCTCCTTCGGCCCGGTCTTGCGATCCTCGACCGAGGTCCGCTTACGCCACTTCGCCACCGTCTTGGGGTTGATCCCCAACTCCCGGCTCAGCGTCGCGAGCGAAGCCTGCGATCGCTGTATTGCTGCTCGGACGGCGTGCGTGGTCGTGGCGCTCCCGTGACGAACCTGGCCCATATGGCTTCCTTCCATTCCAACGAAAGGATCACACCATCAAAGCCTGGGACCAAACACCTAGTCGGGCCGGGTGGACGCTATATCACCGGCGCCACAATCGACGTCAACGCCGGGCGCACCGCAGCGAGCGTGGTGTAGGTGAACTCTCAGCCCACATTCCCCAAGTAAATCGCTGATTTTGCTGTCAGGATCTCAATATTTCCGATATAAATCATGGTGTTGATGGCCGTGAGGGGCGCGTTTGATGGATCACCCAGAGGGTGCGGGTTCGAAGCGGGCAGATCGGGTCGAGTTCGACCGCCGGGTGCATGTGGAGTTCCGAGGTGCGCAGCTCAGTTCCGACGGCGGCCTGCTGGTGATGCGCGAGCTGGATGACGCGCTCGGGCTGTCCGATCTGGCGGCAAAAGCATTGCGCGACACCCGGCGCGGCAAGAACACGGTCCACCGGCTTGACGGGTTGTTCCGGCAATCGGTGTTCGGGCGACTGGCCGGATACGAGGATGTGAACGACGCCGACCGCCTGGCCCTCGATCCGGTGATGCGCCAGGTCGTGGGTGGAAGGGCTGTCGATGCGCAAGCGGCCTCGGCCTCGCAGATGGGACGGTTCGAGACCGAGACACTGGCACAGCCCGAGAACCGTGCCGCGCTGGCCGACCTGAATGGCCAATGGATCGACCGGTTCCATGACCGTAACGGGCTGAAGTACATCGTTCTGGACATGGACAGTTCGGTCAGCCCCACCCATGGCGATCAGGAGGGCGCGGCCTGGAACGGGCATTTCGACTGCACCTGCTATCACCCGAACTTTTTGTTCAACCAGTTCGGCATGCTGGAGCGCTGCGCCTTGCGCCATGGCAACGTCCACAGCGCCGATGGCTGGCGGGACGTTCTCGACCCCGTCATCGCCCGCTACGCGGAGCGCGACCTTTGCGGCCGGTTCTTCCGGGCTGACGCCGCCTACGCGATCCCCGCGATCTATGAGCGGCTGGAAGAAGCCCGATTCTTCTACGCCATCCGGCTGCCTGCGAACAACGTCCTGCGCGAGAAGATCGCGCATCGGCTGACGCGCCCTGTCGGGCGACCTTCGCTGACCAAGGTCAAGCGCTTCTACGAAGACTTCGAGTATCAGGCGGCATCCTGGGACAAGGAACGCCGGGTGATCGCCAAGATCGAATGGCATCCGGGCGAACTGTTCCCGCGTGTCGGCTTCATCGTCACCAACCTGCCGATGGAGCCCGACTGGGTGGTGCGGTTCTATAACCAGCGCGGCACCGCCGAGCAGCACATCAAGGAAGGTAAATATGCCTTCCACTGGACGCGGCTGTCATGCCGGAAGTTCCGCGACAATGAGGTGCGACTGCAACTGCATGCGCTGGCCTACAACCTGGCCATCTTCTTGCGCTGCATCGAGTTGCCCGAGACGATGGCCGACTGGTCGTTGACCAGCCTGCAACTGAAGCTGATCAAGATCGGGGCACGTGTCGTCCGCCATGCCCGCGCCATCACCTTCCAGCTGGCCGAGGTGGCCGTCACCGGTCCGATGGTCCGCGCCATCCTCGCCGCCATCCGCCGATTGCGAGCGCCTCCGCTATGCGCATGACCGCCATCCACGCCCAAACTGAACGAAAACGGCAGGATGGGTCTGTCCGCTGCGCTGAAAAACACCGCCACCAGGGCACAACACGGCGGCTTCGCGGGCCGATCTGCCCTGTCTCAGCGCCTTGCGCGCCCGACGACGCCGCTCGGGACGGAAAATGATTGTCCTGCGGTCGGATTCAGGCGAAACTCACGTCAGACGGCATGCCACTTGGGGAATGTATGCTCAAAGGAGATTCGCATGGAATACAACAGCGGCAATTTCTATGCCTTCGCCCGCCCCCGCAAACCCGCAGGGGTGGATGGCAAGACCGCCTGGTTCGTCGGCTCGGGCCTTGCGGCGCTTTCGGGCGCGGCCTTCCTGATCCGCGACGGCCACATGGCCGGCGAGAGGATCACCATCCTCGAGCGGCTGGCGCTGCCGGGCGGCGCGCTGGACGGCATCGAGGAGCCGGAAAAGGGCTTCGTGATCCGCGGCGGGCGCGAGATGGAGGACCATTTCGAATGCCTCTGGGACCTTTACCGCTCCATCCCCTCGCTGGAGATCGAAGGGGCCAGCGTGCTCGACGAGTTTTTCTGGCTCAACAAGGACGACCCCAACTATTCGCTGCAACGCGCCACCGTGAACCGGGGGCAGGACGCGCAGACCAACGGCCTTTTCACCCTGACCGAGAAGGCCCAGAAAGAGGTCATCAAGGTCTTCTTCGCCACCCGGGAGGAGATGGAGAACAAGCGCATCGACGAGGTCTTCGGCAAGGAATTCCTCGACAGCAACTTCTGGCTCTACTGGCGGACGATGTTCGCCTTCGAGGAGTGGCATTCAGCGCTGGAGATGAAGCTCTACCTGCACCGCTTCATCCACCATATCGGCGGGCTGCCGGATTTCTCGGCGCTGAAATTCACCAAGTACAACCAGTATGAATCGCTGGTCCTGCCGCTGGTGAAATGGCTGCAGGACCACGGCGTCAACTTCCGCTACGGGATCGAGGTGACGGATGTCGATTTCGACATCCAGCCGGGCCGCAAACAGGCGACCCGCATCCACTGGCTGGAGAACGGCAGCGCGGGCGGCGTGGATCTCGGCCCCGACGATCTGGTGTTCATGACCATCGGCTCGCTGACCGAGAACTCGGACAGCGGCGACCATCACACGCCTGCGCGGCTGGACGAAGGCCCCGCCCCGGCCTGGGATCTGTGGCGCCGCATCGCGGCGAAGGATCCGGCTTTCGGGCGGCCCGACGTCTTCGGCGCGCACATCCCCGAAACGAAGTGGGAGTCGGCGACGGTCACCACGCTCGACGCGCGCATCCCTGAATACATCCGCAAGATCGCCAGGCGCGATCCGTTCAGCGGCAGGGTGGTCACCGGCGGCATCGTCACCGCGAAAGATTCGAGCTGGCTGCTGAGCTGGACCGTCAACCGCCAGCCGCATTTCAAGAAACAGCCGAAAGACCAGATCGTTGCCTGGGTCTATTCGCTGTTCGTCGACGTGCCGGGCGACTATGTGAAAAAGCCGATGCAGGACTGCACCGGCGAGGAAATCACGCAGGAATGGCTCTACCACATGGGCGTTCCGGTAGAGGACATTCCCGAACTCGCCGCGACCGGGGCGAAGACCGTGCCGGTGATGATGCCCTACGTGACCTCCTTCTTCATGCCGCGCCAGGCGGGCGACCGGCCCGACGTGGTGCCGGAGGGCGCCGTCAACTTCGCCTTCATCGGCCAGTTCGCCGAATCCAGGCAGCGCGACTGCATCTTCACCACCGAATACTCGGTGCGCACGCCGATGGAGGCGGTCTATACCCTGCTGGACATCGAGCGCGCCGTGCCGGAGGTGTACAACTCGACCTACGACATCCGCAAGCTGCTGGCCGCCACCGGCCGCCTGCGCGACGGCAAGGAACTGGACCTGCCCGGCCCGGCCTTCATCCAGAAGCTGCTGCTGCGCCGGATCGAGGGCACGCAGATCGGCGAATTGCTGAAGGAATTCCATCTGGTTTCCGGCGAGTGAGCAAAGCCGAGGGGGTGCGGTCGACGCTCGCCCCCTCGCGCCATGCTGCCGGCACCCTCTCGGCCCCTTGATCGTGGGCACCTCCCGCCGTTTGGAGGCCGGGCGTAGCGCGCCCGCCCTGTGGGCACAAACCCACACAACGGCCCGATTGGGGCCCACGTCGTACACTGGAGGGTGCCCACGCCCCGCCAAAGCCGCCAGAGCCCCATGAATGCCCCCGTCGATGTCTCCTTCTTCCCGCGCGCTGCCAAGCCGCTGACCAGCTACCGGCCGTACTGGGCCAGGCGCTTCGGCACGGCGCCGTTCCTGCCGATGAGCCGCGCGGAAATGGACTTCAATACAAGATCACCGAAGACGGCAAGCAGGCGTGGTCTGCCGCGTCCTGAAAATGCACATCCGGGTAAAACCGGCTCAGGTTCTTTAGAATAGGCCGGCATTGTGCGTGATCGGCTCACGTCCCTGAGGACCGGTCGCCGGGACTGTTCATGAGTTGATCGCGGATTTCGAGAACAGAAGATCGGCGAGGAGGGTCAACAATTCGCCGTCCTTTATTGTGGACGGTTCCAGTAGGCGCTGGAACATGGCGCCTTCGTGGACC
>KB291758.1:240-486 GCA_000318405.1 Brevundimonas diminuta 470-4 | reverse complement strand
AGCAGATACCAACTGCGGTCGAAGGCGTAGTCGGCGATGAACGCCCTGACGAAGTTCTCCGCCGCGGGTCCCGGTCTGGACAGGGCCGACGCAATCGAGATCTCGAGATGCCGTTCCAGCCGTTCGATCGTCCGATCGTAGATGGCGAAAAACAGCTCCTCCTGGGACCGGAAATTGGAGTTGTACGCGCCCCGGCTCAATCCGACCCGATCGCAAATGTCCTCCTGTGTCGCCCCCTGGAAACCG
>KB291758.1:0-220 GCA_000318405.1 Brevundimonas diminuta 470-4 | reverse complement strand
CATGGCGCCTTCGTGGACCGCCAGAATGAGGCGAGCGACGCGGGAAGACGCGTGGGGGCGGCTCGGCTCGATTCCCCTCCAGACACGGCCGACAGCCTCTTCGATAACCGAGAGGATGCGATTCTGCCGCGCGGCGTAATGGCTCGCCACCGCAGGGTTTCGTAGGGCGTGCAGACCGAAATCCGCCTGCAGCAGATACCAACTGCGGTCGAAGGCGTAG
>KB291757.1 GCA_000318405.1 Brevundimonas diminuta 470-4 | reverse complement strand
GCGCCCATCGCCCCCCAGGCGATGCCGAAGCGCGCCTTGTTCAGGCAGGAGAACGGCCCGCGCAGGCCCTGCACGCCCGGCAGGATGTTGGCTTCCGGCACGAAGACGTCGTTCAGGCCGATGTCGCCGGTGATCGAGGCGCGAAGCGACAGCTTGTCGCCGATCTTGCCCGTGGTGAAGCCGTCGAAATCGCGCTCGACGATGAAGCCCCGGATGGTCCCGTCCAGCTTGGCCCAGACGATGGCCAGGTCGGCGATGGGCGAGTTGGTGATCCAGTATTTGCCGCCGTTCAGGCGATAGCCGCCGTCGACCGCCACCGCCGTGGTCTTCATCGAGGCCGGGTCCGACCCGCCGTCGGCCTCGGTCAGGCCGAAGCAGCCGACCAGTTCGCCCGCCGCCATCTTGGGCAGGAACTTCGCCTTCTGCTCCTCCGAACCGAAGGCGTAGATCGGATACATGGCCAGCGACGACTGCACGCTCATGGCCGAGCGATAGCCGCTGTCGATCGCCTCGACCTCGCGGGCGATCAGGCCATAGGCGACGTGCGACGCTTC
>KB291756.1:28245-54749 GCA_000318405.1 Brevundimonas diminuta 470-4 | reverse complement strand
CATCGGGCTCAGCCGATGCTGCGCCGGCCGACAGGGCCAGGGCGGCCGCCGCGCTCGACGCCAGGATCAAACTCTTGACACGCATGGAATGCGGCCCTCCGAGGTCTGTTGCAGATGGACGACGCGAAGCATCGTCTACCCGTGTGCATAACAGCGCTGCCGCATCCGGTCGAGAAAGAAACTTGGCACCTCCGGCTGTTGCAACACAACCGTGTCAATAAGGCTACAAGGCCCATCACGACGTAGGGGCTCGAGCGAAAGCTTAACGTAGAGTTAGAGGGCCTCCTAAATCGCAACGAGCAACATCGCTCACGGCCAATTGAGCAAAAGCCGAGACGATATGGTATAATGTGCTCGCCGGTGACGCCTCATCAATAAATTTTCCCGCCTCCAGCCGTTTGTCACGCCACAGGCCATCTTCCGTCAAGTATGACCATACGGCTCGCTGCGCCTTCGCCGCATCATGCAAGAACTCCTCTCGCGCCTGAGCGTGCGACAGGTCTCCCAAAATCAAAGCAGCCTTGAGCCATTCCGTCTGAGGCCAGAGTCGGGCCCGGCGAGTACGAAAGCTCCCGTCGTCATTGAGCTCATCCACTACGATCTGCGCGCGGTCATCCACTCCTTCACGCCCCCGAACAAAGAGGCGTTCAGCAGCCTCTAAATAGACGTGCTGACCGGTGAGGCGATGAACTCGGGCCAAAAGCCAAGCCCATTCGAACTGATGCCCTGGCTCAACCAGACGGCCATCCTCACCGGCGGCCGGCGACCATTGCGCATTAAAGAACTCACGTAAACGACCGCTGACGGGATCCATGAACACGGAAATAGCAAGCTGCGCGACCTTTTCAGCGAGTTGCCTCCAACCGAGATCGCTGCTGATTTCGCACCACGCGAGCGCCGCCTCCAGCAGATGCATGTGAGCGTTGGACTGGTATGGATGTTCACCAGTCTCAACGATAGCGCCATTGCTCAGCGCTTTGTCCACTAGGCGCTGTCGCACCTGCAACGCCATAGCCTCGCGCTCAGGCATATCGACTCCCGCCTTGGCCGCAGTGGCCAAGGCTAGGATAAGGAAGGCTTGATCATAAAGCCTCGCCTCCTCGACCACTGCCGCTCCGTCATCGGCGATCAAAGTCCGCATCATACCATCGGGGCGCAGAAAATTTTGGTTCAGGTAGTCCAATCCCGCACGCACATTTCGGCGCCAAGGCCCCTCCCAGCCGAGCAGGCCAGCCTGGGCGAATACATAAATCTGCCGAGCCTGAACACGAGCCCGACGCTCCGCCGGCACTCTACGACCTTCCAAACTGAGGAGTTCCGCAAAGGCTCCATCGTCCCGCAGACCGGCAGATGACCACAAAGGCAGAGCTCGGAGCCGAAGCCAAGCCCGTAAACGTCTGGCTCCAGAGGCCAAATCTTCCGGACACGACTCTCCGAAATCCGCATGTTGAGGTGAGGAGCGTTTAATGCGTTCGACCACCTTCTTGACTTCCTGGGTGCGCGATAGGTCGCACACCAGAACGGCGTCTTTCTCCGCCACAATCGCCAAGTTTCGCACACCCAAGGCAGCAATGATCATACCGTCGGGTGCGCGCGCCATGCATCCTTCGGCGTCTTCAAAGATATGTCCGCCGATCTCGCCCTCGCCAGTCGCGGCTACCGCATCCCAAGCCCCCAAATCCGACCAGCGAAAATCGACCGGCAACACCCAGGACAAGAGCGTCTTTTCCATCAAGGCGTAGTCGATGGAGATTTTCGGGGCCGACCTGAAGGAAGGGCCCAACGTCACGACGGATCCATGGCCCGCCTCCTCCACCGCCGCGCGCGCCGCGGCGCCGACTTCGGGCGCATGATGGGCTAGTTCCGACAGCAGCACCTTCGCGTTGAGAATGAAGTTGCCGCTGTTCCAAAGATATCCACTGTCGATGTAACGGCGCGCCGTCTGGCTATCTGGCTTTTCCACAAACTGCCGCACCGGCGCCAAGCCTGGCTGCGCTGGATGGATGTAGCCATACGCCTCGGAAGGCTCAGTTGGTCTTACGCCAAGAGTGACGATGCGGTTTTCGATTGCGCCTTTACCTGCTCGACGAACTGCCTCGCGAAAAGCCTTATGGTCAGGAATATGATGGTCTGATGCAACAAATACATTGACTCCGTCGGCATCGTTCGCCGCCGTCCAAGCTGCGGCTGCGGCCATGGCCGCAGCAGAATCGCGCGCCTCAGGCTCAAGCAAAACCTGCGCCTCGACGCCTATCTCATGCAACTGCTCTAAAATAGCGCTCCTATGGTTCACACCGCCAATGATGACGAGCTGGCCCGCGTCTTCGGCGAGAGGCGCTACACGTAGAACAGCTTCCTGAAAAAGCGAGCGATTGCCCGAGAGCGGGATAAATTGCTTGGGCCTCGACGGTCGCGAAGCCGGCCAGAGGCGGGTCCCGGCCCCGCCGCACATAACAACAGGATACAATCGCATAGTCGTTTACTTCCCCGATCTTCCCGAACGCTAGACGCCAATAAGCCACCTTCGGCCGATCACCAACCCCGCGATGCGCTCCGTTAGGATTGTTCCCCGTGACTCCCGCGCCCTTGCCCGCTATCGAGCGCGCACCATGATAGAGACTGATCGGCAATCCGAGGAACGCGGCTGGGAGACGGCGAAGACGCTCGCTGAGGCCCTGCCCTATATCCAGGTGTATGACCGCGAGACCGTGGTCATCAAATACGGCGGCCACGCCATGGGCGAGAGCGCCGTGGCGCGGCAGTTCGCCGCCGATGTGGTGCTGTTGAAACTGATGGGGGTGAACCCCGTGGTCGTGCACGGCGGCGGGCCGCAGATCAGCGCCATGCTGGACAAGGCGGGCGTGAAGTCGGCCTTCGTCGACGGCCTGCGCGTGACGGACAGGGATACGATGGCGGTGGCCGAGATGGTCCTGTCCGGCGCCGTCAATAAAGAGATCGCCCACTGGATCACCGTCGCCGGCAAGGAAGCCGACGTGCGCGGCGTCGGCCTGTCGGGCAAGGACGCGGGCCTGCTGACGGTCGAGAAGACGCGACGGACCAAGCGCGACCCCGACAGCATGATCGAGCATGAGGTCGATCTGGGCTTCGTCGGCGAACCGACCAAGGTGGACCCCAAGCTGATCAAGGGACTGATCGCCTCGGAGACCGAAGACTGGGTGCCGGTCATCGCTCCCATCGGCGTGGCTGAGGACGGCCAGACCTATAACGTCAACGCCGACACCGTCGCCGGAGCCGTCGCAGGCGCCCTGCACGCCAAGCGGATGCTGCTGCTGACCGACGTGCCGGGGGTCAAGGGCGCCGACGGCGAGATCATCCGCCAGATGACGCTGGACGAGGCGCAAGGCCTGATTGACGACGGCGTCGCCACCGGCGGCATGATCCCCAAGCTGGAGACGGCGATGGCCGCCATCCGCGCCGGGGTCGAGGCCGTGGTCATCCTGGATGGGCGCCGTCCGCACGCCATGCTGGTCGAACTGTTCACCGAGCACGGCGCCGGCACACTGGTCAAAAGGAAGTGACGGGTCCGGCGTCGCAGGCGGCGCCTGAAGCCGCTCTCCCAGCGACCGAGATCGGCGCGGACCTGCGTCATGTGCGGTCCTGGATCTTCGACCTGGACAACACCCTGTACCCGCCCGAGACGCAGTTCCTGCGCCAGGTTGAACAGCGCATCAATCAGTACGTGGTGCGGACATCGGGTCTGGAATCGGCCGAGGCCCTGTCGGTGCAGCGCGGCTATCTGCACGACTACGGCACCTCTCTGGCCGGCCTGATGATGCACTATCAGATCGACCCGCATCACTTCCTGGCCGAGGTGCACGACGTGCCCCTGGATGCGCTGACGCCCGATCCGGGGCTGCACGCGGCGCTGGAGCGGTTGCAGGGCCCCCGTCTGGTCTTCACCAACGGCTCGACCGGTCATGCCGAACGGGTGATGGAGAAGCTGGCGCTGACGCACCTTTTCGACGGGGTGTTCGCGCTGGAGGACGCCGATCTGATCCCCAAGCCGGACCCGCGCACCTTCGAGAAGATGCTGGCGCGCTTCGGGGTCGATCCTACGACCGCCTGCTTCTTTGAAGACACGCCCAAGAACCTCGAGCCGGCCCGTGATCTGGGCATGACCACCGTGCTGGTCGGGCCCAAGGCCTTCATCGCCGAGGGCGACCATATCCAACACCGGGCCGTCTCCCTGGGCCCCTTCCTGACCACCGCCGTGCTTGACGGAGACGCGCAATGACCGACCTGACCCATCTGGAATCCGTGATCGAGGCCGCCTGGGAAGATCGCGCCGAGGTGTCGTCCGCCACGCGCGGCGAGGTGCGCGACGCCGTCGAGACCGCCCTGGCCCTGCTCGACTCCGGCCAGGCGCGCGTCGCTTCGCGCGGCGAGGACGGCGTGTGGATCACGCACCAGTGGCTGAAGAAGGCGGTGCTGCTGTCCTTCCGCCTGAACGACAACGTCATCATGCGCGCGGGCCACGCGCCGACCCTGCCGCTGTCGGCCGATCATCCGGTCGCCGTCGGCCCCTTCTGGGACAAGGTGCCCAACAAATTCGGCGACTGGAGCGCCGCTGACTACCAGGCCGCGGGCTTCCGCTCGGTGCCCGGCGCCATCGTTCGTCGCGGCGCCTATGTCGGCAAGAACGTGGTGCTGATGCCGTCCTTCGTGAACATCGGGGCCTATGTCGATGAAGGCTCGATGGTCGACGCCTGGGCCACGGTCGGTTCGTGCGCCCAGATCGGCAAGAACGTCCACCTGTCGGGCGGTGCCGGGATCGGCGGCGTGCTGGAGCCGCTGCAGGCCAACCCGACCATCATCGAGGACGGATGCTTCATCGGCGCCCGCGCCGAGGTGGCCGAGGGCGTCATCGTGCGCGAGGGCGCGGTCCTGGCCATGGGCGTCTATCTGTCGGCCTCGACCAAGATCGTCGACCGGGCGACCGGCGAGATCTTCCGCGGCGAGGTCCCGGCCTATTCGGTCGTGGTGCCGGGCGCCCTGCCCGATCCGAACGGCGGGCCCAGCCTGTACTGCGCGGTCATCGTCAAGCGCGTCGACGCCCAGACCCGCGCCAAGACCGGCGTCAACGAACTGCTGCGCGACTGATCCTAACCAGGATTGCGAAAAGGCGCAGACGAAACAGGCTCGTCAATCTCTCGAAAACAGGCCTAATGGCTGGATAGGTTTCGGGAGAGGGAACCATGGCTGTTCATCGACTGCGCCGTATCGCGATTTCGGTCAGCGTCCTGGGCCTGCTGGCGACGCCGCTGGCGGCCTGCGGCGGAGGCGGAGGGGGGACCGGGGGCGGCATTGTTACGCCGACGCCGCCGCCCCCGCCGCCGCCTCCTCCACCACCTCCGCCTCCTCCTCCGCCCCCGCCCCCGCCCCCGCCGATCCCGTCAGAGGCGTCGCGGGAATATCAGCGCAACTGGGGCGTGGGCGACACCAACGCCTTCGCCGCCTGGCGCACAGGCGCGACCGGACGCGGCATCACGGTCGGCGTGGTCGATTCCGGCATCCGCATGAACCATCAGGACCTGGGCGCGAACATCTCGCCCCTGTCCACCGACATTGTGGCCGGACGCAATCAGCGCGAGGACCAGGACGGGCACGGCACGCGCGTCTCCAGCGTCATCGCGGCGCCCTTCAACGACTACGGCACCGTGGGCGTGGCCTTCAACTCGACCATCCTGTCGATCCGCGCCGACGTCAGCGACTGCACCAAACCGGAAGACAAGATCTGCTTCAAAAGCAGCGACCTGGCGCGCGCCCTGGATTACGCGGTCCAGAACGGAGCGCGCGTGATCAATCTGTCGCTCGGCGGCGAGAGCCCGCTGGGCGCCCAGTTCGAGGCCGCCCTGCTGCGCGCGGTCAACGCGGGCGTGGTCTTCGCCATCGCGGCCGGCAATGAGGAGGGCGCCAATCCTGAATGGCCGGGCCGCTACGCCAGCGATTCACGTTTCCTCGGCGCCATCATCGTCACCGGGGCCCACGACAAGGCGCAGCGGATCGCCGACTTCTCCAACCGCGCGGGGGTGTCGCAGAACGTCTTCCTGTCCGCGCCGGGCGTCGACGTCATCGTCGACTGCGAGGGCGACAGCTGCTGGCGGGTGAACGGAACCTCCTTCGCCTCGCCCGCCGTGGCGGGGGCGCTGGCCCTGCTGCTGGAGGCCTTCCCCAACCTGACCGGACGGCAGGCGGTCGACATCCTGCTGCGCACCGGGCGCGAGGCGGGCGATCCGGGAACCGATGTCGTCTACGGCCGCGGCCTGCTGGACATAGGCCGCGCCTTCCAGCCGGTGGGCGCGACCTCGGCGCCGATGGCGAACGGGGCGGCGGTCGATATCGCGCTGGAGCCGGGCGCCCATGTGGGCGGACCGTTCGGCGACGCCCTGGGCCGCACCGGCGCGCTGAGCACCATCGCCTATGACGAATATGAGCGGCTGTTCCGTGTCGACCTTGGCGCAGCCTACGGCCCCGCGCCGCGCCGCAGCTATCAGCCCAGAAATCCGACGCCGATGCAGCAGTCGCAGGTGACGCTGGACGCGCCGGGCGGGGCGCGGCTGTCGCTGGCCGCCGCCACGCCCGTGGCCGTGCCCGAGCCGGTGGTCGCGCGCTACACCCCCTTCGACGCGCCCTGGCTGGGCGACGAGACGCGCAGCGAGGCTTTGTTCGACGTACAGGCGGGTCGGTTGTCCCTGACCGCCTGGCAGGGTCAGGGCGGCGC
This sequence comes from Brevundimonas diminuta 470-4, assembly GCA_000318405.1. GTDB lineage: Bacteria > Pseudomonadota > Alphaproteobacteria > Caulobacterales > Caulobacteraceae > Brevundimonas > Brevundimonas diminuta_B. Next base: position 48,007 of record KB291756.1, on the reverse strand, counting down.
CAGTTCGCCCTTCCGCAGCGGGTCCGGCGACGGTTTTGTCGCCCTGACCCAGGCGGACCACGCCCTGCGCGGGGCCATGAAGTTCGGCGCCCTGACCTTCAGCGCCGAGAGCGGATCTGGCGACCGTCGCGCGCCGCTGCGCCCGGTCGAGCGCGACGCCTCGACCTACGCCCGCGCCGGGCTGGACTGGCGTTTTGCAAGCGGAGAACAGGACCGAGGGGGCCTGTCGTTCAGCCTCGGGTCGCTGGACGAGCGGATGGGGCCGCTGGGGGCCTATCTGCCGACGCGCTCGGACTTCGCCCTGCCGTCGCGCACCCGCTTTGCGGCGATCGGGGCGGATGTGGCGCTGGGACGCGGCCTGACGCTGTCGGGCGAGGCGGGTTTCGGCCGCACCGAGCTGGAGGGGCGGTTCCTGCATCTGTCCGCCCCGGCGCTCAGCTCGACCTGGCGCATCGCCCTGCAATCAGCCTGCCCGTCCTGGTCCATCGCCAAGGCGCTGGGCTGCAGCAGCCTGAGCTGGGAGATTTCCCAGCCCCTGCGGATCGAGGACGGGACGTTCAGCGCCTTCCTGGCCGATGCGCCGCTGGAATATTTCGACACCGTGACCTTCTCGGAGCGGCGCTTCTCGGCCGCGCCGTCGGGGCGGCAGATCGACTTCAGCGTCCGCAGCCTGCACGCCCTGCCCGGCGGGTCGTGGCTGCAGCTGGAGGCCGTGGCCAGCCGCGAGGAGCAGCACCGCGCCGACGCCCCGACCGGCTACGCCCTGCTGGGCAGCTGGCGGCGAGGGTTCTGAGGCGAGGCTCCGCAATCACTCCCCGCTCGTCCCGGCGGACGCCGGGATCCAGTGAGAGCGACGCCCACCCGTCTTCTTAGCGCCGCCGAGCTCATAACGAAGCGCTTGGGGCCAAAGCACGGGTCCCGGCGTCCGCCGGGATGAGCGGGGGTTAGGGCGCAACAAAAAGGCCAGCGATTGCTCGCCGGCCTTTGCTGTTTTCGCCTGTGGCTTCGCGCTTAGCGCTCGACACACATCGCCACGCCCATGCCGCCGCCGATGCACAGGGTGGCCAGACCCTTCTTGGCGCCCGAGCGCTTCATCTCGTGCAGCAGGGTGGTCAGGACGCGGGCGCCCGAGGCGCCCACCGGGTGGCCGATGGCGATGGCGCCGCCGTTGACGTTGACCTTGGCCGGGTCGAGGCCCAGCTCCTTGACCACACACAGCGACTGGGCGGCGAAGGCTTCGTTCGACTCGATCAGGTCCAGATCGGCGACGGTCCAGCCCGCCTTCTCCAGCGCCTTCTTCGAGGCCGGGATCGGGCCGGTGCCCATGATGGCCGGGTCGACGCCCGCCGTGGCCCACGAAGCGATACGGGCCAGCGGCTCAAGCCCGCGCGCCTTGGCTTCCTCAGCCGACATCAGCACCAGGGCCGCCGCGCCGTCGTTGATGCCCGAGGCGTTGGCCGCCGTCACCGTGCCGTCCTTGACGAAGGCGGGCTTCAGCTTCTCCATCGCCTCGAGGGTCGCGCCGTGGCGGATGTATTCGTCCTGATCCACGACCACGTCGCCCTTGCGGGTCGAGATGGTGACGGGCGCGATCTCGTCGGCGAATTTGCCAGCCTTCTGGGCGGCTTCGGCCTTGTTCTGGGAGGCGACGGCGAAGGCGTCCTGAGCCGCGCGGTCGATCGACCATTTCTCGGCGATGTTCTCTGCCGTCTGGCCCATGTGATAGCCGTGGAAGGCGTCGATCAGGCCGTCCTGCAACATGCTGTCCTTGAGGCCCAGCTCGCCCATCTTCTGGCCATTGCGCAGCTGGGCGGTGTGGGGCGACTGGCTCATGCTTTCCTGACCGCCGGCGACGACGATCTTCGCATCGCCCTGCACGATCTGCTGATAGGCCAGGGCCACGGCGCGCAGGCCCGAGCCGCACAGCTGGTTCAGGCTCCAGGCCGGAGTTTCATTGGCCAGACCGGCGCCGATGGCGGCCTGACGCGCCGGGCCCTGGCCCGCGCCCGCCTGCAGCACCTGACCCAGGATCACCTCGTCCACATCAGCAGCGGCCACGCCCGCGCGCTCCAGCGCCGCCTTGATGGCGACCTCGCCCAGCTTGGAGGCCGGAAGGGTCGACAGGGCGCCGAGGAAGGAGCCGACCGGCGTGCGGGCAGCGGAGACGATGACGACGTCGGTCATTTTTATTCACTCCCTGGAGAAATCTTTCGCGCGAGGTTGTGACGCATTCGAATGCGTCCGTCACCTGTTGCGTTGCAGCAATCAGCAAAACGTCATCGCCGCGCCGCAGCATGATGAAGGAACGATGCCCGCAGCCGCGCTTTCACCAAGGGAAGGAGACGTCGCCGTGTCGAGAGCCCGCCCATGCTGAAAAGTCTGACCCGCCGCATCTGCACCCCGGACGAACTCGACATGATCGAGCATTATCAGACGCGAGCCGAGCGATTGGCCGATCTGTGGGTTCACGCCGTCGGACTGGCGCTGGCGGCGGCGGGCGGCGTGGTGCTGGCGGTGCTGGCCAGCGTCTATGCAGGCGTCGGCGCGGCGGTTTCGACGGCCATCTACGCCCTGTGCCTGGTCGCCATGCTGACGGCCTCGACCATCTACAACCTGACCCATCCGTGCGCGGCGCGGCCGGTGCTGCGACGGCTGGACGAGGCGGCGATCTTCCTGATGATCGCGGGCAGCTACACCCCGTTTACAGCCGTGCGGTTCGAGGGCGCCTGGTCTGTGGGCTTCACCGCCGCCGTCTGGACGATGGCCTTTGTCGGCGCAGGCGTGAAGATGCTGGCGCCGCGCCTGTCCGACGCCTTCTGGAGCGTGATCTACGTCCTGTTCGGCTGGGTGGCCGTGTTTGCGCTCAAGCCGATGATCGAGACGGTGCATCCGCTGGCGCTGGGCCTGCTGGTCGCGGGCGGGCTGATCTATACCGCCGGGGTCTTCGTCTTCATCAGCCAGAAGGTGAGGTTCCGGCGGGCCATCTGGCACGGCTTTGTGGTGACGGGCGCGGGCGTCCACTGGGCCGCCGTGCTGATCGGCGTGGTGCTGGTGAACGGCTGAGGCCGCAGCGAAAGACGGGACTCGCCTTCGCCGCCGCAATGCGGGATGCTTGGGCGTTGCAACATCGCGAGAACAAGCGTGGCCGACAAGAAATCCGAGGGCGGAAAAACCCGTGACGGCATGGTCGTCATCAAGAAGTATGCGAACCGGCGGCTCTATAACACCGCCACCAGCGCCTATGTGACGCTGGACGATCTGGCGCGGATGGTGCGCGAAGGCGTGGAATTCACCGTCTATGACGCCAAGACCAATGACGATCTGACGCGCCAGATCCTGACCCAGATCATCTTCGAGGAGGAGAGCCGGGGCGAGGCCCTGCTGCCGGTGCAGTTCCTGCGTCAGCTGATCGGCTTCTACGGCAACTCCATGCAAGGCGTGCTGCCGTCCTATCTGGAGATGTCGCTGGACAGCTTCACCCGTCAGCAGGAGCAGCTGCGCGGCCAGTTCACCCGCGCCTTCGCCGCTGCGCCCGGCGGCAATCTGATGGAAGAGGCCGTGCGTCAGAACATGGCCATGTTCGAACGCGCCATGCGGATGTTCCCCGGCTTCGCCCACGCCCGGCCCGAAGGCGAGACGACAGAGACGCCCGCCGCCGAGCCCAAGGCCGAACCGGGCAAGGACGACGCCGCGCTGGACGAAATGCGCCGCCAGATGGACGAGATGCGGGCCCAGATCGACCGCCTCGCCCAGTCCAAGGGCTGAACCGTCGTGACGGACGAGATCCGTCCGGTCGGCGCGGCGGGTCCGATGAACGATCCTGTCGTCGAGGATCGGCGCGAGACCGACCGCCGTCGCCGTGAGCGGCGTCGCGCGCGCGCCCTGGTACCGACCGAGGCTGAAGGGTCGGAAGAGGCGGCGGATCCTGCCGCCTCCCCGGCAAAGCCTGCCGTCACCCCGCCCCCGCCGCCCGCCGCCTTCGCCGCCCAGGTGCTGGGCCAGTCGGGGCAGAAGCGCGGGCTGAAGGGCGGCGTTCCGGTGCTGGATGCGGCGCGCACCACCTATCTGGGCCGGGAATACTCAGGGCGGCACGACCGGCGCCCGTCGCCGGGACGGGCGCGCAAGACCGAGATCTGACGGCGGCTGGCGCCTGAATTGCGAGGTTGCAGGCTCAACCATCCTCGGATCGCGCCATGCCCGCCGCTCTCAGCCTCGCCGCCCGCCTGTTCGACGCCACCGTGGTGGCGGTGATATTTCTGGCGTTCAGCTAGGGAGCGCTCATTCCCACCGCTCATCCCGGCGGAAGCCGGAATCCAGTAAGAGCCGCTGACTCGGCGGCCTATGTCAGCGGGTGTAGCCAAAGCACTGGGTCCCGGCTTCCGCCGGGATGAGCGGGTAGAAAGCGCGTAGCTTAGAACTCGCTGATCGCCCCCGGACGGCGAGAGCGGGACTTCAGCCACATCACGCCCAGCAGGTCCGAGAAGGACGCGCGCAACCGTCCCCAGTTGGTGTATTTCGACCGGCCCGTCTCGCGGTGGCGGTGATCGACCTCGAGGTAGCGGTTCTCATACCCCTCGCGGATCATCAGGGCGGGCAGATAGCGGTGGATATGATCGAAGTAGGGCAGCCGCAGGAAGACGTCGCGGCGGAAGGCCTTCAGCCCGCAGCCGGTGTCGTCGGCGTCGTCGCCCAGCAGTTTCTTGCGGATGCGGTTGGCCCACAGCGACGCCTGGCGCTTGGCGTTGCTGTCCTGGCGCTTGGCGCGCACGCCGCCGACCAGGGCGACGCTGGGCGGGGCGGCCAGCAGGGCGTCGACCAGACGCGGCGCATCGGCGGGCGGGTTCTGGCCGTCGCCGTCCAGCGTCACCACGATCGGCGCCCGCGCGGCCAGGACGCCGGTGCGCACCGCCCGGCTCTGCCCCGCATTGGCCCCGTGCGACAGCACCCGCAGAGCGGGCAGTTCGGCCATCGCCGCCTGAAGCTCGGCCAGCGTCGAGTCGCGGCTCGCGTCATTGACGAAGATCATCTCATAGGACCGCCCGACGAAGGCCTCGGCGATTTCGCGCGCCAGAGGCACGGCGGCGCCGGATTCGTCATGCACCGGCACGACGACGGAGATATCGGGCGAGGAAGCGGAGCGGTCGATCATCGACGCTCTTTAGCGCAGGCCGCGTCTCGGCGAAACGCTGACGCGCGGCGTTGCGCCTCATGGCGCGAAGGCGTCAGGAGGCGAACAGCTTTGCAATGAAGCAAAACTCCAAGAACACGGTCCGCGCATCACGGCCTGACCTGCCCGATCCCGCCCTGCCTCAGGCCGACTGGTCGGACCGTTTCGAGGTCGACGGCGTCCCAGGTCCTTTGACTGCGCGTCAGGCGTTGGAGCAAATGACGGCCCGCGCGCCCGGCTGGATGGAGCCGCTGATGGCGTTGCGCAACCGTCTGGTCCGGCTGGCGGGTCTGAAGCCCGCCCGCATCGATCAGTTTCCAGTGATCGAAGAAAGAGACGACGCAATCGTTGTCGGATTTGATGATCGCCACCTGGATTTTCGCCTGGTGATCCGCGTCGACGGCTCGCCCGCAACGACCGACAGGCGCGTCAGCATCGCCACTCTGGTGGACCGGCATAATCGTCTTGGCCGCGCCTACATCGCGGTCGTGACGCCTTTTCATAGACTGATCGTGACCCGAATGCTGCGGGCCCTTTCAAGCTGAAGCTTCCGGGCGCCGCACCCGGCGTGATACGAGTGCCGCATGAACCGCCCGAACCTGGATCGCTACATCGCCGGCTGGCGCGGCCCTGTCCTTGCGGCCCTGTTGGCCCTGATCGCGGGCCTGCCCGGCCTGCTGCTGCTGCCGCCGCTCGATCGGGACGAGAGCCGTTTCGCCCAGGCGACGGCCCAGATGCTGGAGGGCGGCGACTATGTCGACATCCGCTTCCAGGACGATCCGCGCTGGAAGAAGCCCATCGGCATCTACTGGATGCAGGCGGCGGCCGTGGCCGCGACCTCGGATGTCGAGGACCGCAACATCCAGCCCTATCGCCTGCCGTCGTTGCTGGGCGCCATGCTGGCGGCCTGGGCCGTGGCCTGGGCGGGCGCAGCCCTGTTCGGCCAGAGGGCGGGTTTCCTGGCGGGCGTCATGCTGGGCGCGACCTTCCTGCTGTCGACCGAGGCGGGCATCGCCAAGACCGACGCCATGCTGGCCGGCCTGACCACCCTGTCGATGGCGGCGCTGGCGCGCATCTATATGGCGACGCGGGCGAGTGAAAAGGCGGACCGGCTGCACAAGCTGCTGTTCTGGGTCGGGATCGGCCTGTCCATCCTGATCAAGGGGCCGATCGGCCTGCTGGTCGTGGCCCTGACCATCATCGCCCTGTCGATCTGGGATCGAAACGTCAGATGGCTTGGCCAGTTGGGGTGGGGCTGGGGCCTGCCGCTGACGGCGCTGCTGGTCGGGCCGTGGGCCATCGCCATCACCATCGCCACCGACGGCGGTTTCTGGCGCGAGGCCATCGGCGGCGATCTGGCGCCCAAGATCGCGGGCGCGCATGAAAGCCACGGCGGCTTCCCCGGCATGTATGTGCTGCTGTCGCCGCTGCTGCTGTTCCCCGTCACCCTGATGCTGCCCGCCGCCCTGTCGACGGGCTGGCATCGCCGGGCCGAGCCCGCGGTCCGCTTCGCCGTCTGTTGGCTGGTCCCGGCCTGGCTGATGTTCGAACTGGCGCCGACCAAGCTGTGGCACTACACCCTGCCGACCTTCGGCGCGATCGCCCTGCTGGCCGCCGCCGCCCTGACCCAGCCGATCGGCAAGATCTCGCGCGTGACCGGCGCGCTGCTGGGCCTGTTCGCGGCCGTGATCATCTGCCTGATCACCGTCTACGGCCTGACCGAGTTCGGCCGCTCGACCGCCCAGACCTGGGCCACCGTCACCATCGTCTTCGCCGTCATGGCTGCTGCGGTCGGAGGCTTCCTGCTGGTCAACCGCGCAGCGATCACGGGGGTGCTGATCGCCGTCGTCTTCGGCATCCTGGCCCACGCTGGGCTGGCCGGGACCATCCGCCAGCTGCGCCCGCTGTCCATCGCGCCGCGTCTGGTGCAGACGCTGGACTCGGCCGAGTTGAACCCCGCCCAGGGCCGCTATCCGGGGCCGGTGGCCATCACCACCTTCCATGAGCCCAGCTTCGTCTTCCTGACGGGCAAGGAAACGCAGTTGACCGACGGCGCTGGCGCCGCCCGCGCCCTGGCCGAGGGTCGTCCGGCCATCGTCGAGGCCCGCGACGACGAGGCCTTCCGCCGCGCCCTGGCCGATCTGGGCGCCGCCGGGCGGGCCGTGGGCGTGGTCAGCGGCCACAACTATTCCTCGGGCGACGACGTGCGCCTGACCGTCTACGCTCCGGCTGGGGCAGGCCAAAGGAGCATCGCCCGATGAGCCGCTTCATCCAGATCGTCGAGGTCGGCCCGCGCGACGGCCTGCAGAACGAAAAGACGGTGCTGGAGCCCGCCGTCCGCGCCGACTTCGTCCAGCGGCTGGAGGCGGCGGGGGCGAAACGCATCGAAGCCGTCAGCTTCGTCCACCCAAAATACGTGCCCCAGATGGCGGGCGCCGAAGAGGTCATGGCCGCCCTGCCCCGCACTGAGGGCCGCAGCCGCATCGGCCTGGTGCTGAACGGCAAGGGCTATGACCGCGCGCTGGGCACGGCGGTGGACGAGGTCAACGTCGCCATGTCCGCCACCGACGGCTTCGGCCTGAAGAACCAGGGCCTCAGCGTCGACCAGCAGGTGCAGATGCTGTCCGACATCGTCGCCGGCCGCGCCAATGCTGGGGGTTCGCCGGGCGCCGCGCCGAAGCTGTCGGCCACCCTGTCATGCGTCTGGGGCTGCCCGTTCGACGGCGAGGTCTCGGTCCAGCAGGTCAGCGACTTGGTCTCCCGCATCGCCGCGCTCGGCGTCGAGGAGATCGCCCTGGCCGACACCATCGGCGTCGGCGATCCGTGGAGCGTGACGAAAAAGGTCGAAGCCGCCCGCAAGGCCGCGCCTGACGCGACCTTGCGCCTGCATTTCCACGACACCCGCAACACCGGCCTGGCCAACGCCTATGCAGGCGTCGAGGCGGGCGTCGACGTTCTGGACGCCTCGGTCGGCGGCATCGGCGGCTGCCCGTTTGCGCCGGGCGCGACCGGCAACATCGCCACCGAGGATCTAGTCTACATGCTGGAACGGGCCGGGTATTCGACGGGCTACGATCTGGACGCCCTGATCGAAACGGCCCGCTGGATCGGCGCCCAGATCGGCAAACCCAACCCCAGCGCCTTGAGCCGGGCAGGTGGCTGGCGTCCCTAAGACTTGTCTACGTCAAACGCGAACTATTCGCTTCAACGTCTCGCAAACACGATCGATGTCGGCTTCGGAGAGCAATTCGTGGGTCGGCAGGTTCATCCCGCGCGACGCGCAACGGACCGCATTTGGCGCCTTCAGATCAGGGTCGAAGTAGGGCGGCATCTGGTTGATCGGATAGAATATCGGCCGAGTCTCAATGCCGTCGGCCTCCATCATCCCCATGACCTCATCCCGTGTCGCCTTTACGGCATCACCCAGCATGACGGTGTACATCCAGAAGGCGTGTTCGCAGTCGTCTGCTACGAAAGGCTGTTCGATCAGGCCCGCCAGGCCAGCCAGACGCTCATCGTAAGCCGCTGCGATGGCCCGGCGCTTCTCGAGCGCCTCCGGTAAGCGTTCCATTTGCGCCACGCCGATCGCCGCGGTCACATTGGTCATGCGGTAATTGTAACCGACTACGGGGTGCCAATAACGACGATCGGCATCCATGCCCTGGCTACGCAACAACCGCATACGGGCGGCCAAGTCGTCGTCGTCAGTGGTGACGGCACCGCCTTCACCAGTCGTAACGATCTTGTTGCCGAAGAAGCTGAAGCTTCCGCAGCGACCGAGGCCGCCTACCGGCCGTCCCCGATAGCGTGCCCCGTGCGCTTCCGCCGCGTCCTCCAGCACCCAAAGGCCCAAACGATCCGCCGTTTCAAGAATGGGGGCCATGTCCGCCGACTGGCCGTACAGGTGAACCACCATGACGCCCTTGGTGCGGGGCGTCACGGCCTGCTCAATCGCCGCCGGATCCACATTGAAGGTGCGCGGATCATTATCGACGAGGACCGGCGTGGCGCCGCAATAGCGGACGCAGTTGGCCGTCGCGATATAGGTGAGAGCCGGCATGATGACTTCATCACCCGGACCCACCCCCATGGCCGCCAAGGCGAGGTGCAGAGAGGTCGTCCCATTGTTGCACGCGATCGCGTGCCGGGTTCCGGCCATTTCGGCGACAGCCGCCTCGAACCGCTCGATGAAGGGCCCCCTGGATGAAATCCAGGTGCTCTCCAGCGCCTCGTTCACATAGATTTTTTCGGCACCCGAAAACTTCGGAGCGGCCACGCTGATCTTGGACGACATGAAGGACTTCCGGTTTAGGCGCGCATGCGGCGCTTCAGCCGCGCGATATCGGCGTCGACCATTTCACAGATCATGGCCTCCAGGCTGATGGTCGGCTCCCAGCCGAGATTGGCGATCGCCTTGTCCGGCTTGCCGAGCAGGACATCCACTTCCGCTGGGCGGAACAGGGCGGGATCAATCACTAGGTGGTCCGCGACCTTCAGGCCGGCATGGTCGAACGCGATGTTGAGCATGTGCTCGACGGTCCAGGTGCGGCCAGTAGCGACAACGTAATCGTCCGCCGTCTCCTGCTGCAGCATCAGCCACATGGCGCGGACATAATCGCGGGCGTGCCCCCAGTCTCGCTTAGCGTGGATGTTGCCGAGCCGGATCTCCTTCTCGAGACCTAGCTTGATCTTCGCGACCCCAGCGGTGACCTTGCGCGTGACGAACTCTTCACCGCGCAACGGAGACTCGTGATTGAACAGGATGCCGGAGCTGGCGTGCATACCGAAGCTCTCGCGATAGTTCACCGTGATCCAATGACCATAAAGCTTGGCGACGGCATAGGGCGAGCGCGGATAGAAGGGGGTAGTCTCGCTCTGCTGCTGGTGCTGGATCAGACCGAACATCTCCGACGACGACGCCTGATAGAAGCGCGCCTCGCTCTTGAGGATGCGAAGCGCCTCAAGCACGTTGAGAACGCCCACGCCCGTGACATCAGCCGTCAAATGCGGCTGTTGCCAAGACGTCGCGACAAAAGACTGCGCGGCCAAATTGTAAACTTCATGAGGTTGGCATTCGGAAATAATCCGCATGATGCTGGACATATCCGCGATATCGCCTTCGACAATATTCACACGGTCGAGCACGCCCAACCACTCAAGGCGATCCAGATGAAGGCCACCAGTACTAGAGCGGCGCGCCATCCCCCATACCTCGTAACCCTTGCCGAGCAAAAACTCTGCAAGGTAGGCCCCGTCTTGACCCGTAATTCCTGTAATCAGCGCTCTCGGCACCCACGCCTCCAGATTCAATGGCAACTCCTCCCTAAACGCCTTCTCTCGCGACGCCAACCTCACCCTGAAAAGAGATTTCTAGATTTGCCAGCGGAAATCAAAACACCTAATAGACCGCCCACCGTTTCAAGCATCCAGAGAGTTGCAGTTGAAGATCGCGATCCTTCTCCCCGAGAACGCTGGCACCGGCTGGAGATGGCGAGCCCAAAAGCTTGCTGCGGCGCTCTTGCAGGAAAAATGCCCGACTGGTCGCCCAATCGAGGTAGCGATCGGCCTGCCCCGCACGGATGAGATCACATGGCGTCGACAAGAGGCCGAGCTTCTTGAGGGCGCGCCCGGCGCGGTCGTGCGTCATCTCGGCTGGGAACGCGCGCCTATGGATATGGCCCAGCGGATGTTCCCTGATTGCCGCTTCGAGCTTGAAATGGTCCCCGATTGCGCCCTGCCGCGAGACTGGGGTTGGAATTTTGTCGATTGCGACGCGTGGATCGTTTTCGCCGCCTCGGGACAGGGTGCCGTCTTCCACATCAAGCCGACAGCTTATTACGTGCAAGACCTGGCGGAACGTTACGTGCCCCAAGCGTTCGCACCAGACGTTCACTCCATCTATTGGATCAGGCAGGCCCATGCGTTCCGCTCTATGAGGCAGGCTCGCGCCGTGTTCGTCTCGGACGCATCGACGGCCGACGACGTGTCAGGCTACGCCGGGGTTCGCCGCAGCCGCATCCTGCAAACGCCCCAACTTCTGCCGCCCTTCACACAAAAGCGACGCGCCCAGAACTCGGAGCGACAGACCCTGTTGTGGCTCGTCGAACCCAACGCTCAACATGATCTCGCCAATGCGCTCGAGGGCCTTCGTATCTATCAGGCCGAAGGCGGCGCCTTTGACGTCATCGTCGCCGGCGAGGGCGCCTACGCCTTCGATCCCATTGAAGGGCAACTGGCGCTGGCCGATGTGCCGACACGATCGCGACGACCAACGACGACCATGCAGTTCGAAACCATTTCCGGCGAAGCCGATCTGCAGCGCGTGATCGCGCGGTCTGACTTTATCTGGTCCAGCGCGCTCGCCCAGGCGGAAAACGACGGCCTGTTGCGCGCCGCAGTTGCGGAGTTGCCGTTTATCGGCCTCCGCTACCCCCAAAACGAACATCTCGCTGACAACCTGGGCGTGCCGTCGGTACTGTATGACCGATCGGAAGCTACCTTGATCGCCGACGCCTTGGCGATGGCGGAGAAGGAAGGGGCGCCCGCCCGCCCCCGCCGATCCGCTTCGACGAAGGACGCATCGGACGGATGGAGACCGCTGATCGAAAGTCTGTGGGGAGGCGGTATTGCTTAAGGTCGAACGGGCCCAGATCGGCGTATGGAGCGAACTACCGCCCGGCTCGCGCTGGGCCAACGAAGGCATTTCTCGCATCGTGGGCTTCCTGATCGAAGGCGGCGCTGAGAGCGGCGAGTTCACCTTCCATGTCCTGGTGCCGAGGGGGATGGCGGAAACAGTGCGCATGGACCTGCGTACGCTGCACGCCCGTGAAAACATCGACTGGGTGGTCGATGAGCCGACGCGTGACTTTGAGCAACAGTGGCACGCCCGTCATTCGCATCAATTCCCGGGACGCGCCGCGATGCCGGCGCTTCTCGCCGCCTACGCCAATGATCACATCAAGGTTGACGGCTGGATCAACACCTTTCCGCACTTTACGGGGTCGCGACTGCTGAAGCAGCGCAAGGTGGCGATGTTGCCGGACGCGATCGCCTATGATTTTCCGATCGGGTGGGACAATACCCATCATTGGGGTCCGGAAGGTGAGTTCGTGACATGGCGCAAGATCGCCCACGACACCCTGGCTGACGCTCAGGCGGTCATCGCCCACTCCAAGCATGTGGCCAATCGCCACGGCGTGAAACTGCTTGGCCTAGACGGCGATCTCATCCGCGTCGTGCCGCACGCGCCGCCGGATCTGGCGCCGATCCTGCCCTTCATCGAAAACCGGCAAAAGACGCTCGAGACGCGCAAGGAAGCCGCAGGCATCTTGCGCGATTATGCGGCGGTTCAGGGCATCGACTACCTGCGTCAGTTCCCGTTCGAGGAAACACCGTTCGCGGCGCTCGCCACGCAAGACCGGGTCACCAAAAACGTCGGGCGCGCTGCCGAGGCGATTCATCGAATGGTTCGCCGTGACCGGCAGAACATCAAGCTAGTGACCACCGCGCCGGTCCATTCGGGCGCGTCATGGACGCTCTTCCCAGGCGTGGTGGAGGGCCAGCAAACCCAACGAGACATCCTGTCCCTGCCGGACCTTCCGCGAGAGGTTCACGCGGCGTTGTTTCACTGCGCCTCGCTAGTCATTCACCCGACCTTTTACGAAGGCATTGTTGGCACCCTCACCTTCTATGAGGCGGTGAGCATCGGAACGCCCTGCATCATGGGCGTGGGACCCCATGTCAGAGAACTTCTAGAAACAGCGCCTGAACTCAAGCCGCTGACGTTCGATCCATATGACGTCGAGGCGATGATCGCCCTGATCCGCAACGTCATGTCTGACCCCAACAAGGCGTGGCGCCTCCAGGTGCCTGCTTACGAAAATCGCCGCAAGCGCGGCTGGGATCAGGTCGCGCGGGCCTATGCGCAGGCGGCTCTCGGCACGGATCGCCAGGAGAAGCAGTACGCATGACCGCCACCGGCAAAACGCAGACTCTCGCCTCGAAACGCGTCTCCGTCGGCGTCTGGACCGAGTGGGTTCCTGGCGCTCGATGGACCAACGAGGGCATGACGCGCCTACTGGGCTATATCATAGAGGGCGCGGCCCAGAGCGGGGAGTTTATTTTCCGCATCATCATGATCGACGCCCTCCGAGAAGAGGTCCGCCAGGATCTCGCGTCGCTGTCGGCAATAGAGGGCGTGGACTACACAATCGAATGTCCGAACGACTCAGCCGTCTCCAATAGCTTCCCCGAGTTGGCTACGTTCGCAAACAGAAATGTGCCCGTCGAGGGCTGGATCGTGCTCTATCCGCAGTTCCAACATGCCCTTCTGCTCGACGCGCCGGTCGCGGCGATCTTCCCTGACGGGATTCCGGTTGCCTACCCCACGGTCGATGCAGGCGCATGGGGGCCGGCCGGCTACCATGTTCGCTGGCGAGACGCCGTAAAGACGATGCTCGATGGTGCCGACCGCGTCATCACCTTCTCGGAGCACGTCGCCAAGGATCACGGAGAGCGTCTTTTCGGCGTTCCCGCCGAGAAGGTCCGGGTCGTGCCCCACGCACCACCGGACCTGCAACATCTGGCGCCCTACGCCGTGAAACGCCAGCGGACGCCCGAAAGCCGCCGCGCGGCGGCGGATTTGCTCCGTGCGTATGCAACGGAGCATGGCATCGGCCATCTGGCCGACTTTCCCTTCGAGGAAGTCGACTATGTGGCGATTTCGACTCAGGACCGCGTTACGAAAAACATCCGCATCATCACCGAGGCCGTCCGCCGGCTCATTCGCGAGGAGCGCGTCAACATAAAGATGTTCATGACGGCGCCGATTCATTTCGGCGCGACTTGGACGCCGCTGCCCGCCCTGCTCGAGCGCGAGATGTTCGCAGCCGACCTCATTTCCATGACCGACCTGCCTCGGGACGTCCACGCCGCCTTTTATCACTGCGCCGCCTTGGCGGTGCACTCCTCGATATTTGAAGGCGGGCGAGGCGTGTTTCCCTATTACGAAGCGGTCAGTGTCGGCACGCCCTGCTTGATGGGAGACGGCCCCCACACCCAGGAATTGATCGCCGGATCGCCCGGGCTGGCGCCTTTCGTTTTTGACCCGAACGACGCCGTGGGCTTGGCGAAGCTAGTTCAAAACGTGCTCGCAAACAGGGACGCGGTTCAGGCCAAGCAACTGGCCGAATATGAGATCCTGAGCAAACGCACATGGCAGGATGTCGCCCGCGACTACGTCACCGCGGCGACAATCGGCGAATTCGACCCCACCTCGCGCCGTCGCGGGGGCGCGCGCTGAATCAGTGCCTGACGGCGAACTGTCCGGAATTTGAAAGCGCAGCTTTCAAAAGACGACAGGGCGCTTTAACTAACCAATCGTCATAATCTCAACGAGAGATCAGGCGCGACGGATGGGTTTATATGACTAAACAAATTCACTCTGGTCGAGGACGTACCTCAGCGAAATCTGGATCGAACGCCTCCGACGCACTCGAGATTCTGCCTGCCATCGATGCATCCGCCGAAAAGCTTCGCGCCACGCTAAAATCGGTGAGCGGCGACGCTGTGCCCCCTGCCCTGCGCCGCTCGATTCACAACCTTCTGAAGTCCATCGCAGCGGCGGATCTGTCCGAAGCGACGGGGCGAACAGTCTCTGCTGGAGATGCGACGACGGAGCGGAGCGCCGAGCACGCTCGGCGCATCGCGCGCCTTGTTGAAGAAAATTTGGAGCTTGAACAAGAGCTTCAGGCCAACGCCGCACGCCACCGCAGCCAACTGACCTTACAGGGCGCGACGACGCGGGCCGAACTTGATCTGAAGGCCGAGTTGGGGAGCGAACGCGAGCGCCGAAAGGCGCTTGAGGTTCTGCGCATCGAGCATCTCAATCGTATCGCCCAGCTCGTGAATGAGCGCACTGATCTGGAGAACGAACTTCAGGCCAACGCTGCGCGTCATCGCAAGCAACTAGCGTCGGCGCCGTCCAAAGAAAGCCGCCCAGAGCCTTCACAGCCCCTCGCAACGCCTGCCGCGTCCCCCATCGCCGCGGAAGAGGATTTGCCGCAGTTCACGCGTCAAGGACGGCTTGATCCGGCCAAGGCCCGCAGCATGCAGATCGCTGCGCGCGAAGCCTTCAAGGCGGCCCGTTGGTCTGACGCCGTTCTCCTTTATCGTGCCTACCTATCCTATCATCCGCGTCGCGCCGCGCCGTGGAAGCAGTTCGCGCACGCCCTGAAGGAAAACGGCCAGACCGCGCTCGCTGAGAGGGCCTATTTCAGGTCGCTCGCGATTGATCCTTCGGACGTCGATACAGCGCTGCATCTTGGTCATCTGCTCAAGAACCGGGGCAAGACCGATCTAGCCGTCGAAGTTTTCATGGGCGGCCTCAAAGTTCGCCCCGACCACGTCGAACTGCGCCACAGTCTCGGAGATCTAGGGCGCCCGTTGCCGGAACTGACGACGCGGCCCTCCACGCCGCCGACGCCTACCGGTTTTCAGGCCTGGTTGCTCCGGCAAAAGATCGTCCAGGCGCAAAAGTCGGTGAAAGCTCGGCGCTGGCGCGAGGCCGCCGAACGTTACCGCAAGCTTGCGGATCAACGTCAGGATGGACGTCTCGTCGTTCAGTACGGCCACGCCCTGAAGGAAAGCGGCGATCTGGCTGGAGCCGAACAGGCCTATCGCCGCGCGCTCGACCTGATCCCCCTGAGTTCCGACGCCTGGCTTCAGCTTGGACACGCCCTCAAGCTCAAGGGCGACCTCGCCGGAGCGCTCAATGCCTATAATACCGCCGTCCGGCTAGGCCCGGACAATGCGGATGCACTCAGGGAAATCTGACATGGCATCCGTGAGCGTTCCCAAGCGCACGATGATGTCTCATATCGAAACGCACATCAAAATCATCGGCGCGCTGATGATGCGGGAGACCGTTACTCGGTACGGGCGTCAGGGATTGGGGCTGCTCTGGCTGATTGGCGAGCCGCTGCTCTTCTGCTTTGGAGTGATTCTCATGTGGTCACTCATCAAGCCCCCATACGAGCACGGAATCCGCATCGCCGCTTTCGTGATGACGGGCTACAGCTGCCTCTTGCTGCTACGACATCTAGTGGCTGCGAATCTCAACGCGTTGCAGGCCAACGTTGGGCTTCTGTACCATCGCAAGATCTCGGTTCTGCATATCTACGCGTCCCGCTGCGCCCTTGAAATTTTGAGTACGACGCTTTCCTTCATCGTCGTCTATTTCGCCCTGGTGGTCACGGAACAGATGACACTGCCGGATGATCCTATGCTGCTCTATGGCGGCTGGTTGTTGCTAAGCTGGATCGGCGTGGGCCTGGCTCTTTGCTTCGCCGGGCTGGCGTTGCGATCTGAACTGTTCGAACGCATCGCTCCCCTGCTTTCCTACGGGCTGATCCCGCTGTCGGGCGTCTTCGTCATGATGGCCTGGCTCCCGCCCCACTATCGCGACGCCATCATGGCGGTGCCGATCGTGCACGCGGTCGAAATGGTCAGGGGCGGCGTCTTTGGCAGCGCGGTGAAACCATATTACAATCTGACTTACGCCATAGCCTGGGCCGCTGGCCTCACTCTCGCCGGGTTGCTGCTTATCGCGCCGGCCAAAAAACACGTTGATTTAGAATAGCCTCGGCTTGGACCAGGATCCCCCAATGAGTAATGCAAAGCTCACCTACATCGGTGCCGCCGACACGGCGGACGCCCGCCAGGACGCAGCCGCGCGTCGCGAGCTTTGGCGGCGTATTCCTCTTTCGTTCGTCCTACTGGTCGTCGTTCCGACTCTGCTGGCTGCCATTTATTATCTTTTTATCGCGACGCCCGCCTATGTCTCGGAAACGCGCTTCGTAGTTCGACAGGCTTCCCGCGAACAACCTTCGCCTTTAGGCTTCGCGCTTCAGGGCGTTGGCCTCTCCTCCACACAGACCGACGCCTTCTCGGTCCACGAGTACATGAAATCCCGCGACGCTGCGGCGGACCTCGGCCGAAAGACCGATCTGGCGGCGATTCTCGCGCGTCCGGGCGTGGATCCGATCTCGCGCTTCCCGCGCCCGTGGGAGAGTTCGACGGCCGATACCCTCCACAAGTCCATGAAGCGGTTCGTGACAGTGTCCTACGACTCAACGACCGGCATCAGCACCCTGCGCGTCAAGGCCTTCCGTCCGCAAGATGCACGAGAGATGGCGACGGTACTGCTGGACGGCGGCGAGAAGCTGGTTAATCAACTCAACGCCCGCGCCAACGAAGGTGCCGTGAGGGAATCTGCGCGCGATCTGGCCGACGCCGAAGCCAGGCTCACCGAAGCCCAGCTCAAGCTAACTAGCTTCCGCAACCAGGAGCGCATCATCGACCCGACCCGCGCAGCGGTCGAAAGCTCTGCACTCATCGGCGGCCTGATGTCAGAAGTGGCGACGATGAGGGCTGAACGCAGCCAACTTGCACAGTCCGCGCCGCAAAGCCCCCAGCTTGAAATCCTCAACCGCCGCATCGCGGCCTATGAAGCCCAGATCGAGGTCGAGCGCGCGAAGATCGCCGGCACCACCGAGTCTCTTGCCCCCAAGCTCGCCACCTATGAGTCGCTGGCCCTAGACCGGGAATACGCCGAGCGTTCGGTCGCGGCGGCCCGTACGGCCCTAGACAACAGCCAGATCGACGCGCGCAGGCAGCAGCTCTACCTCGATCGGATCGTCAACCCGAACTTGCCCACCGACGCCTCTGAGCCGAGGCGCCTGCGTCATATCCTGACGATCTTCCTCAGCCTGCTGATCGCATATGGCGTCGGCTTGCTTGTCGTAGCGGGGCTCCGGGAACACCAACAGGGATGACGACCGCTCAAATCGACGCCTCCCCAACGGCAAGCCAGTCTCCAGTCAGGCCTGCTGGCCTTGAGGTCGTCAACCTGCGCAAGAGCTATCCAGGTCACAAGGGGCCCGGAAAAACCCTGTTCAAGAACTTGAGCTTCATCTTGGCGCGGGACGAACGCCTGGCCGTTCTGGGACGGAACGGTCAGGGGAAATCCACCCTCATCAAAATCCTCGGCGGCGTGCTGCCGGCCGACGAGGGGGTGATAAGCTGGAAAATGCGCCCATCCTGGCCGATCGGCTTCGGCGGCGGTTTTCAAGGCAGCCTCAGCGGTCTGGACAACATTCGCTTTCTCTCCCGCCTGTACGAGCGCGACTATGCCCAGCTGGTCGAACGTGTGGATGATTTTGCGGAACTCGGCAGTGCGCTTCACCAGCCCGTGAAGCACTACTCATCAGGCATGCGCGCCCGGCTCGCATTCGGCCTGTCGATCGCGATCGAGTTCGATTGCTACATGATCGACGAGCTGATCTCGGTGGGCGATGCGAGGTTTGCCGAAAAATGCCAGAAAGAACTGTTTGCAGAGAGAAACGACAGGGCGTTCATCATGGCTTCCCACGACATGTCAGCCGTGAAAAACGTTTGCCACCGTGCCCTGATTGTCGAAAGCGGCCAAGCCAAGTTCTTCGACGACATCGACGAAGCGATCGATGTTTACACCTGGCTTCACGCCCCGTAGCCGCCGTATCGCCTAAAGCCGCTGGATAGCGCAGGCTTCCAGGTCGAAAAGACCGGCGAACGCCCCGGTCGGCAGCGCCACGCGTATTTCGCAGAAGTCGGCCTTGTCCCAGTCCGCGTCGAGGTCAAGCTCATAGCGGCCTGCCTTATCGAAGGCGAACTCCTGCGCGACGCCGCCCGACATCGGCCCCCATTCGAAACGTAGTGTCCGGTTGGCCAGCAAGTCAGACACGGAGAAGGTCAGGTTCACGCGCCACCTCCCCGCCGAGAGGCAGAGATAGGGGCCACCGATTAGGGGCCTGGCGCGCCCGGTCAGATCCAGCCTCACGTGGTCGGCGCCCGAGATGACGACCCCTGCGCCGTACTGGAGCAAGCTGAAGGCAAACATCGCCTTGGCGCCTTTGACCGGGCGTCCCGTTGCATACATCGATAAGGCGCCTGGCAGTGCGCCGGCGTCGATACGGTTCGTCGCCGCTTCCTCAAACATGGCTCCACTTCCAGCCGAAGAAACCGCCATCCGATTGTCATCGATCAGCACAGGGGCGACGTAGCCGTCGGCCGCAGCGGCCAACGCCCGCGACAAATCCCGAATCCGGGCGATCTCAAACTCCTCGTCTTCGGCGGGCTCCCAAGGGCCGGAAACAACCAAGCCCCATTGATCCGGAGCAAAGGCCAATGCTTCCGATACGCTGCGAGTGACGAGAACCTCGCCGTCTTCCGCAGCCAGGGGCGCGTCCCACACAGGATTGGTCACCCCCGGCAGGATGAGCACGCACCGGCGGAGTGCTGCTGCGATCGGCTGCTTCAAAGCTGTCATCCATTCACCTTACGCCGCGCCCAGCGCCGAATACACTGCGGACAAGCGCTCTTTATAAGCAGCCGGACCGAATTTGGCTGCCTGCAAACGGCCGTGCGCCTCCAACTGTTCGCGCAAGTCGTCGTCCCGATCTAGGGCGGTGATCGCAGCGGTTATGGCTGACATATCCAGAGCATCGACCGCCAGCGCGGCCTCGCCGGCGACTTCCCGCAACGCCCCGCTGTTGGAGG
>KB291756.1:0-28225 GCA_000318405.1 Brevundimonas diminuta 470-4 | reverse complement strand
GATCACGGCGGTTCCCAACTGCATGGCCTCCAGCACAGGAAGGCCGAAACCCTCCATCAAGGAAGGAAACAGCGTCGCTCTGGCCCCCTTCACCACGACACGCAATAGCGACGCAGGCAAGTATTCCAGGCGCCTGATACCGGCCCCCAACGACTCCGGCCTCGCCATCTGTACAAGGATATCCGTCTCCGGGTCCGCCAGCCAAGAACGCCCGGCCACGATCACCAGCGGCCGTTTGGAGCCAGAGGCCAGATAGGCCTCGACGACACGCATCACGTTCTTCTTGGGCTCAATGGCGCCGAAGAACAGATAGTAGTCCTTCCAACCCAGCGAAAAGTCCTTTTCTAACAGGGCGGCAACCTCATCGATGTCCTGCTCCAGAACCTCCTGCGGGATGTCGACGGCCTGATAGGTGTTGCTGACTCGAGCCGGATCCGCGCCGAACATCTTGATGACGTCGGCGCGGCTTGTTTCCGAAACCGTTACGATATGATCGGCGCTCTGGACGATCTCCTTGCACAGGTCGAAAAAGGCTCGCTTGTCGTCCAAGGTGGAATGGGGCAGCCGCAGCGGGATCAAATCGTGGAAGGTATAGACGTTGGCCGTGTTGCGCCCCTGCATAGGCAAGGGCGCGGTCCAGTGACAGATATCCGGCGCATCGACTCCGCTAGCCTCCGGATCGAACCGCACAGGAACCATGGATCGGTAGTGTCGGAACGCCCTGACGGACAGGTTGTACACATCCCGCGAGGACCAGAAGCTGTCCGAAGCCGGCTTCAGAGGCCCGCGATCAGGCCACTGCACCAAGCCTGAAGGCACTATAGGATAGGCTGTCACGCCGAACCGGGCGGTCAGCGTCGATAGCGCTCTCCCCGCCCCTCTTTTCACCCGCGTTCTGGCCGCGTCCGTGATCGCGACCTCATTCATGAAATCGGTTGGATGCCGCGGCGCGCCAGGGCCGAAAAGCACCTGGGTATCATAACCAAGTTCATTCAATGCTTGAAGGAGGTTTCGACCATAGACAGCGATGCCCGAGCCTTTCGCCAGACTCATGTTTGCACCGTCAACGCAGACTGTCGTCATACCGAACCTCCCCTATTCTTGCGACACGTAAAATGGAGCACTCGCAAGCTAGGGAGAATCACCGGACGCCTATCTATGCAAAGCGCGTCTGGAAAGCGATAGACACGTGCGTGCTAGAGCTTGATGATTCGACCCGCGGGCGAACAGCCTAGATTATAGATATGGAGAAGCTCATGCGCACGGCGATTGTGACGGGAGGAACGGGCGGCATTGGGTTGGCCGTGTGCCGCCAACTGCTAGCCGACGGATTTCACGTCACTGCGCTTTTCGGGGGCGACCAAGAAGCCGCTAGACGTTGCCGCGATGAACTTGGCATCACAACGCTCCAGTGCGACGTTACCAAGATGGCGGAATGCGCCCGGGTGGTTGAGCAAGTGCATTTAACGGTGGGACCAGTGGACACCTTGGTCAACAACGCCGGAATCTGCCGCGACGCCCCATTTCACAAGCTGTTGGAGGGCGACTGGGAAAAAGTCATAGCGACCAATCTCGATGGCCTTTTCAACATGACCCGGCAGGTATGGGACGGCATGCGGGAGCGCGGCTTCGGTCGGGTGATCAACATCAGTTCCATCAATGGCCTCAAGGGCCAATTCGGCCAAGCCAACTACACTGCCGCCAAGGCCGGCGTTATTGGATTCACCAAATCGCTGGCGCTAGAGGGCGCTCGAAAGGGCATTACAGCGAACGTAGTGGCGCCCGGCTATATCGACACGCCGATGCTGGCGGCGCTTAAGCCCGAGACCTTGGCCATGATTACTGATCAGATTCCTGTCGGTCGACTGGGGAGCCCCGAAGACGTCGCCCGCTGCGTGTCCTTCTTAGCCAGCCAGAACGCCGACTTCATTACGGGCGAAACCCTCAACGTCAACGGCGGCCAATACCTAGGTTGAACAAGGATCGCTTTTATGAATAACCCCTTCGACGCTGGCTACTATCTGTCCGACGAGCTTCGGACCTTCGGCTTCCGGTCGGTCGGCGACAACGTCAAGGTCGCCAAAGATTGCTCCATCATCGGGCTCCACAACATAGATCTGGGTGATCACGTCCGCATCGACAGTTATGCATCCATCGTCGCAGTATCCGGTTTCGTAAAGATTGGCCGCTATGTCCATATCGGCGGGGGCTCTTACGTTGGCGGCGCTGGCGGCGTCACGATGGAGGATTTTGTCGGCCTCTCTGGCGGGGTGTCGCTGTATTCAGCCAGCGACGACTACACCGGCCGCGCTCTAACCAACCCCACAGTTCCGGCCGCCTATACCGCCGTCAAGAGCGCGCCGATCGTGCTGAGCCGGCACGTGATCATCGGCTCCGGTAGCATCGTGCTGCCAGGTTGCGCCATCGGAGAGGGTTCCGCCGTCGGCGCCCTCTCGATGGTTAACAAAAGCCTTGAACCCTGGGGCATCTATTCTGGCGCGCCCTGCAAGCGGCTAGCAGCCAGGAAGCGTGACCTCCTAGAGAAAGAATCCCAGTTGGAGGCCGCCTCCCGCAACTGACGTCTACAAATTCAGCAGCGCCGGGTCGCCCCCCTGGGCGGCGATGTTGATGCTGATGGCTTTTTCGGCGGCGTAGCGGATGAGGCTATTGGGGCCGCCGGCCTTGGGGCCGGTGCCGCTGAGGCCTTCGCCGCCGAAGGGCTGGACGCCGACGACCGCGCCGATGATCGAACGGTTGACGTAGACGTTACCCGCCGGGACCAGCTCCATCACTTCCTTGGCGAAGGCGTCGATGCGGCTGTGGACGCCCAGCGTCAGGCCAAAGCCGCGCGCGGCCAGCTTGCCCGCGACCTTTTCCAGGTCCTTGGGCTCATAGCGGTAGACGTGCAGGACCGGGCCGAAGACTTCGCGTTCAAGGAAGTCAGGGGTCGGGATTTCGGCGATGGTCGGGGCGAACAGGTCGCCCTTGTCGGCGCCCGCCGGCAGTTCGGCGCGGGCGATGATCTTGGCTTCCTTGGACAGGCGCTCGACGTGGGCTTCCAGGTTGGCGCGGCTTTCGGCGTCGATCACCGGGCCGATGTCGGTCTTGGCGTCGGTCGGATCGCCCAACACCTGGGCGGCCAGCGCGCCCTTCAGACCCTCGATCAGGGCGTCGGCCGAATCCTTGGGCGCATAGAGGACGCGCAGGGCCGAGCAGCGCTGACCGGCCGAGCCGAAGGCCGACAGGATGACGTCGTCGATGATCTGTTCCTTCAGCGCCGTGGTGTCGACGAACATGCCGTTCAGGCCGCCCGTCTCGGCGATGAAGGGGATGATGGCGCCCGGGCGGGCGGCCAGGCCGCGGTTGATGGCGTTGGCGGTGTCGGTGCCGCCGGTGAAGGCCACGCCGTCGATGCCCGGATGGTTGGTCAGGGCCACGCCCACCGTCTCGCCGCGACCGGGGACCAGGGCCAGCAGGTTCGGGTTCAGACCGGCCTTGTAGTAGAGGCGCACGGCTTCGGCGGCGATCAGCGGCGTCTGCTCGGCGGGCTTGGCCACCACGGCGTTGCCGGCGGCCAGCGCAGCGGCGATCTGGCCGGTGAAGATGGCCAGGGGGAAGTTCCACGGGCTGATGGCGGCGAAGACGCCGCGGCCGTGCAGGACCAGTTCGTTGGTCTCGCCGGTCGGGCCCTTCAGGGTCTGGCGGCCGCCGAAGTCGCGCTCGGCCAGCAGGGCGTAGTAGCGGCAGAAGTCGGCGGCTTCGCGCACCTCGGCCACGCCGTCGTTCAGCGTCTTGCCCGCTTCACGAGACAGCAGGGCGACCAGACGGTCGAGGTCGGCTTCCAGCGCGTCGGCCATGGCGCGCAGGACGGGCGCGCGGCCCGCGCCGCCCAGACGGTCCCAGGCGACCTGAGCCTCGGCGGCGGCGCCCACGGCCGCGTCGACGTCCTCGACCGAGGCTTCGGAGACATGGCCCAGCACGCGGCTGCGGTCATAGGGGTTGGTGACGTCCTGCGGATTCACGCCAGCGCGCAGCTTGCCGCCGATGATCGGGCCGGCGGTCAGCTTCTCGCTGTCGACGCGCTCCAGAGCCGCCGCATGAAGCTCGCGGTCGGAGGCCTGCGAATAGTCGCGGCCGAGGGAGTTCTTGCGGTCACCGTAGATGTTCATGGGCACAGGGATCTTCGGATGGCGGTCAGGCTGGGCCTCGACCGAGGTGATTGGATCGGCGGCCACATCGGCCGCAGGCACGCGCTCGTCCAGCAGGGCGTGGACGAAGGAGGAGTTGGCACCGTTTTCCAGCAGGCGGCGCACCAGATAGGGCAGCAATTCTTCGTGGCCGCCGACGGGGGCGTAGGCGCGCACGACGACATCGCCCCACTCGACCTTGGCGCCGTCGTACAGGGCCTCGCCCATGCCGTGCAGGCGCTGGAACTCGATGGTCACGCCGCGATCGGCGGCCATGCGGTGCACGGCGGCCAGGGTGTGGGCGTTATGGGTGGCGAACTGGCAGAAGATGTGGGGAGAGGCCTCGATCAACGCCTTGGCGCAGACGAGGTAGTTCAGGTCGGTCGCCGGCTTGGTCGTGAACACCGGATAGTCGGTGCGGCCGTTGACCTGGGCCAGCTTGATCTCGGTGTCCCAATAGGCGCCCTTGACCAGACGAACCATCAGGCGACGGCCCGAGGACTTGGCCAGTTCGGCCAGCTTGGCCACCGTCTCGGTAGTGCGCTTCTGATAGGCCTGGACGGCCAGGCCCAGACCCTGCCAGTCGCCCAGCGCCGGTTCGCGCGCCAGCCGCTCCAGCAGCTTCAGCGACAGGGCCAGACGGTCGGCTTCCTCAGCGTCGATGGTGTAGTTGATGTCGTATTTGGCGGCGATCAGCGCCAGACGCAGGATGCGGGGATAGAGCTCCTCCCACACCCGGTCTTCCTGCACCGCCTGATAGCGCGGCGACAGGGCCGACAGCTTGACCGAGACGCCGTGGCCGCGCTCGGGGCCCTCGCCCTTGGCGGTCTTGCCCACGGCCTCGATGGCGTCGGCGTAGATCTTTTCATAGCGTTCGGCGTCGGCGGCGGTGCGGGCGCCCTCGCCCAGCATGTCGAAGCTGCACAGCCAGTTTTCGCGATCCGACCGCTTCAGGGCTGCCTCGATCGTGCGGCCGACGACGAACTGCTCGCCCATGATCTTGACGGCGGTGGCGACAGCCTGACGGATAACCGGCTCGCCCAGACGCCCGACCAGACGCTTGAGGAAGTTCGGCAGGTCGGCGCGCGCCTCCTCGTCGACGTCGACCAGCTTGCCAGTCAGCATCAGACCCCAGGTCGAGGCGTTGACGAACAGGCTGTCCGACTGGCCCAGGTGCGAGGCCCAGTCGGCCGAGCCGATCTTCTCGGCGATCAGGCGGTCGCGGGTGTCGGCGTCGGGCGTACGCAGCAGGGCCTCGGCCAGACACATCAGCGCCAGACCCTCACGGGTGCCCAGGCTGAACTCCTGCAGGAAGCTCTCGACCACGCCCTGGCGTTTCTGGCTCTTGCGGGCGCTTTCGACCAGGCCGATGGCGTCGTTCAGGACCGCCGCGCGACCGTCAGGCGTCAGCGGCTCGGCGGCCAACAGTTCGGCCACTACCTCACGTTCGTCCCGGTACTTGTTCCGGTCCAGCTCATCCCAATGGCGAAGATCGGTCGGCGTCATGAAATCTATCCTGTGAATTTCCGGATATATGGTCAGTGCGCGCGAATGTGCATCGCATGATCACCCACAACTCCGCGTAAGCTTCGGGATACACTCGTCATTCCAGAAGAATTCGGCGCCTGGACAGGCGCACGCGCGGAGATGATCATTTACCGGGGAGGAGAACCCTCTGCACAGCGCATTATCATGCCGTCTCGCCTTCGTCATGCTGAGCGTCTAGAAGTTTCGCCTTCGCGAAACGGCAGCTGCGCATATGGCGGACTCGTGTCGGATGTGTCGTCTATGGGACGAATTCTCGATGCAACCGACGAATACAAATTCTGCCGTTACGGTATTCAAATTCCCCGTGCCAGGCCGCCTGAATCTCGCCCGCCAGCACCACCGGCCAAATTAGCGCAGGCTAACGAGTCTTTCCCACACCCAGAACAGGTTGTTTTCTAGCCACCACCAGATCGCACGGCGGCAGGGTTGCGAGGTCAGCGACCGTCAACGGCGCCAGTTCGCTGCTTCCTGTGATCTTCCAGAACAGGAAATCACGATCCGCCAGCCAGGAAATGAATGTGTCCATTTGAACTCTTGAACTCATCTGGACCAAATCCCATTCGATGCAGAGAATGATATCATGCCGCTGAAGCATCTTTTCAGCGCCGCGAAGAATCAATGGCTCAGAACCTTCAGCGTCGATCCGGATGAGCTTGACATCAGGAAGATCCAGGTCATCGATCCGAATCCCTTCGACCTCAATCACCTCAGTATCGGCGCCAAGCGCGCCGTCCCAGACGTAGAGATGTCCTCCACCGGCGAACTGCCGAGACACGGAGAAGCGAATATCTCCAGCCACGTCCGTCACAGCTTGTTGGCGAATTTCGACCCGATCATTGTAGCCGTTCATTCGGATCGACCGACGGGATAAGGCCGCCAGTCGAGGATTGGCTTCAAAGGTCGTTACAGATCCTTTCGATCCAACCTTCTGCGCTAGGCCAAGGGTGTAATAGCCGACATGCCCGCCCACCTCGAGCACATGATCGCCAGCGTTGACCAGACCCAAAACGACCCTCCTTGTGCTCGCCTCCCATTCACCATGAGCGATAAGATGCGAACACACACTTTCTTCCAGGGGATCAACATAGATGAAGTGGCCGCATTTCAAGCGCGTAAGGGCAATTTCCTCGCCGAGGTAAAAATACGGACGCATAGCCGCCGCCTGCCCGCCTGCATTAGGCCGGCGCCTCCCGAGGAGCCGTGACAGAAGTTTCATTGCGTTCTTTGCACAAGGGCTTGCTGGTCAGATATCATAGGAGAGGCAGCCACGATTCGTCCACATAGCGAATAGACAGACAAGCTCACAGGCCGCTTAACCGCTGTCTCGCGACACCCCTGGCCTGCACCATTCTCGAAGAGGTGAAGGTTGGGAGCCACCAGGGCCGCGAAGCCGTCTCGCCTTCGTCATGCGGAGCGTCTAGAAGTTTCACCTTCGCGAACGGCTCAAGGCCCTATCGACTTCATGCGCATTGTTCTGGTCACCGACGCCTGGGAGCCTCAGGTCAACGGCGTCGTCCGCACCCTGACCCGCACCGTGGCCGAGTGCCGCGCCATGGGCCATGAGGTGGAGGTCATAGAACCCAGCCAGTTCAAGACCATTCCCTGCCCGACCTATCCGGAGATCCGGCTGGCCCTCGGCGCCGAGGAAGAGATCCGCGAGCGCCTGCGCGCCTTCGAGCCAGAAGCCGTTCACATCGCCACCGAAGGCCCGCTGGGCATCGCCACGCGGCGCATCTGCGTGGAGTGGAAGCTGCCGTTCACGACCAGCTATCACACCAAATTCCCCGAGTACGTCTCGGCCCGTTTCCCGATCCCGGTGCAGGTCGGCTACGCCTATATGAAGTGGTTCCACAAGCCGTCAGGGCGGCTGATGGTGGCCACCCCGACCCTGCGCGACGAACTGGTCGAGCACGGCTTCAAGAACGTCTCGCCGTGGACGCGCGGGGTCGACACCGAGCTGTTCCGCCCCGACCTTGAACCGATCTACAAGGAAATGGGCGGCGATGAGTGGCCCCGCCCCTTCTTCCTGAACGTCGGCCGCGTGGCGGTCGAGAAGAACATCGAGACCTTCCTCGGGCTGGACCTGCCGGGCACCAAGATCGTCGTCGGCGACGGCCCGGCCCGCGCCGAACTGGAAGAGAAATACCCGGACGCGAAATTCCTGGGGGCCAAGTTCGGGGAGGAGCTGGCGCGCTGCTTCGCGGACGCCGACGTCTTCGTCTTCCCCAGCTGGACCGACACCTTCGGCCTGGTGATTCTGGAAGCGATGGGCACGGGCACGCCGGTCGCCGCCTATCCGGCGCACGGCCCGATCGACCTGATCCCCGGCTCTGGCGCCGGTTTCATCGACGAAGACCTGAAGACCGCCTGCCTGAAATGCCTCGATCTCGACCGCAAGGACGTGCGCGCCTATGCGGAGAAGTTCAGCTGGCGCGCCTCGGCCGAGCAGTTCATCGAGAACCTGCAGCCCTATCCCGAGCCCGCGCGCGGCCGCTTCTGGCGCCGCCTGCGCCGGGTGGCGCGCCTGAGACGCCGGGCGGCGGCCTGACCCCCCGAGCCTCGTGAAAAGCAACAACGCCCCGGACGATGTCCGGGGCGTTTCGCATTCAGTCGTCTCAGTTCGGGCGCGACATCGAGGTCATGGCCGTGGCCTTGGCGCGTTCGGCGGCGAGTTGATCGGCGGGCAGCGGCACCAGACCGCGGTCCTGCAGATAGCCGCCGCGACCGACCGAGCCGTCGGACATGAACTCCTGAACGAACTGTTCGAGGCCCGGAGTCACGCCCACGTGGGCCTTCTTGACGTAGATGTAGAGGCTGCGGGCCAGCGGGTAGGAGCCGTCGGCGATAGTGGCGACCGAGGGAGCCACGCCGTCGATCGTCTCGGCCTTCACCGTGTCCATGTTCTGCTCAAGGAAGGAGAAGCCGAACACGCCCAGCGAGCCCGGCGTGCGGGTCAGGGTCTGAACGATGGCGTTGTCGTTCTCGCCCGCGTCGATCCAGGCGCCGTCTTCACGCAGGGTGTGGGCCACGGTCTCGAAGCGGGTCTTGTCCTGTTTCTCAATGGCGGCGACGGCCGGGATCAGCTTGGCGCCCGGCGCCATGCCCAGCTCCAGGAAGGCGTCGCGCGTGCCCGAGGTCGGCGGCGGGCCATAGACCTGAATGCGGGTGGCCGGCAGGGCCTTGTTGACGTCGTTCCAGGTCTTGGCGGCGTTGGCGCCCAGTTGACCGTCGGCGCCCGGCGTTTCCTTGGCCAAGGCCTCATAAAGGTCGTTCAGTTCAAGATTGAAGCTGGCGCCGGTGCGGGCGGTGGCGACGACGATGCCGTCATAGCCGATCTTGAGCTCGACGATGTCGGTGACGCCGTTGGCGACGCAGCGGTCGAACTCGCTGGCCTTCATCGGGCGCGAGGCGTTGGCGATGTCCGGGGTCGAGGGGCCGATGCCCGAACAGAAGGCCTGAATGCCGCCGCCGGTGCCCAGGGCCTCGACCCGAGGCGACGATCCGCCGCCGTTGCGGGCGAAGGTCTCGGCCACGCGGGTGGAGAAGGGGAAGACGGTGGAGGAGCCGGCGGCCCAGATGCCCGTGCGGGCCTTCTGCGAGCCGGGGGCGCCGCCCTCGTTGTTTCCGCAGGCCGCCAGGGCCAGCAGGGCGGCCGCGCAGGCCGTGAACTTCAGTGTGCGGATCATGGCCGGACCTTCTCCAGTCGTCAGTGCACGACGCTTAAAGCAGGAGAATGTGACGGTCCGGCCAGACCTTTGTGACAGTCAGAGCAAACGTCGGCGCATGGCCTGCGACAGGAAGTCGATCAGGGTCACGGCGACGATGACCACGATGACCACGGCCGAGACGTCGCGGAAGGCGAAGCCGTTCATGCGGTCGAACAGCACCTGGCCGATGCCGCCCGCGCCGATCAGGCCCAGCACGGTGGCCGAACGGCTGTTCGATTCGAAGCGGTAGAGAGCGAAGGAGGTCCACAGAGGCGCCACTTGGGGAATCACGCCCCAGACGATCTCGTGCAGCTTGGACGCGCCGGTGGCGCGCACGCCCTCGACCGGACCCTTGTCGATCGACTCGACCGCCTCCGAGAACAGCTTGGCCAGAACGCCCGCCGTGTTCAGGGCGATGGCCAGAACGCCCGCCAGCGGGCCCAGGCCCACGGCGACGACGAACAGCAGACCCATCACCAGGTCGGGAATGGAGCGCAGCATGTTCATGATCCAGCGCACCGGCTGAACCACCCAGACCGGAGCGATGTTGCGCGCGGCGGCCAGACCCATGGGCACGCCCAGGAAGATGGCCAGGAAGGTGCCCCACAGGGCGATCTGGATCGTCTCCCACATCTTGGCGACGAACAGGCGCCAGTCGGAGAAGTCCGGACGCAGCAGGTCGGCGGCGAAGGTCTGGATATTGGCCGAGTTGGTGATCAGGCGCGACAGATTGCCCAGATCGACCGCGTCGATGCTGATCAGCAGCAGGACGGCCAGGCCGCCCCAGATCAGAATGTCCAGCGCCCACGCCCCGGCCGATTTGGCGGGCGCCTTGGGGATGCCGGAGGCGGCGGCGGTAAGCGAAGCGTCGGTCAAGGCTGGACCTCGCGCAGGCGACGCAGGCGTTGCAGTTCGGCCTCGGCGCGCGCGGCGCCGGCGGCGTCGCCCTTGGCCTTGGCTTCGGTCAGGGTCTGGTCGGCGATCATCTCGCGCACCGGGTTCAGATAGGATTCGTCGGCCGGGTTGAAGCCCGAATAGTTCAGGTCCTTCAGGATCTTGCGCTGGCGCTCAGCCTCGGCGCCCTCGCCGCGGCCATAGGTCAGGAAGAAGCCGCGGATCTTTTCCTTGATCGCGGGATCCAGGTCCTCGCGGATGACGATGCCGGCCTCGGGAATCGGGGGCGAGCGCCAGATCTCCTCGATCTGGGCGGCGATCTGCGGGTTGGAGCGGCCGATGAAGACGGTGTTGATGGTGTTCGACGTCGCCACCTGCACCAGACCGTTGGCCACCGCGAAGGAGTTTGCCTGATGGTTGGCCGTGCGCACCGTCTTGAAGCACTCGTTCGGCACGACGTTGTTGGCGTTGAACAGGAAGGTCATGGGCGCCAGCGTGCCCGAGGTCGACAGGGCGTCGCCGATGCCGAAGTCGTAGCGTTTGCCGCAGGCCAGCACGTCATCCAGCGTGATGCCCGAGCCCTTTTTGACGATCAGGGTCGACTGGTAGGAATCACGACCTTCAGGGTCGACGATGCGGGCGACGACCTCGCCCTTGGAGCGTTCGATCGCCTCGATGGCGGTCTTGGCCGGGAACCAGGCGGCCTGAATCTGATTGCCGCGCATGGCTTCGACCAGCACGGTGTAGTTGGACGCGAAATACGGCTTCACCGGCACGCCGACGGCCTTGGTCATGTCGTCCAGCAGGGGCTGCCACAGCGGGCCGGAGGACGCCTGCCCCTCGGCCGGAAGGATGGCGAAGCTGATCTCGGACGGAGCGCCCTTGGCGGCGCCCGCCTTGTCGCCCTGGCCGCAGGCGGCGAGGCTGACGGCCAGGGCCGCGCCGGCGGCCAGGCCCAGCATCCGGCGGGTCAGTTTGGAATGGGTCATGCCTTGGCTTCCCAGAACGCGTCCTCGTATTCGGGACCGTAGATTTCAATCAGGCGCTTGGTGTCCAGGCCGGTCGAGGGCCCGTCATAAACCACCTTGCCCTTCTGCAGGGCGACGACGCGGTCGCAGTAGCGGATGGCGTAGTCCACCTGGTGCAGGGTGACGATGACCCCCAGGCCGTCGCGCTTGTTCAGCTCGACCAGCAGCTCCATCACCTTGCGGGCCGACACCGGGTCCAGCGAGGCGACGGGTTCGTCGGCCAGGATGGCCTTGGCGCCCTGAACCAGGGCGCGGGCGATGGCGCCGCGCTGCTGCTGACCGCCGGACAGGGTGTTGGCGCGCTGGCCGGCGTATTCGGACACGCCGACGCGATGCAGGGCCGCCATGGCCTTGTCCTTGTCGGCGCCCGGCCAGACGCCGAACAGGCCGCGCCACGACGGCAGGCGGCCGAGCGCGCCCAGCATGACGTTGGAGAACAGGCTCAGCCGACCCACCAGGTTGAACTGCTGGAAGATCATGCCCAGCCGTCCGCGGGCGCGGCGCACAGCGCCCGTGACGCGGCCGTTCTGCTGAACGACATCGCCGAAAACCGAGATGGTCCCGCCGGGATCGATCGGGTGCAGACCCGTGATCGACCGCAGCAGGGTGGACTTGCCCGAGCCCGAAGGACCGATCAGGGCGACCATTTCACCGGCGCCGACCTCGACGGACACGCCGTCGAGCGCCTTTCTGGCCCCGTAGGTCTTCGAGACGTCGCGGACAGAGGCGACGGCGGCTGTTGAAGAACTCATGAACCCATGGATGAGGTTGCGACAAAGGGGGCGCCGCATGACGCGAGATGGGCGCAAGGGCAAGTCTTAATGGCATGTCTGCGTCGATTACGTCCAGTGGGTGGGCCTTTTCGACACGGCGCCTCCGCCTCGAACGCCGCCCGTTCGACGGGGCGCCCCGGCCGCGCAACGCCGCCTCGCGGCCCCCGACCGGCCGCCTGTTCGCAACGCCGCGCCCAGGCCGCGTCACTCCGAGCTGTCCAATAGTGCAGGCTGAAGGCCACGCGCGTCCGGCCCCGTCTCAGCCAAGCCGATGCCCGGCGGCTTGATGCAGACCATGGGACCCATCCGCCGCCCCGGATCGAGGCCCCGCCGCAATTTTTCCGCTTTACATGACAGTCCAATGCCCCCATATCGCGCGTTCCGGCGGACCCCGTAGGTCCTACTTGCGCCGCTAACGCCGGGTCTGGGTTAACAATCATCAGGGGGTTACGTGAGTTGCACACGTACCAGCTTCCCCTGGACCTGGTCCGTCAGCGGTCCCCGGAGCGTCCGGTCGCACTCGTGCGTCCCCGCTCCGTTGCCGTAGCGGCGCAGTGGTTCCAGGATAATCTGAAAGCCGACGTCTTCTATGCAGTGAAGGCGAACCCTTCGCGCTGGGTCATCGAGACCCTGGTCGAACAGGGCGTCAACGCCTTCGACGTCGCGTCCCTGGCCGAGATCGAACTGGTTCGGTCGGTCAGCCCGAACGCGCGTCTGGCCTTCATGCACCCGGTCAAGAGCCGCGGCGCCATCCGTGCGGCCTACGCCGACCACGGCGTGCGCACCTTCGTGCTCGACAGCCATGACGAACTGAACAAGATCCTCGAGGCCACCGGCCACGCCGAGGACCTGAACCTGGTCGTGCGCATGGGCGTGTCGGCCGACGGCGCCGCCTATTCGCTGTCGGGCAAGTTCGGCGTCACCCCGGATCAGGCCCCCGCCCTGCTGCTGGCCACGCGCCAGGCGGTTCAGGACGGCCTGATGGGCGTGTCGTTCCACGTCGGTTCGCAATGCATGCGCCCCTCGGCCTATGAGGCGGCGATGACCCAGGTCGGCCGCGCCATCAAGAAGGCGGGCGTCTTCGTCGACATCGTCGATGTCGGCGGCGGCTTCCCGTCGGTCTATCCGGGCATGGTCCCGCCGGACCTGAGCGAATACGCCGACGCCATCCATCGCGGCTTCAACGAGATGCCGGTGTCGGAAACGACCGAGCTGTGGTGCGAGCCCGGCCGGGCTCTGGTGGCGGAATCTTCGTCGGTGCTGTGCCGCGTGGACCTGCGCAAGGGCGACGCCCTTTATCTGAACGACGGATCGTACGGCTCGCTGTTCGACGCGACCCACTCGCGCTGGCCCTTCCCGACCAAGCTGGTCCGGGACGGGGACTCGTCGTCGGAGCTGAAGCCCTTCCGCTTCTATGGTCCGACCTGCGACAGCATCGACCACATGCCGGGCCCGTTCTGGCTGCCGGCCGATGTGCAGGAAGGCGACTTCATCGAAATCGGCATGCTGGGCGCCTATGGCGTGGCCATGACGACGGGCTTCAACGGCTATGGCGAGCATGACATCGCCGTGGTCGAGGACGCCCCGATGGGTTCGATGTACGGCCTGGCGCCGCGCTCCATCCCGACGGTGCGCACCACGGCCGAGGAGAACGCCCGCAAGGTCGTCCGCCTGTCGCGCCCCAAGGGCAAGGCCGGCCAGCGCAAGCGCAAACGCTGATCCACCACCACACCGCGCCTTGAACTGAAAAATGTCTCAAGGCTTTGGTACAAGCAGCGGCCCGTCGCTCCGTCCGGGCCGCTGTTCCTTATTGACGACGGGCGCTCAAATCCGAGGGAAACCGCTGAAATGAACGCTCCCGTTCAGTCGAACAAAAAAGCCGAACTGCTGGCCACCACCGTCGAGCACGTCGACATCACCAGCTTCGACGCCCGCCCGATCATCGATTCCATGCGCAAGATGTCGTTCAGCTCGCGCGACACCGCCCGCGCGGCCGACATCTTCAGCATGGCGCTGGAAGACGAGACCTGCTCGCCGTGGCTGATCCTGGCCGGTTCGACCTCGGCCGGCGGCTGCATGCACGTCTATCGCGACATGGTGCAGTTCAACATGATCGACGCCGTGGTCGCCACCGGCGCCTCCATCGTCGACATGGATTTCTTCGAAGCGCTTGGCTACAAGCACTATCAGGCTGCGGGCCCGGTCGACGACAACATCCTGCGCGACAACTACATCGACCGCATCTACGACACCTACATCGACGAAGAAGAACTGCAGGCCTGCGACCACGCGATCTATGAGATCGCCAATCGCCTGGAGCCGCGCGGCTACTCTTCGCGCGAGTTCATCTGGGAAATGGGCAAGTGGCTGTCGGAAGGCAACGCCAAGAAGCCCGGCTCGCTGATCCAGACCGCCTATGAGAAGGGCGTGCCGATCTTCTGCCCGGCCTTCGTCGACTCCTCCGCCGGTTTCGGTCTGGTCAAGCACCAGAAGGAACGCGCCAAGGCCGGCAAGCCGTACATGATGATCGACGCCATCGCGGACTTCCGCGAACTGACCGACATCAAGATCGCAGCCGGCACCACGGCCCTGTTCATGGTCGGCGGCGGCGTGCCCAAGAACTTCGCCCAGGACACCGTCGTCTGCGCCGAAATCCTCGGTGAAGACGCTGAGATGCACAAATACGCCGTGCAGATCACGGTCGCCGACGTGCGCGACGGCGCCTGCTCGTCCTCGACGCTGCAGGAAGCCGCTTCGTGGGGCAAGGTTTCGACCACCTACGAACAGATGGTCTACGCCGAAGCCACCACTGTCGTGCCGCTGATCGGTTCGGACGCCTATCACCGCGACTCGTGGAAGAAGCGCGAGCCGCGCCAGTGGGCCAAGCTGTTCGGCAAGTAAGAAGAGGCTTTCGGTTCGCCGGATGCATCAAGGGCCGGAAGCTTACGCTTCCGGCCTTTTTCATGCCCTGACGGCCTCAGCCGCGTCCGCGCACGGAACCGGGCCGCCCTCCTGTCGATTGTTTCTAGTCCAGCCAAGGGAGAGCTCGATGACCGACCCCAAGACCGAAAACGACGAAAGCCGCGAAGCCGCCGCCATGGGCGAGAAGACGGATCGCGGCCACCTTCGCGACGCCCTCAACAAGGCGCTGGAGGGCACCGATTCGGGCTCGGACACCCGCGCCGGCTCCCTGCGCGGCGGGTCGGCGTCGGGCTCCGAGATCGATCCGGACCAGGACGTCATCAACGACGCGCTCGCCCGTGAAGGCCTGGCCGCGCGAGACGCCGCCACCCGCCCCGCCGGCGGACCTGAACAGGCGCGCAAGTCTACCGGCCAGCCCGGCGACGACGTTGACGCCCCTACCGGTTGAACCGCCTTGCTGCCGCCGCACGGATAGGCCACGGTGCATCCAAGTAGCGACATTAAGGATGTAGTGGGAATGAGGCGTTGCGTGGCGATCGGGGTCCTGGCGTTCAGCATCGGGCTGGCGGCGTGCGACAGTCCCGCCGCGTCCCAGGGCGAAGATGCTGCGATCCCATCGGTTGAAGCGGGCGCCGAGGCGGCTGCGGCCGACAGCGCCGCGGAAGCTTCGGCCGTCGTCATTCACGGCGCCCCGACCTTCGCCGCCCTCTATCCCGGCGCCCAGGCTGACGGGGCGCCGATCGCCGCCAACGGGCCGAGCGGGCCCGGCGGGCTGATCACCTTCAGCACCGACGCAGACCCGGAAGCCGTGGTCGCCTTCTATCGCCAACGGGCGGAGAAGGCCGGACTGGCCTCGATCATGGCTATGAACCAGGGCGAGGCGCGCGCCTATGGCGCCGCCGCATCCGGCGATCGCGGCGCCAGTCTTCAGGTCGTCGCCTCGCCGGGCGAAGACGGTCTGACCTCAGTGCAGTTGTCCTGGAGCGCCGGGGCCTGATGCGCGCGCCCGGCGGCCCGCGCGCCATCACGACGGCGGCCGTCCTGGCCGTCCTGTTGAGCGCCTGCGCCGGAACCCCCGCCGCCCTGCGGCCCGACGCCGCTCGCGCGCCTGTCGTGGCGGGCTATCTGGACGAAGCCGCCGTGGCCGCCCTGGCCGACGCCGTCCCCCCGCCGCCAGCGCCCGGCTCGGCCGAAGATCTGGACGACAAGGCCCGATCCGCCCGCTTCATCGCCCTGGAAGACACCGACCGCTGGCTGCTGGCCACGGCGCATGCCGAGTTGCGCCCGCCGCTGGCGCTGCAGCATTTCGACTGCGCCCTGGACGCGCGCCTGGATCCGGCCGCCATCCCGCAGCTGACCCGGCTGATGCAGCGGCTGTTTCATGACGCCGACAGCGCCGCCGAGCGGGTCAAGGCCCGCGCCCATCGCCCGCGCCCGGTCGGCGACGATCTTCAGCGCAACGCCTGCCAGCGGCTGACCGAGGCGGGCCGACGCAGCGCCTCCTATCCATCCGGCAGTTCGACGGTCGGCGCCGTCTATGGCGAAGCCTTCGCCGCCCTTGATCCGACGCGCGCCGAGGCCGCCCGCCGCATGGGCGACGAACTGGGCCGCAGCCGACTGGTCTGCGCCATGCACTATCCGCGCGACGTGGCCGCCGGCGACGCCCTGGGTCGCGCCGTGTTTCAGGCCGCCGCCGCCCAGCCCGCCTTCCAGGCCGATCTGATCGCCGCCCGTGCGGAATTGACCGCCGTTCGAGCGACGGGCGCCCGCAACCCCGGCTGCGCGGCCGAGGCGCAAGCGCTGGCCACGCCTCTGCCCTGATGGCCGCGCCCTGATGACGGCGGTGCGATGAGCGTTCTGGCGACCTTCTTCCTGCTCTCCGCCGAGGCCTGGTCCCTGCCCGCCGCCCGCCCCTGCGACGCACAAGAGATCGCCGCCCTGACCGCCGACGCCGATACGCCCTATCTGCTGGCCTGCCGGGCGACGCTGACGTCTCGCCAGACAATTGTCCGTCCCGTGCGCATCATCGGCGCAGAAGCCTCCGGCGCCCAGTTGGACTGCGGCGGGGGGACGGTCGGCCGCCCGGACGTTCCGGCCGCGGCCTCAGCGCCGACCATCGCCATCTGGTCACGCCGTATCGACGCCGCTCTCTGGAGCCGTCCGACCGATGTCCGCATCCGCAATTGCCGGATCAACGGCGCCGTACGGGTCTGGGGCATGGGCGCCGATGGAAGCTATGACGACCTGCGCGCCTCTTCGCGCACAGAGGATCACACCGTCCGCCTTCAGGCGACGGCGCCCAGTCATGTGACGCTGGAACAGGTGACGATCCGCGCGGCGGGGACGATCCCCCTCTATGTCGGACCCGGCGTCACCCGGCTCAGCCTGCAGGGTTCGACTCTGGACGGCGACAGCGTCTCGACCGCCATCTATCTGGACGCCGAAAGCGCCAATAACCGGATCGAGGACAATCTGATCCGCACCCGAACGCAGCGGGAGATGATCGCGGTCGACGGCTCGGCAGGCAACCATATAACGGGCAACCGCTTCGAACTGGGGGGACGCCCCGGCGTCTTCCTGTACCGCAACTGCGGCGAGCGCGGGGTGATCCGGCACCAGACGCCGTCCCACAACACCATCACCGGGAATCTCTTCAGCGGCGCGTCCCGGCTGCGCCCGCGCCTGGTGGTGGAGAACGCCCGCCAGGGGAACCGCTCCTACTGCGGCGATGACAAAGGCTACCCCTGGGGCAGCAGCATTGACGATCGAGACGGCGCCTCAGACAACATCGTTCGTCGTAATTTCAGAAAATGAGCGTATTTTTTGCACATGTTTCCGAATTCACTTCGGATGGCGGCAATATTCTTCGACCTGTGCCATTATTGCCGCATTTCTGACTTGTCTGGGACTTGTCTAAGGCAATCCTCTTCGTAATGTCGCGCGGCAGGCCAAACGGTCCTGCTTGTGCCGCTAGCCGTCGGCTCAGCTCCCTTTAGTGCGGGAGCGGGCGGCGGCTTGTTTTGTTCAGGAGAGGGTCTCTTTTGAAAAAGAGAATTGTTCGCGAGTCCTTGCTCGCCTCGACCATTATCGGGGGCGCCGCCCTCAGCTTCATGGCAGCCACCCCCGCGTTCGCCCAGTCGGCGAATGAAGACGTCGCCGAAGTCGCTTCCATCGTCGTTACGGGCTCGCGCATCCGCCAGCCGGGCTATGAGGCTTCCAGCCCCATCACCTCGATGAGCTCCGAATCGATCGCGATGTCGCAGCCGGTGGCTGTGGAAGAGCTGGTCAAGGACCTGCCGGCCGCCGTGCCGGCCGTCGGTTCGGCC
The DNA here is from genome assembly GCA_000318405.1 of Brevundimonas diminuta 470-4. Lineage (GTDB taxonomy): Bacteria > Pseudomonadota > Alphaproteobacteria > Caulobacterales > Caulobacteraceae > Brevundimonas > Brevundimonas diminuta_B. Next base: position 9,840 of record KB291756.1, on the reverse strand, counting down.
ACCAACAACGGCTCGGGCGGCGGCGCGACCATCAACCTGCGCGGCCTGGGCACCAACCGTACCCTCGTCCTGATCAACGGTCGCCGCGTGGTGCCGTTCAACCTGGAAGGCGTGGTCGACACCAACACCATCCCGCTGGCCCTGGTCGAGCGTGTCGACACCGTCACCGGCGGCGCCTCGGCCGTGTACGGCGCTGACGCCGTCGCCGGCGTGGTCAACTTCATCCTGAAGAACAACTTCGAAGGCGTCGAGGTCAACTCCTCCTACGGCTTCTCGGGTGAAAACGACGCCGTGCGTCGCAAGTTCGACGTCACCATGGGCGGCAACTTCGCCGATGACCGCGGCAACGCCGTCGTCAGCTTCGGCTACACCAAGACCGATCCGCTGTACCAGGACCGTCGCCCGTGGGGCACCGTCGCACGCTCGTCGACCACCGGCGCGCCGCTGGGCTCGGGCACCTCGGTTCCCGGCCGTTTCGGTCTGGCGCGTGAGATCATCAGGAACCCAGACGGTTCGGTTAACGAAGCGCTGAGCGGCGTCGCGCTGCCGTCAGGCGCCGAACTGGACCCCACCACGGGCGCTCTGATCGGTTCGAACCACCCGAACTACAACTCGGCTGGCTACAACTACAACCCGTACAACCTGTACCAGACGCCGCTGAGCCGCTATCAGATCAACGGTCTGGGCAGCTTCAAGATCAACTCGGCGGCTGAAGTCTACAGCCACCTGACCTACGTCCAGAGCGATGTCTCGCTGGACAACGCGTCGAGCGGCACCTTCGGCAACACCTACAAGGTGCCGATCGGCAACCCGTTCATTCCGGACGCCATGCGCCAGCAGTTCTGCGGCGCCTTGAACCTCAGCGCTGCAGAATGCGTCTCCGGAGCTGGCGGCACGACGGTCATGGATCTGACCATTAACCGTCGCTTCACCGAGATGGGCACCCGCCCAGTCGACATTGAGAACAAGACGGTCCAACTGCTGGCCGGCGTCCGCGGCGACATCAACGCGGACTGGAACTACGACGCCTACGTCTCGCACGGTGAAACCCAGCAACTGCTGACGCGCATCAACTGGGGGTCGCTGTCGAAGCTTCAGAACGCGCTGAACACCACGTCCACGACTCAGTGCCTCCCGGTCGGCGCAGATCCGAAGACAGGCGCTGTCGCCGGCTGCGTGCCGATCAACGTCTTCGGTCCCGAAGGCACGATCACCAAGGAAATGATCGACTACATCAATCTGTCGTCGATGAGCAAAACCACGATCAAGCAAGACGTGGCCTCGGGCTCGATCTCGGGCGTCCTGCCGGAGCACCTGTCCAGCCCGTGGAGCGAACGCCCGATCGCTGTCGCCTTCGGCGCCGAATGGCGTCGATCCAGCGCAGCAACCCGTGGCGATGAAGCTTCGCAGTCGCACGGCGAAATCCTGGGCACCGGCGCGCCGGTTCCGGACCGCGACGGTCAATTCGAGATGCGTGAAGGTTTCGCCGAACTGGCGATCCCGCTGATCGAAAACCTGCCCTTCATCCACAGCATGAACCTTGAAGCCGGTTATCGCCAAACCGAGTTCAAGGCCGCTGGCCGCAAGTCGCAGTACGGAAGCTACAAGCTGGGCGGCGACTGGTCGCCGACCGAAGACATTCGCGTTCGCGCCATGTACCAGCGCGCCACGCGTGCGCCGAACATCGGCGAGCTGTTCAACCCGCAGGTCACCGGCCTGGGCAACCGCGCCATTGATCCGTGCCAAAAAGACTTGATCAACGGCGCAGACGCCTACACCGCCGGCACGCTCAGCAACCTGTGCCGCCTCACCGGCGTCCCGGATGCCCTGATCGGCGCCGTTGACGCGCCGAACTCGGGTCAGGTCAATCAACAGACCGGCGGCAACCCGGACCTGGGTCCGGAAGAAGCCGACACCTGGACTGTCGGCGCCGTCTGGCAACCGGCCTTCGTGCCGAGCCTGCGCCTGAGCCTCGACTACTACGACATCAAGATCGACAAGACGATCAACAGCCCCAGCCTGGATGATGTCATGAACGGCTGCTACAGCACCTCGATGAACCCGAACCTCGAGTTCAACGACAGCTGTAAGGCCATCCAGCGAAGCGCTGTAAACGGCTCACTGAACGGCAACGGGGCCAAGGGCGTGATCCGTCCGACCACCAACGCCGGTAACGAGCGCGTTTCGGGCTTCGACCTGGCCGCCAACTACCGCGTTGAACTGGCCGACTTCGGTTGGGACATCGGTCGCGTCGACCTGAGCGTCAACGGCAACATCGTCACCAAGCACGAGACCCAGGCCACGCCAATCTCCACGCTGCGCGATTGCGTCGGCTACTACTCGGTGTCGTGCGGCGAGCCCAAGGTCAAGCAACGCTGGAACACCCGCGCGACCTGGACGATGGGCGACTATTCGGCTTCGCTGATGTGGCGTCACCTGTCCGGCGTCGAAGTCGAGCCGAGCAACACCAAGTGGTTCCCGGACTACGCCCAGATCGACAGCTACGACTACTTCGATCTGAGCGGCCGCTGGGACATCACCCAGACGGTGCGTCTGACGGCGACGATCAACAACCTGTTCGACAAGTCGCCGCCGATGGTCGGCTCGCAGATCGGCACCACGTCGGCGAACAACGGGAACACCTTCCCGCAGACCTACGACGCGATCGGTCGCTACTTCACCTTCGGCGCCACGCTGAAGTTCTGATAGCGTTCAACGCGTAAAATGAGAGAGGCGGAAGACCCCGGTCTTCCGCCTCTTTTCTTTTTGGATCAGATTTTTACGAGGGGTGGATCAGGCCGGGCGCCCCTTGGCCAGGGCGCCGTACAGATCCGTCCGGCGATCGCGGAAAAAGCCCCAGGCCGCACGGTGGCGGTCCAGGAAGTCCAGGTCGAAGGTGTGGACCAGGACGCCGTCTTCACGGTCCAGGCTCTCGACCAGATCGCCGCGATGATCGGCGATGAAGGAATGGCCGTAGTAAGTCTGGCCCGCCTCCGTCACCTGCTCATGGCCGATGCGGTTGGCGCCGACGACCGGCACGACGTTGGACACGGCGTGGCCCTGCATGGCCCGGCGCCACGGCGCGGCGGTGTCCAGCGTGTCGTCATGCGGCTCGGTGCCGATGGCGGTGGGATACAGCAGCACCTCGGCGCCCTGCAGCATCATCGCCCGCGCCGTTTCCGGATACCACTGGTCCCAGCAGATGCCGACGCCGATGCGGCCGAAGCGCGTGTCCCAGACCTTGAAGCCAGTGTCGCCGGGGCGGAAGTAGTACTTCTCCTGATAGCCGGGGCCGTCGGGGATGTGGCTCTTGCGATAGACGCCCATCAGCTCGCCGTCGGCGTCGATCATCACCAGACTGTTGAAATAGTGCGGCCCCTCGCGCTCGAAGATGGAGACAGGCAGGACGACGCCCAGTTCCTTCGCCACCGGTTGAAGCTGGGTCACGGCCGGGTGTTCGCGCCACGGATAGGCGGCGCCGAACCACTTTTCTTCCTGCGAGACGCAGAAGTACGGCCCCTGGAACAGCTCCGGCGCCAGGATGACCTGAGCGCCCTTGGCCGCCGCCTCACGGATGAAGCCGATGGTCTTGTCGATGTTCGCCTGCATGTCCTCGCCGTACGAGGTCTGGATGGCGGCGACGGTGATTTGACGGGTCATCACGCGGGCTCCTGCTGGCTGATGCAGTGGAAGGAACCGCCGCCCGACAGGGTGGCGATCGACGGCAGGGGAATGATCGCCCGATCGGTGAAGACGGTCGCGAGGGCCTCGCAGGCCAGGCGGGCGGCCATGTCGTTGCCATAGGTCGGCACGATGACGGCGCCGTCGGCGATCAGGAAGTTCATGTGACTGGCCGGGACCGGGCGTTCGTCCTCATCCAGGATCAGGCCCGGCGACGGGATGCGCAGCACCCGGATCGTGCGACCGGCGGCGTCGGTCATGGCGCCCAGCGCCAGGGCCGCTTCATCGTAGACCTCCGCGTTGGGATCCTTGGGGCCGAAGCCGATCGGGCAGGCGACGACGCCCGGCGCGACGAAGCGGGCCAGATTGTCGACGTGGCCGTCGGTGTGGTCGTTCAGCAGGCCGTCGCCCAGCCACAGCACCTTCCTGGCGCCCAGGGCCGTGGCGAAGGCGGCCTCGGCCGTCGCCTCGGTCCAGCCGGTGTTGCGGTTGCGGTTCAGCACGCATTGGCGCGTGGTCAGCACCGTGCCCTCGCCGTCGTGATCGACGGCCCCGCCCTCCAGAATGAAGTCGTGGCGGGTAAGGGCGACGCCCGTCTGCTGGCCGATCTGATCAGCGACCTCGTCGTCGTGCGGCAGGTCGTACTTGCCGCCCCAGCCGTTGAAGACGAAGGCCTGGGCCGAGGCCGATCCGGCGCCGAAGATCGGCCCCGTGTCGCGCAGCCAGATGTCGCCGAAACGCCCGGCCACCACGGTCACGCCCGCCACATCGGCGAAGCGCGCCTGAGCCTCGGCCAGGGCCTCGTCATTGCCGACCATCAGCTTGACCTGTTCGCGGCCCGGCCCGGCCAGGGCGCGCACCAGAGCCTCGACCTCGGCCTGGGCCGGTTCGAGGTTGTCCTCCCACAGCTCAGCATGGCTGGGCCAGCCGACCCACATCGCGCGATGCGGCGTCCACTCAGCAGGGATAGGCGAGGTCATGGGCGAAGTCATGGGCCGAAAACGTCCACATAAAAGGGATGAAGCACGAAGGGGGCGAGATAGGCCCTGACGGCCTCGGGTTCAATGGCGGCGGGCCTCGGCGGGGCCAGCCGCTTCGACGCAGCAGGCCTGCTCAACTCGCGTCAAGCAGGGCGACCGCGCGGTAGGCGACCTAAATGGCCTCAAGCAGCGCGACTGCGCGCTAGCCCACTCAACAATGGCCTCAAGTAGCGCGAACGCGCGATAGGCCCCTAAAAAGAGAAAGGGCGGCCCGTTTCCGGACCGCCCTCTCCTAGTCTTCGTTCAGCGTCGCTTAGAAGCGATAGCGGACGCCGACCTTCACCTGCCACACCGACTCGGTGCCGAAGGTGCTCGGGCTACGCGGCGTGAACAGCGTGTAGTTGTACTTGCCGTCCACGATCGAGGCCCCGACGTTGTTCGAGGTGTAGGGGAAGCCGATCTGTTGGATCGTGCCCCACTCGTCGTTGATCAGGTTGCCCAGGTTCTTGACGTCGACATAGCCTTCCAGCTTCGCGCCGCCCGGGAAGAAGGCCGGCAGCTCCTGCGAGATGTGCAGGTCGACCGTCGTCACATAGGGCGACTTGAAGGCGTTACGCGGCGAGATTTCGCCAGCGTATTTGATCAGGCCCGTCGAGTGCAGGAAGTCGTTGAAGGCCGCGACGTTGAAGGCCGAGCCATAGGTGACGCGCGGATCGCTGGTCGCCGTAACGTTCCCCGACGAGTCCACGGCGGGCACGTACAGCAGTTGACGCTGGGTCGTGACGTATTCGCCGTACAGGTTCGCCGGGCTGGTGCCGAAGGTATAGCTGTAGGGCAGGCCCGAACGACGCTGGGCGTACAGGTTGAAGCGCGTGCGGTAGTCGCCGAAGAAGGCGCGCGAGTAGGTCAGGTTCAGCTTCAGCGCGTGCTCGATCTCATAGTTCGAGTCCGCCAGGGTCGGGTTGTTCGGATCCGACAGGGCGATGTTGCCGAAGTTGGAGTTGGCCGTCGACGACGTCGCCGGCGAGCGGTCCGTGCTGTCCAGGTAGGTGTAGGACAGGTTGAAGCCCGCGCCGTTCAGCCAGCCGTCGTACCAGGCCTTGTCCAGACCGATGGCGAACTGGTCGGTCTTGCCGCCGTTCAGGTTGGTCAGCATCAGCACCTGCTGACCGCGACGGACCGGGTTCGGACCAAAGATCGGACGACCGTCAGGGGCCGTGCCGGTCTGGGTCTGGGCCATGCTGAGGTCGACCCAGCCGATGGCGTTTTCCAGTTCCGAGTGAACGTACTCGGCCGTCACGCTCCAGCCCGAGCCCATGTTGAAGCGGCTCAGATCGAAGATCTTGTTGACGCCCAGCGAGGTCTTCCAGATCGACGGTGTCTTAAAGGCCGGGCTGATCAGGTTGATGTTGCCGGTGCCCTGGTTGGCGCTCTCGGTGACCTTGTCCTTGAGCTGCTGGTTCGGGTTCAGGCCATCGACGTTGGCCAGATAGGAGGCGTTCGGGCAGATGCCGAAGCCGCCGGCGAACTGCGACTGATAGTTGGCCGCCGACTTGCACTGGAACGAGCCCGTCAGATTGCCGGGGTTCGAATAGGAGTTCGAAATCCAGACGTTGGGCGAACCGCCCTGGAAGCGACCGAAGCCGCCGTAGACGGTCAGGGTGGGGTCCGGGCGCCAGTTGAAACCGAAGCGCGGCTGCAGGATGTTGATGCCGTCCAGGTTGGTGTCGTTGCCGAAACCGAAGCGGTCATAGAACGCCTGATTGTACTTCGGCTTGTCGTCCGAGGTGTACCAGTCGTAGCGCAGGCCGGCCGTCAGGGTCAGGTTCGGGCTGACCGACCATTCGTCCTGCAGGAACAGGGTGTTCAGGGCGTAGCTGAAGCTGGCGCCGCCGTCGTTCTTGTTGTTGCTGGCGGCGTTGGTGTAGCCGACCGACGAGGCCTTACGGGCTTCGAAATCAGCGACCGAGGCGAACTCGTACTCAGCGTTGGCGACCTGGACGAACAGGTTGAAGATGTCCTGTTCTTCGCGCTCATAACCGCCGGTCAAGCGGTGGCCAAAGCCGGCTTCCCAGTTGCCGACCAGGCGGTACTGCATGGTGTCGACCGTCAGCATGTTGGCGTGACGCGAACGCTCAGGTCCGAAGCGGATCGAACGACGCACGCCGGTGTTGGCGCCGATCGGTTCATCCAGATAGACCTGCATGGCGGCGAAGTCATTGCCGCCCAGGCCGTTCGACAGGCTCTCGGTTTCCTTGCGGCTGATCGAGAACTCGGTCGAGAAGGTGTCGGTCCAGTCCGAGAACAGCTGGGCCTTGTAGGCCGTCAGGTTCTGGTCGATCTGATAGGCCGACGACAGCAGGCCGACGCTGACGTAGGCGCCGTTGGTCACCGTGTTGTTCAGGCGCAGGTCGCTGCCCTTGGTCTGCTGGTACGAGAAGACCGCGCGGTGCTGGTCGTTGATGTTCCAGTCCAGCTTGGCGAAGTATTTCTCGTCCTGAACGGTCAGGGCGTCGGCCGACCAGTCGAGCGGGTCGTAGCCGTAGACGCGCTTGGCGATGTCGCGGACCTGGTCGACCTGGGCCTGGGTGATGCCCGGCGCCTGGTTGACGGCGCCCGAGCCTTCCGGACCCGACAGGACGGGCTGGGTCGATTCATATTTCTCGTAGTTCAGCAGGAAGAACAGGCGGTCCTTGATGATCGGACCGCTGAGGGTCGCGCCCCAGGTCTTCTCTTCGAATTCGCCGGTCAGGGAGCGGTTCTGACGCTCGCCCGAGACGAAGTCCTTATAGCTGAAGCTGTCGCCGCGCAGGCTGTCGTTGGTGACTTCCCAGAAGGCTTCGCCGTGGAACTCGTTGCCGCCCGACTTGGTGACCGAGTTGACCACGCCGCCGGTGAAGCTGCCGTATTGGACGCCGTAGGGGGCGACGTCGACGCTGACCGCCTGCAGCACCGAACGCGAGATCGGCGAACGCAGGGTCGGATAGCCGTTGTTGTTCAGGCCGAAGTCGTCGCTCTGCTTGATCCCGTCGATCAGCATGGCGTTGTAGCGGTTGTTCTGGCCGCCGATCGACAGGGCGCCGTTGTTCGTCGGGTCCACCGTGGCGAACGGGGTCGTGCGGACGATATCCTTGATGTCGCGGCTGATGGACGGCAGCGTCTCGATGTCTTCCAGGTTCAAGCGGGCGGTCGGCGAGGTGCGCACAGCACGCACGCCGCGCACGACCACTTCGGCCACTTCGGTCGCGCTCGAGTCGGCCGCTACGGCCGACACGGTCACGTCGAACACGGTCGGTGCGCCGATGCCGACGCTGCCCAGCTGTGCCGTCTCGGTCTGGCCATCCACGACCACCGTCACCGCGTACGGGCCGCCGACGCGCAGGTTGCGGGCCGTGTACAGGCCGTCTTCATTGGTGACTGTCGTGGTGCTGGTGCCCGACGGAATGTGAGTGACGACGACGGCCGTATTAGCCACCGGCGCGCCTGCCGCGTCCGTGATCACGCCCCGGATGCCGCCCGTGGTTTCCTGGGCGAAGGCGGCGCTGGAGGTCGCCAACAGGATGGCTGCGGCGGAAACCCCATAGGCGAGGTTGCGGTTCAACATGGGTGCTGTGATCCTTTTCGACGCATTTGCCAGAACGACAATCAGCGCGGTCATTGATGAGGCGGCTTTAGGCCCCCCATCAGACGCTCGGACGACAACCAGATGACAGAACGATGACAGCCCCCAAGGGTGGCCTGAGAGCCACACCATAAAGAGGGCCGTTCAGCGACCTAGGCTAGGCGTGTGGCCAGGGCGTCCGCGACGCGCTCTGCGGTGGCGTCCAGCGCCCGGGGCTCGTGATAGTTGCCGTTGATCTGGGTCCGGCTGATCACATAGGCGCGGAAGGCCGTGAACAGGCTGCGGTCCGCAGGCGTCGGGGCGCCCCAGAAATCATCAAGCGGCTTTTGGTCGGTCAATCCCTCGAAATCAAAGAAGGCCTGCCCCAGCACCTTGACCGGCGTGCCGAAACCGAGCGCCGACAGGGCCGCGCTGGAGTTATTGACCACCATGCCGCGCGAAGCCCGGCACAGCTGAGCCAGATTGCCCCCGTCGATAAAGTCGACGCGGCCCGTCAGACCATGCTTGGCCGCTAGGCGTTGCGTCTCACGGCCCAGGTTGATCACGCCGGGATCCAGCGGATGGTTTTTGACAAGCAGCCGCATCGGCGCAGGCGCTGAACGGGCGAAGCTGGCCATCACCCGATCGAGGAAGGACAGATTGTCGTGAATCTCGGAGTAACGCAGCAGTTGGGCGTCGCCGTCTCGCTGCAGACAGGCGATAAAGAAATCGCCCTTGGCCTGGAGGCGCCCCACGTCCCTCGCCTTGGCGCCTGACGCGGCGAGAGTCAGATATCGCCGCACATGGCCCACGCACTGCTTCCACGGCGAAGCGGTGTAATAGTGGCGATAGTGCGGGAACATCAAACGGCCGAAAGGCTGGACCGCATGATAAAAGCTGATGTTGAGCACGTGATGCGGCAAGATCTTGCCGACGGGCCTTGAAATCGGCAGTTCGGGCGGCGGGGGCGGATAGCCTGCGCCCGAACGCGGCAGGCCGCTCGACGCATTGACGCCGTTTCGCTCCAGAGTGATCCAATCAGGCCGAAAATAGCCGTTTTCCAACACCCAGACACGGGCTGGAAGTTGCTGGGCCTGGGTCAAGACGCCCTGGTTATAGGGGCCGCCCTCTCCAAAAAGGATGATGTCGGTGAACTCTTCAGCCAGACGCGCGACGTCCTCAGGCCACTGCGTGGCGGGACGGCGATAGACGAGGCCGCCTGCCCTCCCCCAGTTCGAAATATCTCCGGCGTTGAACAGCATACGGCGCACTTCGCCGCCCCGGCTTTCGATGGCGCGCGCCAGCCTGCGCCCGAAACGCCCGAAGGGTGCGGACACGACAAGAAACCGCCTTCCGGTCAGATCGACGGAAGCCTGTAGGCCGGCGACCGGCTGATCTGGATCGAAGGGCGCGAGCAAACGCTGATATCTCTCTAGCGACAGAGCCTTATCAAACTTCCGACCAAGGCGAGCAAGCGAATAGGGCCTGTGCGCCGCCTGAAGTTCAAACGCAACCGCCGAACCCAGAAACCTGAGCTCGGCGGAAGGTTCTTATCGACGCTTCTATGGTCGCGGGGGC
>KB291755.1 GCA_000318405.1 Brevundimonas diminuta 470-4 | reverse complement strand
GCCGGGGCGACGCTCGTCGGCCTGTCCGCTGCGCTCGATTTCGGCGTCCGGCCCGCGCCGCGCCTCGTCTGGAACGCCTCGGCCAGCGCGCCGGTCGGCCTCTGGCGCATCGATCCGCGCGCGCCCTTTCGCGTCGGCGACATGGTGCTGGCGTCGCCGCCCGCGAGCGTTCGCCGCCTCGCCGCCGAGCGCCGCTACCTGCCCATGAACGTGCCGCTGCTCAAGCGCGTGGCCGCCGCCGACGGCGACCTCGTCTGCGCGCTCGGGCCGTGGATCTACGTGAACGCCCGCCTCGTCGCGACCCGCCGCGAGGCGGACCGGCTCGGCCGACCGCTGCCCTGGTGGCGCGGATGTCGCCGCCTGAAGAACGGGGCGGTCCTCCTGCTGATGGACGCGCCGGACTCCTTCGACGGACGCTATTTCGGACCCGTCCCGCGCGCCGCCGTGATCGGAAAGGCGACCCCGCTGTGGCTGCGCTAAAGCGCGTCGCGCTCGCGCTCGTGCTCGGAATGCCCGGCCCGCCCGCCGTCGCCGACCCGGCGCCCGCCGCCCCGGTCGCTGCCGTCGCGATCCCGCCCGCCGTCGCGCGATGGACGCCGCTGATCCGCGAAGCATCGCGCCGGTTCGGCGTGCCCGAGGCGTGGATCGCCGCCGTGATGCGCGCCGAAAGCGGCGGCCGGACCCATCTCGACGGGCGTCCGATCGTCTCGCGCGCAGGCGCGATGGGCCTGATGCAGGTGATGCCCGGCACCTACGCCGCGATACGGCGGCGGTACGGACTCGGGGCCGATCCGCACCATCCGCGCGACAACATCATGGCGGGGACGGCCTATCTGAAGCTGATGCATGACCGCTTCGGCTATCCCGGCCTGTTCGCCGCCTACAACGCCGGTCCTGGCCGCTACGTCGAGCATCTGGCGACCGGGCGGCCGCTTCCCGGCGAGACGCGCGCCTATATCGCCCAGCTCGCCCGCGGGCCTGCGACGCCCGAGATGCCGCCCGCCATCCTGTCCGGCGAGAGCCTGTTCTTCGCGCTCACCCGACCGGCGGCGTCGACCTCCGCCCCGCCGGACAGGATGGCGTCCGACAGTCTGTTCGCGGTGCGGCGACCGCTGGACGAGCGTCCGTGAGGCGAGGGGGATGTCCGCTCAGACTCGCCCATCATCCGGCGCGGGGCGGACCGCCTCAAGGACGACGGGGCCCCACCATTTTTCCCGGCGGACAGACGTCAGCCTTCCCGATCGAACGCCGGGCGCGCCGGGAAAAATCGTTTCCCCCATCGCCGCTGCGCGGCCGCTTCGCGGTCCCTGACCCGGCCCGCCCCGCGCCGGAAACGACCCCTGTCTTTCACTCGACAGGAGGTTCAAATGACCTTGGAACAGCATATCGAAGAACTGCGCGCCGAGCTTCGGGGCGTCCTTGATCCGCGCGAACTGCGTCAGATCGCGGCCGAACTGGAAGCCGCTGAAGCCCAGCGGGCGATGCTCGAAACGGCGTCGCTCGAGCTTCTGGAGCAGGGGTGATGAGCCCCTGCGACCGCGCCGAAGACCGGCGCGAACTCGCCCGGCTCCTGAAGGGCCGGGCCGAAATGGAGGCCGATGCGATGGCGCTCGAAGCCGAGTTCGGGACGACGCGCAGCGCTCGGCGCCGAAGCGCCATCAATGACGATCTCTATCTTCTCATGCTGATGAGGGTATCGCTCGACTGGAAGATCGAGGTCATCAAGGCGCGGTTGAGACAAGCGCGAGGCTGATCCAGCGGAGAGGCGGCGCTTCGGCGTTGCTTCCCTTGGTGCCGCGGACGGGGAAGGAGCCGTGCGGGCTGCTGGGGAGGGCGCAGGAGGAAGGGGAGGCTATGGCAAGATAAAGCAACAGCGCCATCTCTTCGGGATGGCGCTGCAAGTGATTGTCTGCACATCGTTTTTTCAGAAGAGAAATGGCGCCATGTTCGGCGCGATGGCGCCATAGGGCGCCACAAGCCCGCAACTGCTGGGTTTCCGACGGCGCCATGGCTCTTAAGCGCGGGGTGAGCTCATGGCGGTGTTGATCTAAGCTCCGCCGTGAGTAGGGATGGCTGCGACGTGTTGGGGGATTTTCATTGTCTGAAGTCGAAGAACTGTTTGCCGTCGTTGATGCTTTGGAGAAGATCGCGGCGGTCAGCGACGAGCCGGAGGTAAGGAAATCGATCCAGGCGATCGGCGACGCGTGCAACGCTGTGCATGAAGTCTTTTCCGGATCGTGGATTGGCTATCACGCTCGAACGTACCAGGAAGGCTTTGAGGCTGAGCCCGGAGCACGCTTCGACAGCGAGTGGGGAGTACGCGGGAGCGGCTTGAGCGGAACGACAGGCCGATGGGTGCAGTATGGTCGCGACGCTGTCCGTCGGTACATATTCGGGCAAGCCGGATATGACTCGCTCGGTGAACTGCCCGATCGCGCCAGCATCATCGAGCGAGATTTCGAACGGCTCAAAAGCCAGGCCATATCCATCCTTTCCAGCGCGCTTTCCGAACGCGATGACACCTATCTCGCCAAGCTCAAGACCGACCTCGAAAAGGTGAAGGTCTTTTCAGCGCATGAAGCCGCTCAAGCCTGGCAGCCGAGCGGTCAGTATATGACGCGAGACTCCGAGGCCGCCGCTGGCGGCGTATTGACGCCGGCGCATATCGCGTTGCTCGGAGAGATCACGGCCATCGCCACCGTGTTCCGTGCCGGCCGGGAGGCCGCCGAAATCGTGCGGCAGGCTGCCTCCCACATGGAACGGAACGCTCGGAAGACACGCCGCGTGGACCGGGTGGGAACGAACATCTTCCTCGGCCACGGCCGTTCGCCCCAATGGCGGGAGCTGAAAGACTTCATCCAAGACCGCCTTCATCTGCCTGCGGATGAGTTTAACCGGGTGCCCGTGGCTGGCGTGACAAACATCGCCCGGCTCGCCGAAATGCTCGACGCCGCCGCCTTCGCCTTCATCATCATGACCGCTGAAGATGAAACCGCTGAGGGCACGATGCAGGCGAGGATGAATGTCATCCATGAAGTCGGTCTGTTCCAGGGACGTCTCGGATTCACCCGCGGCATCGTCATGTTGGAGGAGGGATGCGAGGAATTCTCCAACATTCAGGGATTGGGCCAGATTCGATACCCTAAAGGCCGCATCTCGGCCGCCTTCGAGGATGTCCGCCAGGTGCTTGAGCGTGAAGGTCTCATTTCGTGAGCGCCTAGTCGGCGATGCAAATTTCGCCTGGGTCAAACGCTTCCGTGCGTTCGAACGCATGTAGGTGTCGTTTCGGTTTTGCCCGGCGGGGGCGATAGGGAGTGTTCGACTTAGCCGGAGTTTAACGCTGTGTCCGACGAGGACGATCTTGAGCCGCGCCTAGGCCGCATCCGTTCGCTCGGGAAGGCGCGCGGTCGCAGCTATGTCGGCCGCGTCGTGAAGGCGGCGAATCTGGCGCGCGGCGGTGCAGCGTCTGGATGGGGCAGGCGGGGTTTCTCTGGGGCGCGGATCGGACGCGGCGCAGGCGTTGGCCGCGTCCTCGCCTCACGCGACCGCTTCTCGGCGCTGCGTCAGCGCCGGGTGATCATCAAGTCGCGCATCGTGCGCCTCGACGGTCCCAAGGGATTCGCTCCGGCGCGCGCGCACCTACGCTACGTCGAGCGTGACGGAACGACGCGCGACGGGGGACCGGGCCGGCTCTATTCGGCGGATGCGGACAGTGCCGACCGCCGGGCCTTTCTCGATCGTCAGGACGGCGACCGGCACCACATGCGCTTCATCGTCTCGCCCGAGGACGGCGCATCCTACGACGATCTCAAATCCCTGACGCGCCGCCTGATGGAGCAGGTCGAAAAGGATCTCGGGACGAAGCTCGATTGGGTCGCGGTCGATCACTTCAACACCGCCCATCCGCACACCCACATCATCGTGCGCGGAAAGGACGATCACGGGAAGGACCTCGTCATCGCCCGCGACTATCTCTCGCACGGGATGCGCGAGCGCGCCGCCGAACTCGTCTCGCTCGACTTGGGTCCGCGCAGCGACATCGAGATCACAGACAGGCTCGGTGCGGAGGTGTCGCAGGAGCGGCTAACGAGCCTCGACCGGCGGCTCCTTCGCGACCTCGACGCCGGGGGCGTCGTCGTGGCGTTCGAGCGCGATCCGTTCCAGCAGACCTTGCGGGCTGGCCGGTTGCAGACGCTCGGCCGTCTCGGCCTGGCGCGCGAGCTGGGGGCAGGGCGCTGGGCGCTTGCGCCGGACTGCGAGGAGACCTTGCGGCGTATGGGCGAACGCGGCGACATCATCCGCACGATGCAGCGCGCCTTCACAGCCCATGGCGTCGAACGTCCGGGTCTGGACGCGGTGATCGCCGATCCGTCCTCGATGCAGCCGATCGTCGGACGGGTGATCGAGCGCGGCCTGTCCGACGAACTCAACGATCGTCACTACCTGATCGTCGACGCCGCCGACGGCCGCGTCCACTATGTCGACATCGGACGCGGCGAGGCGACGGAAACGCTTCCGACGGGCGCGGTCGTGCGCATCCGAGCGACGCCCACGGGCGCCCGCGCCGCCGACCGCACCGTCGCCGAGATCGCGGCGGCGAACGGAGGCCGCTACAGCGTCGACCTTCATCTCCGTCACGACGCGTCCGCGACGCAGGATTTCGCCGAGACGCACGTTCGCCGGCTCGAGGCCATGCGCAAGGCCGGCGCCGGGGTCGAGCGCGAAGCCGACGGCCGCTGGTCGATCGCGCCCGACCATGTCGCGCGGGCGGCGGCGTTCGAGGCCGGGCGCGCCAAGGCCGCGCCGGTGGCCGTCGATAGGCTTTCCACGATCCCGCTCGAACGGCAGGCTACTTTCGACGGTGCGACCTGGCTCGACCGCCAACTGGTTGCATCCGCGCCCGAGGCGACGCGCGACGCGGGGTTCGGGCAGGAGATCGCAGAGACGAAGGCCCGCCGGATGCGTTGGCTCGTGGGCCAGCAGTTGGCCGAGGAGGATCAGGGCAAGATGGTCTATCGTCGGGACATGCTCGCCCAGCTCAGGCGGCGCGAGATGAGCCGCATCGCCGGGACCCTCTCGGACGAACTCGGTCTGGGCTATGTCGAGAGCCGGTCGGGCGACCGGATCGAGGGCGTCTATCGTCGGCCGGTCGATCTGGCCTCGGGGCGCGTCGCGCTGATCGAGAAGTCCCGCGAATTTACCCTCGTGCCCTGGCGGCCGGTTCTCGACCGCCATGTCGGCCGGACGGTGTCGGGCGTGATGAAGGGTGACGGCGTCAACTGGACGATCGGGCGTGGGCGGGGCGGGCCGTCGATCACCTAGGCAGGAGGCGATGTGCTGATGAGTGATTGCAAGAGGGCGGGCGCCTACCTGGCGTTGGCGCGCGACTATGCCGAGGCGGCAGGCGTCGTCTTGGGAAAGCGGGCCGATCTGCGCTCCTACTGGCACTTGATCGCCCATGCCCTTGAGTTGGCGCTCAAGGCCCAGATTCTGCGTGTCGACGGCGAGGAGGCGTGGCTGATGTCGTCGGTCGGCCATAGTCTTGAAAGAGCCATGACGACAGTCGTGCGAAACGGGGCGTCAGCCCCGATACCACGGGACATCGCTCACTTGATCGAAGTGCTCGACGCTCCCCACTCCAGGCAGGAACTGCGCTATCCGTCTCTTCTTGGCTCTCCTGTCTGTTTCGCCCCCGCCGCCGCGCACGCGGCGCTTGCCGGGCTTTTGGAGATCGTAGACGGCGACCTCGCAATCGCGAGGCGCGGTTCCTGACCGGATGGGCAGCCTGGCGCGTCCGTGCGCTTGAATGCGGATAAGCAGTCTAACGATTCGATCCGCATGACGGGAGTCTCGCCTCGCCGCCCGCGCGCGCGTTGGCCGGCGGCGGAGAAACACCGTGACCCCTACCAAACTTCTCGTCGGCCAAATCCTCGTCTGCTTCGCCATGGTGACCCTCGGCGTCTGGGCGGCGACGCAATGGGCGGCCGCGATGCTCGGCCATCAACCGCAACTCGGCCCGCCGATGTTCACCCTGTTCGATGTCCCGGTCTATCGTCCCTGGGCGCTGTTCGGCTGGTGGTTCCATTACGAGGCCTATGCGCCCGACGTCTTCGACCGGGCGGGGCTGCTGGCGGGGGCGTCAGGCTTCCTCGCCTGCGCGGCCGCGATCGCCGGCTCGCTCTGGCGCGCACGGCAGAACCGCAAGGTGACGACTTACGGTTCCTCGCGCTGGGCCACGCACAGCGAGATCGCGCGCGCCGGATTGATGCAGCCGTCCGGGGTCTTCCTCGGCGTCAAGGACGGCGACTATCTGCGCCACGATGGTCCCGAGCATGTGATGGCCTTCGCGCCCACCCGTTCTGGCAAGGGCGTCGGCCTGGTCGTGCCCACCCTTCTGTCGTGGACGGGTTCGGCGGTCATTCATGACATCAAGGGCGAGAACTGGACGCTCACCGCGGGGTGGCGGGCCCGTTTCTCGCATTGCCTGATGTTCAACCCGACCGACCCCCGCTCGGCGCGCTACAATCCGTTGCTCGAAGTCCGCAAGGGTCCGGACGAGGTGCGCGACGTTCAGAACATCGCCGACATCCTGGTCGATCCGGAAGGGGCGCTCGAACGGCGCAGCCACTGGGAGAAAACCAGCCACTCCCTGCTGGTCGGGGCGATTCTCCACGTCCTCTATGCGGAGGAGGAGAAGACGCTCGCGCGCGTCGCCAGTTTCCTGTCCGATCCTCAGCGCAGCTTCGCCCATACCCTGCGTCGGATGATGGAGACCAACCATCTCGGCGCGCCTGAAAATCCGATGGTTCATCCGGTCGTGGCGTCGGCGGCGCGGGAGGTGCTGAACAAGTCGGAGAACGAGCGGTCCGGCGTTCTGTCCACGGCGATGTCGTTTCTCGGCCTCTACCGCGATCCGGTTGTGGCGGAGACGACCTCGGCCTGTGATTGGCGCATCGCCGACCTTGTGGACGCAGCGGCGCCGGTCTCGCTCTACCTCGTCATTCCGCCGTCGGACATCAGCCGCACCAAGCCCCTTGTCCGCCTGATCCTCAACCAGATCGGACGGCGCCTGACCGAACGGCTGGAGGGCGATCCGCAGAAGAGACGGCGACACGACCTGCTGATGATGCTCGATGAGTTTCCCGCCCTAGGGCGACTGGACTTCTTCGAGACCGCGCTCGCCTTCATGGCCGGCTACGGCATTCGCGCCTATCTGATCGCGCAGAGCCTCAACCAGATTTCCAAGGCCTATGGCGAAAACAACGCCATTCTCGACAACTGCCACGTCCGCATCGCCTTCAGTTCGAACGACGAACGGACCGCCAAGCGGATATCCGACGCGCTCGGCACCGCCACCGAGCTGCGCGCCCAGCGCAACTACGCCGGCCACCGCCTCGCCCCCTGGCTCAGCCATGTGATGGTCAGCCGACAGGAGACGGCCCGCCCGCTGTTGACGCCCGGGGAGATCATGCAGCTTCCGCCGGCCGACGAACTGGTGATGGTGTCCGGCCTCGCGCCGATCCGGGCGAAGAAGCTGCGCTACTATGAGGACCGCAACTTCAAATCACGGGTTCTGCGGCCTCCGGAACTCGCAGACGATGGGTATGCCGACCGCCCCGCTGCGCGTTCCGACGACTGGGGCGGTCAGGTGCGCGAACCGCATGTCGCGCTCGTCTCTCCGGACGAGGACGAACTGATCGCGGCGATCGCAGAAGAGGGCGGTCTCCAGCAGCAACGGCATCCGGGCCTTGCCGAGGAAGGCGCCGAGGCGACGCAGGAGCCCGAGGTCCACGACGCGGCTGCGACCGGCGAGGACGACGGCGATCCGGCGCTGGACCGGCGCGCGCTGACGGCGCTGAGGAATGTCTCGCGCGCTCACGCGATGAATGAGGCGACGGGCAAAGGAGACGACCTGCTGCCCGATTTCTAGGCCTGGCGTACTCAGATCCCAGGTGACGGCGGCGGTGCGTCACGCTAGGCGATGCGCCTCTACAACGCTCAGGAGACAGCAATGAACAACAGCGACCTGGCCGACAAGATCGCGGCCGAGCACGGGACCTCGAAAGCCGACGCCCGCAAAATCGTCGACGCGGTTTTCGCCGCGATCGCCGATGCGGCCGCTGGCGGCAGCGAGATTGCACTGAACGGCTTCGGCAAGTTCAAGGTGAAGGATAGCCCTGCGCGCGAAGGCCGCAATCCGGCGACGGGCGAAACGATCAAGATCGCGGCGTCCAAGAAGCTGACGTTCAGCCCCGCGAAAGCGGTCAAGGATAAGCTGAACGGCTGATCTCAACGGAGCGCGCGCCATGTGCGCGCGCTCCGCCAATGATGATTGCGTGGGCTGAATAACCCGTTTGCGAGAGTTGATCCCGTGCGCTGCTTCATTGTTCGATCTTCCGGGGCCGCCTATCGTGCCGGACATACTGAGCCCTTCGGAGGGGGTGGATGCAGGTACTGACAGGTTTAGGAATGGCTGCCGCCCTTGTCGCTTCGGCGGACACGGGTTCGGCCGACAAGGCCGATCTCGCCGCTGTCCTCGCGCAATGGGATAGACACGAGCATCCCGACCTTAGAGGCGTCGTCGTGCTGCGCGACGGGCAGTCGGTCGCTGAACGCTATTACAATGGTGCGACGCCGGAGGAGCTTCACGATGTTCGCTCCGCCGGAAAAAGCGTGACGGCGCTGGTCCTCGGCATCGCAATCGATGACGGGGCGGTTCGCTCGGTGAACGACACGGTGTCACAATACTGGTCTGCCGCTGAGGGGAGCGCCATCGGGGCCGCGTCTTTGGCCGACGTGCTGACGATGCGGTCGGGCTTGGCTGCCTTCGACGAAGACCCTGCCTCGCCCGGAAATGAGGATCGGATGGATGCCGCGCCCGATCCATTAGCTTTTGTCCTAGCTGTTCCGCAGGCCGACCCTCCGGGTTCGCGATATCGCTATAATTCCGTGACCGCCTACACGGCCGGCGTCGTCGTCACCGAGGCGATGGGCGCCAAAATGAGCGCGTTCGCCGATCTCCACCTGTTTTCGCCGTTAGGCGTCGCGCGCTGGCGATGGGATGATGACGCGGCGGGCGTCACGAAAGGGCAGGGCAATCTCTGGCTCACGACGCGTGGTCTGGCGTCGATCGGCGAGATGGTGCGTAACGGCGGGCGGTCAGGAAATAGCCAGGTCGTAAGCGAGCGATGGATAGCCGAGATGTTGGCGCCAAAGGTGAACATCGCGGCGGACGATCCTTACGCCGATAGCTATGGTTATTTCTGGTACGGCAAAACCTATCGGATCGCCGACACTGACATTGCCGTTTCGTTCGCATCAGGGAACGGGGGCAACAAGATCTACGTCGTCCCGTCCTGTCGTCTCGTGACAGCGGTCACGTCCTCCGCCTATGGCCGAGGCTATGGCCAGAGGCGATCGGAGGCGATCCTGAAATCCGTCCTTGACGCAGAAGTCGCAGCAGGTGGCTGCCAGGGTTGAGTAATGCGGATGATGACAAGCGCCGTCATCGACTGCGTCCGTGCATTTGCGTGAGAATAACGGGGATAACGGCCTGAGCCGCCTCGTCTGATCTTCGCTGTCGACCCGTCGCGCGTCGCGACGGCCGACGGACGAGGCTCATGAATAATCGTGCCAAAGGCGCCCAAGCCAGCCGGCTTCCTGCCCCGGTGGAACGCGCATGAAGCCGCGCCACCACGTGTATCTCGACGACGAACTCACCGCCGAGCTCGATCGGCTCGCGCGTGGACCGGGGACGTCAAAATCCGCCATCGTCGCCGGCGCGCTGCGCGAGCATTTCCGCCGCCGCGGAATGCGCGAGATCGACGAGCTGCTGAAGCCGCGCCTCGACCGGATGGCGGCCGATCAGCGGCGTCTCGCCCGCGATATGAACGTGCTGCTGGAAAGCGTCTCGCTCTTCCTCAGCTTCCAGTTCAGCCTTACCGCGCAGATTCCCGAGCCGGATGCGGCCGCCCGCGCGATCGGGCGCGAACGATTCCAGAAATTCATCGATCAGGTCGGACGGCGGATCGCCGGGACTGAGACGAGCGACATGCTGACCGTCCAGGAGGACGCGGCGTGACCGGCGCCAACCCCGTCACCTTCGGTCGACGCCGCGCCATGCTGCGCACGGCGATGGGGCCGGCGATCGCCGAAGCACTGGCCGATCCCGTGGTCATCGAGATCATGGTCAATCCGGATGGTGCGTTGCGGCTGGATCGGCTGGGTGAAGGCCGCACCGACACCGGCGTGAGAATGACGCCGCAGGACGTTGAACGGATTGTCCGTCTCGTCGCCGATCATGTCCGGGCGGAGGTCCATCCGAACGCGCCCATCGTCTCGGCCGAACTTCCGACGTCGCCCGACGGGAGCGGCGGCGAACGGTTCGAAGGCCTTCTCCCTCCGATCGCCACGGCGCCCTGCTTCGCCATCCGCAAGCCCGCCGTGAAGGTCCATCGCCTCATCGACTATATCGCGGACGGGATGCTCGCGCCGGTTCAAGCCGACGTCCTTCGACGTGCGGTCGTGGATCGCAAGAACATCCTGATCGCCGGCGGCACCTCGTCCGGAAAGACGACATTCGCGAACGCGCTGCTCGCCGAAATGGCCGGGCTCGACGAACGGATCATCCTCATCGAGGACACCCGCGAGCTGCAATGCGCGGCGGTGGACACCGTCCCGCTGCGAACACGGCCCGGCGTGGTCGGCATGGCCGAACTCGTGCGCTCGACCCTTCGCCTTCGGCCCGACCGGATCGTGGTCGGGGAGGTGCGGGGCGCCGAGGCGCTCGACATGCTCAAGGCCTGGAATACCGGCCATCCGGGCGGGATCGCCACGCTGCACGCCAACTCGGCGCACGCCGCGCTTTACCGGCTCGAACAGCTCGTCGCCGAAGGCGTCGTCACCGTGCCGCGCCGCCTGATCGCCGAAGCGATCGATCTCGTCGTCTTCATCCGCGGTCGCGGGGTCGGGCGGCGGATCGAGACCGTCGCCGAGGTGTCGGGCCTCGACAGCGACGGCGCCTACGCCGTGACCGACCTCAATCCCCCTCAGCTCAAAGCCCTTCTCAGAGGAGAACTCCCATGACGCCTACCGTGAATCCGCGCCTGTCCGCCTCGGTCGTCCTGGCCGGGGTCCTGATCCCGGTCGTCGCTCTCGCGGCAGGCTCCGGCATGCCCTGGGAAGAACCGCTCCAGAAGGTGCTGGAGTCGGTTCAGGGGCCGGTCGCCAAGATCGTCGCGGTTCTGATCATCATCACGACCGGGCTCGCCCTGGCGTTCGGAGAAACCTCGGGCGGTTTCCGCAAGCTGATCCAGATCGTGTTCGGCCTGTCGATCGCCTTCGCTGCGTCGAGCTTCTTCCTGTCCTTCTTCTCCTTCGGCGGCGGAGCGCTCATCGCATGAACGTCGAGGGCTTCGAGGTTCCGCTGCATCGCGCGCTGACCGAACCGATCCTGCTCGGCGGCGCGCCGCGCGGCGTGGCGATCCTCAACGGGACGCTGGCCGCCGCGATCGGGCTCGGTCTCCAACAGTGGGTCGCCGGCCTCATCATCTGGCTCGTCGGACACAGCCTCGCGGTCTTCGCCGCCAAGCGGGACCCGGACTTCGCCGCCGTCGGCGTCCGCCACCTTCGGCAGAAGGGATGGTGGTCATGCTGAACCTGAAAGAATACCGTCGCACCGCCGACCTTCTCGCCGATCATCTGCCCTGGGCGGCCCTGGTCGCGCCCGGCGTGGTCCTCAACAAGGATGGGGCGTTCCAGCGCACCTTGCGCTTTCGAGGTCCCGATCTCGAATCCGCGACGGAGGCCGAACTGGTTTCGGTCTGTGCGCGGGCGAACAACGCCTTGCGCCGGCTTGGCTCGGGCTGGGCGCTGTTCTTCGATGCGGTGCGCGCCGAAGCGCTCGGTTATCCTGACAGCGCCTTTCCCGATGCGGCGTCCTGGCTGGTGGATGAGGAGCGGCGGGCGCATTTCGACGGACGGCGCGGGCAGCATTTCGAGAGCCGCTATCACCTTACGCTCTGCTACTTGCCGCCCGCCGATCAGGTCAATCGCGCGGAGCGCGCGCTTCTGGAGCGGGACACCCCGGACGTCGGTCGCGATTGGCGTCAGGAACTGCGGGCATTCGTCGCCGAAACCGATCGCGTCCTAGACCTTCTCTCCGGTTTCATGCCCGTGGTGCGCGGCCTGGACGATGCGGAGACGCTGTCATTTCTTCACGCGACGATCTCGACGCGGCGCCATCTGGTCGCCGCTCCGTCGACGCCGATGCATCTGGACGGTCTTATCGTCGACACCCCGCTGTCGGGCGGCATCGAGCCGATGCTGGGCGACGAGCATCTGCGGACCGTCACGATCCTGGGCTTTCCCAACGCGACCCGTCCCGGTCTGCTCGACGCGCTCAATCATCAGGACTTCGCCTATCGCTGGGCGACCCGCTTCATCTGTCTCGACAAGACGGAGGCGAACAAGACGCTGACCAAGATCCGGCGCCAATGGTTCAACAAGCGCAAGTCGATCGCGCAGTTGATGCGCGAGGTGATGACCAACGAGCCGGTCCCGCTGACCGACACCGACGCCGACAACAAGGTGGTCGATGCGGACCTCGCCTTGCAGGCGCTCGGCGGCGACCATGTCGCCTTCGGCTATCTGACCACGACGGTCACCGTGTCCGACGTCGATCGCGGTGCCGCCGAAGAAAAGGTCCGCGTCGTCGAGCGGATCGTCAACGGGCTCGGCTTCACCTGCATCCGCGAGTCCGTCAATGCCGTCGAAGCCTGGCTCGGAAGCCTCCCCGGCCATGTCTACGCCAACGTCCGTCAGCCGCTTGTCCACACGCTGAACCTCGCCCACCTCATGCCGTTATCGGCGGTCTGGTCCGGTCCCGTTCGAAACGTCCATCTCGACGGCCCGCCGCTTCTCTATGCGGAGACGAGCGGGGCGACGCCGTTCAGGCTGTCGCCCCATGTCGGCGACGTCGGCCACATGCTCATCGTCGGACCGACCGGCGCGGGCAAGTCGGTGCTGTTGGCGCTGCTCGCCCTACAGTTTCGCCGCTACGCCGGATCGCAGATCTATATCTTCGACAAGGGGCTGTCGGCGCGGGCGGCGACGCTGGCGATGGGCGGCGACCATATCGCGCTCGGGGAGGGGGACGCGCTGGCGTTCCAGCCGCTCCGCGACATCGACGACGACGCCGAACGCGCGTGGGCCGCCGACTGGATCGCCGAACTTCTCAGCCATGAGAAGCTGATCATGACGCCGGAGCTGAAGGAGATGCTCTGGTCGGCGTTGACGAGCCTTTCCAGCGCGCCGTCCGAGGAGCGCACCCTGACCGGGTTGTCCGTCCTGCTGCAATCCCAGGCGCTGAAATCCGCGCTCGCGCCGTGGACGCTGGAAGGTCCGTTCGGACGACTGCTCGACGCCGCCGAAAACCGGCTGACGCTCACCGACGTGCTGTGTTTCGAGACCGAAACCCTGATGGACACGCCCAGCCTTGTCCTGCCCGTGCTGAGTTATCTCTTCCATCGCCTGGAAGCCCGGTTCGACGGTCGTCCGACCCTGCTCATCCTCGACGAAGCCTGGGTCTATCTCGATAATCCGACTTTCGCCCAACGCATCCGCGAATGGCTGAAGACGCTCCGAAAGAAGAACGTCAGCGTCGTCTTCGCCACGCAGTCGCTGGCGGACATCGCCGACAGCAGCATTGCGCCGGCCATCATCGAAAGCTGCCCGCAACGCATCTTCCTTGCGAACGACCGGGCCGTCGAGCCGCAGTCCCGCGCCGCCTATGAACGCTTCGGCCTGAACGAGCGTCAGGTGGAACTCATCGCCCGGGCGACGCCCAAGCGGCACTACTATCTCCAGTCGCGCGGCGGAAACCGGCTGTTCGAACTTGCACTCGGCCCGGTCGCGCTCGCGCTTTGCGGCGCGTCCGACCCCGCGACGCAAGCCTTGATCGACGACCTCCTGAAAGCACCGGGGCCCGACGCTTTCGGCGCGGCCTTCCTGCGCGAGCGCGGCCTTGCCTGGGCCGCCGACCTCCTCAGCGATTTTCCCGGCGCGGCTGAAGCCGCGCCATTCAACTAGCAGAAGGAGCCGACCTCATGAATTCCCGCATCCTCATCGCCGCCGTTCTGGCCTCGACCGTCGCCGCCGGCGGCGCGCTCGCGCCCGTTTCGCCGGCCCACGCCCAACTCAAGGTCTTCGACGTCACCAACTACAGCCAGAACGTCCTGACGGCCGCGCGCACCCTCCAGCAGATCAACAACCAGATCACGGCGCTCCAGAACCAAGCGACCATGTTGCAGAACCAGGCGCGCCAGCTTCAGCGTCTGGACTTCTCCTCGCTGGACCAGCTCACGCGCTCCATCGAGCGCATCGACGGCCTGATGGCTCGCGCCGAAGGCATCGCCTTCGACGTCGCCGCCACTGATGCGGCGCTGCGCGAACAGTTTCCGCAGACATTCGATCGAAGCCTCAGCACCGACCAGATCGTCCAGCGCGCGCGCGCCCGGCTCCAGTCGTCCTTGCAGGGCTATCGTCAGGCGATGCGCGTTCAGGCCCAGGTCGTCGAGAACGTCCGGGCCGACGGCGCCTTGCTCACCGATCTCGTCGCGCAAAGCCAGGTCGCCACCGGCGGCTTGCAGGCGCAGCAGGCCGGCAATCAACTGATGGCGCTCGTCGCCCGTCAGCAGCTTCAGCTTCAGTCGATGATGGCGGCGCAGTATCGCGCCGACGCCATCGAACAGGCGCGCCAGCGACAGGTCATGGAAGCGGCCCACGAGCGGACCCGGCGGTTCATCGGAACCCGCCCCGCCTATACGCCGCAATAGGCCGCGCACGATGGACCCGGCCCCGGACCTCAACATCATCGACCGCTTCCTGGCGGCCTTCTCGCAATACATCGACAGCGGGTTCGGCCTGCTCGGCGGCGACGTCGCCTTTCTCACCACTATCCTGATCGGGCTCGACATCACGCTGGCCGGTCTGTGGTGGGCGATGGACGCGGACAAGGATGTCCTGGGCCGGTTCCTGAAGAAGATTCTCTATGTCGGAATCTTCGCCTTCATTCTCGGCAACTTCCAACAGCTCGGCGAGATCGTCTTCCGCAGTTTCGCCGGCCTCGGCCTCACCGCGGGCGGGGGCACGATCGGCCCCGACGACCTGCTGAAGCCGGGCAAGCTCGCTTCCGTAGGCTTCGACGCCGCCAAGCCGATGCTGACGGCTATCAAGGACATGCTCGGCTTCCCCGCCTTCTTCGGCAACGCCCTGTCAATCCTCGTGCTGTTCGTCGCCTGGCTGGTGGTGGTGCTGGCCTTCTTCATCCTCGCGATCCAGCTCTTCCTCACGATCATCGAGTTCAAGCTGACGACGCTGGCGGGTTTCGTGCTCGTGCCGTTCGCCCTGTTCAACAAGACGAGTTTTCTCGCCGAGCGGGTGCTCGGCAACGTCGTCTCGTCGGGCCTCAAGGTCATGGTGCTGGCCGTCATCGTCGGCATCGGCGGCGGCTTCTTTGAAATGTTTCTCTCCGCCGGGATGGGCGAGCCGGACGTGGCTTCGGCGATGACGCTTGTTCTCGCCGCTCTTTCGCTGCTCGGTCTCGCCATCTTCGGACCGGGCGTCGCCTCCGGCCTCGTGTCCGGCGCGCCGCAACTCGGGGCGGGTGCCGCGGTCGGCACGGTCGCGGGCGCGGCTCTTCTCGGAGCCGGCGGCGCCGCGCTCGGC
>KB291754.1 GCA_000318405.1 Brevundimonas diminuta 470-4 | reverse complement strand
CTGGATGAAAACTCAGAGGCACGTCAGCTCGATCGTTAGAACCTCATCGAAGGCTTGTTCGAGCAGCGCGGGGTCACCTTGCGGCAGGATGATTTGTCGCAAAATCTGCTTGGTGGTGGCGAGCGTCTCCTCAGCCAGACAGACGTCTGCAGGACGTAGAGCTTCGCAACTGGAGAGCAGTGCGAGCGCGAGGGCCCCGCTGGCGAGGCGTATGAAGAGGTGGTGAGGCGACAAGATAGACTCCATCTTGGCTGTAAGATGCCTGTTTAGCATCATTTGACTAGCCCTCTAGCCGCTGAGGTATGAGCAATGGGCGGCGGGGACTAACGGGACTGCACACCGAAGAGCACCGTCGCTTGACGACGGCGTTGGCGCAGGCGCGGGTGGATGCTGGCGTGACGCAGTATGAGCTGGCTGATCGATTGGGCGTCGATCAGACCTATGTTTCGAAATACGAAGGCGGACGGCGACGGCTCGACGTCGTCGAGTTCATGCGCATCGTGGCGGCGTTAGGCGTCGACTACCGCGAGATTATTGCAGCGATGAGGATGCCAGAGGCTTCAGACGCCTGACGATGATCGTATCTTCGGGAATAAGGCGGTAACGGCCTCGTTCTAGTTCGAAGCGATCGATTTCGAGATGTGTGAGTCCCCCAGAATCTCGCAAACGGATAGCTTTGGGGTCGATCTTTTCGACAACCGACCAGTGCTGAAGGCCGGGTTTGGCGAAACACAAGATGACCGCATGCCCTGGTCGTCTAGAAACGGCAATGAGGGCTTTGATGAAATCGGCCTTGTTCGTTGGCTGATGTCGCCATCGCGAGAGACGCAAATCGATATCATGAGCGCGACGCAACCAGCGCAGTCCTTGGCGAGCGGCGGCGAGGAGGTGTTCGGTTTCGAGACCGTGACTGACGGCGTCAGCCAGCGTCTTCGGCGGGGTCGCCTTCACGATATTGCGAAACAGATTGCGGTGAAGGTGACTGCGGGGGCCGGTCACGCCGACGCCGTCGAGCGCGTTGAGGATCGCATAGATCCCGCAAAGTCCGTCGAATGTACCCTGCTGAACGGCGCGCATTGTCAATACTCGTCGGGGCGCATAAGCGTCAGGACGCGGACGCAGTCGCTTTCGGACGCGGGGTCAGCAGCGGCTGTGAGAGAACGGTCGTAGTAGTCGATTTTCCAGAAGACCTTGTCGCCATCGACCAACACCACGCCGAAGTCATGTTCGCCGTAGGGATCGTTGAATTCGTTGAAATCTGAGAAGCGTTTCACTGCCCCTAGCGCGGCTAGAATGAAGGCGGGGCCTTCTGCGACAACGCCTTGGCTGATGAGTATCCGTCCGCCGACGTGTTGCGTCCGAAGTTGGTCGTTGAGCGCGCATATGCGCGCGCGTCTTTCGACGGTCATGGTGGGCTCCGATTGTAGGGAAGAAATATGCGAGTGTGCCGGCGCTAGGCGTTGCCGCGCTCGGTGCCTGACGTGGGCGTCAACGCGACTTCAGAGCGTGTTCTAGGCTAAGCACGAGGACGAGGCCGTCGCTGCACAAGACAGCGGGTCGTGGCGACCACGGTCCGTGTGACTTCACCTTGACGGTCATGCGATCGCCGCTGTCGAGGTCGATGCCTGTGATCTTCAAGTCGCCTTGTCGTCGTCCCGCGTGGATGGTTTCAATAGCGATGGTGACTGGAGCTATGTCGGCGAAGGGCCAGTTGGCCATGACGTCTGCCTCCGCTCATGCAATTGCGACAAGGCGGCGTTGGGCGTCGCTATCGCCTTCGATGTACCCCTGCGTCACCTCGATTGAACGATGGCCGGCAAGGATCTGGATGTCACGCAGGCTGGCGCCGACCTTGTGGGCATTTCGCGCGGCCGCGGTGATGAAGGTGCGTCGTCCAGAATGGGACGAGCATCCTTGGGCGTTAATCTCGCGGTAGAGCTCGCCGAACCAGTTGACGAGACTGTTGGCGCGAAAGCCGCCCCCTCGTTCGGACAGGATGACAGGGCCGTTGGGGTTTAGAGTCTGTTTTCGCAATGTCTGTAAGGCGGCGCGCAGATCCGAATGGAGAGGGATTGTGCGACCGCCGCCCTTCTTCGCGATGCGATCAAGCACGACGAGCGTTCGGCCGACCCGTCCGTTGCCGTCGAGCACCATCGGCCATTCAAGCCCGGCGATTTCGCATGCGCGGAGACCGGCTCTGAGTGAAAGGAGGAAGATGGCTTGATCGCGGGAGGCTTGGGGACGGCGGGAGAGCCTTTCGAGCGCGCGACGTATGATGGTGTCTGTGAGGATCTGGGCTTGGCGACCAGGCATAAAACGACCTTTCAGGCACGAAAAAGCACGCGTCAGGCGTGCCTGGCGCGAGATCGTGACGGGGATGAAGTGAGAAGGTGTCGCGCGATGAGCGCATTGCGACACTTTGCATTATTCATTTAACTGGCTGAAAAGTCAAGAAATAATTTTCGCAGTTTGAAATCGCCCGGCTTTAGCCTGAATAAAAATCATCGTATTGATGGCGTTTTCGTCGCGTGCTAAAAGGAAATCATAATTATGGTGATTTCGATGCGACGCGCTGATCTTCTGTCTGTCACGGGTGTTTCGGTGGGGCTGTTCAACAACCTCGCCCAGCGACGCTTGATGCCGTTCCCACAGCCCGCTTCAGGAGGATGGGGGCGTTTCACGGCTGACCATGCCTTTCGGTTGGCTTTATTCTTGGAGCTTGGCCGCGCAGGTCGGTCGCAGGAGCAGGCGGCGGCTCTGGTGCGCGCTGATTATGACGACCTGCTCGTGTTCGCGTCGCGATCGGGCAGTGGCGGCGAGGTGTTGTTCGGCAGTTTCGCGATTTTCGAACAAGCGGAGAGCGAGGCGTCGCAGCTTCATCTGCCCATCGTTTGCCTTCTCGGTGGGGGTGAGTTGGATCGCGTCGTCGAGAAATCGCTTGAAGCCGTCGAGCGCGAACGTCGTCAGGTGTGTGAGGTCGTCGTGATCAACGCGTCCCTCGTGCTGCGTCGGTTGTTCGAACGCGCGTGTAAGGTTGAGCTCAGTGACGCAAGCTTTGAGGCATTGGCGCAGCGCTTCCAATCGCCGCAAGGATCCATCGACCCCGCCGATGGCGTGGAGGTCTAAGATGGCGCGGGTAGCGACGCGGTTCACGCAGGCAGATGTCTCAAAGGCTCTGAAGGCGGCGCGAGCGGCAGGCTTTGACGTCTCTGCGGTCGAGATCGACCAGGACGGCACGATCCGTATCGTTCGACAGTCTGAACAGAAGATCGAAGCGGCGGATCCTTTCGACGCTTGGAAGGCCAAGCGAGATGCGCATTAAGCTCAAAGGTCTCAACAGCGTCCGTCGCCGCCTCGCTGGGGGCGGGGAGGTCGTATACTACTACGCTTGGAAGGGTGGGCCGAGGCTGACAGGGAAGCCCGGCTCCCCCGAGTTCATGGCGGCGTACAACGAGGCTTTGGGGTCGCGTAAGCGCAAACCGGCTGAGGTGCTCACCACACTACTCGATGCGTACGAGTCATCGGCGGAGTTTAAAGCGCTCGCCGATCGTACGCGCACCGACTACCGAAAGCACCTGCGTGCGATCGCTGCGGAGTTCGGCGACTTCCCGATTGCCGCGCTGAGCGATCGGCGGACGCGGGGAGAGTTCTTGGCGTGGCGGGACCGACTGGCGATCGCGTCGCGTCGGAACGCGGACTATCGCTTTGCAGTGTTCGCACGGGCGTTGTCGTGGTCGCTTAATCGAGGGCTGACGCCGTTGAATCCGCTTGAACGCACGGGTCGCGTCTATCGAGCCAGTCGTAGCGACAGCGTGTGGTCAGACGCCGACGAGCAATCGTTCTTGGCGAAAGCCCCCTCGCACCTCCATCTCGCGTTGCTGCTCGCGCTTTGGACCGGGCAGCGGCAGGGGGACCTGCTGCGCTTGACCTGGTCGGCCTATGACGGGGAGGTGTTGCGCATTCGCCAACGCAAGACGCAGGCGCGCGTGGTCATACCGGTCGGCGGGCCTTTGAAGGCGGCGCTCGAGGCATTGGTCGCCCATCGCAAGGATGCGGTGACTATTCTGACCACGGAGCAGGGGCGGGCGTGGACGGAGTCCGGCTTCCGCGCGTCGTGGCGCAAGGCGTGCGTGAAGGCGGGCGTGCAGGATGTCACCTTCCACGACCTTCGAGGGACTGCCGTGACGCGTTTGGCGCTGGCGGGATGCAGTGAGGCTGAGATCGCGACGATCACCGGCCATAGCCTGCGTGATGTCGGCGCTATCCTTGATGCGCACTACCTCAAGAGGGATTACGGACTGGCGGTTTCGGCGATCGAAAAGCTCGAAAGGCGAACAAATCGCCCAACTATCCGCCCAACTGAGCCAGACGTTTCTAACGCTAGAGAAGAAATCTTGTTTAAAAACAAGAGAGACGATGGTGGGGGATCACAGGTTCGAACTGTGGACCCGCTGATTAAGAGTCAGCTGCTCTACCAACTGAGCTAATCACCCGTACCGTCGTCTGCGCCCTTGGTGTGGCGCCGGCCCTTCGCTGCGGCGTGAATAACCTCGGCGAAGGGCGCTCCTATTACTCGCAGCGATGGGGCTGTGCAAGCGCCAAATGCGTCTTTTATCATGATTGCAACGCGCGCTAAGGTCGCGCCTTGAATCAGCCGCCGAAAGACGCGGCGAGGGGGAGTAAAGATTATGGCGTTCTGGAACCGTCGGCGCTCGATCGACGCGATGTTGGCCCCGAGTTCGGGGCCGGGGCTCAAAAAGACCCTGAGCTGGCCGCACCTTATGGCGCTGGGCGTCGGAGCCATTGTCGGCACCGGCATTTTGACCCTGATCGGGGTCGGCGCGGGGCTGGCGGGGCCGGCGGTGCTGATCAGCTTCGCCCTGGCCGGTCTGGTGTGCGCCTGCGCCGCTCTGGCCTATGCCGAACTGTCGACCATCATGCCCGCCTCGGGCAGCGCCTATACCTACTCCTACGCCGCCCTGGGCGAGATCTTCGCCTGGGTCGTGGGCTGGAGTCTGATCCTCGAGTATTCGCTCGTCGTCTCGGCGGTCGCCGTGGGCTGGTCGGGCTATGCAGCGCCCTTCCTGGCCGGGCTGGGAATCGACCTGCCGTTCGCTCTGACGGTCGGGCCGCACGTCGAAGGCGGGCTGATCAACCTGCCCGCGGTCTTCATCATCGGCATCGTCACCGGTCTGCTGCTGATGGGCACGCGTGAGAGCGCGACGCTGAACGCGGTGCTGGTGGTCATCAAGATCGCCGCCCTGGTGGCCTTCGTGGCGATCGCCCTGCCGAAGTTCGATGCGGCGAACTTCACCCCCTTCATGCCGCACGGCTTCGGGGCGCCCTTCGTCCAGACCGGCGTGATGGCCGCAGCCGCCATCATCTTCTTCGCCTTCTACGGCTTCGACGCCATCGCCACGGCGGCCGAAGAGACCAAGAAGCCTGAGCGCGATCTGGCGATCGGCATCGTCGGTTCGATGGTGATCTGCACCATTCTGTACATCGCCGTCGCCGCCGCTGCGATCGGCGCCGCGCCGGTGTCCAGCTTCGCCGACAGCCCCGAACCGCTGGCCCATATCATGCGCGGTCTGGGTCAGGGCGTCGCCGCACAATGGATCGCCGCAGCCGCCGTCGTCGCCTTGCCGACCGTCCTGCTGGCCTTCCTGTTCGGCCAGAGCCGCATCTTCCTGGGCATGGCCCGCGACGGCCTGCTGCCCAACCGCCTGGCCAAGATTTCCAATCGCGGCGTGCCGACCGTGGTGACGGTGTTCACCGCCATCGTCGTCGCCTTCCTGGCGGGCATCATGCGACTGGACGAGCTGGCGTCGCTGGCCAACGCCGGCACCCTGATGGCCTTCATGGCCGTGGGCGTCAGCCTGATCGTGCTGCGCGTGCGCGACCCGAACCGCGAGCGCAAGTTCAAGGCGCCGCTGTGGTGGCTGGTTGGCGGCATCGCCATCGTCGGCTGCATCGTCTTCTTCTTCAGCCTGAAGGGCTCGACGCAGCTGTATTTCCTGCTGTGGAACCTGTTCGGTCTGGCCGTCTATCTGCTCTGGTCGTCGCGTAACTCGCGCTTGGCTAAAGGCGAAGAGGCCCCAGACGAGACGGGCAGGGGTTAATGGCCAGGCGCGACCTGTCGGGGGCGGTGGATTTCACCGTCCTCGAAGCCATGACCGGCGGCATGGATGAGGTGACGGAAGAAGTGCTGGGCCTGTTCGCCGAGCAGGCCCGCATGTGGTCGGCCATGCTGGATGCGTCCAGCGAAGGTTGGCGCGACGCCGTTCACACCATCCGCGGCGCCGGGGCGGGCATCGGGGCCAAGGCCCTGGCCCAGGTCTGTGAAGAGGTGGAGTTCGGCGAACAGGCTGCTGCGCCCGCCGGTTTGGAGCGCGTGAAGACGGCGCTGGACGCGGCTCTGGCCGATGTGGCGGCCTATCGCCACGAGTTGGCGCTGAGGAGCCTGAAGGGCTGAAGCCGTGCTCTTTCCCCTTGCGGGAGAAGACAGACGAAAAGGGGGCTGCCGGGCGAAAGCCGGGCAGCCCCTTTCTCATACGGGGGTAATGGTTTTCAGACCCGCGTCTGGTCCCAGGTTCCGAACTCATGGGCGATGCAGCGGTCGATGAGCAGGCGCCAGACCGGCTCGGCGATGTCGGGCGACAGGCCGGCGGGTTCGGCCGCCTTCAGCACCTTGGCCACCACGTCGTCGATGCGGGCCTGATCGAAGACGGCGTCGCGGTTCGGCTTGATGCGGGCGGCGGCGTCCATATAGCGCTGACGCTCGGCCAGCAGGATCACCAGAGCGCGGTCCAGCGCATCCACGCCCTGACGCACATCGACCATGGTGACGCAGTCTTCAGGGGCTTTGCGCTCGTCAATGGCGACGGTGCGGGGAGAGGTCATCAGGTCAGCCGACAAAGGCGCGCTCCAGAACATAGTCGCCGGGTTCGGCGTTCGAGCCTTCTTTCAGGCCGTAGGATTCCAGCAGCTCGCCGGTCTCCTTGATCATGGCCATCGAGCCGCACAGCATGACGCGGTCGCTGTTGGGCGAAAAGCCGATGGGCAGTTGCAGGTCGGCGAACAGATCGCCGGACTTGATGCGGTCGGTGATCCGGCCCGGCGTCTCGAACCGTTCGCGCGTCACCGTCGGATAATAGGTCAGCTGGGCCTTGGCCTCCTCGCCGATCAGCGGATCGTCGTGGATCTCGTGGGTGAAGAAGTCGCGATAGGCCAGGTCGGCCACGTTGCGCACCGTGTGGCAGACGATGACCTGCTTGAAGCGCGAATAGGTCTCGGGATCGCGCGCCACCGACAGCCAGGGCGCCAGGCCCGTGCCGGTGCCGATCAGCCACAGACGCTCGCCGCCGGTCAGGGCGTCCAGCACCAGGGTGCCGGTCGGCTTCTTGCCCATCAGCACGCTGTCGCCCGCGACGATCTTCTGCAGGCGCGAGGTCAGGGGGCCGTCCTCGACCTTGATGGAGAAGAACTCCAGCTCCTCGGCCCAGAAGGGGCTGGCGATGGAATAGGCGCGCAGGATGGGCTTGCCGCCGTCCTCTCCGGGCAAGCCGATCATGACGAACTCGCCCGAGCGGAAACGGAAATCCTCGGGCCGCTTCACGCCGAAGCTGAACAGCTGGTCGTTCCAGTGGCGAACCCACAGGACTTCGAGTTCGTGGAAAGGACTGGCCTTTACGGGCGGCGCGGCGAGGGAGGCGTCAGACATGGGGCCTACCTAGGCGGTCGCGGGCGATTGCGAAAGGTGGTGCGGCGATCCTTCTCCCCTTGTGGCGGCAGGGGGGCTGAATCGCAATCGGCCAGCCTGCCTCTCCGCCTGTGCTAGGCTGCGTTCCGGTCGAGTGGGGAAATGATCGCGCGCCGCATGGGATTTCAGACGTTTCAGACGAATTGGACTCTGTTTTTCTCCCTTCTCCCCTTGTGGGAGAAGGTGGCAGGCGGAGCCTGACGGATGAGGGGGCTCGCGACCTTTCCGACCACGCGGCTTTGGCCACTGCCGGAGAAACCCCTCATCCGAGCCCTTCGGGCCCACCTTCTCCCACAAGGGGAGAAGGACGAATTGCGGATGACGACGGAGGATTCCGTCTCTAGCTTCGCCGCCATGCGCACATTTCTTCTCGCCTCGACGATCCTGATGGCCGCGACGCCGGTCTTCGCCCAGCAGCCCACGACGCCGCCCGCCGCCACGGCGCCCGCATCTTCCATCCTGACGGTCGAGCGGGTCTTCTCGAACCCGTCGCTGGCCGGGCCGGTGGCGCGGGGCGTCAGCCTGTCGCCGGATGGCGAACTGGTCGCCTTCCTGCGCTCGCGCGAGGATGACGTGGACGTGCTGGACCTGTGGGCCGCGCCGGTGAAGGGGGGCGAGCCGTTCAAGCTGATCGACGCCCGCGCCCTGGTCCCCGACGCCGGCGAACTGTCCGAGGCCGAGAAGGCGCGGCGCGAGCGGATGCGGATCTCCCAGCGCGGCGTGGTCGAGTATTCGTGGGACGAACAGGGCCGCTACATCCTGGCGCCGCTGGAGGGCGACGTCTTCCTGGCCAACCGCGCCGACGGCTCGGTGCGACGCCTGACCGAGACGGCGGCCGACGAGATCGACGCCAAGGTCTCGCCCAAGGGCGCCTTCGTCAGCTTCGTGCGCGACCAGAACCTGTTCCTGATCAACCTTGAGACCGGCGCCGAACAGGCGATCACCACGGACGGCAAGGACCTGATCACCTGGGCCACGGCCGAGTTCATCGCCCAGGAAGAGCTGGACCGCGACACCGGCTACTGGTGGAGCCCTGACGAGCGCTACATCGCCCTGCAACGCACGGACGAGAGCCCGGTCGACGTCATCCCGCGCCTGGACATCACCGGCGGCGGGGCCTCGGTCATTTCGCAACGCTATCCGCGCGCCGGACGGCCCAACGCCGTGGTCGAGCTCTACGTTCAGGACGTGCAGAGCGGTCAGCGGGTCAAGGTCGATCTGGGCGCCGATACCGACATCTATCTGGGCCGGGTGAACTGGGCGGCGGACGGCTCGGTCGCCTATGTCCAGCGCCTGTCGCGCGACCAGAAGCGGCTGGACCTGCTGAGCGTCGATCCGGCCACGGGCGCCAGCCGCGTGATCGCCAGCCAGACTTCAAACGCCTGGGTCAACGTCACCCATGACTTCAAGGCGCTGAAGGACGGGACCTTCATCTGGTCCAGCGAGGAGAGCGGCTGGCGTCACCTGTATCTCTACGCCAAGGACGGCCGCCGCCTGCGCGCGATCACGCGCGGCGACTATCCGGTCAAGTCGCTGGCGGGCGTGAATCAGCAGACGGGCGAGGTCTTCTTCACCGCCTCCATGCGCGACGGCAGGGAATACCCGATCGAGCAGCAGCTGTTCCGCGCCAGTTACAAGCGCACGCTGGCGCCGACCGGAGTCACCCCGCGCGGCGGCTGGTGGAGCGCCACGGTCAACGGCACGGGCACGGCCTATGTCGGCAACTACAGCGACGTGAACACTCCGTCGCAGTCGGCGCTTTATTCGATCAACGGCCAGCGCGTGCGCTGGATCGAGGAGAACAAGCTGCAGCCCGGCCACCCCTTCTGGCCCTATGCCGAGCGCCAGCAGAAGCCGACCTTCGGAACCCTGCAGAGCCACGGCGAGACCCTGGTCTGGCAGATGACCACGCCGCCGGGCTTTGATCCGGCCAAGCAGTATCCGGTGGTGATGCAGGTCTATGGCGGTCCGTCGGGCGGCGGCGTGAAGAACGCCTGGCAGGGGGCGACGACGCAGCTGCTGACCGAGGCGGGCTACATCGTCTTCCGCCTGGACAACCGGGGCGAGGGCGACCGTTCGGCCGCCTTCAAACAGGCGCTCTATCTGAAGATGGGCCAGCCGGAGATCGAGGATCAGGTCATCGGCGCGGACTATCTGCGCTCGCTGCCCTACGTCGACGCCGGCCGCATCGCCATGATGGGCTGGTCCTATGGCGGGTTCATGAGCCTGATGGCGCTGACCGAGCCGAAGATGGGGCTGGCCTCGGCCATCGCCGGGGCGCCGCCGACGGAGTGGAGCCTGTACGACACGGGCTATACTGAACGCTTCATGTCGACGCCGGAGGCGAACGTCGCGGGCTACGCCGCCTCGGACGTGGTGAACCGTCTCGACAATCTGACGGGCCGTCTGCTGCTCATGCACGGCATGGCCGACGACAACGTCATCTTCGAGAATACGACGCGGGTGCTGAACGCGCTGCAGGAAAAGAGCATTCCGTTCGAGACCATGCTCTATCCGGGCCAGCGCCACGGCATCCGGGGCAATGATCGTCAGCTGCACCAGTGGCGCACCTACCTCGACTTCCTGGATCGCACCATCGGCGCGCGGGCGCCGCAGAAGGCCGACTGAGGCGGTTTCTGATCCGGCGGAACCCGGCCCAGCGGCCGCCGTTCCGCCGGAATGGAAAAGCTGTTCAACCATCTGGCCAATGCGACCGCCAAAATGGCGGGACGGCCGTGGACCTTCATCATCTGCGTAGCAGTGGTGCTGGTCTGGGCGCTGACGGGCCCGGTGTTCCGGTTCAATGAGACCTGGCAGCTGGTGATCAACACCGGCACGACCATCGTCACCTTCCTGATGGTGTTCCTGATCCAGAACACCCAGAACCGCGACGCCGCCGCCATGCACGCCAAGATGGACGAGCTGATCTATGCGGTGAAGAAGGCCGATTCCCGCTTCATCGGCATCGAGCACCTGACCGACAAGGAACTGGCGCTCATCCTTCAGGAGGTAGAGTTGAGGGCGCGCGACATCCACGCGGGCCGGCCCGCCCGAGCGATCAAGGGCAAGCCGGGCGTGCGTCTTGAGGAGACCATCACCACCATCTCCGAGAAGATCGAACGGTGACGGGGCGCCGCCCTCAGGGCTGACCCGAGGGCGGCGATCGATCAGTCGCGGTAGTTCAGCGCCGGGGCGCGGTCGCCCAGCAGGGCGCGGTATTGGAAGTCGGGGCCGCGACGCTGCTCGAACTCGGCCTTGGCGGCGGCGATCGTGTCCGGGCTCTGGAACAGCTCGGCCGTCGTCAGGGCCAGGGTCTTGGCGGCCAGATGGGCGCCCTTCAGGCCGATGGTCGTGCCCGCAGCCACCACGTTCTGCCACGAGTGACCGGCCGAGCCCGGCACGAAGGTCGCCGTCGACAGGCCGACCGTCGGCGTGACCCACGACACGTCGGAAACGTCGGTCGAGCCGCCGAAATCGCCGCCGATCACGGCGTCCTCGATCCGACCGACGCTGGCCAGGTCCGGCTTGGTGGTCAGGGTTTTCTGGATTTCGGTCGCCAGGGCGGTTTCCTCGGCTGTCCAGGTGATGCCGCCGACATGGCGCAGGTTGCGGTCCATGACGTGCATCAGCGCCTCGTTCGGCAGCATGGAGTAGACGCCGCCGATGGCCTCGAACTCGACGCGGGTGCCGGTGCCCATGGCGGCGCCCTCAGCCGCCAGCTTCACGCGCTCCAGGACGTCGCGGACGATCTCGGGGTTGTTGTGGCGGACGTAGTAGTAGGCCTCGGCATAGGCGGGAACGACGTTGGGCGCCTTGCCGCCGTCGGTGATGGCGTAGTGGATGCGCGTGCGATCCGGGATGTGCTCGCGCATCATGTTGACCATGTAGTTCAGGGACTCGACGCCATCGAGCGCCGAGCGGCCCTTGTCGGGCGCGGCGGCGGCGTGGGACGCCGTGCCGTAGAAGCGGAACTTGCCCGAGACGTTGGCCATCGTATCGCCCTGGCGGGCCGAGTTCACATTGCCGGGGTGCCAGTGCAGCGACACGTCGACGTCGTCGAACAGGCCGTCGCGGACCATGTAGACCTTGCCCGAGCCGCCTTCTTCGGCCGGGGTGCCGTAGACGCGCAGTTCGCCCTTGATGTTGTTGGCGATCATCCAGTCCTTGACCGCGATGGCGGCGTGGACCGAGGCGGCGCCGAACAGGTTGTGGCCGCAGCCGTGGCCTGCATGGCCGCCTGCGGATTCCTGGATCGGGCTGAGGGTCTGCGACAGACCGGGCAGGGCGTCGTATTCGGCCAGGACGGCGATCACAGGACCCGCGCCGTTCTTGAAGCTGGCCAGGAAGGCGGTCGGCTCATTGGCGATGCCGGCGGTGATGGCGAAGCCGGCGTCGCGCAGCTGATCCTGCAGCAGGGCGGTGCTCTGGGTCTCCTGATAGCCCAGCTCGGCGAACTTCCAGATCTCCAGCGCGGCGTGGTCCAGGGCGGCCTGGTTGCGGTCGACGGTGGCGGTGATCTGGGCCCTGGCCTGCGGCGACAGTTCAGCGGCCACGGCGGGGGCCAGAGGCAGGCTGGTTATTGCGGCGGCGAGGGCGAGGGCGCGCATCGAAACGGGCTTCATGGGAACTCCGGGAACAAGAAAGAAGAAGGGGCGGAAGGCGTCGCCGCCAACCGCCCCGAAATCAGTCAGAGACTGGTCAGAAGGACTTGCGGAAGCTGGCGTACCAGTAGCGCCCGTAGGGCTGGTACACCGAGCCGACATAACCGCCGCTGGCCAGCGGGGGCTGTTCGTCTGTGATGTTGCGCACGCCGACGCGAACGGCCGAGTCGGCCAGCGCCTCGCTGAAGCGCGAACCGTCGAAGGCGTATTCCGCATAGAGGTTGGCGGTGATGGTCGAGTCGACCGTCCAGTAATCGCCCGCCGAGTTGGTCAGGCTGTCGTCATACAGCGACGAGATGTACTGGGAGAAGGCGCCGACCGTCCAGGCGTCCTTGCGCCACGTCGCCGACAGCGACCACTTCCATTCCGGGCGACCGCCGTCGGCGATCATGTCGCCGAACGAACCCGACAGGAAGACAGCCTCGTCCAGCTGGCCCGAAGCCTGGGCGTCGGCCAGCATCTTGGTGTCCGGCGCCATGTCCAGATAGTATTTGATCAGGTGCGAGACGTTCAGATTGACGTTGAAGTCGCCGTACTGGGTGCCGCGCAGACGCCACATCACGCCCAGGTCCAGGCCCTCGACCGTCTGAGGCTGCTGGTTGGTGTAGGCGTCCTTGATGTAGAGAACCTCGCCCGCGGCGGTGAGGCCCGAACCTGCGAAGAGGGCGATGTCGGCGGCCGTCGGATCGGCGCGCACGACGTTCTCGTTGAACGAGCCCTGCTTGCGCAGCAGGTAGTCCAGCGTCAGGGCGTTCTGACCGCGGAACAGACCAACCATGCCTTCCTGCTTCACCTGCCACCAGTCGGCGGTGAAGGTGAAGTCGCCGTACTCAGCCGGGATGAAGCGCGGCTGGATGACGAAGCCCAGCGAGACGGTTTCGGACTCTTCCGGCGCCAGGTCGGGATTGCCCGAGCGGCGCTCCTGCGTCGACTTGCGGGCGTGGTTCTGGTTGAAGTTCGGCTTGAAGGCGTCGGCGACCCTGGTGCTCATCGAGGCGCCGCAGCCGCGCAGGGTGTTGTCGACCGCGCCCGTGGCCGTCTTGAGGCCGCCCTGAACGCGCAGGGCCTCGCAGTAGATCCAGTCGTTGCTGGTGTTGGAGCGGGTGATGACGGTGGCGTTCATCTGCTCCAGGTTCGGCGCGCGGAAGCCTTGCGCCCACGAACCGCGGATGCGGAAGCCGTCGACGATGTCCCAGGCAGCGGCGAACTTGGGCTTGGCGACCGAACCGAAGTCCGAATACTCCTCAAAGCGGCCCGCGATCTGGACTTCCAGGTTGTGGACCAGCGGCACGCCCATGTCCGGCGAGATCAGCGGGGCGGCGAGTTCGACATAGGCCGAGAAGACGTCGCGTTCGCCGTAGGTGTCCGGGTTCTCCGACTGGTTGATCAGGTCCGAAGACTGAGCGCCCAACAGATTGGTGTAGCGGATGGTGCCGTCGACGCGGCTGTCGCGGTCATCCAGCTGGCTTTCGGTACGCAGCTCGACGCCGGCGGCGACGCCGACCGGACCGGCGGGCAGCTGGAAGACGTCCGGACGCGAGATGCGGAAGTCCCACATGCCCAGCTCGGTCTTGGTGCGGCGGATCATGTCCACGCGGATGCCGTCCAGGGCAGCCTGGTTCGACCGGGTGTCGTCACCGACCTTGGGGTTGGTCAGCGAGCCGCCGTTGAAGAAGTTGTAGGCGTCCGGCGTCGACTTGGCCGCCCACTCCTGCAGCTTGGTGGCGGAGATGTTGTCCGAAACGTCCTTGGCCGAAGCTTCCGACCAGGTCAGGGCGGTTTCCCAGTTCCAGCCGTTCCAGTCGCCGCGGAGGCCGCCCAGGATGCGGTACTGCTTGTTGACCACGTTGACGCTGATCGGACCCATGTCCATGAAACGGTAGCCGGTCAGGGCCAGGTTCTGGTTGCCGTCCAGCGGGTTGTAGTGGTTGGAGCCGGGAATGATGAAGGCCACGGCCGAGGCGGTCGCGATCGGTTCCTGCCAGGCTTGGGATTCGGCATGATAGCCGCCCAGCTCGCCGAAGGCTTCGACGGCGTCGTTGATCTGGTACTTGCCGGTCACGAACAGGTTGAACCGGTCGATTTCCGGCATCACCGTCAGGCCCAGCTTGGCCATGTCGGTGTTCAGGTCCGAGGGCAGGTTGGCGCCGCTCATGACGCACAGTCCATCGCCGATCGAGGTGGCGCAGTCAGCGTGCGTGCCCGGCAGGATGGTGAAGGCGCTGTAGGGCGTGCCGTTG
This sequence comes from Brevundimonas diminuta 470-4, assembly GCA_000318405.1. Lineage (GTDB taxonomy): Bacteria > Pseudomonadota > Alphaproteobacteria > Caulobacterales > Caulobacteraceae > Brevundimonas > Brevundimonas diminuta_B. The sequence continues at coordinate 65,997 of KB291754.1, read as the reverse complement.
ATGGTCGCGCCGTTGCCGCGAACGGTGAAGCGGCCCCACGGGGTCAGCGGCGAGGTGCCGCCCAGGCTGCTGTTGTCTTCAAAGCCGGTGCCCTCGAACAGCGGGCGCAGGTTGTTGGAGGCGGTGAACTTCTGGTCGAGCGTGTTCAGCTCGTCGCGGTGGTCATAGTTGAAGAAGGCCGAGATGTTGCCGCGACCGTCCTGAATGTCCTTGCCGCCATAGATCGACAGGTTCAGGTCGCGCAGGCCGGTGCCCTCGGCGCCGCCGTACTGGGTCGAGATCGTCAGGCCGTTCATGTCGTCGCGCAGGACGGTGTTGACCACGCCGGCCACGGCGTCGGCGCCGTAGATGGCGGCGGCGCCGTCACGCAGGACTTCCATGCGCTTCAGACCCGACACCGGAATGGCGTTGGTGTTGTAGGTCAGGACCGGCACCAGATGCTCGTTGGCCTGCGACGTCGGGTGGCCGACGACGCGACGGCCGTTCAGCAGCACCAGGGTGTTGCCGATGCCCAGGCTGCGCAGGTTCACCGAGCCGGTGTCGCCGCGCGCCGCGTTCGAGGTGTAGGGCAGGTAGGACGAGTTGAAGGTCACATCGCCCATCTGCGGGATGGAGCGGAACAGGTCGTCGCCCGAGGCTGGAGCGGCGGCGACGATGTCGTCTTCGCTGACGACGGTCACCGGCAGGGCGGCCGTCACCTTGGAGCCGCGGATCTGCGAGCCGACGACGACGATCTCGTCGACCTGAGTGACGTCGTCCTGCGCCTCCTGGGCGAAGGCGGCGGTTGCGCCGAACAAGGCCGTCGTGGCCAGCAGGGCCGTTCGCATGGTGCGGCGCGCCAAGACAGTGCTCATGAAATAATCATCCCCTTTGTGGTCATCGTTGAGCGCTCCCGTCTGAAGCAGGCGTCGCGTCGCTGACCGATTTGTGTGTCGAAGGAAGCCGACCCCGCGAGCGCCGCATCGACGAATCGAAGACCTGCGTGGCGCGGGGAGTTCGCCTCAGTTCGGACTTGAAGCGGCCATAGTGCGGCGCGTCAACCTTAGCCGGAAAAATATTGCCGATATCCCAAATAATGGGCGCGATAATCACTCAAGCTCGTCCTTGAACTGCAGTTTTCGGCAATGCTATCGCTATGGTTCTTGATAATATTGTCCTGTGAGACAGCGTGGCGGGCGCGATCAGCCCTCCGCGACGCACGGGCTGAGGCGGGGATTTCTGTATGCGTTTGGGTTTGATGAAGTCGGCGACGGCTGTTTCGGCTGCGGCCCTGATGCTGCTGGCTGGGCCGGTGCTGGCCCAGGAGGCGGCGGTCCAGGTCCGGCCCACCACGGGCAGCGGCGGCGATATCGTCAACTACGGCCAGATCCACAGCCCGGTCGTGGGACGCGGCGGCATGGTGGTCAGCCAGAGCGATCCGGCGACCCGCGTCGGCGTCGACATCCTGCGCCAGTGCGGCAATGCGGTGGACTCGGCCATTGCGGTGGCCTTCGCCGAGGCGGTGACCCTGCCGCGCGCCGGCAACATCGGCGGCTCGGGCTATATGGTCGTGCATATGGCGGCCACGAAGGATCGCCCGGCCCAGGACATCGCCATCAACTATTACGGCACGGCCCCTGCGGCCACGACGCCTGACCTGCTGCTGGGGCCGGATGGCCGCTTCGACCGCTCCAAGCCGTCGGGCTTCCGCAATGTGGCGGTGCCGGGCACCGTCATGGGCCTGTGGGAAGCGCATCAGCGTTTCGGCTCCATGCCGTGGGCCGATCTGGTCGCTCCGGCGATCGCCCTGGCTGAGGACGGCTATGTCCTGTCTGACGGCGAGGCGGACGCCACCGCCGGCCGCGCTCGCGTTCTGGCGACCGATCCGGGCGCGCGGGAGGCCTATCTGAAGGCCGACGGCACGGCCTATCGCGCGGGCGAAATCTTCCGTCAGCCCCTGCTGGCCGAAAGCCTGCGCAAGCTGGCGCGCGGCGGGGCGGACGAGTTCTACAAGGGCGAACTGGCGCGGGAAATCGTGGCGGGCGTTCAGGCCGGCGGCGGCGTCATGACGATGGAAGACATGGCGGCCTATCGCGCCGATGTGTCAGAGCCGATCTGGGGCAGCTATCGCGGCCACCGCATCTCCTTCATGCCGCCGACGGCCTCGGGCGTCAGCGTCGCCGAGGCGCTGAACCTGCTGGAGCACTTCGACCTGCGCGCGATGGGGTGGGGCAGCGTCGACAGCCTGCACCTAATCTCCGAGGCGATGAAGATCACCTCGTCCGACCGCAACCTGATCGGCGGCGCTCCGCAGTGGACGACCCCGGCCAAGGGCCTGGCGAGCAAGGAATTCGCCGCCGAGCGCGTCAAGCTGATCTCGCTGGACAAGACGCTGAAGGCCGAGGACGTGCCGGAAGGCAATCCCTATCCGTTCGAGAGCAAGGACACGACGCATTATTCGGTGGCCGACGCCTACGGCAACGCAGTGTCGAACACCTATACGCTGTCGAACTCTTACGGCGCCCACGTCGCGCCGGTCGGCACGGGCATCCTGCTGAACAACCATCTGGACAACTTCTACTGGGGCACGCAGGGGCAGCCGAACTCGCCCGCGCCGGGCAAGCGTCTAGGCTCGACCATCACGCCGATGATCGTGTTCAAGGACGACAAGCCGTGGCTGGTCACCGGCACGCCGGGCGGCGGCTACATCATCGCGACGATGGTGCAGCTGGTCTCCAACGTCATCGACCACCAGCTGAACGTGGCCGAGGCCGCCATGCGTCCGCGCCTGAATCAGGGCGGCGGCGACAGCCCGCTGGAGCTGGAAGGCGGCTTCTCGCCGGACGTGGAGCGGCTGCTGCGCGAGCGCGGCCACACGGTGCGTCCGTCGATGACGATGGGCAGCACCCAGTCGATCATGGTCGACGGCGACCGCTTCCTGGGCGCCGCCGACACCCGCCGTCCGGACGCCCTGGCGCTGGGCGTCCGCTAAACCGACGGCTGATCAAGACCCTCTCCCGGCGGGAGGGGGTCAGGCCATTTCGCGCCAGGTCTTGCCGGTGACGCCGTCATAGTTGGTGGCGTGATAGACGCCGCGCGCCACGGCGCGGGCCAGGACGTCGGCGGCGACGTTGCCGATCTGGGCCACCGCGACCTGACGCAGGGCCGGATTGTCGATGACCTTCTTGCCGGTCGACAGGCTGAACAGGGTGTCGCCGTCGAACGGCGCGTGGGCGGGGCGGATGGCGCGGGCCATGCCGTCCTGCGCCATGATGGCCACGCGCTGAAGCTCCACGCGGGTCAGGGCCACGTCGGTGGCGATGCAGGCGATGGTGGTGTTCTCGCGCGGCTGGGGCCGGAACTTGGACGGCCCCCAGTCCTCGGCCGAGGCGTGCAGACCCGACGAGCCGAGGCCGCCGAACTCGTCGCCGATCTCATAGGGGGCGGCCCAGAAGCTCTTGCCGCCCGGCGCCACGACCGAGCCGACGCTGTTGACCGCCACGATGGCGCCGACTGTCCAGCCCGCCTCCATGACCGCCGAAGCCGAGCCGATCCCGCCCTTCAGCGCCCCGGCTTCTGCGCCATAGCCCGCCCCCGCCGTGCCCAGGTCGAAGCGGTCGCCCGCGGCCTCCAGCGCCTGAACCGACAGACGGCGATAGGGGGGCTCCATCTCCCACTGCTTGTTCCCGCCGTTGGCCAGATCATAGAGGCAGGCGGTCGGGATGATGGGCGAGGGGGGCACGCCCGGCGCCCCGCCCATGCCGTAGCCGCGCCCGCGCATCCCCATCCAGGCGGCGACGCTGTCGGCCGAGCCGAGGCCATAGACCGAGCCGCCCGACAGGATGATGGCGTCCACCTCCTGCACCAGATTTTCAGGGCGCAGCACGTCGGTCTCGCGCCCGGCGGGGCCGCCGCCGCGCACGTCCACGGCGGCCGTGGCGGGCTTTTCGGCCAGGATGACGGTGACGCCGGTGCGGACGCCCGCGTCGTGGGCCTGACCGACCTTCAGCCCCTCGACGTCGGTGATCAGGTTCAGCGGCCCGGTGCGGCCCGAGGCGCGCGCGGCGGACTGTGCTGCGGGTTTTGCGCTCGCAGCGCCGGCGGCGGAGGCTGCGGCGCCGATCAGGGCCGAGCCGAGGACGGTTCTGCGGTTCATCCGGCGATTTCCTTTTCCAGAGCTTTATTGCGGACCAGATCCGGCGTCGCCGCCAGAAGTTTCTGCGTATAGGGGTGCGACGGCGCGGCGAAGACGGCGGCAGTCTTCCCCTGTTCGACGATCTTTCCGGCCTGCATGACCAGCAGGCGATCCGTCACCGTGCGCACCACGCTGAGGTCGTGGGTGACGAAGAGGTAGGACAGGCCGAGGCGATCCGACAGGTCGGCCAGCAGGTCCAGCACCTGCGCCCGCACCGAGACGTCCAGCGCAGAGACCGCTTCGTCCAGACAGATGACCGACGGCTCGGTGATCAGGGCGCGGGCGATGGCGATGCGCTGGCGCTGACCGCCCGAGAACTCGTGCGGATAACGGTCGGCGGCGGCGCTGTTCAGGCCCACGCGCTCCAGCATTTCATCGACGCGGCGCCGGGCCTCGGCGGGGCTGGGGCGGGCGTCCAGCAGGTGGAAGTTTTCGGACACCAGATCGCTGACCTTCCAGCGAGGATCGAAGCTGCCGTAGGGGTCCTGGAACACCACCTGAATGTCGCGGCGGATGGCTTTCAGCGCGGCGCCGCGCGCGGCGGTGATGTCGCGGCCCTTAACCCGGACGCGGCCCGCCTGCGGCGTTTCCAGCGCGAGGATGGCGCGCAGCAGGGTGGACTTGCCGCAGCCGCTTTCGCCGACGAGGCCGACGCTCTCGCCGGGCTGGATCGACAGGCTGACCTGATCGACGGCGCGGAAGGCTTTGGACTTGCCGAACAGGGCAGGCGCGCCACCGTATTCGCGCACCACTCCCTCGACCTGAAGCACGGGGGCGGCGTCGGCCTGCGGGACGCTGAGGCGCGTCGGGGCGTGGGTGGCGTTGGCCAGCAGGCGCTGGGAATAGGGGTGCGCCATGCCGGCGCCAATGCGGTCGACGGGCGCCTGCTCGACCAGTTCGCCGTCCTTCATGACTGCCAGCCGGTCGGCGGTTTCGGCCACCACGGCCAGGTCGTGGGTGATGAGGATCAGGCCCATGCCATCCTCGCGCACCAGCCGCTTCAGCAGGTCCAGCACCTGCGCCTGCGTCGTCACGTCCAGCGCCGTCGTCGCCTCGTCCGCGATCAGTAGCTTGGGCGTCAGGGCGATGGCGATGGCGATGGCGACGCGCTGGCGCTGGCCGCCCGACAGCTCGTGCGGATAGCGGGTCAGGGGGAAGCGTTCGGCGGGCAGGCCGACCCGATTCAGCACGGAACGGGCGACGGCGAGGGCTTCCTTGCGCGAGGTCTTCTTGTGCAGGCGCACCGTCTCGGCGACCTGATCGCCGATGGTCATGACCGGGTTCAGGGCCGTCATTGGCTCCTGAAAGATGATGCCCACGTCGCGGCCGCGCACCTGTTGCATCAGGGCGTCCGGGGCGTTCGAGACGACCTGACCGTTCAGGCGGATCTCGCCGGTCAGGGTTGCGCGCGGCGGCGTTAGGCCCAGCACGGCCAGCGACGTCATCGACTTGCCCGAGCCGCTCTCGCCGACAAGGCCGAGGATTTCGCCGGGGGCGACGGACAGGCTGACTTTCTTCAGGATCGGCGTCGAACCTATGGACAGGCTGAGGTCGCGGATGTCGAGGACGGTCATGGTCAACGCTCCCGCCGCACGCGCGGGTCGAACAGGTCGCGCAGGCCGTCGCCGGTCAGGCTGAGCCCCAGCACGGTCACGAAGATGGCCAGCCCCGGCATGATCGCCAGCCACGGCGCGAAGCCGATCATGGTCTGGGCCTCGGCCAGCATCCGGCCCCAACTGGGCGCGGGCGGCTGGGCGCCCAGTCCGACGTAGGACAGGCCGGCCTCGGCGACGATGCCGACGGCGAACTGGATCGCCGCCTGAACAACCAGCAGGCTCATCAGATTGGGCAGGATGTGTTGCAGCGAGATCAGGGCTTTCGACTTGCCCGCCGTGCGGGCGGCCAGGACGTATTCGCGGGTCCACAGGCCTTGGGCTGCGCCGCGCGCGACGCGGGTGAAGACGGGGATGTTGAAGACGCCAATGGCGATGACGGCGTTGATCGCGCCCGGTCCCATGACGGCGGTGATCATCACGGCCAGCAGCAGGGCGGGGAAGGCGAAGATCAGGTCGTTGCCGCGCATGACCAGTTCGTCGACCCAGCCGCCGCGCGCCGCCGCCGTCAGGCCTAAGGGCGTGCCGATTGCGACGCCGATGCCGACGGCGACAAAGGCCACGACGAGGGAGTTCTGCGCCCCCGCCATGATCATCGACAGCACGTCGCGGCCGAAGTGGTCCGTGCCCATCCAGTGGGCGGCGGAGGGAGCGGTCAGCTTGGCGGCGATGTCCACCGCCTCCACGTCATAGGGCGTCCAGACGAGGGCCAGCAGGGCGGTCGCCAGCACCACGGCGGTCAGCGTGGCGCCGACGATCAGCGACAGGGGCCAACGCACGCGGGGCTTGGCGGGGGCGTCGGTCATGCGCGGCGTCCCCTCAGGCGCGGATCAGCGAACAGATAAGCCAGGTCGATCAGGAAGCTGACCAGAACCACGGCGAAGACCAGAACCACCACCACGCTCTGCACCACGATCAGGTCGCGCTGGGTGATGGCCTGGAAGACCAGTCGGCCCAAGCCGGGCAGGGAGAAGACGTTCTCGATGATGATGCCGCCCGCCAGCAGGAAGGGGAATTGCAGGCCAAGGATGGTCAGGACCGGGATCCAGGCGTTCCTGAGAGCGTGCCGCCACAGGGCCTGATTGACCGACAGCCCCTTGGCGCGGGCGGTGCGGACATAGTCCTCGTTCATGGTGTCCAGCAGGGCGGTTCGCAGCACGCGGGCCAGGATGGCGGCTTGCGGCGCGGCCAGCGCCACGGCGGGCAGGATCAGGGCCTTGAAGGCGGGCCAGAAGCCGCTGCTCCAGCCGGGGAAGCCTCCGGCCGAGAACCAGCCCAGGTTCACCGAGAACAGCAGGATCAGCAGCATGGCGATCCAGAAGTTGGGCAGGGCGACGCCGACCTGCGTGACGCCGATCAGGCCGGTGTCGACGGCGGTTCCCCTGCGGCTGGCGGCGGTGACGCCGATGGGCAGGGCGACCAGCAGCGACAGGACGGTGGCCATCAGGGCCAGCGGCGCGGACACGGCCAGACGTTCTGCGATCAGGCCGCCGACCGGCACCTGATAGGTGTAGCTGGTCCCGAATTTGCCGGTCAGCAGGTCGCCGAGCCAGGCGAAGTAGCGCTCAAGACCCGAGCCTTCGAGGCCCATCTGCTGGCGCAGGGCGGCGATGGATTCCGGGCTGGCGTTCAGCCCCATCATGTAGCTGGCCGGATCGCCGGGCACGACCTGCAGCAGCAGGAAGATGACCACGGTCGCCGCAAGCAGCGTCAGGGCGTGGCCGCCCAGCTTCTTCAGCAGCCAGGCCGCGCCGAAGCGCCAGGCGACGAAGGCGAGGAGCGCGGCGCCCGCGACCAAGGACATCCAGCCCCAGGGCAAGCCGCCCCCTGTGCGCTCGGCGGTCGCGGCGCCCGCTGCGCCCGCGCCGGTCCAGTAGGCGCCGGTGACGTCGTTGGCGGCGATGGGGCCGTTGATCCACAGGCCGTTCACGTCCGCCTTCCACACGCCGATGCGCGAGGACTGGAACAGGAAACCGTTGACCGCGTCATCGGCGATGCGGCGTTGCAGGTCGCCCAGCAGGCGGTTGCGCGTCGCCTCGTCCGGGGCGGCGTTGACCTGGGCCAGCAGGGCGTCGAAGGCGGGGCTGTCGTAGCCGAAGTAGTAGTCCTTGCGGCCATAGATGTCGTAATCCATCGGCTCGACGTGCTCGACGATGGTCAGGTCGAACTGGCGGCGCTTGAACACCTGATCCAGCCACTGGGCCCATTCTAGATTCTCGATCTTTGCGCGGATGCCCGCCTCGGCCAGTTGCGAGATCAGCACCTCGCCGCTGCGCCGGGCGTAGGGGCGGGGCGGCAGGCGCAGCGTCACGTCGATGCCGTTGGGATAGCCCGCCTCGGCCAGCAGGGCGCGCGCCTTGGCCGGATCGTGGGGAGACAGGCCGGTCAGGTCGACATAGCCCGGCGCCTGACGCGAATAGTGGCTGCCGATCGGCTGGCCGAAGCCGAACATGGCGCCCTGAATCAGGGCCTCGCGGTCGATGGCGTAGGACAGGGCGCGGCGTACCCGCACGTCGTTGAACGGCGCCCTGGTGTTGTTGATGCCCAGAATGACCTTGCCTTCCGAGGCGCCGACGACGACGCGGAATCGCGGGTCGCGCTGGAACTGGGCCACATTCTCGGGCGCGGGATAGTTGGGGAAGGCGTCCACATCGCCGGCGCTGACGGCGGCGAAGGCGGCGGTCGGGTCGCTGATGAAGCGGAAGACGACGGTGTTCAGGCGCGGTGCGGCGCCCCAGTAGCCGTCGCGGCGGATCAGGGTCAGTTGGCTGCCGCGCTGCCAGCTCTGCAGCTTGAACGGGCCGGTGCCGACCGGCGTGACGGCGTTGGTCGCGGCGGTGTTCGGCGACACCATCACCGCGTCGCCCCAGGCCAGGACATAGGGCAGGGTGGCCATCGGCCGCGACAGGTGGATGCGGATGGTGGCCGGGTCGATGACCTCGACATTGCGGATCGGTTCGAACAGGGCCTTCTGGGCGTTGGTCGAACCTTCGGCGGTGATGCGGTCGAGAGAGAATTTGGCGACGGCCGCGTCGAACGGCGAACCGTCGGAAAAGGTCACGCCGCGCCGCAGGTGGAAGGTCCAGGTCAGGCCGTCGGGCGCGGCCTCCCAAGACTCAGCCAGCGACGGGGCGACGGCGCCGTTCTGGGTCAGCCGGGTCAGGCCCTCGAAGACATTGGCGTAGACGACTTCATCCACCGCCGCCGCCGCGCCTGAGGTCGGGTCGAGGTTCGGCGGCTCCAGCGGTAGGCCGAGGATCAGACGGTCACGCGGCGTCTGCGCCTGAACCTGCGGCGCGGTCAGGCCCCAGACGAGGCACAGGGCCAGCGATAGCATAAGCGTGATCAGGCCGGGCCGAAGCCCGCCGTTCCGGCCGCGCCGTCGGGATGCTGTCGCGACGCGAGTCGCCCCTGTCTTCGTCACCTTCCCTCGATCTCCCCCTTGCGACGTGGCCGATCTGCGTCAGCCTACGTCATGGATTTCCCCTCACGCCATGATAAAGCGCGTCTCACCACGGCTGGCGCGCCAGAGAGGCGGGGCAGGCGGCGGTGGCTTCGGTCGCGGCGGCGCGGGCGGCGTCGAACTCTTCCTTGGCCTTGGCGAAGTCGGCCTGGAACGCCGGGTCGGCCTTCAGCCGCGTGACGATGGTCGCGCCGACGATGCGGCCCGCCTCGACGTCGCTGGGATAGTGGACGCCGCACACCGCACGGCTTTCGCCATAGGCCAGTCCACGCCGCAGGATGGCGTCGGCGCGGTCGGGCGCCAGTTCGGCCAGCACCAGCGACCAGGCCCAGCCCAGCGCCGAGTGGCCCGACGGATAGGAGCCGCTGGCCGCCAGCCAGGTCTCAGGCGTGATGCAGGTCGGCAGGGGTTCGACGACGAAGGGACGTTTGCGGAAATACCCCTTCTTGGCCGGTGTCTGGATCATCTCCAGATCGCCCAGCATCTTGCCCATCAGCAGGGTCAGGGTCGGCATCTGTTCAGGCTGGAATTTGAAACCGAGGGCGCAGTCGAAGGCGCGCGGCGCGCCGGGCGTCTCGATCTCATTGTCGGCGCGGGCGATCGCCCAGCGCTCGGAGCCTTCCAACGCGCGCATGGCCCGATAGGCGGCGATGTCGGTCTGCTCGCGTAGGGAGCCTTCGGCGGGCGGCGGCGGCAGGAAGTTGGCGGCGTTGGGCGTGTTCTCAGGCGTCAGATAGCCGTGCGGATGGTCGCGGAAGCCTTCCCAGAAGGTTACGGGCGCAGCCGTCGCCGTCTGCGTCGCGGCCGTGCTGGCGCAACCGCTCAACGCTCCGCCTAGCGCGAGAGCCAGGCTCATCGCGATGATAGAGGAAGAACGGCGCGAGAGGGTCATGGAATAACTCCGGTCGGAAACGATCATGCGGCGACGGCGCCGGGGCGGCCCGATTCAACGGTCCAGGATTTCAGGGTCGACAGGCTGGCCGTTGGGTCGCGCACGTCGCTGATGACCTGATAGCGCGTATCCATGCGGTCGGGGCGCACGTCGATCGACATATAGCCGCGCGGGCGGCTGTCGAAGAATTTCACCTGCGGATTATTGGGCATGACGGCCATTAGCCCGTCGTAGCTGGGGCCGGTCGAGGTGATGGAGGTGCCGACGAATTCGGTCGCCACGGTGGCCGACGACGGGTCGCGGCTGTCCAGCTTCACGTCATTGGTCCAGAACGAATGGTAGTCGCCGCTGAGGACCACGGGGTTCGACGGCTTCAGCTCGGACAGGGCCGAAGTCAGACGGTCGCGGGCGGCGGGGAAGCCATCCCAGGTGTCGGTCCAGTAGCGATTTTCCTCGGCCGGGCTGCGAGCCAGACGCAGGCCCGCCATCACCAGATTCTGGCCCAGGACGTTCCACCGCGCATCGGCGCGGGCCAGGCCGTCGTACAGCCAGCGCTCCTGATCGAAGCCGAGGAAGGTGCGTGACGGGTCCAGCCGGTCGGTGCAGGTCGCGTCAGTGACGATCTGGCCCTTGCCGCCGTTCTCGCCGTCGCTGCACGGCTGTTTCGAGCGGTACTGCCGTCCATCCAGCATGAAGAACTCGGCCAGCCTGCCATAGCGGACGCGGCGATAGATCGGCATCTGCAGGGCGGCGTTCAGGCGCGTGCGGCGGATCGGCATGGCCTCGTAGAAGGCCTGATAGGCGGCGGCGCGGCGTTGCAGGAAGTCATTGGGCGCGACGCCGGAAACCTTGGACCAGACGCCGGAATAGTCGTCCTGAACCTCATGGTCGTCCCAGATGGCGACGCACGGGGCGACGGCGTGCAGGCGTTGTAGGTTCGCGTCGGTGCGATGCAGGGCGTAGCGGTTGCGATAGCCCGCCAGCGTCGTCGCTTCTTCAAGGTTGTAGGGGCGCACCACCTGGTCGGCGCGGTCAGGCCCCAGGCTGTATTCATAGATGTAGTCGCCCAGGAATAGGGTCAGGTCGGGCTGCTCGTCGGCCATGTGGCCGTAGGCGCTGAAATAGCCGCGCTCCCAGTGCGAGCAGGAGGCGACGGCCAGGCGCAGGCGGTCGGCGGCGCCGTTCGGGGCGGGCGTGGTCAGGGCGCGGCCGGTCGGGCTCTGCTGTCCCTGAGCGCTGAAGCGGTACCAGTAGGGGCGGTGGGGTGCGAGGCCGGCGACCTCGACATGGACGCTGTGGGCGGCGTCGGTCGAGGCGGCCACGTTTCCGGCGGCGACGATGCGGCGGAACTGATTGTCGGCGGCGACTTCCCAGCGCACGGGGACGTCTCCCGACAGGCCGCCCAGCCCATCGGCGGCGAGCGGATCGGCGGCCAGCCGGGTCCAGATGACGAAGCCGTCCGGCGCGGGATCGCCGCTGGCGACGCCCAGCGGAAACAGATAGGCGCCGCCCGCCTGCGCGCGGCCGAAACTCAGCACCGCGGGCGCGACGACCAGACCCGTCAGCAGGGCGCGGCGATCAAGGCGGGAAGCGGAATAAGACATCATACCATCAGCAAAAGGCGCAGGGCGGACCGGCCGGAACCGGCCCGCCCTGCTCGGGGAGAAGCCTCAGAAGTCCATCGACAGCCGCACGCCATAGGTGCGGCCCTGGCTGGGCGAGGTGGTCGGACGGGCCGAACCGTTGAACCCGTTGCGGGTCTCTTCGTAGTAGGTGTTGAACATGTTCCGCACCCACAGCCCCGCCCGCCAGTTGGCGCCCGCCGGGCTGACGCTGAAGTTGGCGTTCCATAGCCAGTAGGCGTCGATGATCGACGAGGAGCTGACCGAATACAGCTCGTCCCGATAGTTGTAGTTGGTCTCGGCGCGCAACTCCCATCCCGCCATGTCCCAGTCATAGCTGACCGACCCACCGTAGTTCATCTTGGGGAAGGACAGGCGCTCGCCGGAGCGGTCGTTGGTAATGATGATGTCCCAGGGGCCGTCCGGCGGGTTGGCCGCGTCGGTCTTGGCGCCGTCGATGGCGTTGTATTCATCATACTCGCCGGTCTTGTAGCCGATGTTCTGGCTGATCGTCAGGCCGTCGACCGGAACCCAGGTCAATTCGATTTCGCCGCCCCAGATGTGCGACTTGGGCACATTGGTGATCTTGCCGAGACGGCCGGTGTCACGATCGTACTCGAGACCCTGAACCTGCTGGTCCTTGTAGTCGTAGTAGAAGAGGGCGCCGTTCATTCGCAGGCGGCGGTCGAACAGGTCCGATTTGATCCCCGCTTCATAGGCGATGACGATTTCCGGCTTGAACGGGGTCGCCGAGGTCGCGTTGTAGGTCGTGAACCCGCCGGATTTAACGCCGCGCGCTACGCTGGCGTAGAAGAGGGCGTCGTCCGTCATCTTGTATTCCAGCCCCAGGCGGCCCGACACCTCGCTGAGGTCGGTGTCGTAGCTGATTGCAGGCGGCGTCGGGTTGGGCGCGACCACAGTGCCGCTGCTGTCCAGGGTCCGCTCCTCCGTCTCCCAGCGCAGGCCGGCGATCAGGTTCAGGCGCTCGTTCACCTGGTAGGAGTTATGAGTGAAGATGCCGAAGGCTGACACCGACTGTCCGTAGCCCGTGTTGATCAGGTTCGGATTGCCGCGGAAGTTTGTGTAGAAGCCGCCATCGATGCTTTCATCAGCATAGTGGGCGCCGACCATCCAATGGAACGGGCCATCGCCATTGGAACTTAGGCGCAGTTCTTGAGCGAAGACGTCGATGTCGTTGTAAAAGAAGACGTTCGACTCGTTGAAGCGGGTGCCGTCCCAGTCGTTGAACTCGCTGCGCGAGAAGGTCTGGTAGGCGGTGATCGAGGTCAGGTCGGCCCAGCCCAGGTCGGCCTTGATACGGGCGCTGATGTCGAAGCCGTCATTGTCGCGGAACGGTTTGGCGTTCAGGCCGACCCCGGCCACGGCCGCCATTTCCGGCGAGATGCCCCAGCCCGTAATGCGCCAGGCGGTGTCCTTGGGGTAGGTCACAGCGCCGCCCGAGACCGTGTACGGCCCCAGCAGGCGGAAGCCGCGGCCGTCGGATTTGTCGACCGAATAGGTGGCGCTGAGGTCGGCGGTGACGGTCTCGCTGATGTCCCAGGTCAGGCGTCCGCGGATGGCGGTCTTGTTCACGTCGCCCAGCTTTTCGCCGGTGTCGCGGTGGTACTGCCAGGCGCCGCCCTGTTCGGTGACGGCGGCCAGACGGCCCAGCAGATTCGGGGCGATCTGGCCCGAGACGTAGCCCTCGACCTTATAGCGGTCGAAGGTGCCGTATTCGGCGTTGAACCCGGCGCGGAAGTCGGCGGTCGGGGCGTTGGTGATGATGTTGACGGCGCCGCCGGTGGTGTTGCGGCCGTAAAGCGTGCCCTGCGGCCCGCGCAGGACCTCCAGACGGGCGATGTCGAACATCGCGCCCTGGGTGGTCACGGTGTAGGGGTGGGCCACTTCATCGACGTAGATGCCGACCGTCGAGGCGTTGTTGGACGAATATTCGCGCGCGCCGATGCCGCGGATGCGGAACTGGGGCTGGCCGCCGCCGAACTGGCTGTCGACCTCCATGTTGGGGACGGCGTTCTCGAGATCGTTGACGACCGAGATGCCCTTCTCATCCAACTGTTCGCCGCCGACGACGCTGAGGGAAACGCCGACGTCCTGGCTGGCCTGTTCGCGACGCTGGGCTGTGACGATGATTTCATCGACGCGTGTGGCCTGCTCTGCTGAGCGGGTGTTGCTCTGAGCGTTGGCGTTAGAGAAAGCGGCTATTGTCAGTAAACTGACAGAAGACGCCAAGATATATTTGTTCATATCATCCCCCTCAATACCATTGGTATTCTAACTTATGGTTTTGATGATGCTAGAAAGGCGATCGATCAACTCGTCGATCTGGTCGCGGCTGATAATCAAAGGAGGCGACAGCGCGATGACATCTGCTGTCACTCTTACCAGGATTCCGTCATCGAAGGCGCGGTGGAAGGCTTCCGTGGCGCGGGCGCCGGGGGCGCCGGGACGGGGTTCAAGCTCAATTCCCGCCACCAGACCCATGTCGCGGATGTCGATGACATGCGGCAGACCCTTCAGGCTGTGCACGGCGTCCTGCCAGTAGGGCGTCAGGTCGGCCGCGCGCTGGAACAGGCCTTCGTTTTCGTAGACGTCCAGCGTCGCTAGCCCCGCGGCCGCCGCCAGCGGATGGCCGGAATAGGTGTAGCCGTGGAAGAACTCGATGCCCGGCCCGGCCACGCCCTCGACCACGGCCTGATAGACGGCGCTACTGACGCCCACGGCGCCCATGGGCACGGCGCCGTTGGTCAGACCCTTGGCGCAGGTCATCAGGTCGGGCGTGACGCCCAGGGCCTCGGCCGCCGTCAGGGCGCCCAGACGGCCGAAGCCGGTGATGACCTCATCGAAGATCAGCAGGATGCCGTGCCGGGCCGTAATCTCGCGCAGGCGCTCCAGATAGCCGATCGGCGGCACGATCACCCCGGCCGAACCGGACATGGGCTCGACGATGACAGCGGCGATGGTTTCGGCGTCGTGGGTTTCGATCAGGGTCTCCAGCTCATCGGCCAGATGCAGGCCCCAAGTCGGCTGGCCGCGCGTGAAGGCGGCCTCCTTGAGATTTAGCGTGTGGGGCAGGTGGTCGACGCCGGGCAGGGTGAGGAAGCCGCGCCGGTTGTTCTCCAGCCCGCCGACGGAAATGCCGCCGAAGCCGACGCCGTGGTAGCCCTTCTGGCGGCCGATCAGGCGGGTGCGGTTTTCGAACCCGCTGGCGCGCTGATAGGCCAGGGCGATCTTCAGGGCGCTGTCGACCGCCTCGGACCCCGAACCGGCGAAGAAGACGTGGTTCAGGTCGCCGGGCAGCAACATGCCCAGACGCGACGCCAGCTCGAACGCCAGCGGATGGCCCAGTTGGAAGGTCGGGGCGTAGTCGAGAACCTCAGCCTGACGCTGGATGGCCTCGACGATCGGTCGGCGGGCGTGCCCGGCGTTGACGCACCACAGGCCGGCGGTGCCGTCCAGCACTGCGCGACCGTCCGGCGTGAAGTAATGCATGTCCCTGGCCGAGACGAACAGGCGCGGCTGCGCCTTGAAGGCGCGGTTCGCCGTGAACGGCATCCAGAACGGATCAAGGTCGTTGACGGCTCTGGCGTCGTTGTCGGGGGTCATGCGGTCATCCTCTGTCTTTCGCCAGTAGCGGCCGAACCGCAACGAAAGGGAAGACTGTTACTTGTGGGGCGCAACACACAGATAAAAAAAGATATTTTATCTGTGTGCTCGATTTACTGAGCGGGCTGATCGATCAGTAGCGAAGGGTCAGCCGCGCGCCGATCGTGCGAGGACGGCCGGGCTGGGCGATGTCCGCGCTGGTGAAGAAGTTGCGTGTCAGGTCGTAATCCTGATCGAACAGGTTGCGCGCCCAGAAGGCGATGGACCAGTCGGCGTCTTCAGGCCCCACGGTGATGCTGGCGTTGGTCAGCCAATAGGCCTCGACATCGTATTTGGCGCCCAGCCAGGATGGGTATTCGTCGCGATAGCTGTAGTTGGCCTCGGCCGTGACGGCGAAGCCGCCGACGGTCCAGTCGTAGCTGACCGAGCCGCCGTAGGACCAGACGGGGAAGGGGATCTTCTGGCCCGACTTGTCGATGTAGACGGTGGCGCGCGGCGTCTGCTGGCAGGCGCCGATGTCCAGGTCGATGAAGTCGGTGTACTCGCCCTTCTTGTAGCTGAGGTTCTGGCTGATGCGCAGGCCGGCGGCAGGGCGGAAGACGCCTTCGAGTTCGGCGCCGTAGATCTTGGAATCGGCGTTGGTGAAGCGGCCGACCGGGCCGTTGGCGCCGCAGACGGCCGACAGCACCTGCTGGCCGTTGTAGTCGTAGTAATAGGCCGCGCCGTTGATCTGGACCGCGCGCGACGGGTCGGCCTTGAAGCCGAGCTCATAGGCCCACAGGATTTCCGGATCGAAAGGCTCGATGCCGCTGCTGTCGCCGGTGTTGTAGGTGGTGAAGCCGCCGGACTTGGCGCCCCGGCTGGCCGAACCGTAGAGCAGGACATTGTCGGCGGGCTTGAACTCCAGCGCCGCCTTGCCGGTCAACGGGGTCATCTTGGTGTCGACGCTGGTCGGGGGCAGGGCTGTGGCGCCGCCGAAGGCCGAGCCGAAGCCTTCAAGCTCGCGGGTTTCTTCCTCGTAGCGCAGGCCCAGGATGGCTTTCCACCGCTCGGCGAAGGCGTATTCGGCCTGACCGAACAGGCTCCAGGACTCGACCTTCTGGTCATAGGTGACCTGGGCGTAGGTGTTGTAGATGTCGATGAAGTCCGAGAAGTAGCGCTCGTGCAGGTCCTGTTTCGAATAGTAGAAACCGGCCACCCAGGTCAGGGGGCTGTCGTTGTCCGAGGCCAGACGCAGTTCCTGTGAAATCACGTCCACGTCGCTGCCGAAGAAGGTGTCGGCCTCGACCGAGGGGCTGGAATCCCAGTCGCCGTATTCGCTGCGCTCCAGCGTTTCATAGCTGGTGATGCTGGACAGGTTCATGCCCTTGAGCGCCACATTGGCGTTCAGCGAGGCACCCCACGAAGAGTTGTCTCGGCCCGGCTTGGCGTTCACATCGCGGCCGATGGCGTCGGCGAAACGCTGCGACAGGCCCCAGCCGGTCTTGGAGCGGTCCTTGTCGGCGGGGATGACCGGGCCGGTCCCCAGGCGGGTGTGCAGGTCGCTGATCAGATACAGGCCCTGATTTTCCGATTTATCGACGCCGCCGTGGACGTCTAGCAAGGCCGTGAAGGTCTCATTGGGCGTCCATTCCAGCAGGGCGCGGGCGCCGGTGCGGTCGGCGTCGCCCAGGCTTTCGCCCGTGTCGCGGTTGCGCTGCCAGGCGCCGCCTTGCTCGGTCGAGACGGCCAGACGACCGCGCAGGGTTTCGGCCAGCGGGCCGGAGACGTAGCCCTCGCCCCGGAACAGGTTATGGCTGCCCCATTCGGTCATCAGCCCGGCGGACAGTTCCTCGGTCGGGCGTTTGGTGACGAAGCTGATGGCGCCGCCGGTGGTGTTGCGGCCGTACAGGGTGCCCTGCGGCCCGCGCAGCACCTCGACCCGGTCGATGTCGAAGATCAGTCCCTGCGTCATGACCGGGACCGGATAGGCGACCTCGTTCACATAGACGCCGACGGTGGGCGAGTTGTTGGAGGCGTAGTCCTGGAAGCCGACGCCGCGCATGCGGAACTGGGCCGCGCCGCCGCCGAAGGCCGGTTCGACCTCCAGATTGGGCGTGGCGTTCTGAAGCTGGTTGACGTTGGTGACGCCCTGTTGCGTCAGGCTTTCGCCGCTGAGGACGCTGAGGGCGATGCCGACATCCTGAGCCGCCTGTTCGCGGCGCTGGGCAGTGACGATGACCTCGTCGACCGCGGTGGCGGTCGGTTCGTCGGGCGCGCGCTGCGCGGCGACGGAGGTGGCGGACAGGGCGAGCAGGGCCCCGGCGGAAACGCTGACCATCAGACGATTCATCGTCTTTCCTCCCCATGAGGCCGCCGCAGTCTTTGAAGCCGCGTTCAGCCGTCGCGACCGGGGCAACCCGGTCGCCGAACTCTCTCCGCCGCCGATATCTTCCGCAATGCAGCATTTATACGCAGTTGCAGCGACCGGTCGCGAAAACCCTCTTCCCTCAGCGATCAGTAGCCGCCTCGCAGAAGTTTTGGGCAAGGCTGTTTCTTCGTTGGCCTATATCACTGTCTGATTTGGGGAAAATATTCCAATGATCGGAATAGTGATCATTCGCAGCGGCGCCGTCAGAAAGTCGGCGGGGTGCAGGCGCTGATGACCACGCAGGGGCAATCGCCGATGTTGCGGAAACGGTGCGGCAGGACGCTGGGGAACAGATAGCCTTCGCCCGCCTTCAGCACCCGCGACTGACCGTCGACGGTGACTTCCAGACGGCCCGAGATAATCATGCCGCCCTCTTCGCCTTCGTGGGACAGCATGACCCGGCCGCTGTCCGAGCCGGGCTGATAGGTCTCGTACAGGATCTGAAGGCTGGAATCCTGACTGGATCCCAACTGACGGTAGGAGACCTCGCCACGCGAGATTTCGGTCAGTTCGTCATGGCGATAGAAGTATTTGGTCGGGGTCTCGAACTCCGAGCTGAAGAAGTCGCCCAGCGATATGCCGGCCGCGTCCAGCAGCCGTTTCAGCGAGCCGACAGACGGGCTGGTGCGGCCGCTTTCGACCAGGCTGACGGTGCTGGACGGCACCCCCGCCTTGCGGGCGAGCGCGCGTTGCGACAGGCCGAGGCGGTCCCGAAGGGCGCGCAGGCGCGGGCCGATGATGTTTTCTTCTTCCATGTCGCCACGCGCCACCCTGTCAGCTCCGCTTGCGGGTCAGCAGATCATAGGCCGCCCGGGCCATGACCTTGGCCGAGTTGGTCATGTCGTCGATCCCGACCCATTCGTCTGGCTGGTGCGCCAGATCCAGCACGCCGGGACCATAGGCGATGCAGTCCTTCAGCCGACCGATGCGGTCGATATGCTTCTGGTCATAGGTGCCGGGCGAGCAGACGAACTGGGCCTTTTTACCGAGCACCGTCTCGATGGCGGCGGCGGTGGTGCTGGCGACGGGGCCGTCGCGGTCGGCCATGCTGGGCGCCACTTCGAACAGGTCGCGCATTTCATAGCGGAAGCCGTGGCGCTGGGCCGCCAGGCCGTCGAGGATGGCCTTCACCTCGCCCTTCACGTCCTCCAGCGTCTCCTCGATCAGGAAGCGGCGGTCTATGATCATGCGGCTGGAATCGGCGACGCAGGGCGCGGGCAGGCCATCGAAGCCCTCGGCCTGACCGCCGTGGATGGAGTTGATGTTCATCGTCGACTGACGGGCGCCTTCGGGCACGACCGGCATGTCGGAATGGCGGGCGGCCATGGCGGGATAGAGCTTGGACTCAAACTCCTCCATCACCGCGCCCATGTGGCGGATGGCGGAGTCGCCCAGGAAGGGCATGGAGCCGTGGGCGATGCGGCCCTTGGTCTCGATCTCGGCCCACCAGACGCCGCGATGGCCGATGCAGACCCGGTCCACGTTCAGCGGCTCGGGAATGATGACGTGGTTGACGCGGGGCTCCGAGAACCAGCCCCGCTCGGCCAGATAGGCGACGCCGCCGTAGCCGCCCGATTCCTCGTCCACCGTGCCGGAGATTTCCAGCGCGCCGGGCAGGGGCAGGCCGGAATCGATCAGGGCCTCGACCGCGATGATGGAGGCGGCCAGCCCGCCCTTCATGTCGCAGGCGCCCCGGCCATAGACGCGGCCGTCCTTCACCTCGCCGCCGAACGGATCGACGGTCCAGCCCGCGCCGACCTCGACCACGTCGATGTGGCTGTTGAAGTGGACGCAAGGGCCCGGTTCAGAGCCGGTCCAGCGGGCGATGACGTTGGTGCGCGGGTACTGGTCGCTGTCGCCTGGCGAGCCCTCGCCGCGCACATATTCGACGGTGAAGCCGCGCTTCTTCAGCCGCTCGCCGATGTATTCGGCGCAGGGGCGATAGGCCTCGCCCGGCGGGTTGATGGTGGGAAAGCGGATCAGGTCCTGGGTCAGGGCGACCAGTTCGTCGGTGCGGCCGTCGATCAGGTCCATGACGGTCTGCAGGGTCGGGGCGCTCATCGGTGGAACCTCACTCGGCGGCCAAGGCGGCCAGAACCGCGTCGGTCATCTCAATGGTGGAAACGGCGGCGACGCCGGGGTGGGCGATATCGGGGGTGCGGTCGCCGCTGGACACGACGTGCCGAACGGCGCGTTCCAGCCTGTCGGCCAGGTCGGCGCGGTCGAAGGACCAGCGCAGGCACAGGGCGAAGGACAGTACGGTGGCGATGGGGTTGGCGACGCCTTGTCCGGCGATGTCGGGCGCCGAGCCGTGGATCGGCTCGTACAGGCCCCGGCTATGGCCGCCTTGTCCAAGGCCGGACAAGGAGGCCGACGGCAGCAGGCCCAGCGACCCGGTCAGGGCGGCGGCCGCATCCGACAGGATGTCGCCGAACAGGTTGTCGGTGACGATGACGTCGAACTGGTCCGGGTGCCGGACCAGCTGCATGGCGCAGTTGTCGGCGTACATGTGCGACAGCTCCACGTCGGGATAGTCGGCGCTGACCTCGGTGGCGACGGCTCGCCACAGGGCGCCGGTCTCCATGACGTTGGCCTTGTCGACCGAGCAGACGCGGCGCTGGCGGGTGCGGGCCAGTTCAAAGGCCGTGCGGCAGACGCGAGCGATCTCAGCTTCTGTATAGGCTTGAGTGTCGTAGGCGCGGCGTTGGCCGTCGGGGGCGACCTCATTGGCGCGGGGCAGGCTGAAATAGACGCCCGCCGTGGCCTCGCGCACGATCAGGATGTCGAGGCCCCGGATCAGTTCGGGCTTCAGCGCCGAGGCGTCCAGCAGTTCGTCGAAACAGACCGCGGGGCGCAGGTTGGCGTAGAGGTCCAGCGCCTGACGCAGCCGCAGTATGCCCATCTCGGGCCGCTGGGCGCGGGGCAGGTGGTCCCACTTCGGCCCGCCGACGGAGCCGAACAGGACGGCGTCCGACGCGAGCGCCTGATCGACCACGTCCTCGGCGATGGGCGCGCCCACGGCGTCGATGCTGGCGCCGCCTGCGAGGGCCTCGCTCAGTTCAACCCGCAGCCCGGCGTTCCGGGCCCAGTCGACGATGCGCAGGGTCTCGCGGACGATCTCAGGCCCGATGCCGTCGCCCGGCAGGACCAGCAGCTTGAACACGCGGTCAGATGCAGCGGCCACCGTCGACCTCCATGGCCACGCCGGTGATCATCGAGGCGTCGTCGGAGCAGAGGAAGGCGGCGGCGGCGCCCATGTCCTCGGGCGTAGAGAAGCGGCCGATGGGAATGGAGGCCAGGAATTTGGCCCGCACCTCAGGCGTGTCGGCGCCCATGAAGGTCTTCAGCAGGGGGGTGTCGCCCGCCACCGGGTTCAGCGCGTTCACCCGCACCTGGAAGGGGGCCAGCTCGACCGCCATGGCCCGCGTCGCCGTGATGACCCAGCCCTTGGAGGCGTTGTACCAGGTCAGGTTGGGCCGGGGACTGACGCCGCCGGTCGAGGCGATGTTGAGGATGGCGCCTGACCCTTGCGCCTTCATCGCCGGGACGAACGCCTTGGACATCAGATAGATGGAGCGCATGTTGACGTTGGCGATGCGGTCGAAGGCTTCGTCCGCCAGTTCGTCCAGCGGCTGGGGCGTGTGGCCGACGCCCGCGTTGTTGACCACGATGTCGACGCCGCCCAGCAGGCGGTTCGCGGTCTCAGCCAGAGTAGTGACGTCGGCGGCGTTGGACACGTCGACCTTCACGCCCAGATCGGCGTCGCCCAGTTCAGCGGCCAGGGCGCGGGCGGCGTCGCCGTTCAGGTCGGCGACGATGACGCGGGCGCCTTCCTCGGCGAAGCGGCGCGCGATTCCGGCGCCGAAGCCGGAGGCTCCGCCCGTGACGATCGCTCGCTTGCCCTCCAGCCGCTTCGATCTGTTCTCCCCCAAGACGCTACTCCCTTGCGCTATCCGTGATGGGCCGCGACGGTCTTCAGGGTGGTGAAGGCGTAGAGCGCCTCGAACCCCTTCTCGCGACCGTGCCCCGATTTTCCGACGCCGCCGAAGGGCAGTTCGACCCCGCCCGCCGCGCCGTAGTTGTTGATGAAGACCTGTCCGGCCCGCAGCTGTTTCGCCAGCCGCATCTGGCGCCCGCCGTCGGCGGTCCATACGCCCGCGACGAGGCCGTAGTCGGTGCCGTTGGCGATGGCGACGGCTTCGTCCTCCGTCTCGAACGGGATGACGACGACGGCCGGGCCGAAGATTTCCTGCTGCGCCAGCGGGTGATCGGGCGCGACATTGGCGAACAGGGTCGGGGCCACATAGGCGCCGCCTTCAGGCAGGTCGCCCAGCGTCGCCTGCGCCACGATCAGGCCATCGGCGCGGCCCTTGTCGATGAAGCCCTCGACCATGGCCTGCTGCTTCTTCGACACCAGCGGGCCGACGTCGCGGTCGTCCATGGCGGGACCGACGGTCAGGGCCGCGAAGCGCTCGGCCATGCGGCGCACGACTTCATCATAGACGCCGCGCTGAACCAGCACGCGCGATCCGGCCGAGCAGGTCTGGCCCGCGTTCTGGACGCCCGCGTTGACCAGGAAGGGCAGGGCATTGTCCAGATCGGCGTCGTCGAAGACCAGCTGGGGCGACTTGCCGCCCAGCTCCAGCGTCACCGGCACGGCGTTGAGCGCCGCCGCCTGCTGGATGGCCACGCCCACCCCAGTCGAGCCGGTGAAGGACAGGTGGTTGATGCCCGGATGGGCGGCCAGCGCCGCGCCCGCTTCGGCGCCTGTGCCGGTCACGACGTTCAGCGCGCCTGCGGGCAGGCCGCAGTCTGCGGCGACATGGGCGAAGGCCAGGGCCGTCAGGGACGCCTGCTCGGCGGGCTTCAGCACTACGGCGTTGCCGACGCACAGGGCCGCCACGACCGAACGGCCGATGATCTGCATCGGATAGTTCCAGGGGATGATATGCCCCGTCACCCCGTGCGGCTCGCGTAGGGTGTAGACGGTGTAGCCGTCCTGGAAGGGAATGGTCTCGCCGTGCAGCTTGTCCGCCGCGCCTGCATAGAATTCGAGATAGCGGGCCAGGGCGATCACATCGTTGCGGGCCTGCTTCAGCGGCTTTCCGACGTCCAGCGCCTCAAGCTCGGCCAGCAGGTCGATGCGGGCTTCGACCTCGCGGCTCATGCGGGCCAGGATGCGGCCGCGCTCGACCGCCGTCATGCGGCCCCAGTCTCCGTCGAAGGCGGCGCGCGCGGCGCGGATGGCGGCGTCCACGTCTACGGCGGTCCCGGCGGCCAGAGCGCCCATGACCTCACCCGTCGACGGGTTCTCGATCGGCAGGGTCGCGCCGCCGGCGGCGG
Organism: Brevundimonas diminuta 470-4; assembly: GCA_000318405.1. Lineage (GTDB taxonomy): Bacteria > Pseudomonadota > Alphaproteobacteria > Caulobacterales > Caulobacteraceae > Brevundimonas > Brevundimonas diminuta_B. The sequence continues at coordinate 42,856 of KB291754.1, read as the reverse complement.
ACCGCCATACGCCGTTGATGAAGACCTTGTCCGTGGAAAATGGCGCCGCCATTCGTTTCCGCCCATCCTGCCTGCGATCTTCTCTGAGGGATCGCTGGCCTGAGAGTGGGCCGCATTACGGATTATGCAACAAGCCCTTTTTGCGCGGGGGCTAAGTCGTTGATTTAGCGCCTGTGATGCTCAAGATATTGAGCGATATCGGCCATTCTCAACGAATGGCTCAATCCGGGTTGGCGATCGGCGCGGTCGGCGCGGGCGCCTTGGCGGCTTCTTCTTCCAGCCTTCGGCGTTGGTCAGGGTCTTCGTCTGGCTGAGGGGTGGTGACGCTGGGATCGGGATGTCGGTCCCGGCGTTCTGCATCGCCGGTTTCGCGGCGGGCCTGCTCCTGAAGGCTGTCTTTGTCAGCGGGGCTGCGGGGGTCTTGATCGTTTGCCGTCATCGTCTTCTCCCTGTGAAGAAGGAGAGAGGGAGGTCGTTGCCGGCGCCTCTCTCTCCCCTCCAGACTGTTCAGGTTCCGGTGCCAAAGCCCTTGGGACCACCGGCGCCAGCCGCGCCGGCGCCGCCGGTTGCGGGCGTCGCGCTTCGGTCAGCGGGGTTGCTGGTCTGCCCTGGGTCCTGGTTGGCGGCCGCCTTCCGGGCGGCTCGGCCCGCTTCGACCTCGTCGCCGTCGAGGCCGGTCTCGTCGTCCCGGTTGGGGTCGTTCGGTTGCACGTCGGTCATGGCGTTTCTCCGTGTTGGTTGAGTGAAATCAAGCAACAGAGGAGGAGGCCGGTTCCTACGGCGCCGCTACACGAAAAGTTTGGGAACGGGACGGGAACTCACGGAAACTCCATACGCCCGAGCGATATGCCGGTGAGCCTGACCGGTAGACGGCATCGCCTGCCCTTCAACCACCCAGGCTATCGGGCGGGAGCGCAGTTCTACAATTTCAGCAAGGAAAGTGTGTGGCGGAGAGGGGGGGATTCGAACCCCCGGTACGCTTCCACGTACGCCGCATTTCGAGTGCGGTACATTCAACCACTCTGCCACCTCTCCGCGGGTCGGTAGTCCCTAATGGGGCTGAGCGAGCGGTCTCTCTAATGAAAGCCGTGCCGGGCTGCAAGCCGTATGTCGAAGAAAATCGACTGCCGCTTCAACGCTGTCCGGGAAGGGCCAGTCCCGAGGGGGCGCCGCCTGACGGTTCGGGGCCGATGTAGCGGAAAAGTTCAGCCGGGCGGCCGCCGGTGTCGCTGGCGAAAACGCCTGTGGGCTGGACCAGACCGGTGCGCTCGACGCCGCGCCGGAAGTTCTGTTTGTGCAGGGACAGGCCCGCCACCGCCTCGGCTGCGTTCTGCAGGGCGGACAAGGTGAAGGTCGGCGGCGTCAGGTCGAACAGGACCGGGCGGTACTTCAGCTTGGAGCGCAGTCGGCCCAGACCCGTGGCGACGATGCGGCGGTGGTCCGAGGTCATGGACAGGTCGCCCAGAGGCGCCGGGATCGGCCGGTCATGATCGCGGGCGGACTCGGCGACCAGACCCGCCTCATAGAGAAGCTCATAGCGTTCCAGCACGCGCTCTTCGTTCCAGCGCGCGTCGGGCGAGAGGGCGAACAGGGACTCGGCGCGGCCGCGTCGGACGGGATCGTCGCCTGCCCAGTCGGCCAGGTCTGAACGCAGGCTGGCCAGGACGGCGGGGCGGCCCTGGCGCCAGTCCTCCCAGGGAAAGATGTGGAAGACGGGCGTCCAGGCGGCGTCCCTGCCCGAGGCGAAGCCGGGGGCGTCGGGCGCCTCGGCGGTCAGGGCCAGATAGCCGACGGAGACTTCGCGCGCGCGTTCCGGCCCCGGCGTGGCGCGGGGCGCGGCGCGACCGGCGTCGCCGAAGGTGTAGAGCTGCTCGACAAAGCCGAGCGGGAAGCCGGTCTGCTCGGTGACGAAGGCGCGCAGGGCCAATTCAAAGGTGCGGTCGCGCGCCGGATCGAACGGCCCGAAGGGCAGGGCGGCGGCGCCGTCGGCGGCATGGGTGGTCAGCACCACGGCCTGACGCTCGCGCAGGGCGATGACCACGGCCGACAGGCCGATCCGCACGCCCTGTTCGCCCCCCTGCTTCATCCAGCGTCCTATTCGGTGTGCCAGGCGTCGGCGCCGGGCAGGATGCCGACAGCTTCGGCCAGAACGCGGTAGCGGTCCAGATAGCGCTGCTGGGCCACGGCGGCGGGCTGGGGCTCGATCACCAGATCATAGCCGGGCGGCGGGGCGCCGAAGATCTGAAGGGACTCGCGGCGGGTGAAGCCGGCTAACTGCGTCGCCTCATAGAAGGCGCAGGCCTTGTCGGCCTTCTTGATCAGGGTCTTGATCGTCTGCGGCGTCTTGGGCGGCAGCTGGAAGCGGACGTGGATGGCGGCTTCCAGCCGGGCCTCGAAATCCTTGTAGCTGGAGCCCAGCGCCGATTTGAACGGCGAGATCATGTCGCCGATGACGTATTCCGAGGCGTCGTGCAGCAGGGCGGCGAGGCGCCATTTCGGCTCCAGCCCCGGCCGGATGTGGGCGGCGATCTCCTCGACCACCAGCGAGTGCTGGGCCACCGAGAAGGCGTGCTCGCCGATGGTCTGGCCGTTCCAGCGGGCGACGCGGGCCAGGCCGTGGGCGATGTCCTCGATCTCGATGTCGAACGGCGACGGGTCCAGCAGGTCCAGGCGGCGACCCGACAGCATCCGCTGCCAGGCGCGCGGCGGCTTGGGTTTGCGGACTCGAGGCGCGGGGCCGGCGTCTTCGATTTCTTCGGCCAAGGTCTTGATGTTGCGCATGCTCAGGCTGGTGACTCAGACCGAACGCGCGATCAAGGGCGGCCGTTGCGATAGATGGGGGTTAATCGCCGACGTTAAGAGTCAGCAGCGCCTTGGCCGCGTCGAACAGGCGGTCCGGGTCGCGGTCCTTGCTGCGGACGGTGGCGACGACGATGGGGCCGCCGACCGGGCCGCGCGCCTCGTATCCGACCGTGCGCCAGCCGCTGGCCGAGACCTCCTTGCCGGTCATCAGGAAGGTGGCGCGCACCGCCTCGCCGGAAGCGCTGGTGCGGATGCGGGCGGCGCCGTCGGTCGCGTCGATGTTCACCGTGTCGTCGCGGGACGAGACATTGACCCGGCTGGACTTGTCGTCGGCGCGGATGGTCAGGCCGCCGATGCGGATGTTGGCGCGGTCGCCGTCGGCCTCGATCTTCATGCCGGGCAGGCGGACGCTGGCCTTGTCGCCCTGAGCATCGACGCGCAGGCCGGGCATTCTGACCTGGGCGGTTTCGCCGGCGGCGGCCTCGGCTTCGGCGGCGGCGCGGGACGCATCGGCTTCGGCGCGGGCTGCGTCCGCCTCGGCCCTGGCGGCCTCGGCTTCGACGCGGGCGTTTTCGGCCTCCACCTCGGCCACAGCCTCGGGCAGGTCGGAGGTCAGGCGGTTCTCAAAGCTTTTCAGGGCCTCGGCGGAAGAGCGGCCGTCCAGTTGAACCAGTTGCAGGATGACTTCCGAACCGCGCGGCCCGCCGTAGACGCACGACCCGTCTGCGCGGGCCGACCCCTTGCGCGTCAGCACGCCCTGGGTCTGCGGACACTGCAGGGCGTCGACGACCTTCAGCACCCCGGACGAATCCGAGGTCGAAGAGGTGGTGATGCGCACCGTGCCGGGGTTGTCGCAGGCGGCGGTCATCAGCGCCAGGGCGATAACAGGCCAGGTGATCTGTTGCATGGTCGGCTCCACTCAAGGTCCCGATTGTGCGCCATAAGCGGCGCGGGACCAGTGAAATCGCGGTAATCGAAAGGCGACGGGATAGGGGCGAAAATCAGTCGCCCCGTCAGCCGCCGGGACGGGCGCCTTCGCGACGGTTCATGAAGGCTAGGCGCTCGAACAGATGCACGTCCTGTTCGTTCTTCAGCAGGGCGCCGTGCAGCGGCGGGATCAGCTTGCCCGGCGTCTTTTCGCGCAGGGTCTCCGGCGCCACGTCGTCCACCAGCAACAGCTTCAGCCAGTCCAGCAGTTCCGACGTCGAAGGCTTCTTCTTCAGGCCCGGCGTGTCGCGGATTTCGTAGAAGGTCTTCAGCGCTTCCGACACCAGGCGCGGCTTGATGCCGGGGAAGTGGACCTCGACGATGTCCTGCATCGTCTGCGCGTCGGGGAAGCGGATGTAGTGGAAGAAGCAGCGGCGCAGGAAGGCGTCCGGCAGTTCCTTCTCATTGTTCGAGGTGATGACGACGACGGGGCGGACCTCGGCGCGGATCGTCTCGTCCGTCTCCTGGACGTAGAACTCCATGCGGTCGAGTTCCTGCAGCAGGTCGTTGGGAAACTCGATGTCGGCCTTGTCGATCTCGTCGATCAGCAGGACGGGGCGGGTCGGGGCGGTGAAGGCCTCCCACAGCTTGCCCTTCTTCAGATAGTTGCGCACGTCGTGCACGCGCTCGTCGCCCAGCTGGCTGTCGCGCAGGCGCGATACGGCGTCGTATTCATACAGGCCGTTGTGGGCCTTGGTCGTCGACTTGACGTGCCAGGTGATCAGCGGGGCGTTCAGCGCGCGGGCCAGTTCATAGGCTAGGACCGTCTTGCCCGTGCCGGGCTCGCCCTTGATCAGCAAGGGGCGTTCCAGCGCCACGGCGGCGTTGACGGCGACCTTCAGGTCGTCGGTGGCGATGTAGTTGGACGTGCCTTCGAACCGGCTCATGCGAAACCTGCTCCATTCCGGGGGAAGGGAGCAGGTAGCTTAAAGAGATGGGTGTGAACAGGCGGCAGGATCAGGTGATGCGCTTGGCCGACACCGGGTCGCTGGCGGGGAAGGTTTCCTCGACGCCCTCATCGATCAGGGCTTCCTGGCGGTTCTCGGCGTCCTTTTCCTTGTCCTTCAGCTGGTCGGGCTTGCCGGTTTCGTGCGGCGCGCGCTTGGCCGGGGGGGTGTTGGGGTCAGCGTCTTCCTGGGTCTTGGTCTGAGCTTTGTCGGTCATGGATTTCCTCATTGTTCGGGGCCGTAGCCCAGGTCCTCTATGTCGTCGTCGGAGAGACGTTTGGCTTCCCAATGGGCGGCGCTGGCCTGGGCGCCGCGCTGGTTGCGCATCAGACCGGCGTAGACCAGCTCCACCTCGTCCGCGCCGGAGGCAGGAGCGCCATCGCCGTCGGCCTGGCTGAGCCGGACGCTGTCGACGCCCAGCAGGGCGTCCGCCTCGGCCTCTATGCCGTCCAGAGCCAGTTCCGCATCGAGATCCGGGTCGTCCTCGTCAAAGGGTTCGGCGTCCGCGTCTCCATCCATCTGGGTGACGTCCAGCACGTCATCGACCTCGTCGAACGACAGGTCGCCGTCGCCGTCATCGTCCAGATGGGTCTCGTCGTAGACCTCGGCCTGATCCTGGGCGTCGGTGTCGAAGTCGGGTCCTGCCATCATTGTCTCCCTTCCGACCAGATCAACGGCTCGGCTGGTCACGGCGTTCCCGCCTGTGCGGCCATGACGCTGGGGAGGGGCCCATGACGCTGGGCAGGGGCGAAGTGAAGGGATGGTTAACCACGTCGCTTTACAGTTCATCAGCGGCCGGCCGTCACGGTGAGGGCGGCGCCACGGAGACCTTCCCTTGCCTCTGAAACTGTCGCTGAAACCCGGCGAGAAATTCGTGCTGAACGGGGCCGTCGTCCAGAACGGCGACCGTCGCGGCGTGCTGATCCTTCAGAACAAGGCCAGCGTGCTGCGCGAAAAGGACATCATGCAGCCCGAGGACGTCACGACGCCCGCGCGCCGCATCTATTTCCCCGTCATGATGATGTATCTGGATGAGGCCGACGCGCCGAAATTCTATGACGAGTTCGCCCTGCGCCTGACGGAGTTCATGGGCGCGGTGCGCAATCCGGACATCCTGAGCGAATGCGTCGCCTGCTCGAAGCACGTGCTGGCGCGTCAGTATTACAAGGCCCTGATGGGCGCTCGCAAAATCGTCGATTACGAAGATCAAAGGCTCGGCAATGTCGCTTCAGGCGTACAAGACGGCGGCGACGCGGGCTGAATCCCCGCGTGCAATGGAATACCGGCTGTTCGGCCAGGTGACGCGCGCCCTGATGCACGCCTCGACCCTGGACAAGTCGGATGTCGCCGGGCGGATGGACGCGCTGGACTGGAACCGGCGGCTGTGGTCGGCGCTGGCGACCGCCTGCACGGACCCGGACAACGCCCTGCCGCAGGCGATGCGGGCTCAGTTCATTTCGCTGAGCCTGTTCGTCAACCGCAACACGTCCGAAGTCATGCGCGGCGAGGACGATTTCTCGACCCTGATCGAGATCAACCGCATGATCATGCAGGGACTCAGCGGTCAGACCGACGCGGACTGAGGGCTAGAACAGGTTGGCGGCCCAGTGGGCGACGCCGCTGACCACGGCGACCACCGTGGTCCACACCAGGGCCAGATAGACGCCGCACACCGCTGAGCCGAGCAGACCGGCGAGGATGAAGGCGCCGTCACGCTGGATGATGCCTAAGCCGAACAGGGCCAGGGTCAGGCCGGGCAGGGCGTCGCCGAACGGCACCGGCAGGGCCATCATCAGGGCCAGCAGAATGCAGATCACGCCGATGGCGACATCGGCGGCCTCGCCCGTCAGGACCGGCCAGCGCGGCCGGGTCAACCGCTCGACACGGCGCAGGCGGGGCAGGATTTTCGCCGTGGCGGACCGATAGGACTGACGGCTCACCGACAGGTTCAACAACCAGCGCGGCAGCCATACCTTCTCGCGCTGCAGCGCCAGCTCGGCGGCGATCAGGATGATCGGCACGGAAAAGACCGCCTTGCCGCCCGGCGGCCACGGAAACAGCGCCATAAGGGCCAGCATCAGGATGACGGCGCCGAAGCCTCGTTCACCGAAAGCCGCGACCATTTCGCGAAGGGACAGCTTATCGCCTTCGCCCTGCCCGAGGCGCTCCAGCACGTCGGAGAAGGTCCGCCCCTCATCGGGCGGCGGGGCGGGTACGGGCGTCATCAATGCGAGACTCAAGGCAGGGCCGTCCGCGACGTTAGGGGGCCGCGCGGCTTGGCGCCATCCCCGCCGTGACGGTTGCAGCGAAATGGAAAGCTACTCCTTCGACACGTGTTCGGGTTTGCCCTTGCGCTTGGTGTGGGCGAATTCTTCAAGCTGTTTCTCGCTCATCGATTCCATCATGGATTTCGACGCGCCCTTAAGCTTGGACTTGGGCGTATCGCCGCGCTTGGCCGACAGGGCGGCTCCGGCGGCTTTCTGCTGGGCGGCGGACTTGGCGGGCATGACCGATCTCCTTTCGAGAAGGAGCAACCGCTTGCCCGCCTGGTGGTTCCGTCAGCTTCCCAGCAGTTCTCTACCGATGAGGAAGCGGCGGATTTCGTTGGTGCCGGCGCCGATGTCGTAGAGCTTGGCGTCGCGGACGAGGCGCTCGACCGGCCATTCCCTGGTGTAACCGGCGCCGCCCAGAGCCTGGACCGCCTCCAGCGTCACCTTCACCGCGTTTTCCGAGGCCAGCAGGATCGCTCCGGCGGCGTCATAGCGGGTGGTCAGGCCCTGATCGCAGGCGCGGGCGACCGAATAGACATAGGCGCGGGCGCTGTTCAGGGCGACGTACATGTCGGCCACCTTGCCCTGCATCAGCTGGAAGGAGCCGATCGCCTTGCCGAACTGCTTGCGGTCGCGGACGTAGGGCAGGACCACGTCCAGGGCCGCCTGCATGATGCCCAGAGGTCCGGCCGACAGCACGGCGCGCTCATAGTCCAGACCGCTCATCAGCACGGCCGCGCCGCGCCCTTCGCCGCCCATGATGTTCTCTTCGGGGACTTCGCAATCCTCGAACACCAGCTCGGCCGTGTCCGAGCCGCGCATGCCCATCTTGTCCAGCTTCTTGGAGACGCTGAAACCCTTCATGCCCTTTTCGATCAGGAAGGCGGTGACGCCGCCGTTGCCGTCGCCGGTGCGGGCGTAGACGACAAGGGTCTCGGCGTGGGGGGCGTTGGTGATCCAGAACTTGGTCCCGTTCAGGACGTAGCGGTCGCCCTTTTTCTCGGCGCGGGTGCGCATGGACATGACGTCCGAGCCCGAACCGGCCTCGGACATGGCCAGGGAGCCGACGTGTTCGCCCGAGATCAGCTTGGGCAGGTATTTGGCTTTCTGCTCGGGCGTGCCCCAGCGGCGGATCTGGTTGACGCACAGGTTGGAGTGGGCGCCGTAGCTCAGGCCGATCGAGGCCGAGGCGCGCGACACCTCCTCCATCGCCACCACGTGTTCGAGGTAGCCGAGGCCGAGGCCGCCGAACTCTTCCTCGACGGTGATGCCGTGCAGACCCAGCTCGCCCATTTCGGGCCACAGGTCGCGGGCGAACTCGTTTTTCTCGTCGATTTCGGCGGCGCGGGGGGCCAGCCGTTCGGCGGCCCAGCGGGCGGTCGTGTCGCGGATGGCGTCAGCGGTCTCGCCGAGGCCGAATTCCATGGATTGGGGCGCGAAGGGAATGCTCATGCCAAAGGCGTAGCATCGCGCGCGGCCTTCGCAAAGACGCCTGTTAGCGCGACTGTTTGTGCTTTGGCGGAAGGTCCTTGCCGCGCAGGAAGCTCCAGGCCGCCACGCCGATGAAGACCAGCCCCGCCGCCGCCAGACCGGCGCCGATCACCACCGTGGCGTCGCCCGAAGCGGGGGCGTTGAGGGCGCGGCGGAAGGCGGCGATTCCGGCCGCGAAGGCCAGGGCGCCGACGCCGCCGATGAACAGGACGGCGCCCTTGTCGCCCAGGGCGGCGTCGCCGGCGGCGTCTTTGGCGGGGCGTTTCTCGTGACGCAGGACAGGCACGCTGGGCGGCGGGGTGTCGGAGGACGAGGCCTCGGCGCCGGGGCCGCGCACCGGGGCGGTCAGCAGGGCGTCCAGCGGGGCGGGCTGGTCGGGCGCCGTGTCGAACAGGGCGCGCTCGGCGGAACGGCGGCGATACAGGGCGTCCACCGGGGGGGAGGCGCGCTCGGGCCAGGCGGACAGGGCGTCGGCGGCCTCGGGCAAGGCGTCGGCGTCCAGCTTCTCCAGCACGTCGGAGGTCTGGAAACGCTCTAGGCCGATGGAGAAGATGAAGCTGGCCAGGGCGTCGAACTGGTGCTGGTTCAGCGGCAGGCGCACCCGCTCGTTCAACAGGGCGACGATGGGCATCAGGTCGTATTGCAGCAGCAGTTCGGCCTCGGCTTCACTGACCACGGCGCCGGGGCGGGCGGAGCGCGAGTGGCCATAGCCGATGACCGGCGTCCCGTCGCGGCGCAGCACGGTGCGCGGGCGAAAGCCCTCGAAACTCTTGATCAGCAGAAGGCCTTCACGAGAGACCTTGCGGCGTTGCGGCGCGGCTGCGGACACGGACTGACCCAATTCGAAACGGGCGTTCTCGCCCTGAGCGGGGCGGAGCAAGCCTTGTTCCGAAACGGGCGGGGCCGTTTCAGGTCATATTTACAGCAGGACGATGGTCGCCAGGCCCAGGAAGATCAGGAAGCCGAAGAAGTCGGTCGTCGCCGTCACGAAAACGGCCGAGGACACGGCCGGGTCGAACTTCAGCTTGGCCAGGGTCAGCGGCGTCAGCACCCCCACGCTGGCGGCGACCAGCAGGTTCAGGATCATGGCCGTGGCGATCACGCCGCCGATCCTCCAGTCCTGGAACCAGAAGCCCGCCGCCAGACCGATCAGCGGCGCCAGGACGAAGCCGTTGGCCAGGCCCACGGCCATCTCGCGCCAGAAGGTGCGCAGGGCGTTCGATGCGTTCAGCTCGCGCGTCGCCAGGGCGCGCACGGTGACGGTCAAAGCCTGCGTCCCCGCATTGCCGCCGATGGCCGAGACGATGGGCATCAGCACGGCCAGGGCCACGATCTGCTGGATGGTGCCCTCGAACAGGGCGATGACGCTGGCGCCCAGAACGGCGGTGAACAGGTTGATGCCCAGCCACGGCACGCGGCCGCGCACGATCTCCATCACGCTGGACGACCGGTCCTCGTCGGACACGCCGGCCAGACGCAGGATGTCCTCGCGGTTCTCTTCCTGAATGATGTTGACCACGTCATCGACGGTCAGCTGGCCGACCAGCCGCCCGGCCGTATCGACCACGGGGGCCGAGATCAGGTGATATTTCTCGAAGATATAGGCGACTTCTTCCTGATCGACGTCGACCTCGATGACGTTGACCGGCTCCATCAGTTCGGTCAGCGGCGTGGTGCGCGGGCTGCGCAGCATCCGGCTGATGGCGACGCCGCCGACCGGACGGTTCATCGGGTCGACGACATAGATGTCGAAGAAGAGCTCGGGCAGGTGATCGCCCTGGGCGCGGACGTGGTCGATGGTGTCGCCGACGTTCCAGAACTGCGGCGCGGCCATGAACTCGCGCTGCATCAGGCGGCCGGCCGAATCCTCTTCATAGCCGAGCGAGGATTCGATGGCGGCGCGCTCGACCTCGGGCATGGCGGCCAGCACGCGCTCGCGCTGGTCTTCCTCAAGGTCTTCGACGACCGAGGCGGCGTCGTCCGAATCCAGTTCCTGAAGGGCTTCGGCCAGGGTGGCCGAGGGGACGCGCTCCAGCACCTTTTCGCGGATGCCGTCGTCCATTTCGGGCAGGGCTTCGGCCAGCAGATCGGGCGGCAGCCACTGGACCACGACCGAGCGATGCTCGGCGGTCAGGAAGCCCATCAGATCGGCGACGTCGGCGGGGTGCAGGTCTTCCAGCAGGCTGCGCAGCCGCATGCCGTCGCCGTCGTCGGCCGCGTCCACGACCTTTTCGACGAAAGCCGCCGTGAGGGCGTAGTCCTCGCCGAGGGCGGCGTGATCTTCGTCTTCGAGATGAGGGTCTTCGGGGCGCAGAGGGGCAAGGTCCGTGTGGGTCACGTGTCTGCCTCCTCTGGAGTTGATATCAGCCGTATCTAGCCGAGATTCGCCCTGTCAGATCAGATGGTGCGGTCGAGAAGACTCGAACTTCCACGGGTTGCCCCACAGCGACCTCAACGCTGCGCGTCTACCAATTCCGCCACGACCGCTCGCATCGGAGGGCGGGCAATAGCGGAGAGAGAGCGGAAAGAAAAGAGCGTTTTGCGGAAATAGCGGAGGGAGGCGCAATTCCTTCTCCAGACAGGCGAGGGAATAGCTCAGGCAGCCCCGGCCATGAAGTCATAGACGTCCGCAGGGCGCGTCACCGTGATGGCGATGCGGTCGTCGCGGATCTCGATCTCGCCGCGCGCGACCGGATGGTTGTTGGCCAGGATCCAGACCTCGTCCTTTTCCGAGGCGTCCAGAGGGATCACCGCGCCACGGCCCATGCGCAGCAGTTGCTGCATCGGCAGGACCGAACGGCCCAGTACGACCGAAATCTCGACATCGACGGCATCGATCTGGCTCAAAGAGGATACTCGCAATTCAACGGGCGGGCCCTTGCGCCGCCGCGTTCGGCCCCACATTGAGGGCATCATGCTTGCCGACCCGTTAAACTCTTCCCAACGCAGCCTGCTTCGCGAGGACCGGCGCCCTGTCCAGTGGGCCCTGTCGTCCGGCTATGTCGATTACGCCGCCGCCGAGGCCGCGATGGAGGCGCGCGTGGCCGCCATCGCGGCGGGAGAAGCCGAAGAACTGGTCTGGCTGCTGGAACACCCGCCGCTCTACACCGCAGGCGTCTCGGCCAAGGACGACGACCTGCTGGCGCCCGACCGCTTTCCGGTGCACCGGACAGGGCGGGGCGGGCAGTACACCTATCACGGGCCGGGCCAGCGCGTGGCCTATGTGATGCTGGACCTGAACCGGCGCGGCAAGGACGTGCGCGGCTTCGTACATGGGCTGGAGGACTGGATCATCGGCGCCCTGGACCGCTTCGGCGTTCAGGCCGGGATGCGCGAGGGCCGCGTCGGCGTCTGGGTCGAGCGCAAGGGCGCGGGCTGGAGCCGCGAGGACAAGATCGCCGCCATCGGCGTCAAGGTCCGCAAATGGGTCAGCTTCCACGGGATCAGCCTGAATGTGGAGCCGGACCTCGATCATTTCGGCGGCATCGTGCCGTGCGGCATCACCGAACACGGCGTGACCAGCCTGGTCGATCTGGGCGTGCTGGCGACGATGGACGAGGCGGATGACGCGCTGAAGTCGTCCTTCCAGCGGGTATTCGGCCCGGTTCAGCCGGGCGTGGCGCCGGTCTGACGCGGGGCGCCGGGCGCGGCGCCGTAGCGGTTGAAGGCCTTCTGGCCCGGCAGGATCGCCAGGTCGACGGCGACGAAGGCCAGTCCTGCGACGGCGATCCAGCCGAGCAGGGTCATGGGCTGCGGCCAGGCCAGGGCGAAGGCCAGCAAGATCGGCCCGCTCCACCAGCCTGAACGTCCGCGGTCGTGCAGGCGCTGCGACAGAACGCAGAAGCCGCTGTAAAGCAGGGCGGCCGCGATCAGGGCGTGAAGCCAGCCGGGCGTTCGCAGAAAAACATCCACGGCGATCCAGGCTCCGATCAGGCAGGCGGCGCCCGCTGAAAAGCGGATTCGACCGATGCGTCCCGTAGAGTTCAAAAACAGATCAGCCAGGGCGGTCATTCTTGCGAGCACGCGGCGTTTCGGCGCGTTTTGCGCCTGCGGATAACCGGCCTAGTCGGGAAAGGGGCGCGCGTAAACGCCGCGGTCCGCAAAGCGGTGCAATTTCGTCACAGGGGTGGCGACGGCGCCGTTAATGGGTCTAAAACAAGACCAACCCGCATACTGAACGGACTGGGAGAAACCCCCATGCAACGCCTGCTTTCCGCTTCGGCGGCCGTGCTGGCCCTGAGCTTCGCCGCCTCGGCCGCCTCGGCCCAGAACTTCAGCGATCTGGCGCGTCAGGACCTTCAGACCATGCACGCGGCCCTGCGCGACAACCATCCGGCCGCCGTGACGCCGGGCGAGGCCAGCGCGACGTTCCGCGGCTGGCTGGACACCGGCCTGCAGGAAGCGCAGGCCAAGGCCGGACAGGTCAACAGCGGCGACAGCCACGCCTATCTGCTGCGTTGGTACGCCAACGGCTTCCGCGATTCCAACATCGCCGCCCGGCCGACCTATGAAGGTCTCGGTCCGTATTTCGCCACCAGCTGGCCGGGCGTGGCCACGGCCTGGCGCAACGGCCAGTATGTCGTCTCCTATGTTCAGGACGGCGTGCGCGGCGCGCCGCCGCTGGGCGCTGTGTTGAAGAGCTGCAACGCCGAGCCGATCGAGGACCTGGCCAAGGCCAAGCTGGACCAGTTCGAGGGCGACCTGACGACCGAAGCCGGTCGTGTCCGCAGCGCCCCCTATCTGCTGTGGAACCGCAACAACCCGATGACGACGGGCGTGCCGGGGACCTGCGAGTTCCAGGTCGGCCGCCGCACCCGCAGCTTCACCCTGTCGCCGCAGCCGGCCACGGCCCAGAATCTGGAAGCCGCCTATCGCGCCTCGGTCTATACGCCGTCGGGCGCGCCGCTGTCGGTCGAGATGGTCGACGGCCGTCCGTGGGTCAGCGTTCACTCGCTGGCCGATGACGCGGCGTGGGACGCCTTCTTCGCCCAGGTCGAGGCCCAGTCCGCCGTCATTCGCGGGCCGCAGGGCTTTGTGCTGGACCTGCGGGGCGCCAACGGTTCCTCGGCCAACGCCACCTCGCGCGGCTATGGCCTGGCCAACCGCATCTGGTCGCCGGAATTCACCGTCAGCCGCCAGCCGGAAGCCGGCCAGATCACCTATCGCGCCACGCCGGGCAACCGCCAGTGGTTCGCCGACACCCTGAACCGGATGCAGTCTGATCCGCGCTTTGTTCAGGAATCGGGCGCGGTGATCGAACAGACCCAGGCCATCGTCGCCGCCTTCGACAGCGCCATCGCCGCCGGTCAGCCGACCTTCGTCATGCCGGGCCGCCCGGCCACGCCGGACACCGGCGCCGCCAATCCGGTGCAGGGTCAGGTGGTCGTGCTGGTGGACGCCGGCTGCTCGGGCGGCTGCCTGGACACGCTGGACCTGCTGAGCCGTCTGCCGAACGTGCGCATCGCCGGTTCGACCACGGCCGAGGACACCATCTTCATCGAGCCGACGACTTTGCGTCTGCCGTCCAACTACGCCGACCTGAGCTATGGCCATAAGGCCTGGACGACGCGCCAGCGCGGCAACAACTCGCCCTACGCGCCCGCGGGCGCCCTGGCCTACACGGGCGACGCCACCGACGAGACGGCCGTTCGCGCGTGGGTCGCCGGCCTGTTCGGCGCCTGATCGCAACGAACTTAATCAGCCTATCGAGGGCCGGACGGTGGAACGACCGTCCGGCCCTTCCTATTTTCAGACCATGACCCAGACCGAATCCCACGCAGCCATGCGTTCCGCCTCCGGCTATGACCTCACGCCGCCGACCGACAGCCAGCGCGTGGCGCTGGAGGCCGACCTGTCGCCTGAAGAAAAGCGCGTGCTTCTGGCGCACGGCACCGAGGCGCCGTTCTGCGGGACGTTGCTGGGCGAAAAGCGGGCAGGGGTGTTCTGCTGCCGCGAATGCGGCCTGCCGCTGTTCCGGTCGCGGACCAAGTTCGAGAGCGGCACCGGCTGGCCCAGCTTCACCGAGCCGGTCGATCCGGCCCATGTCCGCGCCGTGCGCGACGACAGCTACGGCATGGTGCGCGTCGAGACGCGCTGCGCCCGTTGCGACAGTCATCAGGGCCACGTCTTCCCCGACGGGCCGCCGCCCACGGGCCTGCGCTACTGCATCAACTCGGTCGCCTTGAGTTTCGTGGCCGAGGGCGAAGCTCTGCCGGATCCTTTGGGGCGCGGCGATGGGACCGCCTGACCTTGGCCGCATTTAGGGGTAGGGTGGTCGTGAACGGGAGTAGATGCGTATGCTGATCGAACTCATGGCCGCCTCCCTCTTGCTGGCGAACAGCGATCCCGAGGGCGTGGTTTCAACCGCTCCGCGCGCGGGCTCGGGCGCCGTGCCGACCGCCAGCGCGGCCGCGCTGGCCGAGACCGTGGGCGAGGCCTCGCCTGCTGTGACGCTGCAGACGGCGGCGCCGCACGGCCTCAGCACCGAAGAGCAGATTTCCCGCTGGATCGGCGAGCGCAAGACGGATGCGCGCCCGGTCGAGCAATGGGCCGATGCATGGGAAGAGGCCGCGCCGCGCAAGATGCACGGCGAGGTGAGCGCCGGAATCGGCACCGGCGGCTATAGCGACTTCGCCGCCGCCGTCTCCATGCCGCTGGGCGAAAACGGCACGTTGAACCTGAGCGTCAGCCAGACCAAGAATGCGCCCTGGGGTTATGGATACGGCCCCTACGGCTATGCGCCCTACGGTTATGGCGCGGGCCGCTATGGGCTGAACGGCTATGGCTGGCGCGACGCCTATGGCGCCATGCCGGGACCGATGGGCGTGCGCAGTCCGCATGAACGCCCCAGCCGCATCCGCCCCTTCAGCACGGACGAGCGGCAGGCTGAGCCCGCGCGCGACCGGGATGGCGACGCCGGTCGATAGTCAGACCGCCGATAAAGTGCGTCCCATTCGCCACGCAGACCTTTTTTAGGCCTGAGCGTCGCATCGCCGCATTCCCTTTATAGGCCGTGATCCCATATGCCCTCGGGCAAAGGATCAGTATGGACAGTTTGCTTACCTCGGCCGCCGATTTCATCGCCCGCAACGCCATGTGGGCCGGCGTGATCCTTGGCGCGGTGACCTTCTTTGAGTCGCTGGTCGTCATCGGCGCCTTCGTGCCGGCGACGGGCCTGCTGGTTGCGGCGGGCGGACTGGTGGCGGCAGGCGTGCTGGACCCCTTCACCGTCATCGGCGGCTGCGTCATCGGCGCCGTGATGGGCGACGCCATCTCCTACTGGATCGGGCGTCGGCTGGGCACGCGCGTGCTGCGTCATCACCTGCTGGTGCCCCATCGCCGCAAGCTGGCCTGGACGCGCCTGTACTGCCGTCGCTACGGCGTGGCTTCGATCTTCATCGGCCGTTTCTTCGGTCCCTTGCGCGCCTTCGTGCCGGTGATGGTGGGCGTGCTGCAGATGCGCCAGCGCGTGTTCCAGATCGCCAACGTCACTTCAGCCTTTGTCTGGGTGCTGGCCATGCTGGCGCCGGGCTATCTGGCCGCCAAGGGGCTGGCGCGGCTGGAGATGATGAGCGAGGCGCACAACCCGACCCTGTGGCTGCTGGCCTTCGGCGCGGTGGTGGTGGCCCTGGTCGTCGCCATGCGTTGGCTGAAAGGCCGCGCGGCGCGGCGCAACGCCCTGCTGGAAGCCTCGGTGCGCGGGCTGGGGGAGTAAGCTCCCCCCTTTTGTCTCGGCGTAGGGCGCAGCGAGAGGCCGGCCCTCGGCCGTCTTCGGGCTTGTCCTGAGACATTCACGCGACCTGCCCTGCTCATACAAACCTGAGCCTAGCCGCTGAGCTGGCGCCTTGAAGCCAAAGCATTAGGCCCCGGCGTCCGCCGGGATGAGCGGAGATAGGCAGCGAGAAACATTCAAACAGAACCGCCAACGAAAAAGGGCCCGGCGGATGCCGGGCCCTTTCGCGTTCCTGCCTTGCGGCGGGATCAGTCGTGGGTGTGGCTGTGGCTCTCGGCGGCCGTAGCCGTGCCCGAAGCGCTCCAGGCCTGACCGTCTTCGCTTTCGAACCAGAACGGCTTGCGCTCAGCGCCGCCGACCTCGTTCATATGGTTATCGAACAGGCGGCCGTTGATCATGGTGTAGCCGATCTTGGTCGAGTCCCGCAGGTTCTCGAGCGGATTGGCGTTCAGCACGACCAGGTCGGCCAGCTTGCCTACTTCCAGCGAGCCGATGTCCTTGTCCATGCCCAGGGCGCGGGCGCCGTTAATGGTGCCGACGCGTAGGGATTCGTGGGCGCTCATGCCGCCCTGTTCGAACATCCACAGCTCCCAGTGGGCGCCGAGGCCTTCACGCTGACCGTGGGCGCCGATCTGGACCGAGACGCCCTGATCCATCAGCCGCTTGGATTCGCGGGCGATGGAGATGTGGTTCAGCTCTTCCGGCGGGGTCTTCACCGGACGACGCGAACGGTCGTCCAGAATGCGGCGCGGGACATACTGGCTCAGGATCGGGTCCTTCCAGACGTCGGTGACCTCATACCAGTGGTTCTCGCCCCAGGCGCCGCCGAAGCCGACGATCAGGGTCGGGGTGTAGGCCGTGCCCGTCTGCGACCACAGTTGCACCGCGTCGTCGTACATGCGCGCCACCGGCACCGAGTGCTCGATGGTGGTGTGGCCATCGACCAGCATGCTCATGTTGACGTTATAGAGCGAGCCGCCTTCCGGCACGACCATCATGCCCAGCTCGCGGGCGGCCTGCATGATCTGCTGACGCTGTTCGCGGCGCGGCTGGTTGTAGCTCTTGACGCTCCAGGCGCCGACGGCCTGCATCCGGCGAAGGTGCGAGCGCGCGTCGTCCAGGCTGTTGACCACGGCGGTGGTCGGCGTGGCTGCGCCGTACAGGACCGTGCCGGTCGAGAAGATCCGCGGCGCCACCACGCGACCGGCCTTGGCCAGTTCGCTGTGGGCGAAGATCTCGCTGTTGTTGTTCGACGGGTCGTGCAGCGTCGTCACCCCGAAGGCCAGGGCGGCGTAGTTCACCCAGCTCTGCTGCGGGATGATCTGATCCGAGCCCATGCGGCCGTGCCAGTGGGCGTCGACCAGACCGGGGATGATGGTCTTGCCGGCCATGTCCATGACGCGGGCGCCGGCCGGAACGGTGACCGAGCCGCGCGGGCCGATGGCCTCGATGCGGTTGCCGTTGATGACGACGACGCCGTCCTCGATGACTTCCTCGCCCTTCATGGTGATCAGGCGGGCGCCGGACAGGACGGTGACGCCGGTCGGGCGGGCGTAGTCGGCGCTGAAGCCGATCTTGACGCCATGCTCGGCGGGCTTGGGCAGATCAGCCGGGGCGCCGTCGACGAAGGCGAAGCTTTCGCTCAGCGGACGCGAGAACAGCTCCGGTCCCATCGACCACTGCAGGCGGCTGGAATCGCCCGACCAGTGCAGCCATTCGCCTGCATCGCGGGTGACGCGCGTCTGCGGCAGGGCCTTGGTGTCGGCGCCGACCGTGATGGCGCGGCCCGTGGAGGCGAAGGGCGTGATATAGGCGTTGAAACGCTCGGTCCAGGCGATCCACTGCTCGTCCGGCGAGACCGAGAACTCGGCCGCCCATTCGCTGCTCAGGTGGTTGCGCACCTCGCCGCCCGACAGGTTCATCGAGCGCAGGACGCGCTTGTCGCCCTCACGCGCGCTGACGAAGATGCGGTCGTTGCTGGCGCCGAACTGGGGCGTGTTCCCCGAATCGGTGATCTTGACCGGCGCGCCGCCGCGCACGGAGACGCGGTAGATGCCCGGCTCGCGGCTCCACAGGGCCGAACGCAGATAGCCGTCGCTGGAGGTGCGGTAGACGACCGTCTGGCCGTCCGGCGAGAAGCGCGGCTCCAGATAGTGGCCGGGGTTGGTCGTGATGGTCCGGCCTTCGCCGCCCGCAGCGGGAACGACGCGGATGGAGCCTAGCTTGTCGTCGCTCCAGGTCGTGTAGACGATCGAGCGGCCGTCGCGCGACCACGAGGGATACAGCTCGAAATGATCGCTCTGGCGCGTCAGGCGGCGCGGCGTTCCGGCCACGCCGTTACGCAGGTCGCGGACCCACAGATTGCCCAGGGCCTCGAACACCACCTTGGAGCCGTCCGGCGAGGTCTGCGCCCAGCGGATCATCTTCACGTCGAACTGGTCCGGCGCCACCTCGACGGGGAAGCGGGCGGTTTCCTGCACCCGGCGGGTGTCGTTGACGCGGAAGGGGATCTCGCTGACGGCCTTGGAGGCCACGTCGATGCGGCGGATCTTGCCGCCGGCCCAGATGACGATGGAGCCGTTGTCGGGCGTCCAGGAGAAGCCCGGATAGACGCCGTGGATGGCCCAGGTTTCCTGCATGTCGCGGTCAAGGGCGTCGTAGATCGGCGTCTCGCGGCCCGACTCCAGATCCATGACGTAGAGGACCGACTGGTAGCGATCACGGCGCACGAAGGCGAGCGACTTGCCGTCCGGCGACGGGGTCGGGCGCACCGAACCGCCGGGGCCGGTGACGAAGGGTTTGATCTCGCCCGTCTCGCGATCCAGTCGACGGATCACATAGAGCTGGGTGTTCGGGTCCTTGGAGTAGTCGAAGACGCCGCCCGGCGTGGCGTCGTCGCTGAAGTACATATAGCGGCCGTCGGGCGAGAAGGCGGGCTCGCCCGTGTCCTTCTGCTGGGTGCGGCGCTCGGTCAGCTGCACGCCGCTGCCGCCGCCCGAGCGGTGGTACATCCACATCTCGCCCGCGCCCAGCGAGCGCGAGGAGGTGAAGTGCTTGCGGCCGACGATGAACTGGCTGTCCGGCGTCCAGGTCGGGGAGTTCAGCAGGCGGAAGGTTTCATTCGACACCTGACGCGGGTTGGAGCCGTCGCGGTTCATGACCCACAGGTTCTCGCCGCCGCCACGGTCGGAGGTGAAGGCGATGAAGCGGCCGTCCGGCGAATAGCGCGGCTGCATGTCCCACGACACGCCCGAGGCGATCGAACGGGCTTCGCCGCCGCCGATGGGCATCACATAGATGTCGCCCAGCAGGTCGAAGACGATTTCACGGCCGTCGGGGCTGACGTCGACAGCCATCCAGGTGCCTTCGTCGACGTTGATGTTCACGTCGCGCTGGGCGCCGATGGGATTCTGGACATCCCACTTCGGCGTCGCCGTCTGGCTGGAATCCTGGGCGGAGGCCGGGAAAGCCACGGCCAGAGCCGCAGCCGTAGTCAATAGAACGCGCTTCATGAAAGCCCCCTCGGCTATCAAACGTATACAGATGGGGGCGAGGCTAGCGGCAGCGGCCGGACCTTGGCTAGTCGGGATAAGGTCGGCAGGTCCGAATATTCTTCGGAGAATTTCGAGAGTCCCGGACTGCCTGTTCAAAAGCAGAGCTTGGGGCCTGACCAGCTTTCGGCGCTGAGGCTGTGGATCGGGATTATTAGGGCCGGAAATGGACGAGGCCCAGACCGGAAGGTCTGGGCCTCGATGGTGCCGCCGGGCAGGATTGAACTGCCGACCTCAGCCTTACCAAGGATGCGCTCTACCACTGAGCTACGGCGGCGGGTCACTGAGGAAGCGGCCGTATAGCCAAAGGTTTTGGCCGGGCCAAGCCAAAAATGCACGCTTGATCAAAATCTTTGGGCGCGGTCTGCTGCAGTCATGGATAAGTCGACAAAAGACGCCGACGGGCAGGGGGCGGAGCCCCCCGTTCCTTCTTCAGCTGCTCCCGCCGCCTCGGCCAAGGCCGAGCGGGCGGCGCGACTGGCCGCCGCCCTGCGTGCGAATCTGCGTCGCCGCAAGGCGCCGGGCGCGGGCGGTGCGCGCCCGGCCAAGGACAGCAACTGAAAGTCATCCCTCTTGCGACGTTCCGGCCTTTCGCCTGCGCCGCCAGCCTTGCTAGATAGCCGGTTCGCCGGGCCGTAGGGGTCCGGGCCTCCCAGGACTTCCCCGACACCCATGGACAGCATCGTCATCCACGGCGGCCACCGCCTCAACGGCTCCATTCCGGTCAGCGGCGCCAAGAATTCGGCGATCAAGCTGATGGCGGCGTCGATTCTGACGGATCAGCCCCTGTTGCTGACGAATATGCCTCGCCTGGCCGACACGCGATTCCTGGGCCAGCTGCTGCGCCAGTTCGGCGTGGAAGTGACCGAGCGCGACGGCGCGGACGGGCAGGAGACCCTGTTTCATGCGCCGGAGCTGACCTCGACCTTCGCTCCCTATGACCTGGTGCGTCAGATGCGGGCCTCGTTCAACGTGCTGGGGCCGCTGCTGGCGCGCACGGGGAACGCCAAGGTCTCCCTGCCGGGCGGCTGCACCATCGGCGCGCGTCCCGTGGATCTGCACCTGCAGGCCCTGACCGCCATGGGCGCGGCCATCGAGCTGGAAGAGGGCTATGTCTCCGCCACCGCGCCCAGAGGGCTGCGCGGGGCCGAGATCGAGTTCCCCTTCGTCTCCGTCGGCGCGACCGAACACGCCCTGCTGGCCGCCGTGCTGGCGAACGGAACGACCGTGCTGAAGCGGGCCGCGAAGGAGCCTGAAATCGGCGACCTGGCCCGCTGCCTGATCGCGATGGGCGCGAAGATCGAGGGGCTGGACACCGACGTGCTGACGATCACCGGGGTCTCGTCCCTATCGGGCGCGACCTGGTCGGTGATTCCCGACCGGATCGAGATGGGCTCCTATGCGCTTGCTGCGGCGATGGCCGGGGGCGAGGTGCGCCTGACCAAGGGCCGGGCCGACCTGATCACCGCCCTGACCGACAAAATGATCGAGGCGGGGGTCGAGATCGAGCCGACCGACGACGGCCTGATCGTGCGCCGCGACCCGACGCAGCGGCTGAAGGCGGTCGACGCCACGACCGAGATCTATCCGGGTTTCGCCACCGACCTGCAGGCGCAGTTCATGGCCCTGATGACTACGGCCGAGGGGGAGAGCGTCATCCAGGAAAACATCTTCGAGAACCGCTTCATGCACGCGCCGGAACTGGCGCGTCTGGGCGCGGACATCACCGTCCATGCCGGTCAGGCGGTGGTGCGCGGCGTCGAGGGGCTGAAGGGGGCCCCGGTCATGGCGACCGATCTTCGCGCCTCGATGTCTCTGGTCATCGCCGGACTTGTGGCCGAAGGTGAGACGACGGTCGGCCGCGTCTATCACCTGGACCGCGGCTTCGAGCGCATGGAAGAGAAACTGGGCGCCTGCGGCGCCGATGTCCGACGCATCAAGGGGGAGGGCGATGACCACTGACGGCGAATCCATCCCTGATCCGGAGATCGACGGCGATGGCGGAGAGGCGGCGGCGATTGCGCCGCTGCGCCTGCTGGCCGAGGACGCGGACGACCTGCAGATCATTTCGGCCGCCCTTCAGGACGCCATCATGCGTCCGGTCGACATCCGCTGGGAAAAGGAGGCGCGGCGCCTGACGGTGGTCCTGTCGCGCTTCTGTTGGGAGTGCGGGGGCACGCGCGTCATGGCGGCCATGCAGTTCGGCGACGTTCAGGCGGTCAAGAGCCGCCGTCTGCCGCGCCTGCCGGACCAGGCGCTGGAACTGCTGGCGATGGACTTTCATCCGACCGAGGCGCCGGGCGGCCGCGTGTTCATGATGTTCGCCGGCGGCGGGGACCTGCGAATCGACGTCGAATGCCTGGACGCGGTCCTGACCGACCTGTCCGAGCGCTGGCCCGCCCGCGTTGCGCCGACTCATCTGGACGAGGCGGGCTGATGAGCGCGACGCACAAGCTGACGGCGATCGAGATCGACAACGCCTCCCTGCCTGCGGCCACGGCCGAGATCGAGCATGAGCGTCGCGTCGCCATCTTCGACCTGGTGGAGCAGAACAGTTTCACGCCCGAAGGCGCCGAGGGCGGCCCCTATGGGCTGAAGTTGTCGTCGCAGGATAATCGCCTGGCCTTCGACATCACCGGCCCGGATTTCAGCCGCACTCACGTCCTGTCGCTGACGCCCATGAAGACGGTGATCCGCGACTACGGCCTGATCTGCGAAAGCTATTACGAGGCCCTGCGCGGCTCTTCGCCCAGTCAGATCGAGTCGGTCGACATGGGGCGCCGGGGCCTGCACAATGAAGGCGCCGCCCTGCTGAAAGCGCGTCTGGAAGGCAAGGTCGAGATGGACCAGGAGACCGCCCGGCGGCTCTTTACTTTGGTCTGCGCCCTCTACCGTCGGGGCTGAACTCGACTATCTAAGCGTTTTGGTGCATTAGGCGCCCTCACTTTTACGGCTCGCGCTCACGCCCGGCGCGAGCCTTATGCCGTATTCACAGGGGCGAGAGAGGCCGCATGGCTAAGGAAGAACTTCTGGAGTTCCCCGGCGTGGTCAGCGAATTGCTGCCGAACGCGACATTCCGCGTGACGCTGGAAAACGATCACGAGATCATCGCCCACACTGCGGGCAAGATGCGCAAGAACCGCATCCGGGTGCTGGCCGGCGACAAGGTGCTGGTCGAAATGACGCCCTATGACCTGACCAAGGGTCGCATCACCTATCGCTTCAAGTAAGGACGCGCGTGTCGCGTCCTGACGCCCTGGCTCCGAGGCTGATCCTGGCCTCGTCGAGCCCGCGCCGCATTGAGTTGCTGGCGCTGATCGGCATTGCGCCCGATCTGGTCGATCCTGCCGATATCGACGAAACGCCCCAGCGGGCCGAGACGCCTGCGCGTCTGGCCCAGCGCCTGGCCTGTTCCAAGGCCGCCGTCGTGGCTGAACGCCATCCTGACGACGTGGTCCTGGCCGCCGACACGGTGGTGGCTGTCGGGCGTCGTCTGCTGGAAAAGCCTGCCGACGAGGCCGAGGCGACCCGCTTTCTGAGGCTGCTGTCGGGACGCAATCATCGCGTCTTCACCGGCGTGGCCGTGATCCATGGCGGGCGAACGTCCTGGCGGGTGGTCGAGACCCGCGTCAGCTTCAAGCCGCTGTCGGACGGCGAGATCGCCGCCTATGTCGCCTCGGGCGAATGGCGCGGCAAGGCCGGGGGCTATGGCATCCAGGGCCGGGCGGCGGCCTTCATCACCCGAATCGTCGGCAGCCATCCCGCCGTCATGGGCCTGCCTCTGTATGAGGCGGCGAATCTTCTTCGCGGCGCCGGCTGGCGAGGCGAGGGGGCCTGATGGCCGATATCGAGGTCTTCCTGGACGCGGGTCCGGGCGAGACCCGAGGCGTGGCGTTCCGCGACGGCCGCGCCGAGACGCTGATTATTCATAGAGAGGACGATCGCCCCGAATATCGCCTGGGCGCGCGCGTCGTGGGGCGGGTGGCGCGGCTGGCGCCGGGGCTGCACGGCGCCTTCGTCGATCTGGGCTGCGGGGAGCCGTTCGGCTTCCTGCCCCTGGGCAAGGCGGATCGTCCGGCTGAAGGCGCCAAGCTGGAACTGGAAATCACCGCCGAGCCGCGCGAGCGCAAGGGGCCGGTGCTGCGCCGTCTGGGCGAGGCGAGCGGCGAGCCGCGCCTGGTGGCGCCGGGGCCGGGTGTTGAGGCGATTCTGCGCGCTCTTTACCCTGACAGGCCCGCCATGACGGGCGCCGAGGCCATTCGGGCCGCTACGGAGGCTCAGGAAGAGGCGCTGGCAGGCGGCGTCGTTGTTTCTGAGGTCGGGTTGGATCTGGCGATCCAGCGCACGCGCGCCCTGATCGCGGTCGACATTGATTACGCTCCTGTCGCGGGTCGTGATTCCCGCAAAGGGCGCGAGGCGGTGAATCGCGAGGGGCTTCGCGAGACCGCGCGCCTGCTGGGCCTGACGGGGTGGGGCGGTCTGGTGGCGGTGGATCTGGCGGGCGTCGGCCTGCATCCCGAAAGCACGCTGAACATGGCGCGTCAGGCCTTCTCCGGGACGCAAGGCGTAGCGGTGGGGCCGCTCAGTCGGTTCGGGCTGCTGCAACTGTCCCTGCCGTGGGGGCGAACCCCGGCGGACGAGCGGCTGGCCGGGCCGGGCGCCGCCGAACGCGCCGCCCTGCATCGCCTTCGGCTGGCGCTGGCGACGGACCGGGCGGCGCCGCGTCTGACGCTGCATTGCAGCCCGGCCTCGGAAACGATTCTGTCGCCGTGGGTCGCCGAACTGGGGCCGCGCGCCCATATCCGCCCCGACGCCGCGCCGGGCGACTTTCATATCAAGGAGGGCTGACGCATGGCCCAGTGCCCCATTTGCCGTCGCGCCGAGCCCGTCGCGGCCTATAAGCCGTTCTGCTCCAAGCGTTGCGCCGACGTCGATCTGCAGCGCTGGTTCTCCGGCGGCTACGCCATTCCGGCCGAAGAAGCGCACGATGATGAAAAAGATCGCGGAATTGAGTGAATTGGCGTCTGGACAGCCCGTTCGGGCTCGCCTATAGAGCCGCCTCTCGCGACGCACAGCGACGCCTGGATAGCTCAGTTGGTAGAGCAGCGGATTGAAAATCCGCGTGTCGGTGGTTCGAATCCGCCTCCAGGCACCACTTCCCCCTCATTGATGAATATTCGCCTCGGCCACGAAAAAGCCGAAAATTCATCATGGGCCTAAACTTTTCTTAACAATCGGTAACACGGCAAGTTTGTTGCCGTTTCATGTCGTGGCCGTGCATTTTTTGTGCGCCGTGTGCCCGGCAACGTCCGGCCGGGGGTGAAAAGACATTTTCCGCCCTTGACGCTAAGATAGGGCTTCGCCAAAGGGACAGGACCGCATTCCTGCTTGCAGGCTGTGGGCGGCGAGATATTGTCTCTGTCGCCAAGTCCGCAGACGTTTCGGCGTTTGGAGGATTGCGGCGCCGACCGGCGGGGGAGAAATCCGGCGGGAGGAAAAGATTTCACTGTAAAGGCGCGGCCGACTGACGCGGTCGCCGTCTTGGGTTCCACGAGTCAGACCAAAGCAGGAACTGGCGAAACATGCTCGATAAGAAGACGAATATCCTCCTCGCTATGGCCGGCGCAGCCGTCCTGATGGCGAGCTCGCCGGTTCTGGCGCAGGACGCAGCCGCTCCGGCCGCTCCGGCCGCCGCTTCGGCTCCCGCCGCCGCCGACGCCGCCGCTCCGGCCGCCGACGCCGCCACCCCGGCCGCTGATGCAGCCCCCACCGAAGAAGCCGCCGCCGACGGTCACGGCGGTGCGGGCCTGACCCCGATCGCCATGTTCATGATGGCGCACCCGGTCGTTAAGGTCGTCATGGCCGGCCTGATCCTGGCCTCGATCTTCTCCTGGACGCTGCTGCTCATCAAACTGGTCGAGTTCAGCTCGCTGGGCAAAAAGACCAACCGCTTCCTGGAAGAGTACCGCGGTGCTCGCACCCTGGCTGACATCCGTCGCCTGGCCACCTCGGAAGAGTTCGACGGCAACCCGCTGGCCGACATGGCCGCCGCCGCTACCGGCGAAGTGGAACTGTCGCGTCAAGCCGGCCTGGACGTCGCCGGCGTTCACCGCGGCTCCACGATCGACCGCGCGAACAACGCCATCGGCGCCGTTCAAGGTGGTCTGGGCATCCGTCTGTCGGGCGGCCAGCAGTTCCTGGCTTCGGTCGGTTCGGGCGGTCCGTTCATCGGTCTGTTCGGCACCGTGTACGGCATCATGAACTCGTTCATCGGCATCGCCGAGTCGAACACGACCAACCTGGCCGTCGTTGCTCCGGGTATCGCTGAAGCCCTGCTGGCCACCGGTATCGGCCTGTTCGCGGCTATCCCGGCGGTTATCTTCTATAACTACTTCAACACCCGCATCGCTGCCTACGGCGCTCGCGCCGACGGGTTCAACGCTGAGCTGATCAACTCGATCTCGCGTCAACTCGACAAGGGAGCGTAAGCCTAATGGCCGCCAAACTTTCCGGTTCCGGCGGCGGCAAGTACACCGTCGAGGCGAACAGCGAAATCAATGTCACGCCTTTCGTGGACATTATGCTCGTTCTCCTCATCATCTTCATGGTGGCGGCTCCGCTCGCCACCGTGTCGGTGCCGGTGACGCTTCCACGCGCCGTCGCTCCGCCGGCCCAGAATCCGCCTAAGCCTGTCTTCATCTCCATCCAGAATGGCGGTGAAGTGTGGATCGGCGACTTCCGGACCTCGGTGGGCTCGTTGGGCGAAGATCTGAAGGTCCAGATCGGAACACGTGACCCTGAGCAGGAGCGGATTTTCATCCGCGCTGACCAGCAAACGCGTTACGGGGACTTCATGCAGGTCATGAACGCCTTGCAGGATAATGGTTTCTACAGTGTCGCCCTGGTTGGCGAAGATCAGTCGTAAGGGGGCGTGACGCAAGCATGACTGCTGAACATCGCGAGCATCGCGACCCTCTGCTCGACGCTCCGAGAAAGAAAAAACTTTCGACGGGCGCAATGGTCGGAATCGGCATCTCGATCGCCGTTCACCTTCTCGCGGGTCTTTACCTCTATAAGAGCAAGTTCGAACTCCAAGAGTTCAACTATGTGGATGAAGCTGTAGATGTCGAGCTGATGGCGCCGCCGCCACCGCCTCCGCCTCCGCCGCCTCCGCCGCCCCCGCCGGATACGCCTCCGCCGCCGAAGCTTCAGGTGCGCGAGCCGGTCGTCAACACCTCGGCGCCTCCGCCGCCGGTGACCTTGCCGATCGAGCCGACGAAGAAGGAAGACCGCGTCGAATACACGGGCCCGCCCGTGATCGTCCCGGGTCCTCCGCCTCCGCCGGCCCCGCCCGCGCCGCCGCGTCCTTCGGTGATCACCAACCCGCAGTGGGCTCGCCCGCCGCGTCCGACCGAACGGGACTTCCCGCAGCGCGCTCTTGATCGCGGCGTGGGTGGTTCGGCCACGGTCGAATGTACGGTGACCCCGAGCGGTCGTCCTGAAGACTGCCGTGTCGTCTCGGAAGAGCCGTCGGGCATGGGCTTCGGCGCCGCAGCGGTCCGCATCGTCCAGCGCGGGCAGCTTTCGCCCCGCACGGTCGATGGCGCTGCAACGAACGCCAAGTTCGTGGTCCGGGTGCCGTTTAACCTGGACTAAGCGAGCGATCGCACTGAACGAAAAGAAGCGCCTCGAGGTTTCGCCTCGGGGCGCTTTTTTCGTGGGTCTGGCCAGGGTTCATTGGAAGCAAGGGGGAGGGCTCGGGAATGGGCTTGGGGGTGATAAGGGCGACGCCTCTGTTGTTGGTCATGGTTGGCGGGCTCGGCGCCTGCGCAACCACGCCGCGTGCGCCGGACGCCTGGGCCTCGGTCCGGTGCGACATCACATCGTCGGGCAAGCCCGAGAATTGCGTCGTTGTGGCTGAGCAACCCGCCAACGAGGGATGGGGAGATCAGGCGCTTGCCATTGTGCAGAAGGGGCGGCTTTCCAGAGCCACGGCTGCGAACGCGCAGCCGGGCGCACAATTTATGGTGACGGTTCCTTTCGCGCTGGATCGCGACCAGGCGCAGCCCTTTGCTCACTGAGGCATGGAGCCAGTCGAGCCAGCCGTGCATTATGGCGGTGAAGTCATTTCCGGAGGTCCGATGTCTCGTAAACCGCTCTTGCTCGCCCTCGCCATCAGCAGCGTCGTTCTTGGCGCGGGCGTCGGGGCCTGCGCCTATAACGAGGCCCTGGGGCGAAGCCAGTTCGTGCTGATGGACGACAGCGCCCTGATCCAGCAGTCACAGGCGGCGTGGAACGAAACGCTGCGCACCCAGAAGGTGTCGAACAACACGGCCCAGAACGCGCGCGTTCGCCGCGTCGGCGATCGAATCGTCCAGGCGGCGAACCTGACCAATCGTCACTGGGACTATGCGGTGTTCGACGACGCCACGCCGAACGCCTTCGTCCTGCCGTCGGGCCATATGGGGGTGACGACCGGGCTGCTCGCCATGGCCAAGAACGACGACCAACTGGCGGCGGTGATCGGTCACGAGGTCGGCCACGTCGTAGCGCGCCATGCGGCCGAGCGGGCGTCGACGACCCAGACGACGGGTCTGGTGCTGGGCGCCGTGCAGAGCCGGGCAGGGGATTACGGCCAGGCGGTTCAGGCCTTCGGCGGCCTCGGCGCGCAACTGGGCGTGCTGCTGCCCTTCTCGCGCAGCCATGAGCTGGAGGCGGATCGGCTGGGCGTCGATTACATGGCGGCGGCCGGTTACAAGCCGTCCGAGTCGCTGGCGCTGTGGCGCGCGATGGCGGCGGGGCGACAGTCTGGCACGCCGGAGTTCGCCTCGACCCACCCGTCGGATCAGACCCGGATCGCCCAGTTGCAGCAGTACATCGCCAGCCGCGGCTGGAACTGACGGGGATAAAACATAAATTTTGCGCGAGGGCGAAAAGGCCGCTTGCCCCCGGCGGCGAGGCCCGCTAGAGAACCGCCCTCGCGCAGAGATGTGCAGCCTTAGCTCAGCTGGTTAGAGCGCCGGTTTGTGGAGCCGGAGGTCCTCAGTTCAATCCTGAGAGGCTGTACCATTCTCCTTCGAATCGCTTTCGCGATGGTCGAAGGAGAATAACGACGATGACGTCGCCGGCGTGGGATCCCCAGCAATACAATCGGTTCGAGCGCCAGCGCGATCGCGCGGCCATCGACCTGTTGTCGCATCTGCCGGACGATCTGGACCCGCACGAGATCTGGGACATCGGCTGCGGCACGGGACAACACGCCGCCCTGCTGAAACGACGCTGGCCCGGCGCGCAGGTGCATGGGCTGGATTCCAGCGCGGCGATGCTGGAACAGGCGCGCGGCCTGCCGGACGACGTGCGCTGGGTGCAGGGCGATCTGGAGCGCTGGGCGCCGGATGCGCCGGTCGATCTGATCCTGGCCAACGCCTCGCTGCAGTGGGCGCCGGACCATGCGGCCCTGTTCCGGCGGCTGACCGAGGCGCTGGCGCCGGGCGGCGTGCTGGCGGTGCAGATGCCGATGGCCTGGGAGACGCGCCACCATACGCTGATGCGTCAGACGGCGGCGGACGGTCCGTGGAGCGCGCGGCTGAGCGGCGTGGACACCATTCAGCCTCTGCTGGCGGCCGAGGCCTATTACGACGCTGTGGCGGATCTGTGCGAAGAGGTCGACATCTGGACGACCGCCTATCTGCACGTTCTGGAAGGCGAGGACGCCGTGCTGGAATGGATGAAGGGGACCGCGCTGCGGCCCTATCTCACCGCGCTTTGCGAAGACCCAGCCATCCGCGACGCCTTCCTGACGCGCCTGGGCCAGGTGCTGGGCGAGGCGTTTCCACAACGTCCTGAGGGAAGGACTCTTCTGCCATTTCCTCGACTGTTTCTTCTGGCGCGTCGGCGCGGCGGCGACGGTGCAGGGTCTCGACCGGGCCGTTGAGGCTGTCCAGGGCGGCGCGCGCGGCCTCATAGCCGGCGGCGACGCCGGGCTCATAGGCCTTCCAGTCGCGGATATCGACGCCGTCCGAGGGCGGCAGGATCAGCAGGTCCGTCTCGGCGCGGGCCTGCATCCGCTCGGCCTCGCTCGACAGGGTGGCCGAGCGCATCAGGATGGAGACGATCGGCGGGCCGTGCTTCCACGCGCCTGACAGGATCCAGCGCCACCAGGAGGGGGGATTCTCCAGCGCGGAAGCGTCCACGCCCCGTGACTGGGACACGTCGACGCCCACGACCGGGCCGCTGTTCAGCCGCCGCATCACGTCGCTGGGGAAGTTGCGCAGAACGGCGCCGTCGACCAGCACCTGGCCGTTCATCACCACGGGCGGCATGACGCCGGGAATGGAGATGGAGGCGCGCAGGGCGTGGCGCAGCGTGCCCTCGCGGTGCACCTCCAGCTTGCCTGCGGTCAGATTGGTCGAGACGGCGAAGAAGGGCAGCGGCATGTCCTCCATCTGCACGTCGCCGAAAGCCTCTTTCATCAACGCCTTGACCTTGCGTGCGTGGGTCATGGCGATGATGGGCGGGGCGATGTCGGCCAGTGGGTCGGACAGGACGAAGGCCTGGCGGATGTGGTGCTCCAGCTCTTCGTCGGACCAGCCCAAAGCGGGACCGGCGCCGATCACCGCCCCCATCGAGGCGCCGCCGATGAAGTCGATGGGCGTGCCTGCCTCGCGCAGGGCCTTCAGCGCGCCGATGTGGGCATAGGCGCGCGCGCCGCCGCCCGACAGCACCACCCCGACGGAGGAGCCGGTGATTAGCCGGGCGATCCGTGCGGTATCCTCGAACAGGCCCTCGACCGCGTGGAACCAGCGGCCGGGCTTCAACACGTCCAGCCAGGCGCGGGTGTTGCTGGGCCGCGGCATCCGCGGATCGCGCAGTAGGATCAGGTCGGTGCGTTGCCCGGCGTCGTCCCAGTCGTCGGCGACGGGCGGGGCAGGGGGCGGCGAATGGTCGGCGGCGCCGACCAGGAACAGCCGGTCCACCTGACGCGCGCACAGGGCGGCCCAGTTCGGCTCGTCCGCCTCGGCGACATAGAGGACGTAGTCGTGGGCCTCTTCGACGCGTGAGAACCATTCGGCCGCCGATGACAGGGCCGAGCTGTCGATGACGTGGCAGGTGACGCCCTGGGCCTCGACCGCGCGGGCGACGCGCTCGACGAAGGCGCGGATCGGCTTGTCTCGGGCAGAGACGAAGCCGAAGACATTGGGCTCGGTTCCGCCGCCGCGCTCACGCGCGCGGGTCAGCATGATCTGACCCAGTTCCGACATCAGCAGGGGATCGTTGCGCGCGGCGTCGAAGAAGGCCTCGCGCGGCAGAGCCAGCACGTCGCTGTCGCGCAGGGCGACAACGTCCGACATGTGCGAGGTCCCCGCCAGCATGGCCAGTTCGCCGACCGGCTCGCCCGGCTTGATGACCGCGATCATCTGGGGGGTGCGGCCGTCGTCGCGACGGAAGACGCCCAGTCGCCCGGCGCGCAACAGATACAGGGTGTCGGCCCGGTCGCCGGCGGAAAACAGCCGCTCGCCCCGCGTCAGGGCGAACCAGCTGGCGCGGCTGTCCTGCGCGTCCTCGAAGGCGCGGGTCAGGGCGGCGGCGAGGGTGTCCGGTCGAAGCGGGGCCATGGGAAGGAGATATAGCCGATTTCGTCTTCGGTGAACCGAACGGCTTCCCCCCGGCGCGGAAGCCTCCTAAACCTTAGGCATGCCCAAGCTGATTTCCGCCGTCGATCGCAACAGTCCTGCTTTCAAAACGCTGGATGCGCATAATCGCGCCCTGCGGGACGTGCTTTATGAAAAGGTCGCCAAGGCGGCGCGCGGCGGGTCGGACGCCAGCCGCGAGCGCCATGTGGCGCGTGGCAAGCTGTTGCCAAGGGATCGGGTCGAGCGGTTGCTGGATCCGGGCTCGCCCTTTCTCGAGGTCGGGCAACTGGCCGCCGATGGCATGTATCGCGATGAGGCGCCGGGCGCCGGGATGATCTGCGGCGTCGGCCGGGTGTCGGGGCGCGAGGTCATGATCGTCGCCAACGATCCGACGGTGAAGGGCGGCGCCTACTTCCCGATGACGGTGAAGAAGCATCTTCGGGCGCAGGAGATCGCCGAGCAGAACAACCTGCCGTGCGTCTATCTGGTCGATTCCGGCGGGGCCAACCTGCCGCACCAGGCGGAGGTCTTTCCGGACCGCGACCATTTCGGCCGCATCTTCTTCAATCAGGCGCGGATGAGCGCGCGCTCGATCCCGCAGATCGCCTGCGTCATGGGCAGTTGCACGGCGGGCGGCGCCTATGTGCCGGCCATGTCGGACGAGACGGTGATCGTGCGCAATCAGGGCACCATCTTCCTGGCCGGTCCGCCGCTGGTGAAGGCCGCGACGGGCGAGGTCATCTCGGCCGAGGAACTGGGCGGCGCCGAAACCCACGGCCGAAAGTCCGGCGTGGTCGACCATGTGGCCGAGAACGACGAGCACGCGCTGGAGATCGTGCGCTCCATCGTCGCCAATCTGAACACGACCAAGGCCCAGCCGCTGGACGTGCGCGAACCGCGCGCCCCTGCCTATGACCCGGCCGAGCTCTACGGCCTCATCCCCGAGGATGTCCGCGCCCCCTATGACGTGCGCGAGGTCATCGCCCGCATCGTCGACGGATCGGAGCTGGACGAGTTCAAGGCGCTGTACGGCACGTCGCTGGTGTGCGGCTTCGCGCGCATCTGGGGGATGCCGGTCGCTATCCTGGCCAACAACGGCGTGCTGTTCTCCGAGAGCGCGCAGAAGGGCGCGCACTTCATCGAACTGGCCTGCAAGCGCAAGATTCCGCTGCTGTTCCTGCAGAATATCTCCGGCTTCATGGTCGGCGGCAAATACGAAGCCGAAGGCATCGCCAAGCACGGCGCCAAGCTGGTTACGGCGGTCGCCTCGGCCGAGGTGCCGAAGTTCACCGTCCTGATCGGCGGGTCGTTCGGGGCGGGCAACTATGGCATGTGCGGCCGGGCCTATTCGCCCCGCTTCCTTTTCACCTGGCCCAACAGCCGCATCAGCGTGATGGGCGGCGAGCAGGCGGCCAGCGTCCTGGCTACCGTCCACCGCGACGCGGATACGTGGACGGCGGAGGAGGCCGAGGCCTTCAAGGCGCCGATCCGCCAGAAATATGAGGACGAGGGCAATCCCTATTACGCCACCGCCCGCCTGTGGGACGACGGCGTCATCGACCCGGCCCAGACGCGCGACGTGCTGGGCCTGGCCATCAGCGCCAGCCTGAACGCCCCTATCCCCGAGACGACCTTCGGCGTGTTCCGGATGTAACCGGCGAAAGCCTGCACCAAAGCCGTACTGCCGCGTTTCACTTCGGCAAGGAGCCGACCATGACCGACCAGAAACCGACCGAAGACGAGCTGAACGCTCTGGACATCACCGACGCCGAGGCGGCGGAGATGAACGCCATCGCCCATCCTCTGCTCGCCGATCCGGCGCCGGATGCGAACGACGACCTGGTGCAGATCGACGCCACGGCCGACGGCGTGGTCTTCGTCACCATCAACCGGCCGCAGAAGAAGAACGCCTTCGACGCGGCCACCATCGCCGCCCTGTATGAGGCGTTCGAGACGTTGCAGGGCGCTGACCGGGTGCGGGTGGTCTTCATCCGCGGCGCGGGCGGGACGTTCAGCGCGGGCGCTGACCTGAACTGGATGCGCGACGCCGCCGACTGGTCCGAGAGCGACAACCGCGACGACGCCATGGGCCTGGCGAAGATGCTGAAGGCCCTGCACGACGTCCCAGCGCTGACGGTGGCTCTGGTCGAGGGCGCGGCCATGGGCGGCGGGGCGGGCATCGTCGCCGCCTGCGACATGGCCGTGGCGGTCGAGGGCGCGCGCTTCGCCTTCTCGGAGGTCAAGCTGGGCCTGATCCCCGCGACCATCGCCCCCTATGTCATCGAGGCGGTCGGCGCGCGCCGCGCGCGCCAGCTGTTCCTGACGGCCAATATCTTCGACGCCGACTACGCCGCCCATGCGGGACTGATCGACATGGTCCTGCCCGAAGGCTCGGTGGACGAGTTCATCTCCATGCTGACCGACAGCCTGTCGGCCAATGCGCCGGGCGCGATGGGCGACGCCAAGCGGCTGGTCAACGACGTGGCGGGCGAGGATATCGATCATCGCCTGCTGGAAGAGACGGCCAAGCGCATCGCCCGCGCCCGCGTCTCGGCCGAGGGCCAGGAGGGCGTGCGCGCCTTCCTCGACAAACGCGCGCCGAGCTGGGCGCAATAAGGTAGCCGAATGTTCAAGTCCGTCCTGGTCGCCAATCGCGGCGAGATCGCCTGCCGCGTCTTCCGCACCGCCCGCCGCTTGGGCCTGCGCACCATCGCCGTCTATTCCGAGGCTGACGCTGACGCCCTGCACGTGCGTGAGGCGGATGAAGCGGTGCTGATCGGCCCGGCGGCGGCGCGCGAATCCTATCTGGATGCGGCCAAGGTGCTGGCGGCGGCCAAGGCGACGGGGGCGGAGGCCATCCACCCCGGTTATGGTTTCCTGTCCGAGAACGCCGACTTCGCCGAGGCCGTGGCGGCGGCGGGCATCGTCTGGATCGGCCCCAAGCCGTCCTCGATCCGCGCCATGGGTCTGAAGGATGCGGCCAAGAAGCTGATGATCGAGGCGGGCGTGCCCGTCACGCCCGGCTATCAGGGCGAGGACCAGTCGCTGGAGACGCTGAGCGCCGAGGCGAACCGCATCGGCTTCCCGGTGCTGATCAAGGCGGTCGCGGGCGGCGGCGGCAAGGGGATGCGCAAGGTCGACCGCGCCGAGGACTTTGCTGAGAATCTGGCGTCGGCCCAGCGCGAGGGGCAGTCGTCCTTCGGCGATCCGCGCGTCCTGATCGAGAGCTACATCACCCGCCCGCGCCACATCGAGGTGCAGGTCTTCGGCGACAGCCACGGCAACGTCGTCCACCTGCATGAGCGCGATTGCTCGCTGCAGCGCCGCCACCAGAAGGTGATCGAGGAAGCCCCGGCGCCCGGCATGGATCAGGCCACGCGCGACGCCGTCACCGCCGCCGCCGTCCGCGCCGCCAAGGCCGTGGACTATCAGGGCGCAGGCACCATCGAGTTCATCGCCGACGCGTCGGATGGGCTGAAGGCCGACCGCATCTGGTTCATGGAGATGAACACCCGACTGCAGGTCGAGCACCCGGTGACCGAGGCCATCACCGGCGTCGATCTGGTCGAATGGCAGTTGCGCGTCGCGGCGGGCGAGCCGATCCCGCTGGCGCAGGCCGACATCCCGATGAAGGGCTGGGCCATGGAGGCCCGCCTCTATGCCGAAGACCCGGCCAATGGCTTCCTGCCGTCGATCGGCAAGCTCGACCATTTCGTCATGCCCGACGACATTCGCGTCGACACCGGCGTGATGCAGGGCGGCGAGGTCAGCCAGTTCTACGATCCGATGATCGCCAAGCTGATCGTCCACGAAAACACTCGTGAAGCCGCCGCCGCCCGTCTGGCCGACGCCTGCCGCGAGGTCGAGATCTGGCCGGTGAAGACCAACGCAGGCTTCATGGCCCGCTGTCTGGAGCATCCGCGCTTCGTCGAAGGTGACGTGGACACCGGCTTCATCGCGGCGGAGGAGGGGGACCTTGCCTGTCCTGCCGTCACGGATGGGGTGGTCGCCGCAGCAGCAAAGCTGATCGCAGAGGAAGTGACTTGGCGTTTCGTGGGGCGTGATCATGCCGACACCTGGGAAACAAGGATCAGCGATCTTTTCGGCTTCCGACTGAATGCCCCCGCGTCGTCGCGTGTCGTTCTGGACGTGGATGGAACCAAGCGAACCGCACGTCTCTCGCCAGGCCCCAAGCCGTGGTCCTATGCAGTTGACCTTGAAGGTTCCTCGCATGTCGTCGAGCAGATCGCAGGAAATCGCCCAAAGGGATTGAAAGCCTCGCTTCGGGTCACGCCGAGCGGACAGTCGTTCCACTATCGTTTGGGTGATGAAGCCGCCGAAGTAGTCGTTTTCAACTCTGGCTTGGCGGTGACGGTGAAGCCGTTCACCGCATCGCGTGGATCGGCTGAAAGCGCCTCTGACGGCGGCCTGCGCGCGCCCATGCCCGGCAAGATCGTCGCGGCGCCCGCCAAGGCCGGCGACGCCGTGACCAAGGGCCAACCCGTCGTGGTGCTGGAAGCCATGAAGATGGAGCACGCCCTGACCGCGCCGTTCGACGGCGTGGTCGCCGAGTTCAACGTCGCTGTCGGCGATCAGGTCGTGGACGGCGCGGTTCTGGCTGTGGTGAAGGCGGCGGATTAAACCCCCGCTCATCCCGGCGGACGCCGGGAGCTGGCCCGAGCATGTTTGTCGAGCGTCGCGTGCGGGGCTCTTACTGGGTCCCGGCGTCCGCCGGGATGAACGGAGTAGAGGCGGCGTTTCATGCCCCTGCACATGATCAAGCTCTGCGTCGGCGTGTCCGAGGTCGAGACGCTGGAGGCGAACGCTGCCCGGTCCGACTGGCGCATCGTCCACACCCGCATGACGCCCAAGCGCGCCGCCGAGATCGAGGACGGCGGCTCCCTTTATTGGGTGATGAAGGGCGTGGTGACCTGCCGTCAGCGCATTCTGGACATCACCACCGTGGGCGAGGGCAAGGCCAGCCGCTGTGAAATCAAGCTGGACAGCCGGGTCATCCGCACCGCGCCGCTGGCCCGGCGGCCGTTCCAGGGCTGGCGCTATTTCGACAAGGACGTGCCGCCGGACCTGTCGGTGGCCGAGCCGACGGACCTGCCGCCCGAACTGGCGCGGGAGCTGCGCGAACTGGGCGCCTGGTAGGCGCCCGAAACACACGGAAAATCGATTGACGCGCGCATGGGCGCGTGGCTGTTGCGGCCTCCCATGACCCACGCCCTGTTCAGTTTCAAGACCCGCGCTACCCTGTCCGAGCTGCTGAAGCTGGCCTGGCCGGTCGTCATGGCGCGTCTGGGCATCATGACGATGGGGCTGACGGACGCCATCGTCGTCGGCCACTACGCCAGCCGCGAGCTGGCCTTTCACTCCCTGGCCTGGGCGCCGTCCTCGGTCGTGCTGACCACGGCGGTCGGGCTGATGATGGGGGTGCAGGTCATGACCGCCCGCCTGCTGGGCGAGGGCAGGGGCGACGAGGTGGGGGCCGTCCTGCGGCGCGGCATGACCTATTCGCTGCAGATCGGTCTGGTCTCGATGATCGGCCTGCTGCTGCTCGGGCCGTTCGGGCTGGTGCACATGGGATTGGAGGACGGTCTGGGCGAGGGCGCGACGCCCGCCCTGATGGTCTTCGCCCTGTCGATGCCCGCCTATCTGATTTCGGTCTGCGCCCAGTTCTTCCTTGAAGGCCTGCAACGTCCGAAGGCGGGCATGGTCGCCATGTGGGTGGCCAATGCGGTCAATCTGGCGCTGAACCTGCTGCTGGTCCCGGACCTGCTGGGCATCGGCCTGCACGGGGCCGTGGCCTCGGCCTGGGCGACGTTCGGCGCACGCACGGCGCTGGCGATCTTCCTGGTCATCTTCATCCTGCGCCTGCCCGAGGCGCGGGCCTGGGGCGTGTTCAAGAAGCCGAAGCGCGACAAGGCGGTCGAGGGCCAGCAGATGAAGGTCGGCCTGGGCGCGGGCGCGTCGAACTTCATCGAGGTCGGGGCATTCGCCGCCATGACCCTGTTCGCCGGTCAGCTGGGCGCCGCCCAGACCGCCAGCTGGGCGGTCGTGATCAACATCTCGGCCATCGTCTTCATGGTGCCGATGGGGCTTTCGTCCGCGACGGCGGTGCTGGTCGGGCGCAGCTATGGCGCGGCGGACAAGGCGGGAGTCATGCGCGGCGGCCTGGCCGGAATCGGCGTGGTGACGGTGCTGGCCTTCATCATCGCCCTGATCATCTGGCCGTCGGCGCGGCTGATCGTCGGCGCCTATACGACCGACCCGGTCATTCTGGCCATCGCGGCCCCGGCGCTGGTTCTGGCGACGCTGTTCTTTGTCGCCGACGCCATGCAGGTGGTCGCCGCACAGGCCAATCGCGCGGCAGGCGACGTGGTGTGGCCGACGCTGATGCACCTATTGTCCTATGGCCTGATCATGATCCCGCTGGGCTGGTTCCTGGCGCATCGTATGGGGGTGGACGGACTGGTCTGGTCGGTGATCGTAGCCAGCCTGATCTCGGGCGCCCTGCTGACCGGGCGCTTCGTGCGCATCGCGCGGCGGCTGTAGGGCAGGCCGGCCTTCTCTCTGTCCCCGAAGGGGAGGGAGAAGGTGACGCGTGGCGTTTCGCCCTCTATATCCGACGCCTCCCTGTCAGACGTTGGAACATCATGGCCCGCATCCTCATCACCTCGGCGCTGCCCTACATCAACGGCATCAAGCACCTTGGGAATCTGGCCGGGTCGATGCTGCCCGCCGATGTGTGGGCGCGCTTCATGCGAAGCCGGGGGCATGACGTCCTCTATGTCTGCGCCACTGACGAGCACGGCACCCCGGCCGAGCTGGCCGCCGCCGCCGCCGGGCAGGACGTGCGCACTTATTGCGACGAGCAGCATCAGGTCCAGAAGTCGCTGGCCGACAAATTCAGCCTGTCGTTCGATATCTTCGGCCGCAGCTCCAACGCCCCGAACACCCGCCTGACCCAGCACTTCGCCAAGGTGCTGGAAGAGCGCGGCCTGATCGAGGAGCGCGTGGACCGGATGATCTATTCGATCGACGACGCCCGCTTCCTGCCCGACCGCTACGTTGAGGGGACGTGTCCGCACTGCGCCTATGAAAAGGCGCGCGGGGACCAGTGCGACAACTGCGGCCGCCTGCTGGATCCGACCGATCTGATCAATCCCTATTCGGCGGTGTCAGGCAGCCGGAACCTTGAGGTTCGCGATACGCGCCACCTCTATCTGCTGCAGACCAAGGTGGCCGACGATGTGCGCGCCTGGGTCGACGCCCGCTCGCCCCAGTGGCAGCCGCTGGCTCGCTCGATCGCCTATAAGCATCTGGACGAGGGCCTGATCGATCGCGGCATCACGCGCGACCTGAAATGGGGCGTGCCGGTCATCGGACCCGACGGCGGACCGCGCCCGGGCATGGAGGGCAAGGTCTTCTACGTCTGGTTCGACGCGCCCATCGAATACATCGCGGCGACCGAGGAATGGGCCGGCAAGACCGGCGGGAACTGGCGCTCCTGGTGGCGTCTGGACGAGGGCGCGGAGGACGTGCGCTACGTCCAGTTCATGGGCAAGGACAACGTCGCCTTCCACACCGTCAGCTTCCCGGCGACCATGCTGGGCTCGGGCGAGCCGTGGAAGACGGTGGACCAGCTGAAGGCCTTCAACTGGCTGAACTGGTATGGCGGCAAGTTCTCGACCAGCATGGGCCGGGGCGTCTTCATGGATCAGGCGCTGGAGCTGCTTCCGGCCGATTACTGGCGCTGGCATCTGACGGCCTATGGCCCGGAACATTCCGACGCGGCCTTCACCTGGGAGCAGTTCCAGTCGACGACGAACAAGGACCTGGCCGACGTGCTGGGGAACTTCGTCAACCGCATCGTCAAGTTCACCGAGTCCAAGTTCGACGGCGTCGTACCCGAGGGCGGCGAGGCCGGCCCGCTGGAAGCCAAGCTGGCGACCGACATCAAGGCCGGTCTGGAAACCCTGACCGCCGAGTTCGAGGCCATGGAGTTCCGCAAGGCGGCCCAGGCCGCGCGCGCCCTGTGGGTGTTGGGCAATGAATACCTGCAGGAATCCGCCCCGTGGACGGCCTTGAAGACGGACCGCGACCGCGCCGCCGTAGTGGTGCGTACCGGCCTGTCGCTGGTCGCCCTGTTCGCCCGCATCACCGCGCCTTTCATGCCCGAAGCGGCGACCCGCATAGCGGCGACGGTGGGCGCGACCGATCTGTCGTGGCCTGATGTCGAGGGCGATCTGCTGAACTTGGTCCCGGCCGGTCAGGCGGTCGCCGCCGCCCAGGTGCTGTTCGCCAAGATCGAGGACGCCCAGGTTGCCGAATGGACCGAACGTTTCAGCGGCGCCGAGGGATGAGCGCGGTGGCCGCTCCACTCGCTTTGAATGCAGTGTCGCCGGATCGGCGCACGGCCATTCGCCAGCGGTTGCAGCGGACAGGACGCGCCCAGGTCGAGGCCATACTGACTGAGCCTTCGGCTACGGCGCTGTATGATTTGGCGCGCGAGGCGGATTTCAATGTCGTGACGCGACGCGGGACCGGCCATGTGGACTTGCCGTCCGCATGGCTGGCTTCGCTTCAGCCGGATCAGAAACGCGGTCTAGGCGAGGCGATCCAGAAATCAGCCGCAGCGGATTTTCAGTATCTGTACGACAACTATCCGGTGTTCGACCTAGTGCAGGACGGCCATGCGGACGCGCGGTGGCGCGATCTGGCGGCCTTTCTGAACGGCGAGGACTTTCTGGGTCTGATGCGCGACCTGACGGGGGAAGAGCGCATCGCCCTGGCAGACATGCAGGTGACGCGGTATCGCGCCGGGCACTTCCTGACCGAGCATGACGATCATGCCGAGGGCAAGAACCGCTACTTTGCCTATGTGCTGAACCTGACGCCGGGCTGGCGGATCGACTGGGGCGGGCTGCTCGCCTTCCACGGCGAGGACGGCAATGTGGCCGAGGCGTTCACGCCCCGCTTTAACACCCTGAACCTGCTGCGTGTGCCGACGCCGCATTCGGTGACGCAGGTGGCGCTGTGCGCTGGCGGTGACAGAATTTCGGTCACGGGCTGGCTGCGAGGCCGCTGAGATCGTGCGGCATTGAGTAAAAGGCCCGGATCGCTCCGGGCCTTTTTGCGTTTCAAGAAGCGGGTTGGAGAGGCTCGACCGTTTGAGGCGGCGGGTCGCGCCGTTCGCGCCCGCCGGGCAGGGCGTGCGGCGTGTGGGAGTCGGCGCCCTTGCCGCCATGGCGCAGATGCTTGGCTTGTTCCTCGGCGCTGATGTCGAGGAAGGCGGGGGCCGAGGCGTTGAACTGATCCGCATGGCCGGTGCGCACGATGACCGAACGCCCGCCGTCCCAGATCATGTGCAGGGCGACGTAGAGAACGATCACCAGGCCGACATAGGCGATCCAGCGATAGCGGTTCAGCAGCTTGGCGATGAAGCTGGCGGCCAGACCCATCAGGGCGATCGACAGGATCAGGCCGAAGACCATGATCCACGGATGGTCGTGGCTGGCGCCGGCGACGGCCAGGACGTTATCCAGGCTCATGGTCAGGTCGGCGATCATGATCTGGATCAGGGCGGCGCCGAAGGTCTTGCGCTTCAGGCCCAGTTCCTCGGGCGAGGGGCCGCCGCCGTGTTCGATGGCCATGGCCCGTTCGATCTCGGCCTCGGCCTCGGCCTGGTCGTGGGTGGCCTGCTCGCGCAGCTCACGCCACATTTTCCAGCACACCCAAAGCAGCAGGAATCCGCCCGCCAGCAGCAGGCCGACGATGGCCAGCAACTGGACGGTGATCAGCGCCAGACCGATGCGCAGCACGACGGCGACAGCCAGGCCGACAAGGATGGCCTTGCGGCGCTGTTCCTGGGGCAGGGCGGCGGCGGCCAGGCCGACGGCGACAGCGTTATCGCCGGCCAGCACCAGGTCGATCATCAGCACCTTCCCGAGAGCGGAGGCCTGACTGATCAGTTCGGGATTGGAGAGGAAGTCCATGCCGGAGTCATAAAGCCCGCCGGGACCCGCGCCAAGACGCCGCAGCGGCGAAGTGGCGCGGGGATCCCCTAGCCTTCGCGACCCTGGGCGCGGGCGGCTTCATACAGGGCGATGGCGGCGGCGTTGGAGACGTTGAGGCTCTCGAAGCCGCCGGGCATGGGAATGCGCGCCATGGCTTCGCAGTGTTCGGCCACCAGACGACGCACGCCGTCGCCTTCCGAGCCCATGACGATGACGGTCGGGCGAGCGTCCAGCGCCTGCTCCAGCGTCAGGTCCGAGCCGCCGTCCATGCCGATGGCGCGCCAGCCGTGGTCGGCCAGCTTCTCCAGCGCGCGGCTGAGATTCGTGACGCGCGCGCAGGGCAGGCGCTCGGTGGCGCCGGCCGAGGCCTTGGCCAGGGCGCCGGCGAGGGCGGGGGAGTGGCGATCCTGCACGACGATGCCGCGCGCGCCGAAGGCCAGGGCCGAGCGGAAGATGGCGCCGACGTTCTGAGGGTCGGTCAGTTGATCCAGCATGACGATGACGCCTTCAGCCGGTTCGGCCAGGTCTTCCAGAGCGACGCCTTCCAGCGGCTGGACCTTGAAGGCCATGCCCTGGTGCACGGCGCCTGCGGGCAGCATCCGGCCAAGGGCGACCGAATCGACCACTTCGATTCGGTGGCCGTTCGCCAGATTCTCGCGCTGAATCTCCTCGGCGCGGTCTTCGGTGACCATCAGACGGCCCGTTCCGCGACGCGCGGGATTCGCCAAAGCGGCCAAAACCGGGTGGCGTCCCCAAAGAAAATTATCGGCGTCCGGGCGCGATCGGGCGGGCCTGCGCTCGTTTTCGCCAGGGCTGCGTCCTTGCGGCGCGGGGCTTTGAGCCCGATTTGGGCGTGTTTCGTCCCTCTTGTGGAAAGATTGTTTTTTACCGGTTTTCCGGTCGTTGCGTTCTCGAAATGACGACACTATAAGACGGCCTCCGATTTGGGCCCCAGGGCTTTCGGTTCAGGCGCTTCCTCTACTGCAGGCGTCGCCCGACAGCGAAGGCTTTCGTCGCGGAATGATCGAAAGATTGTTCACGGCGTTTCCAGACCGGCATTGACATAGGCGCGCTGGGGGAATGTCCCGAGCGGCAAAGGGGGCGGACTGTAAATCCGCTGCGTAAGCTTCGCAGGTTCGAGTCCTGCTTCCCCCACCACGCGCCTTCAATGCCCGACGGGCCGGGAGTCCAGATAGGAATCGGGTGCGGAACCGTCGCTCTTCATTTGAAGGGCGGTGCAACCGCATTCTTCGTGCGGGTATAGCACAATGGTAGTGCAGCAGCCTTCCAAGCTGAATACGCGGGTTCGATTCCCGCTACCCGCTCCAGGTTTTATGAACTGAGCACAGCGCCCCTCCGTTCCGGACCCGGGCCACAGGAGTTTGGCCATGGCCAAGGAAAAGTTCGAACGCACCAAG